>NZ_JBIBKD010000002.1:113658-1045962 GCF_042959065.1 Streptomyces sp. NPDC007929 | reverse complement strand
GCCGCGTTGTCGTCACTCGCCGATGCTCCGCATCGACTCCCTCCTCCGCCTTGCAGCTACCCGCACCAGGCCCCGCTCACCGGCGTTGACCAGCAGCGCCGATTCCCTGCGACCTGATCCAAACGACAGACCCTAGCCGCGGGCGGGCCGGGCCACCGGTCGTGGTCCGGCCCGCCCGCGGCGGGAGCGTCAGCCCGCGGTTCGGGTGAAGACCGCGACCGTGCGGGCCGGCACGGTGAAGGTGCCGGATCCCCGGGCGTAGGCGGAGGACTTCACCGTGGCGTCCGCCCCGGCCGCCTGCACCGGGTGCAGCCGGTAGCCGGTCCCGGCGAGTGCCGGGACGCGCTGTTGCTGTTTCTGCGGCGTGGCGTTGAAAACGACGACCAGGTCACCGAGGCGCATGGTGATCACGCCGGGTGTCTCGTCCTTCCCGGACAGCGGGAAGGAGAGCCGGGACTGCACCCGCTCTGCGGTGCCGAGGGAGAAGTCCTTCTCGGTGCCGCGGATCCGCAGCAGGTCGCGGTAGGCGGCCGAGGTGCCCTCGATCTGCGCGCAGCCCACCTCGACCTTGGTCAGCAGGGGCTTGGCGTACGGCCACTTGTCGGTGTTGTCGGCCGCCATGGGCAGTCCGCGGCCGAAGCCGTTGCCGTCCTCGCACCTCCAGTGCACGGCGTTGAACCAGTCGCCGCTGTCGTAGGAGTTGCGGTCCAGGGACTTGGAGCGCAGCAGGTCGGTGCCCGCCTGGGAGAGGGCCGGGCCCTGCGAGAGGGTGGCCGTCGCCATGGCCAGGACCTGCATCCGGGCCCGGTCGGCCGCGCTCGTCGACGCGGGGAGCTTGAAGGCGAGCGCGTCGAACAGGGACTCGTTGTCGTGGGCGTCGGCGTAGGCGAGGGCGTCACCGGGGGCGTCGGCGTAGCCGGCGGGGGCGCCGTTGTAGTCGACCTCGGAGCCCTTGACCTCCTTGCCCGCGGTGTCGGTGAACCGGTAGCCCGCGAGGTTGCCGGAGAGCCCGACCTTGATGAGGTCCTGGTAGTGCAGGAGGCGGGCCTTCTGCTCGGCCGGGGTGCCGTTGTTGCCGGAGGAGTTGGGGTCGGTGTACAGGCCGGAGGCGAAGCCCTGGACGCCGGGGTCCTCGTCGAAGGGGCCGCCGCCGCGCACCGCGTCACGGGCGCGGTCGGAGAAGGTGGCGATGCCGGTGCCGGCCATGTTCTTCTGGGTGGCCTGGACGAACCGGGCGTCGTCGGCGATCTCGCCGAAGTTCCAGCCCTCCCCGTAGAGGATGATCTTCTTGCCGTCGACGCCGTCCTTCTTGAGGGTGAGCGCGTCGAGGGCCTTGCGGACGGCGAGGATGTTGGCCTTCGGGTGGTGGCCCATGAGGTCGAAGCGGAAGCCGTCGACCTTGTACTCCTTCGCCCAGGTGACGATCGAGTCGACGACGAGCTTGCCCATCATGGCGTTCTCGGTGGCGGTGCCCGCGCAGCAGGTGCTGTTGGCGACCGAGCCGTCGGCGAGGAGCCGCTGGTAGTAGCCGGGCACGATCCGGTCCAGGACGCTCGTCGTCTCCTGGCCGCTCGCGGCGGTGTGGTTGTAGACGACGTCCATGACGACCCGCAGTCCGTCGTCGTTGAGGGCCTTGACCATCTTGCGGAACTCGACCGTGCGGGCGGTGCCGTCCGGGTCGGTGGCGTAGGAGCCCTCGGGGACCGTGTAGTGGTACGGGTCGTAGCCCCAGTTGTAGGCGTCCTTCGCGGCGGTCTTCCCGACGCACTCCTGCTGCTTGTCGGAGTCGGCCGGGAAGGAGGCCAGGTCGCAGCCGGGCTTCGCCTGGTCGGCCTTCCTCTCGGGGATGGTGGCGATGTCGAAGGCGGGCAGCAGGTGGACGTAGGAGGTGCCCGCCTTGGCCAGTTCGCGCAGGTGCTTGCTGCCGTCGGCGGCCTTGTCGGTGAAGGCGAGGTAGGTGCCGGGGTGCTTCGAGGTCCGGTCCTCCACGGAGAAGTCCCGGATGTGCAGCTCCTGGATCTGTGCGTCCTTCAGCGGGACGGCCCTGGGCTTGGTGTACGCCGACCAGCCGGAGGGCTTGAGGGCCTTGTCGTCCAGGTCGACGACGAGGCTGCGCCGGGAGTCGGTGGTGAGGGCGAGGGAGTAGGGGTCGGTGACCTTGTTGGTGACGACCTCGCGGACGCTGGGCGCCCAGACCTTCACGACGTACCGGTAGGGCTTGCCCTTCCAGGACTTCGGGCCGGTGACGGACCAGACGCCGGTGGCGGGGTCGCGCTTCATCGCGGTCGTGGAGTCGCCGATCTCCAGGGACACCTGCTGTGCGGTCGGCGCCCACACGGCCAGGGTGGGGCGGCCCTTGGAGAACGTCGGTCCGAGGCCGGCCTTGGTGGCGCCGGGGTAGAGGGCGTCGAGGACTCCGGCGATCTGCACGCCGGTCGCGGCGAGCACCGCCCCGTTCGCGGCGTGCTGGGTGGCGACGACCTGACCGCGCAGGGCCTCGCGGACCCGGTCGCGGTCGCGCGGGTCGACGGTCCAGGCGTCGTACTCCTTCAGATGCGGGAACTTCGCCTTCTGCGCGTCGGTCAGCTCGCCCTTCGCCAGGCGCAGCCACTTCGCGTCACCGGTCAGGGCGCCGTCCCGCACGGCGATCGAACCGTCGCGGGAGTAGAGCAGCTGGGTGGAGGCGGCGGCGTCGGAGCCGTTCCAGGCGAGGGTGTTCCGGTCGAGCCAGATCGCCTTGGACGTGGTCAGGTCGAGCGCGGCCGCGCTGCCCGCGGGCTGCGGGAGCAGGTACTTGTCCTGGCCGTTCACCAGCCACACCTCATGACCGTTCGCCTTGAGGTCGAGCGACTGGTCGGTGGGCAGGTCCTTCTCGTCGCCCTTGTGGAGGATGTAGCTGAGACTGGTGGCACCCTCGGTGAGCGGCACCTCGTAGACAGCGCCATAGGAGTCAGTCTTCACCGGTTTCAGCGGGTTCGACCAGTCGGTGGGGTTCGCGGCGCCGGTCCAGACGTGCAGGCCCCAGCCGTCGTAGTCGCCGTCGGCCCGGTGGTAGTGCAGGACGGCCTTGGTCTTGTCGGGCGCCGGATACTCGGGGCGCTCGGTGGTGACGGTCTCCTTGCCCTGCTCGATCCAGATCTCGCCGGTCTTGGTGACGTCGATGGTGCGGTCGGTGGCGACGTCCTTGTCGCCGTCCTTGTCCACGACGAGGAAGCCGACGTCGGAGGCGCCGGGCTTGAGCTTGACCCAGGCGAAGGCCCCGTAGGCGTCGCGGCCGGTGAAGGGGTGGCTCCCCGGCCATTCGGTGGCCTCGCCCTCGGCGAGGTCGCCCCAGGCGTACAGGCCCCAGTCGGTGTAGTCCCCGTCGGCGCGCTTGTAGTGGACGATCGCGTGGCCGCGGGAGGCGGCGGTGGGCGGCTCCTCGGCGGGCGGGGTGCCGGTGGTGGAGGCGGCGAGGGCGCTCGCGGTGCGGCCGGCCGAGTCGATGACGACGGCCTTGTAGCGCAGGGCCGTGCCGGGCGCCACGTGCTTGCCGATGGTGTGGGTGACCTTGTAGGGGGCGTGGTCGGCGGAGCCGAGGGTCTGCCACCTGCCGTTGCCGGTCTGCGCGGCGAAGACGACCCGGTTGAGCTGCCCGCCGTCCGTGTCCGCGGTGACCTCGACGGTGCCGGTCGCACCCGCGGCCGGGGCCTTCAGGGTGATCGTGGGCGCGGTGGCGGGCTCGGCGAGCCCGCCGGACGCCTTGAGGACGATCGCCTTGCCGGCCGGGACGGTGACGGTGAGCTTCTTGTCACCGTCGCTCTTCGGGGCCGCGTCGGTGCCGTGGATGCCCTTGAACGTCATGCCGGCCGAGCCGGTAGGGAAGGTCGCGCTCTTCGTCTCGCCCGCGTTGTTGAAGGCCACGACGTACTCGGTGCCGGTCTTGGCGTCGGTGCGGGAGAAGGCGTAGACGCCCGGGCCGTCGGCGGCGTACCGCTGCTGCTGGACGCCGTCGGTGAGGGCCGGGTTGGCCTTGCGGAGTGCGGCGAGGGCGCTGATCTGCCGGTAGAGCGGGGCCTTGGTGTCGAAGGCGTCCTCGGCGTGGGTGCGGTCGGTGCCGATGCGGTCGTCGTCGAGGTAGTCGGCGGTGCGCGACGCGAACATGCTCTGCCGGGCGTCCTTGTCACCGCCCGGGCCGGTGAAGCCCTGCTCGTCGCCGTAGTAGACGACGGGGTTGCCGCGGCTGAGGAACATCAGCTCGTTGGCGAGCTTGGCCTTGGCGAGCAGCTCGGCGTCGGTGGCCTTGGGGTCGTCCTGCTTCAGGAAGGACCCGATGCGGCCCATGTCGTGGTTGCCGAGGAAGGTGACCTGCTCGTACGCGTTGGCCTTGCCGGTCGTGTACTTGTAGTCGTCGCCGAAGACGGCGGCGAGTTTGCCTGCGCTCGCGCCCTGCGAGGCGTACTGCCGGGCGGCCTCCTGGAAGGGGAAGTCGAGCGTGGCGTCGAGGCGGCCCTGGGTGACGTACGGGGAGGTGACGTCGGTGTCGGCCGAGTAGACCTCGCCGAACATGAAGAAGTCGTCCCTGCCGCGCTTGGCCGCGTAGGCATCGAGGGCGGTGGCCCACTGCGTCCAGAACTCCATGTTGACGTGCTTCACGGTGTCGATCCGGAAGCCGTCGATGTCGAAGTCCCGTACCCAGCGCTGGTAGATCTTCTCCATGCCCCGCACGACCTCGGGCCGTTCGGTCCACAGGTCGTCCAGGCCGGAGAAGTCGCCGTGCGCGGAGCTCTCACCGGCGAAGGTGGAGTCGCCGCGGTTGTGGTACATCGCCGGGTCGTTGAGCCACGACGGGACCTTGACGTTCTTCTTCGCGGCGGGGACGGCCGGGGTGCGCGGGAAGGTGCCGGTGCCGACCTCGGGGAAGTCCCGTCGCCCGTCCGCGTGGTCGGCGTCGTCGAAGGGCTCGCCGTCCTTCGTCAGATACGGGAAGGCGCCCTTGGAGAGGTAGTCGTAGGACTTCTCCTCGTAGTCGACGACGTCGGCGGTGTGGTTGGTGATGACGTCGAAGAAGACCTTCATGCCCTTGGCGTGGGCCTTGTCGATGAGGGTTTCGAGGTCCTTGTTGGTGCCGAAGTGCGGGTCGACCTGGGTGAAGTCGGTGATCCAGTAACCGTGGTAGCCGGCCGAGGCGTTCTCGCCGGTGCCCTGCACGGGCTGGTTCTTGAAGATCGGGGCCATCCACAGGGCGGTGGTGCCCAGGCCCTTGATGTAGTCGAGCTTCCTGGTCAGGCCCTTGAGGTCGCCGCCCTGGTAGAAGCCCTTGTCGGTGGGGTCGTAGCCGGTGGCGAGGCGGGAACCGGTCAGGCCGCCCTTGTCGTTGCGCGGGTCGCCCTTGGCGAACCGGTCCGGCAGGACGAAGTAGAACTGCTCACGGGTGGCGTCGTGCCGGGCGGGCTCGGCGGCCAGCCTGGCGTCGGAGGGGGGCGGAGGCGGAGTGTCGGCCCGCGCCGCGAGGGGCTGGACGAGCGCTGCGGCCAGCGCGGTCACGGTGACCGCAGCGACCCGTCCGGCATGGGTGGTTCGGCGCCTCGACGGCGTCGGCCATCTCGGTATCACAGATGGGCTCCTTGCGATTACGGCTCTTCGGGTCCGACCCCGCGCGACCGTATCGCCGCCGCAACACTTACAGCAAGAGGCTTGAAACCATCGGCAAAAACTTTCAGCTGGCCGCTCAGCAGCTCGACTTGCCCGCGTACACCGCGAGGGCGGTGTTCGCGCCCAGGGTGGCCGTGAGCTGCCCGCTGGAGTTCACCGTCACCGGGGTGCTGTTCTGCACGTCGCAGTACGTCCCGGCGGGCAGCGACGTCTGGTACGTCCGGGTCAGTGGTCCCGACTCGTGGTTGATGGCCACGAAGCCCTTGCCGCCCCGGCCGAAGGCGATCGCGTCGCCGCCGTTGTCCCACCAGTTGGTGACGGCCTGGCCCCGGGTGGCGTTGCGGAAGCCGACCATGGACTTGATCTCGGGCCAGTTGTGCTGGCACTTCCAGCCGTTCTGCCAGCAGGCGTTCACCTGGCCGCCGTTCGGGGGGCCGGCGTCGTGGTCGGAGAACTCGTAGCCGGAGTTGATGTCCGGCGCGCCGTAGGGCCAGGCCAGCATGAAGACGTTGGCCAGGGTGTAGTCGGCGTTGTCCTTGTAGCTGAGGGTCGAGCCGTTGCGCTCGGTGTCGTGGTTGTCGACGAAGACACCGGAGACTCCGCTGCTCATGTAGCCCCAGCCCTCGCCGTAGTTCTTGAGGTAGGCGAGGTTCTCGTTGTTGAAGACCCGCTTGAGGTCGTAGGCGTAGCGGAACTCCTGGACGTCCCCGTTACTCGTGTATTCAGTGGGCTGGACCGCCTCGCCGGAGCCGTAGATGACCTCCTGCTTCCAGTACACCGACGGGTTGCTCAGCCGGGACTTGATGCCGGCGAGGTCGGCCGCGTCCATGTGCTTGGCCGCGTCGATGCGGAAGCCGTCGACGCCGAGGGAGAGCAGGTCGTTCATGTAGCCGGCGATCGCGCCGCGGACGTAGTTCTCGCCGGTGTCGAGGTCGGAGAGGCCGACCAGCTCGCAGTGCTGGACGTTCCAGCGGTCCTGGTAGTTGCTGATCTGGCCCGTGCAGTCGTCGAAGTCGGGCGCGGAGTACAGGCCGGGGTAGTTGTACTTCGTGTACGACGAGCCGCCGGTGCCGGTGCCGCTGCCGGCCGCCATGTGGTTGATGACGGTGTCGGCGACGACCTTCACACCGGCCGCGTGGCAGGTGTTCACCATGTCCCGGAAGGCGGCGCGGTCGCCGAGCCGGCCGGCGATCTTGTAACTGACGGGCTGGTACGAAGTCCACCACTGCGAGCCCTGTATGTGCTCGGCGGGCGGGGAGACCTGGACGTAGCCGTATCCGGCGGGCCCGAGGGTGGTGGTGCACTCGCGGGCGACCGAGGCGAAGTTCCACTCGAAGAGGACGGCGGTGACGTCCTTGGTGCCAGGTGGGGAGGCCTGTGCACCAGTCGGGGTCATGACAACCGCAGCCGCGGCGAGCGCGACGGCGGAAGCGAGGTATCTGCGTGCCATGTGGGGTTTCCTTCTTCGTTGAAGGTTCTTGCAGCAAGGTTCAGAAACCTTGCGGTGACGCAGATAGTAGAGGCCCGCCACCCGAAAGGGCAGCGGGCCGTACGAAATTCAAAGGAAAATCAGGCGCGGGGCCCCTCGGTCGCGGTGGTCCACCACACCGTGGTGTCGGCGGGCACCTTCGTCTCGTCGTCGACCTCGACGATCTCCCCGCTCGCCACCAGCACCCGGCCGTACGCCGGCATCGCCACCGACTCGCCGGTGGTGTTCGCGACGCACACGAACTCCCCGCGCCGGAAGGCCAGCACACCCTCGGGCGCCCGCAGCCACTCCACGGACGTGCCGGCGCCGAGGTCGGGCTGCTCACGGCGCACGCGCAGCGCGGCCCGGTACAGCTCCAGGGTCGAACCGGCCTCGCCGGTCTGCGCCTCGACGCTCAGCTCGCCCCAGCCCTCCGGCTGCGGCAGCCAGCTGCCGCCGTCACCGAAGCCGTACGACGAACCCGTCTTGGTCCACGGGATCGGCACCCGGCAGCCGTCGCGGAAGCCGTCCTGGCCCGCGCCCCGGAAGTACGCCGGGTCCTGGCGCACCTCGTCCGGCAGGTCGACGACGTCGGGCAGGCCGAGCTCCTCGCCCTGGTAGACGTAGGCCGAGCCGGGCAGCGCCAGCATCAGCAGGCTCGCGGCCCGGGCCCGGCGCAGGCCCAGCTCGCGGTCGCCGGCCAGGCGGATCTGGGTGCCGAGGCCGGGCGGGTTGGCGAAGCGGGTGGCGTGCCGGGTGACGTCGTGGTTGGACAGCACCCAGGTGGCGGGGGCGCCGACCGGGCGCATGGCCTCCAGGGTGCGGTCGATGACCTCGCGCATCTCCTCGGCGTCCCAGTGGGTGCTGAGGTACTGGAAGTTGAAGGCCTGGTGCAGCTCGTCCGGGCGGACGTAGTGGGCCGTGCGCTCGATGGTCGGGGTCCAGGCCTCGGCGACGAAGATGCGCTCGCCCGCATACTCGTCGAGGATGAGCCGCCACTGCCGGTAGATCTCGTGCACACCCTCCTGGTCGAAGAACGGCATGACATCGTTGCCCAGCAGTTTCACCTGGTCGTGGGATCCAAGGTCGGGCAGGCCCGCCGCCTTCACCAGACCGTGCGCGACGTCGATGCGGAAGCCGTCGACGCCCATGTCCAGCCAGAAGCGCAGGATGGAGCGGAACTCGTCGCCGACCGCCGGGTGTTCCCAGTTGAAGTCGGGCTGCTCGGGGGCGAAGAGGTGCAGGTACCACTCGCCGGGCGTGCCGTCCGGCTCGGTGACCCGGGTCCAGGCCGGGCCGCCGAAGATCGACTCCCAGTCGTTGGGCGGCAGTTCGCCGCTCGCGCCCTTGCCGGGGCGGAAGTGGTAGCGGTCACGCAGCGAGGAGCCCGGGCCCTCGGCGAGCGCCCGCTTGAACCACTCGTGCTGATCGGAGGAGTGGTTGGGCACCAGGTCGACGATGATCCGCAGACTCAGCCGGTGGGCGTCGCGGATGAGCGCGTCGGCGTCCAGGAGGTTGCCGAACATGGGGTCGACGGCACGGTAGTCGGCGACGTCGTAACCCGCGTCGGCCTGCGGCGAGGCGTAGAAGGGGCTGAGCCACACGGCGTCCACGCCGAGATCGCGCAGGTACGGCAGGCGGCTGCGGACACCCTCCAGATCGCCCATGCCGTCGCCGTTGCTGTCGGCGAAGCTGCGCGGGTACACCTGGTAGATCACCGCGTCCCGCCACCAGTCGCGGCGCTTGGCGACGGCCACTGTGGGGGTGGGGGCAGGGGCAGCTGAGTGCTGGCTCATGTCGTCCTTGATGCGTAACAGGATGTCGGTCATGGAAGCGTGGGTGGGGAGAGGGGCGGCCGCGGTACAGCGGGGTCGGATGGGCACCGCAGCCGCCCGATCCGCGCCCCGTCAGGGGCGCGGGGAACTGCGCGACCGGCCACGACGGACCCGCGGCCGATCACTCACGGAGGTCACCCCTTCGTGCCACCGGCCGTGAGCCCGGTCACCAGGTTCTTCTGCACCAGGTAGAAGAACAGCGCGGCCGGTATCGCGATCAGCACAGCCGTCGCGGCCATCAGATTGCGCTGGGCGTCGTGCTCGCTGACGAACGTCTGCAGACCGACGGCGAAGGTGTAGTTGTCGTCGCTCAGCATGAACGTCGAGGCGAACGCGACCTCACCGAAGGCCGTGAGGAAGCTGTAGAACGCCGCGACCGCGAGGCCCGGCTTGGCGAGCGGCAGGATGAGCCGCGCGAACGTGCCGAAGGGGGTCAGCCCGTCGACGCGCCCCGCCTCGTCGATCTCGAACGGGATGGTGTCGAAATAGCCCTTCATCAGCCAGGCGCAGTACGGCACGATCGTGGTGCAGTTGACCAGGATGAGACCAAGGTAGCTGTCGATGAGCTGGAGATCCGAGAGGATCTGGTACATCGGCACGATCAGTACCGCGATGGGGAACATCTGGGTGACCAGCAGCACCCACATCAGCTTCCGGTAGCCGGGGAACCGCATGCGGGAGACGGCGTAACCGGTGGACGCAGCGACGACGACGCCGATGAGCGTCGTGCCCAGCACCACGACCAGCGTGCTCTTCAGCCAGTCGAAGAACCCGGTGTCCTGGAGGACGAAGGCGTAGTTGTCGAGCGACATCTTGCCCCAGATGCGCCCGGGGTGGAGGTAGTCGTCCTTGTCCGGGCCGAGGGACAGGAAGACCAGCCAGGCGACCGGGAAGAGCGCGGTCAGGCTGGCGGCGATCAGGACGGCGTGCGAGGCGAGGGAAGCGCCGCGGCCGCGTTCGCCGCGCCCGCGGACCTTGCCGGGGGCCTCGGTGGGGCGCCGCTCGCCGGCCGGTGCGGAGCTCTCGACGGTGGTCGTACTCATGGGGAACTCCTGCCTCAGATCGCGAGCTGCTGCTCGTTGCGGTTCAGCCAGCGGCGGTAGAAGGAGGTGAAGACGATCAGGATGGACAGGAGCAGGATCCCGTAGGCGGCGGACTGGGCGTAGTCGCGCGGCTGCTGCCCGAAGCCCAGTTGGTAGGCCCATGTGACGAGGATCTGGGCGTCGGGTGCGGTGTTGCCGAACAACAGGAAGATGATGGCGAACTGATTGAAGGTCCAGATGACACCCAGGAGTACAACCGTCGTGCTGACGGACCTGAGACCGGGCAGGGTGACGTAGCGGAACCGCTGCCAGGCGTTGGCGCCGTCCATCTCGGAGGCCTCGTACAGGCTGGCGTCGATCGACTGCAGGCCGCCGAGGAGCGAGACCATCATGAACGGCACACCGCACCAGGTGTTGACCATGATCGCGGCGAACCGCTGCCAGAAGGTGTCCTCCAGCCACAGCGGTGTCGGCAGGCCCAGGCCCTCCAGGGCGGTGTTGATGACGCCGCTGTCGGCGAGCATGAACCGCCAGCCGAAGACCGTGACGAAGGTCGGCACCGCCCAGGGCAGGACGAGGATCATCCGGTAGAGGGTCCGCCCGCGCAGCTTCTGGTTGAGCAGCAGGGCGAGGCCGAGACCGATGCCGTAGTGCAGGGCGACGCACGCCGCCGTCCAGAAGACCGTCCACAGGAAGTGCGACCAGAAGCGGTCGTAGGCCGTCGGGCCCCAGAGGATGTCGGCGTAGTTGTCCAGGCCGATGAACTTGTACGTGGCGTCGATGTGGTTGACGCCGATCGTGCGGGCGGTGTTGAGACTGGTGGCGTCGGTGAGGGTGAGGTACAGGCCGTACACCAGCGGGTACACCACGAGGACGCCGAGCACGACGGCCACCGGGGCGATCATCGCGTAGGCGTACCAGTGCTTGTGGAAGCCGTTCTTCAACCGCTGGACGGGCCCGGGCCGCGGTTCCCGCTCACCGCGCCGCTTGCCGGTCGCTCGGTCGATGGCGACTGTCATGGTTCGACACCTTCTGGAGGTTCAAGGAGGTCAAGGGGAGCTGCCCGGGCGCAGGCGCAGGCGCGGACCGGTGGCCGCCGGATCCCCTCCCCCCATGACAGGGGGATCCGGCGGCCACCGGGCGGTCACTTGGAGAAGCCGGGCACCAGCTTGGCGATGGCGGTCTCGGCGTTGCCGAGGCCCTTGTCCAGGGATTCCTTGCCGCTCGCGATCTTGAGCAGCTCGTCGTCGAGCGGGGTCCACAGGGAGCTGTACTCGGGCAGCGCCGGGCGCGGCTGGGCGGCGGACAGCACACCCTGGTAGCCGGCGATGCCGGGGTCGGCCTTGACCTTGTCGGTGTAGGCGTCGTCGCGCGTGGGGAGCGTGGAGTTCTTCAGCGCGATGGTTTCCTGGGCCTTGGCCGAGGTCATGAAGTTCACGAACTTCATCGCGGCCTTCTGGTGGGCCTCGTCGGAGCCGGCGTAGACGGACAGGTTGTGACCGCCGGTCGGGGCGCCCGCCTTGCCGGCGGAACCGGCCGGGACGGTGGCGATGCCGAGGTTGTTCTTGTCCTTGAAGGCCGAGCCCTTGTAGAAGTTCGTGATCTCCCACGGGCCCTGGATGATCGAGGCGACCTTGCCGCTGACGAACGCCTCCTGGATGTGGGCGTAGGCGTCGGCGGTGGTGTCGGCCTTGTGCAGGCCCTTGCCCTTGAACAGGCCCTGCCAGGTGCCGTAGGCCTTCTTGGCCTCGGGCGAGGTGACGGTGATCTTCTTTGCGTCGGCGTCGACGGTGTCGGTGCCCTCGCCGTAGAGGAAGGACTGGGCGTAGTAGGCCTGGGTGGAGCCCCAGTAGCCGTCGACGCCGGTCTTGTCCTTGACGGTGGCGGCGGCCTTCTTCAGGTCGTCCCAGGTCTTGGGGGCCTCGACGCCGGCCTTCTCGAACAGGGCCTTGTTGTAGACGAGGGCGAGGGTGTCCGTGGTGAACGGGACGCCGTAGGTCTTGCCCTCGTACTTGGCCTGCTCGATCAGGCTGGGCTGGAACTTGTCCTGGTCCTTGAGGGCCTCGGTGCCGTCCAGCGGCGCGAAGAAGCCCTTCTTGGCGAAGGCCGGGGTCCAGCCGACCTCGGAACGCAGCACGTCCGGGGCACCCTTGGAACCGGCGGCGGTGTCGAACTTGTTCTGCGCCTGGTCGAAGGGGACGTTGACGTACTTGACCTTGATGTCCTTGTTGGCAGCCTCGAACTGCTTCACCAGGGCCTGGTACGTCGGTGCCTCGTTGGTGGCGTTGGAGGTGTCCCACCAGGTGATGGTGACCGGGCCGCCGGCCTCGTCGCCACTGTCGCTACCGCCGCAGGCCGTCGCCGCCAGGGCGAGGGACGCCACCAGCGCGGTGGCCGCTATGCCACGCCGCATGAGTTCTCCTTGAGGGTGAAAGCCCGTTGTGCTGCCGACTGCGCCGTTGGCGGCCGGGCGTCGGTGAGATTAGCCGCGCTGGAAGGACTTGCGAAAGACCTTGCAGCAAAAAGTTGCAAGGGGTGCCGATGGTTACCCCGCCGTGACCTCTCACCGGCCTTCCCTCAACTGCCCCCACAGCCCCTGTTTCCTGGTGATCGGCGGGAAGTCGGACAGCTGTGCAAGACTCTGCAAGCACTTGCCATCCGCGTCCGCCGGGGGAATCATCCGTTGCGGATCGGACGCCGACCACGAGTTTCGAGGGACCGCGATGACCAAGCCACCCGCAGCGGGCCGTGCGACGGCGCGCACCCGGCGTCCCGTCGGTGTGCAAGGAGAACCCCGGCCGCTACAGTCCAGTGCTGTGACCACACGGCTTGCCGACATCGCTTTGCAGGCGGGGGTGAGCGAAGCGACCGTCAGCCGGGTCCTCAACGGGAAGCCGGGCGTCGCCGCCACCACCCGCCAGTCCGTGCTCGCCGCACTCGACGTACTGGGCTACGAACGCCCGGTGCGCCTGCGCCAGCGCAGCGAGGGGCTGGTCGGTCTGATCACCCCGGAGCTGGAGAACCCGATCTTCCCGGCCCTGGCGCAGGTCATCGGCCAGGCGCTGACCCGGCAGGGCTACACACCGGTGCTCGCCACCCAGACGCCGGGCGGCTCGACCGAGGACGAGCTGACGGAGATGCTCGTGGACCGCGGGGTCGCCGGCATCATCTACGTCTCCGGGCTGCACGCGGACACCACCGCCGACATGCAGCGCTACGACCGGCTGCGCGCCCAGGGCGTGCCCTACGTACTGGTCGACGGTTTCTCGCCGAAGGTGCAGGCGCCGTTCATCTCCCCCGACGACCGCGCGGCGATGAGCCTGGCGGTCACGCACCTGGCATCCCTGGGGCACACCCGGATCGGTCTGGCCCTCGGGCCCAAGCGGTTCGTGCCGGTGCAGCGCAAGATCGAGGGGTTCGTACGCGCGATACAGGAGCAGTTGGGCCTCGACGCCGCGACCGTGGAGTCGGAGTTGGTGCAGCACTCCCTGTACACCCTGGAGGGTGGTCAGGCGGCGGCCGTGGCGTTGATCGAACGCGACTGCACGGCCGTGGTGTGCGCCAGCGACATGATGGCGCTGGGCGCGATCCGGGCGGCCCGGCAGCTCGGCCTGGACGTGCCGAAGGACATCTCGGTGGTCGGCTTCGACGACTCCCCGCTGATCGCCTTCACCGACCCGCCGCTGACCACGATCCGCAAGCCGGTCCCGGCGATGGGGCAGGCGGCGGTGCGCACGCTGCTGGAGGAGATCGGCGGGACGCCCGCGCCGCACAGCGAGTTCGTGTTCATGCCGGAGCTGGTGGTGCGCGGTTCGACGGCGTCGGCGCCGGGGGAACGCGGTCGTTCCTGAGACCTTCGGCCTGATTTCGCCGTAGAACATGCGGCTCGTACGGGGCCGCGGGATGATCGGTGCAGAAGTCCTTTTCTGGCAGACTTTGCGCCTATGGGTGAAACGACCGTGACGAAGCCGGAGGGCATGGAAGCGGCCCTCCCGGAGACCGTTGCGGCCGATTCGGGGCACGCTCCGCGGCGCCGGCTGCGCACTCCGCGCCGGCCCCGGTTCTGGTTCGAGATCCTGCTGATCGCGGTGAGTTACTGGACGTACTCGCTCGTCCGCAACGCCGTGCCCGAGCAGAAGACCGAGGCCCTGCACAACGCCGACTGGATCTGGCAGGTCGAGCACCAGCTGGGCATCGCCGTCGAGGAGTCGGTCAACCACGCCGTGAACTCGGTGCATTGGCTGATCGTCGGGATGAACTACTACTACGCGACACTGCACTTCATCGTCACGCTGGGTGTCCTGGTGTGGCTGTACCGTCGCCATCCCGGCCGGTACGCGGCGACCCGCCTGGTGCTGTTCGCGACCACGGCCGTCGCCCTGGTCGGCTACTACCTGTATCCGCTGGCGCCCCCGCGGCTGATGAACGGCGGCGGCTTCGTCGACACGGTCATGGTCCACCAGACCTGGGGTTCGATGGCGTCCGGCGACCTGAAACACATGTCCAACCAGTACGCCGCGATGCCGTCGATGCACATCGGCTGGTCCCTGTGGTGCGGGCTGACGATCGCCGCGCTGGCGACGATCCCCTGGGTGCGGGTGCTGGGGTTGCTGTACCCGGCGCTGACCCTGGTGGTCATCGTCGCCACGGCCAACCACTTCTGGCTGGACGCGGTCGGCGGCGTGCTGTGCCTGGCCTTCGGATTCACGGTCGCACGACTCTGGTACGGCAGGCTGCCGTACGCGCTACCGCGCACGGTACCGGCACGAGCGCCCCACCCCCGGGCGCCCCGTCCTACGACCGCCCCTGCCACGACCGGGAGGCCGGCCGCGAGGACACCCGGGGCCGGGCGGGCCGCGGGCGGGGGGCCGGAGACCGGGCGGGCCGCGGGCAGGGGGACCGATGCCGGGCGGCTCGCGGGCAGGGGGGCGGAGGCCGGGCGGGGCGCGGGCAGGGGGGCGGAGGCCGGGCGGGGCGCGGGCAGAGGTCCGGAGGCCGGAGGCGCTGCGGGCAGGGGGCCCGAGGCAGGGCGCACTGCGGCGGCCGGGGGGCCCGAGGCGGAACGCGTCGCGGTCAGGCGGCGCGAGGCGGGGGCGCACGGCCGGACGGCCTGAGGCCGGACGCGCTGCGGCCGGGGGCCGACGCCGGACCCGTCGCGGCCAGGGAGCCCGAGGCCGGGTGGCGCACGGCCGGACGGCCTGAGGCCAGGGGTCCGAGGCGGCCGCACTGCAGCCGGGGGGCCAAGACGGAACCCGGCGCGGCCAAGCGGCCCGAGGCGGCGGCGCAGGGCCGAGCGGCCCGAGGCCAGAGGGCCGGAGGCCGGACGCACTGCGGGCGGGGGGCCCGAGGCGGAACGCGTCGCGTCCAGGCGACGCGAGGCGGGGGCACACGGCCGGATGGCCCGAGGCCAGAACGCCCGAAGCCGGACGCACTGCAGCCGGGGGCCAAGACGGAACCCGTCGCGGCCAAGCGGCGCGAGGCGGCGGCGCACGGCCGGACGGCCCAAGGCCAGGACACCCGAAGTCGGACGCACCGCGGCGGCCGGGGGCCCGAGGCCGAACGCGTCGCGGCCAGCGACGCGAGGCGGGGGCACACGGCCGGACGGCCTGAGGCCAGGGGGCCGGAGGCTGGACGCGTCGCGGCCAGGCGGCCCGAGGCGGCGGCGCACGGCCGGACGGCCTAAGGCCAGGACACCCGAAGTCGGACGCACTGCGGCGGCCGGGGGCTCGGGGCCGAACGCGTCGTGGCCAGGCGGCGCGAGGCTGGGCGCACGGCCGGACGGCCTGACGCCGACGCGCTGCGGCCGGACGCGCTGCGGCCGGACCCGTCGCGGCCAGGTGGCGCGAAGCCGCGCGTGTCGCGGCCGGAGGGCCCTGGCCGCGTCCCACGACCAGGGGCGCACGGCCAGACAGCCGAGGCTGGACGCGCTGCGGCCGGGAGTTCGAGGCCGGTGGCGCCGCGGGGGGCCCGGGACTTGGCGCGTCGCCGCCGGGCGAGTTGCGGTCAGGGTGTCGATGGGGGGTCGGTGTCAGGGGGGCGGCCTGGGGCTCAGGGGGTTTCCGGCTGGGGGTCAGCGCTCGGCGGTGCCGTAGAACAGTTCCTCGACCACACTGCGGGCCCTGCGGGCCGTACGTCGGTAGGCGTCCAGCATGTCGCCCGCGTGGCCGGGGCCGTAGCCCAGATACCTGCCCACGGCGGCCAGTTCCCGGGGCTCCGTCGGGAACGTGTCGCCGGCCCGGCCGCGTACCAGCATCACCGCGTTGCGGACGCGGGTCGCGAGGACCCAGGCCTCGTCGAGGGTCGCCGCGTCCTCGTCGGTGATGAGCCCCGCGGCCCGGGCGGCGGCCAGGGCCTCGCGGGTACGGGTGGTGCGCAGGCCCGGCTCCGTCGCGCCGTGCCGCAGCTGCATCAGCTGCACGGTCCACTCCACGTCGGACAGGCCGCCCGGTCCGAGCTTGGCGTGCAGCTTGGGGTCGGCGCCGCGCGGCAGCCGCTCCGACTCCATCCGGGCCTTGAGCCGCCGGATCTCGCGTACCGCCTCCTCGGCGAGCCCGTCCGCCGGGTAGCGCAACGGGTCGACCAGCTCGATGAAGCGGCGGCCCAGATCCTCGTCGCCGGCGACCGGCTCGGCCCGCAGCAGCGCGTGCGACTCCCAGGTCAGAGCCCACCGGCGGTAGTACGCCGCGTACGACGTGAGGGTGCGCACCAGCGGCCCGGTCTTGCCCTCCGGGCGCAGGTCGGCGTCGATGAGCAGGGGCGGGTCGGCGCTGGGGATCTGGAGCAGGCGGCGCATCTCGGAGACGACCTTGTTCGCCGCCTGGGAGGCCTCCCGCTCGTCGACGCCGTCACGCGGTTCATGCACGAACAGCACGTCCGCGTCGGAGCCGTAGCCCAGTTCGTGACCGCCGAAGCGGCCCATGCCGATGATCGCGAACCGGGTGGGCAGTTCGTCACCCCAGCCCTCGCGCACCACGGCCCGGAGCGTGCCGACGAGCGTCGCGGCCGTCAGGTCCGACACCGCGCCGCCGACCATGTCCACCAGGGCGCCCTGGTCGGCCTCGGCCGGCTGCTCCTCGGTGCCGTAGGAGCCGACGATGTCGGCGGCGGCCGTACGGAACAGCTCCCGGCGGCGCACCCCGCGCGCCGCCGTGACCGCCTGGGCGGCGCCGTCGGCCCGCTTCACGGCGGCATGTATCTCCTGCTCCAGATGGGCGCGCGGCCGTGGCTCCAGGCCGCCGCCGTCCCCGTCGCCGAGCAGCGCCACCGCCTCCGGGGCACGCATCAGCAGGTCGGGCGCGAGCCGGCCGGCGGACAGCACGCGGGCGAGGTTCTGCGCGGCGGCGCCCTCGTCCCGCAGCAGCCGCAGGTACCAGGGGGTCTTGCCGAGCGCGTCGGAGACCTTGCGGAAGTTGAGCAGGCCCGCGTCCGGGTCGGCGGAGTCGGCGAACCAGCCGAGCAGCACGGGCAGCAGGGTGCGCTGGATGGCGGCCTTGCGGGTGACGCCGGAGGCCAGTGCCTCCAGGTGGCGCAGGGCGGCGGCCGGGTCGGCGTAGCCGAGGGCGACCATGCGCTCGCGGGCCGCCTCGGTGCTGAGCCGGGCCTCGCCGGTGGCGAGCTGGGCCACGGCGTCGAGCAGCGGCCGGTAGAAGAGCTTCTCGTGCAGACGTCGTACGACGCCCGCGTGCCGGCGCCACTCGCGGTGCAGGTCGGCGACCGGGTCCTTGCGCAGGCCGAGCGAGCGGCCGATGCGGCGCAGCTCGGCCTCGTCCTCGGGGACCAGGTGGGTGCGCCGCAGCCGAAAGAGCTGGATGCGGTGCTCCATGGAGCGCAGGAAGCGGTACGCCTCGTCGAGCTGCGCCGCGTCGGCCCGGCCCACATAGCCACCGGCGGCCAGCGCCCGCAGCGCGTCCAGCGTGGTGCCGCTGCGCAGGGAGGTGTCGGCCCGGCCGTGCACCAGCTGGAGCAGCTGCACGGCGAACTCGACGTCCCTGAGGCCGCCCGGGCCGAGCTTCAGCTGGCGGTCGACCTCGGCGACGGGGATGTTCTCCACGACCCGGCGGCGCATCTTCTGCACGTCGGGGACGAAGTTCTCGCGTTCGGCGGCCTTCCACACCAGGGGCTGGACGGCGGCGACGTACTCCGCGCCGAGGTCGAGGTCGCCGGCCACGGGGCGGGCCTTGAGCAGCGCCTGGAACTCCCAGGTCTTGGCCCAGCGCTGGTAGTAGGCGAGGTGGCTGGAGAGGGTCCGCACCAGCGGGCCGTTCCTGCCCTCGGGCCGGAGGTTGGCGTCGACGGGCCAGATCGAGCCCTCGACGGTCGTCTCGGAGCAGATCCGCATCAGGTGCGAGGCGAGCCGGCCGGCGGCGCGCACGGCGTTGGTCTCGTCGGTTCCCTCGGTCGCCTCGCCGACGAAGATGACGTCCACGTCGGAGACGTAGTTGAGTTCGTGGCCGCCGCACTTGCCCATCGCGATCACCGCGAGCCGGCACTGGGCGGCGTCCTCGGGCGCGGCTGCCTGGGCGATCCCCAGGGCGGCGCGCAGGGTGGCGGTGGCGAGGTCGGCGAGCTCGGCGGCGGACTCGGCGACGCCGGTGGTGCCGCAGACGTCCCGGGCGGCGATGGACAGCAGGCAGCGCCGGTAGGCGACGCGCAGGGAGACCGGGTCGGTGGCCTCCGCGAGGCCGGCCTCGAACTCCTCCACCCCAGGGTGCAGGTCGTAGGCCTCGTACATGACGAGGGCCTGCCAGTCGTCCGGGTGCCGGGCGAGGTGGTCGGCGAGGGCGGTGGAGGCGCCGAGGACGCCGAGGAGGCGGTCGCGCAGGGGCTTGGCCGCGATCAGGGTGTCGAGCAGTTCCCGGCGGGCGCCGGGACCGTGCTGTGCCTCCAGCAGCCGGACGAGGCCGAGCAGCGCGAGGTCGGGGTCGGCGGTGCCGCCGAGCGCCTCCAGCAGCACCGGGTCGTCACGCAGCGGCGCGAGCTCGGGAGAGTCCAGGAGCCGTTCGGCGGCGGAGGCGTCGGTGAAACCGTGCCGCAGCAGCCGTGTGAAAGTACTGCTCCTGCGCCCCGGCGCCGCCGTCATCCGGGCCTCCCTCGCACTGTTCCTCGGACATGCATCGGATCAAGGTCGTACGGCTTCGAGCCTAACCGCCCGGGGCGGGGGAAGCGCCGGTGAGTTCGGCAGGCGGACGGGGCGGGCGCGTGGCTACGGCGACTGGCCGCGCAGGGGGAGGCGGGCTACGGCGGTTTCCGGTCACCAGGGGTACCGGAGGTCCATTTCCCCTGCGGCACGGGGCGTGCGGCCGTCTACTCGGTGGCGCGGCACGCGGTTATCGGCTTCGGTGAGGAGAACCGTCTCATGAGGCCGGACGAAGGAGTCACGCCATGGACATCACCCTCGAAGTCATCCCGCTGCCCGTGTCCGACGTCGACCGTGCCCGGGACTTCTACCGGGACAGGGTCGGCTTCCACGTGGACATCGACCAGGAGGTCATGCCCGGGATGAGGATCGTGCAGCTGACCCCGCCGGGTTCCGGCTGTTCGATCGCGCTGGGCGAGTCGATCTGGGAGATGACCCCCGGCCCGACCCCGGCCCCGGGTTCCTACCAGGGTCTGCAACTGTGCGTCGCCGACATCAAGGCGGCCCACGCGGAGCTGGTCGGCCGCGGCCTGGACGTCTCGGAGCCGGTGCAGTACTCCCCGGACGACGGCGCCACGTTCATGCACTTCCAGGACCCGGACGGCAACGGGTGGGCGGTGCAGGAGTACCGGCGCAGGGCCACCGAGCCGCTGCACCAACTGCTGGCGGACCTGAAGCGGAAGCAGGCCTGAGGGCCCGGAGGGGACCCGGTCAGGAATCGAGAAGCACGTCTCGCGGAGCGGGCTTAGCGTCGTTGTCATGACTTCCATCGCATCCGTCACCCTTGAGGTGGACGACCCCGCAGCCGCCGACCGCTTCTACTCCGCCGCCTTCGGTCTCGGCGACCGGCTGCGCCTGCGGGCGTCGGAGGAACCGACCTCCGGCTTCCGCGGGTTCACGCTGTCGCTGGTGGTCGCGCAACCGGCCGATGTGGACGCCCTCCTCGACGCGGCCGTACGGGCCGGTGCGACGACGGTGAAGCCCGCCGCCAAGTCGCTCTGGGGCTACGGGGGCGTCGTGCAGGCCCCCGACGGCACGATCTGGCAGCTCGCGTCGTCGTCGAAGAAGAACACCGGCCCGGCGACCGGTCGGGTCGACGAGTTCGTCCTGCTCCTCGGCGTCGAGGACGTGAAGGCGAGCAAGCAGTTCTACGTCGAGCACGGCCTGGCCGTGGGCAAGAGCTTCGGCAGCAAGTACGTGGAGTTCGCCGCCGGCGGCCCCGTCAAACTGGCCCTCTACAAGCGCCGCGGCCTCGCCAAGGTCGCCGGCGTCTCCCCCGACGGCACCGGCTCCCACCGCCTCACCATCGACGCCGACACCGACCCGTTCACGGACCCGGACGGATTCGCTTGGAGGACGGCTTCGGAGAGCGCGTCGGTGTGAGAGCGCGTCGTTGTAGGGGAGCCCGCAGTCGACGGAGGGCGAAGCTACCCCGGCGGCACCATCAGCATCAGTTCTTTCGATATTCCCGACCGCCTCGATACTCCCGTGTCCTACGACCCGTAGATGCAGATTTATCGCTCCGGTTCCAACCTGCTGGCGTGTCATTTTGTTCATCTGTAGGATGCGCAGCATGGGCATGCCCGCGCTTGCGTTGGACAATTCGACATTCATCAGCGCACAGGAGTTCATCACTGCGCAAAATCGGGGCGAGCGGAGTCGAGATCCATTCGCGCGCCAGTCCTATGTCGAGCTGGTGCAGTCCCTCATATTCCAGCCGGCGGTGCGGGTGATCCACCCGGTACACCTCAGCCCGACCTCCGAACAATTCGGCGACGAGCCATATCTTTTGCGACGCCTGCTGGAACTCAGGCTGGTCACACCGGTGTGGATTCCCGCAGAGTCCGTGTCACACCTCGAAGCCGCGGAATCGGATGTGCTCACCACTTTGCAGACGCGCGGGGTTGACGCCATGCTCTCGTTTCTGCGGTCTATGGAGGCTTGCGATCAAGAGGCCGAGGCCGCGGGCAGTCCCGGTCTCCGGCGGAGAATCCTGCAGTGGAACGATTTCCATCAGACGCAGATTCCGCACCACTTGGTCCGCGTGCCGACCACCGATGGAATCGAACCCGATCGGCTCGGCGAATGGTCACGGGCTGCCTCCGTCGCCATCGGCGAACTGTTCCGCCCCCTCATGCCGAGTGCGGTGGAGCCTTCAAACTTCATCGCGGCGCTTGCGAGGTCCCTTCGTTACCAAGCCCGAGCGACGGTCACGGGCCACGCATATCAGCCACACGGGCTCCGCCGGGACTTCGCCGTCACCAGCCAGATCCTGTCCGACGGCATGGATGAGGAGACGGCTGTCGATGTCATCAAGCTGATCAGGGGCATACATGACCGGCTGAGTGAGAACGCCGGGCCGTCCCGTGCCCGGCACCTCGAACTGCTTCGCCTCGAACTGCCACTGGTAGGAGGCCGTCTATGGAATGCCGAAGAGGCGGGGCTGCGGACCGACCGGGAATGGATCGACCTGGTCTGTGACCGCATCATGAGTTACCGCGCGAAGGCCGGCCCGCTCCGCGAGATGGTCCGCGGAATAAGAACTGAGGAAGATATCCTGCGTTTTGAACGCAGAATCGAAGAGGTCACCCAACGGCTCAACGAGCGACTCGGTCTGAGCACCGTCGACATTACTCCTCTTGAGGCCCAGCTCGCCGAAGGGGTTTCCACCGTCGCATCGGCCGTGCCCGGGGTGCCGACTGTAGGAGGTCTTTGGATCGGTGCCCGGACGACGCTGAAGCGGTATGCGTTCCGCGGGAACACCGTCCAGAAGTTCGTGTACCAAGAATATGTGAGCGCCTGGCGCCGCGCCAACCAGTGATCCGTACAGGAATCCGGCAGGCCCCTGCCTAAATGAAGCAGCGGGCGGGCTCGACATCGGAAAGATAGTCCAGTCTCGGTTCCAGCGCGCTGATCGTCTCCTCGGCAACCAGCCCTTCCCGCAGCACATAGGCAACCATGTCGACTTCGGTCCACTGGGTCAGGCAATCATCGGCGTTCCCTCCCAGCCGACTGACAACAGGATCCACGAGGACACGACGGATCATCTCGCCATGGCAGACCTTCTCGTTGTTCAGCGGAAAGATGTACTGCTCCAGATAGCTGTGACGCAGCGCCGAGCGGATACTACGGAATCTTTCGTCCTCCAATGGATCCGTGTTCAAAAAATCATGTTCGGACAGGAACTTTCGCGCCGACCTGAAGACGAGTGAGTTCAAGTCACGGGTGTATCTGGCCACGTCCGATTCTCGGTTCAACAGCAGGTAGAGGTGTTGCAGTTCCTCCAAAAACGCGAAATCCCCGGTCGGTAGGCGGAGCATGTCGAGCGCACCGTCCGGCAGTTCCGACGGCGACAGGTTCAGGCCGGTGATGGTGAAAAGAGTATCCTCGAAGAAGCCCGTGACGATATCAGCCAGAAGCACCGCACGAGCGGCGGGACTCAATTCCGAGACACGCTTACGTGCAATGTCTGCCGCTTGACTGACGGTCGCTTCCGGCAATCGCCCCTCGATGAAACGCTCCATGTCTTCGGCTCCATCGAAGTGGCCCTTCTCGGCATTGTGCGCGAACGGCCAACGATTGATGTCGTGGAGCCAGGAGAAGAGCAAGACCTCCGACCTGGGCAACCCGCGCTTCTCCCCGACCATCAGGGCCAGAGAAGCGACTCTCGCCACATGCTCGTAGCGCGAGAACGCCAGGGTGCGCGGGTCACCCCCGTTGGGGTGCACGGTCACAAATCCGGTAATGGCCTGCAGTCGCTTCGCGGCGCACGTCAGCCAGGTCGGCAGCAGTTCCGAGACCAGGGTTCCAGACCTATTCATCGCCGCTCTCCCTACCGAACCTCCCGAGCCAGGCCCGCTCGGCTGAAATCGATTCAGGTAGCAGTTCAATTTGATACTTGTGCAGTGTCAAGCTGATCATTGACTGCCGGACCCTCCTGCCCGCCCGGACGCGGCGGCCGGGTAAGACCTCGAGGCCAGACATGCTCGTTCCGAGTTCGTTCGCGATCCAGGCCAGGTGTTCCCGCGCAATCTCTGGTTGAAGAACCCGAGCCCGGCAGAGGTCTCGCTGAGATCGCGGGCAGTGACACGGCAGACATTGGTCGGCAGCACCCCGACGACGGTCCCAGACTCCCAAGGCTTCCGCCCGGCCCGTGGCCAGTGCAATGGCGCACGAGGTGCTGCGATAGATCGGATAACCCACGGCAGCGGCCGCCGTGTTGATGTCCTTCCAGGCTTCCGCGTTCCACAGCTCATCACACGCTTCGGCGGGACCTTCCAACAAGCCTGTCTGGACGAGTTCCTCTTGGGCGATCCCGGATCCCGTGGAGAGGCCGATCGCGACCGAACAGCGATAGCCTGATTCCTTCAGCCGACGTACGACTCGGACGGCCCAGTCGGCGGAAGGCACAGACTTCCGCACGACCGGCCGCCAGAAGTGCACCATCGCGATGTTATTCATGTCGCGACACTCCGTTCCGGCATCGAACGTCATTTCAGGGGCGAGCACGGGCCCCTTTTCCGTGCGTAACTCCAGCGTGGTCCGATGAAAGGACTGTGAGCAGAAAATCACCACGGGAATGTTCAGGTCGTCCAGGGCGAGGGCCAGAGCACGCGGCATACGCCCTTTCGTCACCACCACCAGCGACCGCGAGAGGTCGGCAACGGCCAGCTCGGTGGCGAAGGCACGGAGATAGTCCTGATTGGCCGGGGTCAGCAGCATATCCGTATAGTTGCCCAGACATACCGGCGTGGAATCAATGTCACCACCCATATGACTGCGAGTTTGTTCGATGTACTCACAGAGCATTTCCACTGCCCTACCGGGTGAAACTCTCGGTTCCGGAGGACGCGACTTCAACCCTATCGGGCCCAGATAGCAGTACGAACAGTTTGCAGGACAGCCGACAATGGGATCGACACTTATCCACGTGTCATGCTCCGCGATGATGGGCACATGCTTCAAAGGCACCCCCCGGCCCGTCAATTCACTCCCCCCGTCCCATGACGTCCGCGCACCGATAAGAAGCGATGACATTCTAGCGCCGACGACACCCTCTTGAGCCTCCTGGGATCTCGTCAGGAAAAGTCCAGGGAATCGATGGCGATCAAGTAGCCCCGATGGTAGGTGGCCACCAAGTCGAAAGGGCTGCCGGTCCACGACCGGCAGCCCTCTCTCCTGAAATCCGCAGCGATGCGGACGCCTCGCCGCCCCGCCCTACAGTGCCGGAAGGTTCTTCCGCAGCTCGAACGCCGTGACCTCGCTGCGGTACTCCTCCCACTCCTGGCGCTTGTTGCGCAGGAAGAAGTCGAAGACGTGTTCGCCGAGGGTTTCGGCGACGAGGTCGCTGCGTTCCATGAGGGTCAGGGCCTCGCCCAGGTTCTGGGGGAGCGGCTCGATGCCCATCGCGCGGCGTTCCGCGTCGGACAGGGCCCAGACGTCGTCCTCGGCGCCGGGCGGGAGCTCGTAGCCCTCCTCGATGCCCTTGAGGCCGGCGGCGAGGAGGAGCGCGTAGGCCAGGTACGGGTTCGCGCCCGAGTCCAGGGAGCGGACCTCGACCCTCGCCGAGCCCGTCTTGCCGGGCTTGTACATGGGGACGCGGACCAGGGCCGAGCGGTTGTTGTGGCCCCAGCAGATGTAGGAGGGGGCCTCGCCGCCCGCGCCGGCGGTGCGCTCCGCGCCGCCCCAGATGCGCTTGTAGGAGTTCACCCACTGGTTGGTGACCGCGGAGATCTCCGCCGCGTGCCGCAGCAGGCCCGCGATGAAGGAGCGGCCCACCTTGGACAGCTGGTACTCCGAGCCCGACTCGTAGAACGCGTTGCGGTCGCCCTCGAAGAGGGAGAGGTGGGTGTGCATGCCGCTGCCGGGGTGCTCGGAGAACGGCTTCGGCATGAACGTGGCGTGCACGCCCTGCTCCAGGGCCACCTGCTTCATGACGAGGCGGAACGTCATGATGTTGTCGGCGGTGGAGAGCGCGTCGGCGTAGCGGAGGTCGATCTCCTGCTGGCCGGGGGCGCCCTCGTGGTGGGAGAACTCCACCGAGATGCCCATCGACTCCAGCATGGTGATCGCCTGGCGGCGGAAGTCCATGCCGACGTTGGTCGGGGTGTGGTCGAAGTAGCCGGAGTTGTCGGCCGGGGTGGGCCGGGAGCCGTCCAGCGGGCGGTCCTTCAGCAGGAAGAACTCGATCTCCGGGTGGGTGTAGAAGGTGAAGCCCAGGTCGGAGGTGCGGGCGAGGGCGCGCTTCAGCACGTAGCGCGGGTCGGCGAAGGACGGGGAGCCGTCCGGCATGAGGATGTCGCAGAACATCCGGGCCGTGCCCGGGGCCTCCGCCCGCCAGGGCAGGATCTGGAAGGTCGACGGGTCCGGCTTGGCGATCATGTCGGACTCGTAGACCCGGGCGAAGCCCTCGATCGCGGAGCCGTCGAAGCCGATGCCCTCGTCGAAGGCCTGCTCCAGCTCGGCCGGGGCCACGGCGACCGACTTGAGGAAGCCCAGCACGTCGGTGAACCACAGGCGTACGAACCGGATGTCGCGCTCCTCCAACGTCCGGAGCACGAACTCCTGCTGCTTGTCCATCTTCCGCTTCCCCATCCTTGCTGGTCAGGCCGCCTTCTCTTCCGTACCACGGGAGGCGGTCGGGCACCTGAGCATCCCACCACACCACCATTTCGTACGCGTTGCGGACCATGATCGCCCGGGCGGCCCGGGGTCGAACGCCTCGCCTACGGCAGGTGAACTGCTCCTGCGCCCATAGTGCCTGCTCGCAGCGGCATCCGTAACGGCCGGTTCCTTTCGCCGCCCGGGCCTCTTAATTTGCATCTCATATGCAACTTTAAATAGCGTGCCCCCAGTCGAGCCCTGACCTGAGGAGCCCAGATGCTGTCCCAGCAGTCCGCCGCCACCGTCCGCGCCACACTCCCCGCCGTCGGCGCGGCCCTCGGCACGATCACCGAGCGCTTCTACGCCGGGCTGTTCGAAGCCCACCCGGAGCTGCTGCGGGACCTGTTCAACCGGGGCAACCAGGCCGCCGGCACCCAGCGCCAGGCCCTGGCCGGTTCCATCGCCGCGTTCGCGACGCACCTGCTGGACCGTCCGGAGCAGCGGCCCGACGCGATGCTGGAGCGCATCGCCCACAAGCACGCCTCCCTGGGCGTCACGCCGGAGCAGTACGGCGTCGTCCACGAGCACCTGTTCGCCGCCATCGCCGAGGTGCTCGGCGACGCGGTCACTCCGGAGGTCGCGGCCGCCTGGGACGAGGTGTACTGGCTGATGGCGAACGCGCTCATCGCCGTGGAGCGGCGGCTGCGCGAGGAGCGCGGCGGGCCGGCCTGGCGGTCCTGGGAGGTCGTGGAGCGGGTCACCGAGACCGAGGACGTCGCGACCTTCCGGCTGCGGCCCGTCGACGGCGGTCCGGTGCGGGAGTTCCTCGCGGGCCAGTACGTCTCCGTCCGCGTCGCCCTCGTTGACGGTGCCCGGCAGATACGGCAGTACAGCCTGTCCGGGGCGCCCGGCCCGGACCTGCGGCAGATCAGCGTGAAGCGCGTGCGTACGGCCGGCGCCCCCGACGGCGAGGTCTCGAACCACCTCCACGCGCGCGTGCGGGTCGGTGACGTCCTGGAGCTGTCCGAGCCGTACGGCGACCTGGTCCTCGACGCCGGCTCCGGCACGCCGCTGCTGCTGGCCTCGGCGGGCATCGGTGTGACCCCGATGACCGCGATGCTGGCGTACCTCGCCGACTCGGGGCACCACGCCCCGGTCACCGTCGTGCACGCCGACCGCTCCCCCGCGACGCACGCCCTGCGCACCGACCACGAGGCCTACGCGGCCAAGCTCCCGGACGTGGCCGTCCACCTCTGGTATGAGCAGGACGCCCCCGGGGGCACCCGCCAGGGCCTGGTCGACCTCACCGGAGTCCCGCTGGCCTCGGGCACGCGCGCGTACCTGTGCGGACCGCTGCCCTTCATGCGGGCGGTGCGGACCCAGCTGATCGCGAAGGGTGTGGCCCCCGCCGACATCCACTACGAGGTGTTCGGGCCGGACCTGTGGCTGGCGGGTCAGGCCTGATCGGGCCCGCGGGCGGAGCCCGGCTGGTCCTCACGGGGGTCGACGCCCCGCGAGATCCCCAGGAGCAGTACCCCGGTCGGCTCCGCCACGATGTCCTGGACCGTGAGCGGGTCCAGTGAGGCGAAGAACGCCTCCTGGGCCCGGCGCAGGGCGCCGCGCAGGCGGCAGGCGGAGTTGAGGGGGCAGGGGGTGGGGCCCTCGCAGTCGACGACGTCGCCGCCGCCCTCGAAGGCACGCACCACGGCGCCGACCGAGGCCGTGCGGCCCCGCTCGGTGAGGGTGAGGCCGCCGCCCCGGCCGCGGCGGGCCTCGATCAGGCCCATGTGCTGGAGCTCGGCGACGACCTTCGCCAGGTGGGTGTACGGCACGTCCATGCCGTCCGCGACGTCCCGGGTGGTCGGAGTCGCTCCACCCGCGACGGCGAGCCGCATCAGGACCCGCAGAGCGAGGTCGGTGAAACGCAGCAGCCGCATGCAGGCAGCGTAGGTAATAGGAATCCGCTGTTCAAATTATTCGGTACCCCCGAAGGTCAGCGGCTGACGGCCGCCTCTCAGACGTGATCGCGTTAGCCGCCCTCCTTCACCTGCACTTCCATCCAATCGAACGAAGTTGCCTACATCGTGCACAATTCCGATGAGATGTGATCTTTCGCAGCGAGCGACCGCGAAGCGTCTATACGGTGATCGTCATGCAGCTCCGCTACAACTACCGGGCCTATCCGGATGCCTCTCAGTGCGGTGCGCTGGCGCGGGCGTTCGGGTGTGCCCGTGTGGTGTGGAACGATTGCCTGCGTGATCGGAAAGAAGCGCACGCTGTGGGGTTGCCCTACGTGAAATCGGCGGATCTTTCCCGGCTACGGATCACCCAGGCCAAGCGCACTGAGGAGCGTGCCTGGCTCGCCGAGGTGTCGGCGGTGGTCCTGCAGCAGTCCCTGCGGGACCTGGACACCGCTTACAAGAACTTCTTCGACAGCGTCAACGGCAAGCGGAGGGGCCGGAGGCTGGGCCCGCCCCGCTACAAGTCGAAGAAGGACGCCCGGCAGTCGATCCGCCTCAACACCAATGCTTTCTCCTTGCGCAGCAACGGCACGGTGTACGTGGCGAAGGTCGGCAACCTCAGGGTCAAGTGGTCGCGCCGGCTTCCGGCCGCGCCGACGTCCCTGACGGTCACCAAGGACAGTTCTGGCCGGTACTTCCTGAGCTTCGTGGTGGACACCGAGCCCGAGATCCTCCCGCAGACGGAGGCGGAAGCCGGTATCGATCTGGGCCTGTCCGCCTTCGCGGTCCTGTCCGACGGCCGGAAGATCGACAGCCCCCGCTTCCTCCGCCGGGCGGAGAAGAAGCTCAAGCGTCTTGGCCGGGAGCTGTCCCGCAAGGTCAAGGGATCGAAGAACCGGGCCAAGGCCCGTATCAAGGTCGCACGCCAGCACGCCAAGGTGGCCGATCGGCGTCGGGACTTTCACCACAAGGCATCCACGCAGATCATCCGCGACAACCAAGCGGTGTACGTGGAAGACCTCGCGGTGGCCGGTCTCGGCCGGACCAGGCTCGCCAAGTCCGTGCACGACGCGGGATGGTCCGCGTTCATCGGCATGCTGGAGTACAAGGCGGACAGAGACGGCCGCACCTTCGCCAAAGTGGATCGTGCCTTCCCGTCCTCCCAGATCTGCTCCGCATGCGGATACCGGGACGGCCCCAAACCGCTGCACATCAGACAGTGGACGTGCCGCGGATGCGGCACCGTGCACGACCGCGACCACAACGCAACCCGCAACGTCCTGTTCGAAGGACGCCGTATCGTCGCCGCCGGACGGGTGGAGACGCAAAACGCCTGTGGAGCGCCGGTAAGACGGGCACACGTGCCCGCACAGCGCGGTGAAGCAGGAAGCCCCCGGAAGGGCTCAGACGGCCCAGGCCGGGCCCCCTGGACATCAGGCCGGGAAGCACGTCAAGATCAGCCCACCCGACTGTCACTTTTCCCACGAAGGACACCTCATGGGCTCCGCCAACAAGAGCAACACGGACCGCAGGGCGCGAATAGAGGAGATGCGGCGGGCCGAGCAGTCCCGTGAGCGTCGTAACCGGATCCTCACCATCGCGGCCAGTGTCGTGGTCGTCGCCGGACTCGTGGTCGGCGGCGTCGTGCTCGTGCGGTCCCAGGACGACAAGGGCAGTGACACCGCGGCGGCGAAGGACTCCTCGGGCAAGGGCAAGTTCGTGACGGGCGAGGACGGCGTGAAGACCTGGGAGGGGAAGCTGTCCCGCAACCACGTCGACAAGGCCGTGAAGTACGCGTCCGAGCCGCCGGTCGGCGGTGACCACAACCAGGTCTGGATGAACTGCGACGGCGACGTCTACACCGAGCAGCTGAACAACACCAACGCCGTGCACTCGCTGGAGCACGGGGCGGTGTGGGTGACGTACAACGCCGACGCGAAGAAGGCCGACGTCGACGCGCTCGCGGCGAAGGTGAAGAAGACGCCGTACACGCTGATGAGCCCGATGGACGACCAGAAGGACCCGATCATGCTCTCGGCGTGGGGCCACCAGCGCACGGTGACGGGCGCGAAGGACCCGAACGTGGACAAGTTCTTCGAGAAGTTCGTCCAGGGCGAGCAGACCCCCGAGCCGGGCGCCGCCTGCACGAACGGCCTGTCGAAGTGAGGCAGGCCGGACTGATCGCCGGGGCGGCGACCGCGGCGCTCGTCGCCGCCGGTGCGATCACCTACGCGGTCGCCGGGGACGACGGCGGCGGCCGGACACCGTCCGCCGAGTCCGCGGACGCCGGGTTCGCCCGGGACATGGCGGTGCACCACCAGCAGGCCGTGGAGATGTCGTACATCGTGCGCGACCGCACGAAGGACGAGGAGGTCCGGCGCCTGGCGTACGACATCGCCCAGACGCAGGCCAACCAGCGCGGCATGATGCTCGGCTGGCTCGACCTGTGGAGCCTGCCCAAGGTGTCCTCCGAGCCGCCGATGACCTGGATGGACATGGGCGGCATGGCCTCCGGCGAGGACGGCGCGCTGATGCCGGGCATGGCGACCGACTCCGAGATGAAGAAGCTCGGCGAGCTCGACGGCAAGCAGGCGGAGGTCTACTACCTCCAGCTGATGACGGACCATCACAAAGGCGGCGTCCACATGGCCGAGGGTTGTGTGGCCAAGTGTCAGGTCGGCGTGGAGAAGCGCCTCGCCCAGGGCATGGTCGACGCCCAGCAGTCGGAGATCTCCCTGATGGCCGACCTGCTCAAGGAGCGGGGCGCGAGGCCGCGGTCGTAAACAGCCCCAAATCGCCCTCGCAGACCGCCTCTTGGGCTTCTCTTGGTCCGCGTAGGGCTCTTCTTGGCCCGCACAGGGCGCTTCTTGGGCTGCGCCATTCCCTGGCATGAACGGTTCATCGCGAGAGTGGCGACCGTCGAGTGATCCACTCGCGTCGAACCGCACAGGGGGTTCCATGAGATCCAACCGCGCCAAGGTGCGCGCCGTGAGCGTGGCGGCGACACTGCCGATGCTCGCCGGTGCGCTGGCGCTCGGCATACCCGCGGCGCACGCCGCCGACCACCCGCTCCGCGACCTGCTGGCCGGGACCCGGCCCGCGTGGGCCACCGCCAAGGCGGACCAGGGCGCCACCTCCGACGGCGCCCGGGTCTCGGCCCGGGTCTATCTGGCCGGCCGGGACGCCGCGGGGCTCGCCGCCTACGCGAAGGCCGTCTCCGACCCGGACTCGGCCTCGTACGGCAGGTATCTGACGGCCGAGCAGGCGCAGGCCCGCTTCGGTGCCACGAAGGCCCAGGTGGCGGCCGTGAGGTCCTGGCTGACGGCGGCCGGTCTGAAGGTCACCGGCGTCACGCGGCACTATGTGTCCGTCAGCGGTGACGTGGCCGCCGCTGAGAAGGCTTTCGGCACGCAGCTGCACAACTTCGCCAAGGGCTCGAAGACCTATCGCGCCCCGGCGAGCGCCGCCTCCGTGCCGCAGGGCCTGGCCGACGCCGTCCTGACCGTGACCGGGCTGGACAACGCGCCGCACATGGCCACGCACGAGGACCAACTGCCGCCGCCGGACACCGTGTTCCGCAACGCCGGGCCGTTCTCCTCGTACTACGGCTCGAAGACCGCGAGCACCCTCCCGAGCGCGTACGGCAAGAAGATCCCGTACGCGGTGAAGGGCTACACGGGCAAGCAGCTGCGGGCCGCCTACGGCGCGGGCGAGCGCACCGGTAAGGGCGTCCGGGTCGCCATCACGGACGCCTACGCCTCCCCGACGATCGCCTACGACGCCGGCACCTACGCCAAGCGCAACGGTGACGCGGCGTGGAAGACGGGCCAGCTGCACCAGTCGCTGCCCGCGGGGTACACCGACACCGAGGACTGCGGGGCGGCCGGCTGGTACGGCGAGGAGACCCTGGACGTCGAGGCGGTGCACGCGGTCGCACCGGCCGCGGACGTCACCTACGTCGGCGCCGCCTCCTGCACGGACGGCGATCTGCTCGACGCGCTCGGCAAGGTCGTCGATCACCACCTGGCCGACATCGTCTCCAACTCCTGGGGCGAGGTGGAGGCCGCGCAGACGCCCGACCTCGCGGCCGCCTACGACCAGGTGTTCCAGCTGGGCGCGGTCGAGGGCATCGGCTTCTACTTCTCCTCCGGCGACGACGGCGACGAGGTCGCGAGTTCCGGCACGAAGCAGGTCGACTCCCCGGCCAACTCGGCGTGGGTGACCGCCGTCGGCGGCACCTCGCTGGCCGTCGGCAAGAACGACACCTACCTCTGGGAGACCGGCTGGGGCACCGACAAGGCGGACCTGTCGGCCGACGGCAAGAGCTGGACGGACTTCCCCGGCGCCTTCACCTCCGGCGCGGGCGGCGGCACCAGCAAGACGGTCACCGAGCCCGGCTACCAGCAGGGTGTCGTGCCGGACGCGCTGGCCAAGGCCAACAGCGCGGCCGGCAACCGGGTCGTCCCGGACATCGCGGCGATCGCCGACCCGAACACCGGCTTCCTGGTCGGGCAGACGCAGAGCTCGCCGGACGGGAAGAAGCAGGCGTACGGCGAGTACCGCATCGGCGGCACCTCGCTCGCCGCGCCGACCATCGCGGCGATCCAGGCCCTGGCCCAGGAGGCCCGCGGCGGCAAGGCGATCGGCTTCGCCAACCCGGCGATCTACGCGAAGTACGGCTCGAAGGTCTACCACGACGTGACCGACGACCCGACGGGCCAGGGGCTCGCCGTGGCCCGGGTCGACTTCGTGAACGGCTACGACGCCACCGGCGGTCTGGCCACGTCCGTGCGCAGCCTCGGCAAGGACAGCTCGCTGTCCGCCGTGAAGGGCTACGACGACGTCACCGGCGTGGGCACGCCCGCGAGCGGTTACGTCGAGTCGTACCGGCGGCACTGACCTCCGCAGTCGAGTCGTACCGGCGGCACTGACCTCCGCAAGGGGATCGGGGTGGTGTGGGATGACCCACACCACCCCATTGCGTCGCACTGACGATTACACTGGGCGGCGTGCCTCAACTACGTCTCGCCCTGAACCAGATCGACGCCGGCGTCGGCGACCTCGCCGGTAACACCGAGTCGATCGTCCGCTGGATCCGGCACTCCGCCGAACAGGGAGCGCATCTCGTGGCGTTCCCGGAGATGGTGCTGACCGGGTACCCCGTCGAGGACCTGGCGCTCAGGTCGTCCTTCGTGGAGGCCTCCCGGGCCGCGCTGCGCGCGCTCGCGGCGCGCCTGGCCGACGAGGGCTTCGGAGAGCTGCCGGTGATCGTCGGCTACCTCGACCGCTCCGCGACGGCCCAGCCGAAGTACGGCCAGCCGGCCGGCGCGCCGCAGAACGCGGGCGCGGTGCTGTACGGCGGCGAGGTGGTCCTGAACTACGCCAAGCACCACCTGCCGAACTACGGCGTCTTCGACGAGTTCCGCTACTTCGTGCCCGGCGACAGCATGCCGGTGCTGCGGGTGCACGGGGTGGACGTCGCCCTGGCCATCTGCGAGGACCTCTGGCAGGACGGCGGGCGGGTCCCCGCCGCCCGTTCGGCGCGGGCGGGCCTGCTGGTGTCGATCAACGCCTCGCCCTATGAGCGCAACAAGGACGACACGCGTCTGGAGCTGGTCCGCAAGCGGGCTCAGGAGGCCGGCTGCACCACGGCGTACCTGGCCATGATCGGCGGTCAGGACGAGCTGGTCTTCGACGGCGACTCGATCGTGGTCGACAAGGACGGCGAGGTGGTGGCGCGGGCGCCGCAGTTCTCCGAGGGCTGCGTGGTCCTGGACCTGGACCTGCCGGCCGCGGCGGCGGACGCGCCGACGGGCGTGGTCGACGACGGTCTGCGCATCGACCGGGTGGTCCTGTCGGAGGAGCCGCTCGCCCCGTACGAGCCCGAGCTCACCGGCGGCTACGCGGACCGTCTGGAGGACGACGAGGAGGTGTACTCGGCGCTGGTCGTGGGCCTGCGGGCGTACGTCGCGAAGAACGGCTTCTCCTCGGTCCTGATCGGCCTGTCGGGCGGTATCGACTCGGCGCTGGTCGCGGCGATCGCCTGTGACGCGGTGGGCGCGCAGAACGTGTACGGCGTGTCGATGCCGTCGAAGTACTCCTCGGACCACTCCAAGGACGACGCGGCCGAGCTGGCCCGCCGTACGGGGCTGAACTACCGCACGGTCGCGATCGAGCCGATGTTCGACGCCTACATGGGCTCGCTGGGACTCTCGGGCCTGGCGGAGGAGAACCTCCAGTCGCGCCTGCGCGGCACGATGCTCATGGCGATCTCCAACCAGGAGGGCCACATCGTGCTGGCGCCCGGCAACAAGTCGGAGCTGGCGGTCGGCTACTCGACGCTCTACGGCGACTCGGTCGGGGCGTACGGCCCCATCAAGGACGTCTACAAGACGTCGGTCTTCCGGCTCGCCGAGTGGCGCAACCGGGCCGCCCGGGAGCGTGGCCAGACCCCGCCGATCCCGGAGAACTCCATCAGCAAGCCCCCGAGCGCGGAGCTGCGCCCGGGCCAGGTGGACACGGACTCGCTGCCGGACTACCCGGTGCTGGACGCGATCCTGGAGCTGTACGTCGACCGGGACCGGGGCGCGGACGAGATCGTGGCGGCCGGGTTCGACGCGGCGCTGGTCGCGAAGACGCTGCGCATGGTGGACACGGCGGAGTACAAGCGCCGCCAGTACCCGCCGGGCACGAAGATCTCCCCGAAGGGCTTCGGCAAGGACCGTCGCCTGCCGATCACGAACGGGTGGCGGGAGTCGCTCTGAGGGACATGCCGGGAGGGACCTTGATAGGCAAGTGAACACTTGCCTATCCTGGGGTCGTGGCCGATGACCTTTTCAAAGCCTTGGCCGACCCCACCCGTCGCACCATCCTCGATGAACTCGCGGAGCAGTCCGGGCAGACGCTGTTCGAGATCTGCTCGCGGCTGAGCATGAAGCACCGGCTCGGCATCTCGCGCCAGGCGGTCTCCCAGCACCTCGCGGTGCTGGAGGCCGCCGGGCTCGTCGAGACCAGGCGGGAGGGGCGCTGCAAGTTCCACGACCTCAACACCGCCCCGCTGCGCCACATCACCGAGCGATGGCTCGTCCGCGAGGCACCTGGACCGGAAGAGAGCACCCCATGAAGATCCGTCTCACCAGCGTCTTCGTCGACGACCAGGCCAAGGCCCTGCGCTTCTACACCGAGGTCCTCGGCTTCGTGAAGAAGCACGACGTCCCCGTGGGCGAGACGGACCGGTGGCTGACGGTCGTCTCCCCCCAGGACCCCGACGGCCCGGAACTGCTCCTGGAGCCCTCCGGCCACCCGGCCGTCAAGCCCTACCGTGACGCCCTCACCGCCGACGGCATCCCGCTCGCCCAGTTCACCGTCGACGACGTCCGCGCCGAGCACGAGCGCCTGACCGCCCTCGGCGTCCGCTTCACCCAGGAGCCCCTGGACATGGGCCCGGTCACCGCTGCCGTCCTCGACGACACCTGCGGCAACCTGATCCAGATCGTGAGCCAGCCGCAGGACCAGTGACGTGAGCCGGAGATTCGTCGGCAGTAGCCCGTCGGACGCCGCCGACTTCGACGGGTGGGCCGCCGAACCCGGCCAACTGATCGGCGCGCCGCCGGACGGCCGGGTAGCGTCGGGCCCGTCCTGAAGGGGGGTCCGGTCGTGACGGGTCCGGTCATGCGTGAGCGCGCCGTTCCGGCGCGGGTTCTGGCCGCCGAACGCCTCGCCGCCGAGGCGGGCTTCGTGAAGAGCTGTATCCCGCAGGTCGGCAGGCTGCTGAGGACGGCCGCCGCCGCCAAGCCCGGTGGGGTCGTCGCCGAGAGCGGCACCGGGTCGGGGGTGGGAACCGCCTGGTTGCACAGCGGACTCGGCGACGGTGCGCGGCTCGTCACCGTGGAGCGGGACGAGGAGTTGGCCCGGCGGGCGGCCGGGGTCTTCGTCGACGACGGCCGCGTCAGCGTCCTCACCGACTGGCGACTGCTCGAAGAGCACGCCCCGTTCGACGTGTTCTTCTGCGACGGCGGCGGCAAGCGGGACGATCCGGAGAGGGTCGTCGAGTTGCTCGCTCCCGGGGGGATTCTCGTGCTGGACGACTTCACTCCGTCGGCCCAGTGGCCGCCCCGGTTCGACGGCGAGGTGGACGAACTGCGCCTGTTCTACCTGACCCATCCCGAGCTGGACGCCGCCGAAGTCCTCACCACGCCCACCAGTTCGGCGGTGGTCGCGGCGCGGCGCGGGACGCCCCGGTAGACGCGGCGGCCCGCGGGAGGTGATCCCACGGGCCGCCGCGTAAAGGAATCGGTCAGTGACGCACCGCTTCGGCCTCCTGCGGGACATGGCTCGCCACGATCCGCTCGCGCCCGGCGACCGGGGCCCGGCGCCGGTCCACCGCGTAGGCCAGGGACGCCACGGCCAGGCCGAGGACGGCGAGGGCCACGCCGGCCAGGGCCGGGGAGGTGACGCCGAAGCCCGCGGCCAGGGCGAGGCCGCCGATCCAGGCGCCGCCGGCGTTGGCCAGGTTGAAGGCGGCCTGGTTGGCGGAGGAGGCCAGGGACGGGGCCGAGGAGGCCTTCTCCATGACCATCAGCTGGAGCGGGGAGCCGGTGGCGAAGGCCGCCATGCCGAGCAGGATCACGGCCACGGCGGCCGTGAGCTCCGTGCGCATCAGCAGCGGGAACAGCGCCAGCACCGCCACCAGTGAGGTCAGGCCGCCGAACAGCGTGCCGCGCAGCGAGTGGTCGGCCAGCCGGCCGCCCAGCAGGTTGCCGGCGGTCGCGCCGACGCCGAACAGCGCCAGCAGCAGGGTGACGCTGGCGTCCGCGTAACCGGCGGCGTCCGTGAGCATCGGGGTGATGTAGCTGTAGGCCGCGAAGAGGGCACCGAAGCCCGCGACGGTGGTGCCGAGCGACAGCCAGACCGGGACGGAGCGCAGGGCGGCGAGTTCGCCGCGCAGGCCCTGGGCGGTGGTGTGCTCGTGGTCGTGCGGGATGAGGAAGGCGAGCGCGGCGATCGCCGCCAGGCCGATGGCGCTGACGCCGAGGAAGGTCGCCCTCCAGCCGAGGTGCTGCCCCATCAGGGTCGCGACCGGCACACCCGCGACGTTCGCGACCGTCAGGCCGAGGAACATCAGCGAGACCGAGCGCGCCTTGCGTTCCGGGGCGACCAGGTTCGTCGCGACGACGGCGCCCACGCCGAAGAAGGCGCCGTGCGGCAGACCGCTCAGGAAGCGGGCGGCCAGCAGCCAGCCGTTGTCCGGCGCGAGGGCGGAAAGGGCGTTGCCCACGACGAACAGTCCCATCAGGCCGATCAGGACCGTGCGCCGGGACATCCTGGCGGTGACGGCGGCCAGCAGCGGGGCGCCGATGACCACGCCCAGCGCGTACGCCGACACCAGGTGGCCGGCGCTGGGTATCGAGATGTTCAGGTCGTCCGCGACGTCGGGCAGCAGCCCCATCATCACGAACTCGGTCGTACCGATGCCGAAGGCGCCCACGGCGAGGGCGAGCAGGGCCAGTGGCATGAAGGAGCCTTTCGAGACTTGCTTGGAGATCCGTACGCGTATGTTCAAGTACGGAACAAAGTCTCTCAGGCGTGCTGTTCCACGCGGCGACGCCTCAGCTGCCGATTTCTGACGGAACTGCTCTGACCAGCGGGTTTCAGGAGCCGCTTGTGGTGACCCTCACACGGGCCGCGACCGGCAGATGGTCGCTGCCGGTCTCCGGAAGGGTCCACGAGCTCTCCGGCTTCAGGCCCCGGACCATGATCTGGTCGATACGCGCCATCGGGAACGACGCGGGCCAGCTGAAGCCGAACCCGCTGCCCGCCGCGCCCTGCGTCGAGCGCATCTGCGAGGTGACGGCGTTGAGCGCGCGGTCGTTCATCGTGCCGTTGAGGTCACCGAGCAGGACGACGTTCTTCAGCGGCTCGTCGGCGATGGCCTCGCCCAGGTAGTCGGCGCTGCGGTCACGCTGGCGGGCGGTGAAGCCGGCCTCCATCTTCACGCGCACGGACGGCAGATGGGCGACGTAGACGGCCAGTTGCCCGGACGGGGCGGTCACGGTGGCGCGCATCGCACGCGTCCAGCCCATGTCGAGGTCGACGTCCCGCACCCCGCTGAGCGGGTACTTGCTCCACACCCCGACCGTGCCCTGCACCGAGTGGTAGCGGTAGGCCGACGCCAGCGCCTTCTCGTACGTCGGGACGGCGGCCGGCGTCAGCTCCTCCAGGGCGAGCACGTCCGCGCCGGAGGCGGCCACGTCACGGGCGGTGCCGGCCGGGTCGGGGTTGTCGGCGTTGACGTTGTGCGTGACCACCGTGAGGTCGCCGCCGGTCGCGGTCTTGTCGCTGAGCTGGCCGCCGAAGAGGTTCAGCCAGACCACGGACGGCAGCACCAGCGCGATCAGCGCGGTCGCGGATTTACGGACCAGGGCGAGGACCAGCAGCACCGGGACGAGCAGCCCCAGCCAGGGCAGGAACGTCTCGGTGAGGCTGCCCAGGTTGCCGACGGCGTTCGGGATGCGCGAGTGCAGCACCATGACCAGGGCCAGCAGCACCGCGCACGCGGCGACGACCAGTCCGCGCCGCCAGATCCGAGGGTCGCCCCGCCAGGGCGCCGTCAGCCGGTCGAACAGGCGCCGAAGCCGGGTTCCCCGGTGCTCGGGCCCCGAGCCGCCGTTGTCCGTCTCCGTCATGTACGCCTGCTGCGCCATACCGTCGCCTCACTGCCTGCCGTGCACACCATCGCCCCCGTGTCCTTACGACCCTAGGGGATGATCCGTTCCGTTCCCGCCGTCCTGTGACGGCCGTACGGGGGCGATGACGTCCGAGTCCCCGCGGGGAGTTCCGGCCGGGCCGGGGGAAAGCGCGCACTGTGACAGAACGCGCACACTCAGCCGGGCTGGTGGGGGTCGGAACTGACGGGGCGTAGCCCTTCGAGCAGGGTGTCGACGACCTGCTCGGCGAGGTCGTCGGGCAGATCGGAGTCGGGCCGCAGCACGGCCCGCACGAGCACGGGGCCGACGAACAGGTCGTTGAGCAGTTCGAGGTCGAGGTCCGTGCGCAGCTCGCCGTTCTCCCGGCCGCGGCGCAGCACCTCCAGGCCGAGCCGGCGGCGCGGGGCGACGACGGTGGCCTGGTACGCCGCCCAGAGCTTGGGACTGCTCTTCATCTGGGCCTGCACGCTGTGCAGGATCGCCGAGGAGCGGTTGGCCAGGCCCCGCCGGCGCACCTGCTCCAGCAGGACCACGAGGTCGTCGCGCATGGAGGTGCCGGGCAGCGGCGGGTCCGGGGGCTCCGCGGCGCGCACGACGTCGACGAAGAGCTCCTCCTTGCCGCTCCAGCGGCGGTAGATGGTGGCCTTGCCGACGCCGGCGGTGCGGGCGATGCGCTCGATGGACAGCTCCGCGAGGGGCACGCCCTCCTCCAGGAGCTTCATCACGCCCTCGATGATGGCGCGCTCGACGGCCTCGCTTCTGGGGCGGCCCCTCGCGGGTGCGCCGTGCGGAGAGCGCCGTTCGGCGAGGCTCACGTCGCTGTGTCCTTTCCTGACCGGGTGGAGACCGTTCCTGTCGGTACGGACGGTGAATTCTCCCGCAGGCTTACGCCCGCGTGTGCGACAACTCCTTTTCCCCCTCGCCCTGCTGGGGCGCGGGAGGCTTGCCGGGCAGGAACAGCGCCACGACGACCGCGCCGATCAGGGCGACGCCCGCACCCCACAGGGCGGTGGTGTGCATGGCGTGCAGGAACGCGTCGTAGGCCGGGGCGACGAGTGCGTCGCCGCGCGGGCCGAGCTTGTCCGCGACGCCGAGCGTGGCCTCGATGGACTCCCCCGCGGTGTGCCGCAGGGCCGGGGGCAGCACGCCGAGCTTGTCCTCGATGCCCGTGCGGTACGCCGTGGACAGCACCGAGCCGAGGACGGCGATGCCGAGGGCGCCGCCGACCTGCCGGAAGGTGTTGCTGAGCGCGGAGGCGGAGCCGGCCTTCTCCCGGGGCAGGGCCTGCATGATGACGACGCTGACCGGCGTCATGATGTGCGCCATGCCGGCCCCCATGAGAAAGAAGATCACTTCCAGGATCCAGATGGGGGTGTCCGCGTCCAGGGTGGCGAAGGCGGCGAGCATGGCGGCGATGACGACCATGCCGGCCGTGGTCGTGACCCGGTTGCCGAAGCGGTCGACCACCAGCCGGGCGCGCGGCGCGAAGATCAGCTGGGCGGCGGCCAGCGGCAGCATCAGCAGACCGGTCTGCAGCGGCGAGTAGCCGCGCACGCTCTGGGTGTAGAAGACGGCGAAGAACGTCACGCCCATCAGCGCGAAGAAGACCAGCGCGATCGCGGCGATGGCGGACGAGAAGACCTTGTCCTTGAAGTAGGTGACGTCTATCGACGGGTGGTCGCTGCGCTTCTCGAACACCACGAAGGCGACGAGCACGGCGATCCCGGCGGCGATGGTCGCCAGCACGGTCGCGTCGGTGAAGTCGGCGAGCTGGCCGCCCTTGATGATGCCGTAGACGAGCAGCACCAGGCCGACGACGGAGAGCACGACGCCGACCGGGTCGATCCGGCCCGGGCGCGGATCGCGCGAGTCGGGCACCAGCCAGAGCATCAGCACGAGCCCGAGCACCACGATCGGCACGTTGACCAGGAAGACCGAGCCCCACCAGAAGTGGTCGAGCAGGAGACCGCCGGTGATCGGGCCGATGGCGACGGCGAGGCCGACGCCGCCCGCCCAGATGCCGATGGCCTTGGGCTGCTCCTCGCGCTCGAAGACGTTCATGAGGACGGCGAGGGTGGCGGGCATGACGAACGCCGCGCCCAGGCCCATCACGGCCCGGAAGGTGATCAGCTCGCCCGGCGAGCCGGAGAACGCGGCGAGCGCGGATCCCAGGCCGAACACGGCGAGCCCGCCGAGCAGCACCTTCTTGCGGCCCAGCCGGTCACCGAGCAGGCCGGCGGTGAACAGCAGGCCGGCGAAGACGAGGGTGTAGGCGTTGATCGCCCACTCCAGCTGGCTCTGGGTGGCACCCAGGCCGGTGGGGGGCGGGGTGGAGATGGTCTTGATGGCGACGTTCAGGATCGAGTTGTCGAGCACCACGATGAGCAGGCTGAGCATCAGCACGCCGAGGATCGCCCAGCGGCGCCGGTGCACCGCTTCCGGTACGCGTGGGCCGGTGGGGGCGGCCGGGTCGGCAGGAGTAGTCATGGGTCCGAGCCTAGAGCCATTTCGATACGAGACCGTCTCGTATTGGAATACTCTTACCCGGAATTTACGCAACTCCCGCATCCGGCCCCGGGGCGGAACTCACAGGGCCTCCCCTAGCCCTCGATGGCACGAGGTGCCACCATGGACGTGGTCCGGGGACGCCGTCAGGGCGCCTCGAGATGACGTGTTAGGAGCCGTGCCATGACGCAGCTTCCGGCTGCCCAGACTGCTCAGACCAGGCCCTCCGACAGCGGCAAGGCGCTGTACGGGGGCAAGGGCACCCGCCGTATCACCGTGCGGGACATCGCCGTCGCCAAGGAGCGCGGCGAGAAGTGGCCGATGCTCACCGCGTACGACGCGATGACCGCGTCCGTCTTCGACGAGGCCGGCATCCCGGTGATGCTCGTCGGCGACTCCGCGGGCAACTGCCACCTCGGGTACGAGACGACCGTGCCCGTCACCCTCGACGAGATGACGATGCTGTCGGCGGCGGTCGTACGGGGCACCTCCCGCGCGCTGATCGTCGGCGACCTGCCCTTCGGCTCCTACCAGGAGGGTCCGGTGCAGGCGCTGCGCTCGGCGACCCGGCTGGTGAAGGAGGCCGGGGTGCAGGCGGTGAAGCTGGAGGGAGGCGAGCGGTCGTACGACCAGATCCGGCTGCTCGTCGAGTCCGGCATCCCGGTCATGGCGCACATCGGCCTGACCCCGCAGTCGGTCAACGCGATGGGCTACCGCGTGCAGGGCCGGGGCGAGGAGGCGGCCCAGCAGCTGCTGCGGGACGCGAAGGCCGTGCAGGACGCGGGCGCGTTCGCGGTGGTGCTGGAGCTGGTCCCCGCGGAGCTGGCCGCCGAGGTGACGCGGGTGCTGCACATCCCGACGGTGGGGATCGGGGCGGGCCCCGAGACCGACGCGCAGGTGCTGGTGTGGACGGACATGCTGGGCCTGACCGGCGGGCGGGTGCCGAAGTTCGTCAAGCAGTACGCCAACCTGCGTGAGGTGATGGGCGACGCGGTGAAGGCGTTCGCCGACGAGGTCGTCGGCGGAACGTTCCCGCAGGAGGAGAACTCCGTCCACTAGGAAGCCACAGCGGTACCACGAACAGCCCGTCGGCCCTCCCCCAGCCGACGGGCTGTTCCCCTTCCGGCAGGAGCACCCACTTTTCCGGCAAGAGCACCCACTGCGTCGGGAGCGCCGACAAGGGGTGTCGGCGGCTTGTCGGTGATTTGTCGGTGGGCCCTGAGACCGTCTGTGCCATGACGCGAATCGACACACGAACCGGCGGCGCCGCTGTGACCGTGCGGGGGCTGGTGAAGCACTACGGGGAGACCAAGGCTCTGGACGGGGTCGACCTGGAGGTGCGGGAGGGCACCGTGATGGGGGTGCTCGGGCCGAACGGGGCCGGGAAGACCACCCTGGTGCGGATCCTGTCCACCCTGCTGAAGGCCGACTCGGGACAGGCGACCGTGGCCGGCTACGACGTGGCACGGCAGCCGCGGCAGCTGCGGCGGGTGATAGGCCTCACCGGCCAGTACGCGTCCGTCGACGAGAAGCTCCCCGGCTGGGAGAACCTGTACATGATCGGCCGGCTGCTCGACCTGCCGCGCAAGGAGGCCCGTGCCCGGGCGGACGAGCTGCTGGAGCGGTTCTCGCTGACCGAGGCGGCCAAGCGGCCCGCGAGCACCTACTCCGGCGGTATGCGGCGGCGGCTCGACCTGGCGGCCTCGATGATCGGCCGGCCCGCCGTCCTGTTCCTCGACGAACCGACCACCGGCCTCGACCCGCGCACCCGCAACGAGGTGTGGGACGAGGTCAAGACCATGGTCGGCGACGGGGTGACCGTGCTGCTGACCACGCAGTACATGGAGGAGGCCGAGCAGCTCGCCTCCGAGCTGACGGTCGTGGACAAGGGCCGGGTCGTCGCGGGCGGGGGCATCGAGGAGCTCAAGGCCAAGGTCGGCGGGCGGACCCTGCGGATCAGGCCGGCCGACGCCCTGCACCTGCGGCCGCTCGCCGCGCACCTGGACGGGCTCGGCATCACCGGACTCGCGACCACCACCGTGGACGCCGCCTCCGGGACCCTGCTGGTCCCGATCCTCAGCGACGAGCAGCTCACCGCCGTCGTGGGCGCCGTCACCTCCCGCGGCATCACACTCGCCGCCGTCACCACCGAACTGCCCAGCCTGGACGAGGTGTTCCTGTCCCTCACCGGCCACCGTGCCAGTGCCCCGCAGGACGCCCCGCCCGCCGAGGACCGCGAAGAGGTCGCCGTATGAGTGCCGCCACCCTGACCAGCCCCGCGTCGAAGGACGACGCCCGTATCTCGCTGCGCGGGCATGTGCGGCACACCAGTGCCCTCGTCCGCCGAAATCTGCTGTGGATCCGCCAGGACCCGGAGTCGATGGCCGACGCGCTGCTGATGCCGGTCATCTTCACCCTGCTGTTCGTGTTCGTGTTCGGCGGCTCGATCGGGCAGGCGCTCGGCGGCGGGCAGGACCAGTACGTGCAGTACGTGATCCCCGGCATGATCGCGATGATGAGCATGACGCTCTCCCAGGGCGTCGGCACCGGCTTCAGCCAGGACTTCAACTCCGGTGTCATGGACCGCTTCCGGTCACTGCCCATCGGGCGCGGCTCGGTGCTGTTCGCGAAGATCTCCGTGGAGCTGCTGCGGATGCTGTTCGCGACCGCCGTCCTCATGGTCGTCTCCGTGGCGGTCGGGTTCGAGATCACCAACTGGCCCGGGCTGTTCGCGGCGGTCGCGCTGTCGACAGCGTTCGCCTCGTCGATCATGTGGGTGTTCCTCACCCTGGGCGTGATCATGAAGAGTGCGCAGTCCGTGCAGGCGATGGGCTTCCTGGTGCTGTTCCCGCTCCAGTTCGGCTCGTCGATCTTCGCCCCGACCACGTCCATGCCGGGCTGGCTCCAGGCCTTCACCGACTACAACCCGCTGTCCACGCTCGCGGACGCCGCGCGCGGTCTGATGGTGGGCGGGCCGGTCGCCCACGACCTGTGGGTGACACTCGGCTGGTCGGTGCTGATCACGGCCGTGATGGCGCCCGTCGCGATCCACAAGTTCCGCACCAAGAGCTGACCGGGCGCGCCCGATGCGCGTCACAGCAGGGCGGCGGCCTCCTCCAGGGAGAGGCGGCCGCCTTCGGCGTACGCGCTCTCGTACGCCTGGTCCCCGAGCAGCGCCCTGGCCTGGCGCTCCGTTCGCTCGCGGGTCTCGCGCTCCTGCCGCTGGGCGACGTGCCGGGGCGGCAACAGGGCGTCGAAGGCACCCAGGCAGCGGGCCGCGTCCCCGGCGCGTCCTCCGCCGTCCATGGCGGCCAGGGCCCGGGCGCCGATGATCAGATACCCCGAGCGCAGATGGGGCGTGATGGCCTCGGACAGCGGATCGGCGGCCCGCTTCATCCCCTTGCGGATCAGGCGCAGGCACTCCTCGTACCTCCCCTCCGTGACGTCCAGCCACGCCTCCGCGCCGAGGATGTAGGCGTCGAAGACGATGAAGTGGGCGATACGGAAGTCCTGCCGCAGCCGCCGCAGCTGTTCGCGCGCCTCGGGAACGCGGTCCGTCATGCCCAGCCGGCCGGCCAGGAAGAGACGCGCGGCGGGCATGGCCTCGCTGTGCGAGTCCTCGTGCTGGGCGATCACCTCGCGCAGCAACCGCTCACCGCGTTCGTCCTCGCCCGCCTCCAGCAGCGCGTTGCCCAGCCGGGCGCTCAGGACCGCCGCCTGGGCCCGGGCGCCGAGGCGTTCGGCATGCCCGATGGCCGCTTCGTAGTCGGCGGCGGCCACAGCGTAGGCGCCCTTGCGTTCCTGGGCCTCGGCGCGGGCGGAGAGGGCCTCGGCGGTGCCCCAGTCGTCGCCCAGGCGGCGGAAGACCTCCAGTGCCTCGTCGGCGTCGCGGGCGGCGTCCCCGGCCCAGTCGGTGCGGTTGGCGCGGAAGTTGGCCCGCATCTGGAGGCCGGAGGCGAGCTCCCAGTCGAAGCCCGGGGTCTGCCGGCAGGTGCGGATGGAGGCGTCGATGATGACGCGCAGCCGGTCCATGTCTCCGGTCAGCATCACGGCGAAGAACCAGAGCAGGCCGGGCATACGGCAGTTCTGCGGAAGGCCGGGCTCGTAGGTGGCGGCGATGGCGCGCAGCTTCCGCTGGGAATCCGGGTTCTGCCAGGCGTCCAGCTCGGTGTCCATGCAGGCCAGATGGGCGAGGTGGATACCGCGCCGGGCCTCCGCGAGGACCTCGCCGGTCATCGGGGGCGGGGCGTCGGTGCAGCGCTCCCACACCGCGGCGGCCGGACGGACGGGCTCGGCGAAGGGGTCGGGGCCGAGCGCCATGACTTCGCGGCACCAGTTGCGCGCCTCGATGCGCAGGTCGCGCATCTGCCAGTACCAGACGAGGGACAGCGCCAGGCACAGCGCCTCCTGCTCGTCGCGCAGGGCGACGGCGTGGCGCAGCGCGGTGCGCAGGTTCTCGTACTCGCGCTCCAGCCGGTGGATGGCGGTGAGCTGCTCCCGGCCGCGCAGCAACGGGTCGGTACGGCGGGCCAGTTCACGGAAGTACGTCAGGTGGGCGCGCTCGGCCTCGGCGCGCTGCCCCGACTCGTCCAGCCGTTCGCCGGCGTACTCGGCGACCGTCTCCAGGAGCCGGTAGCGCATCTCCCCGTCGGCCGAGCCGTCCGGCGGGGCGGCCACGACCAGCGAGCGGTCGACGAGGGAGCCGAGCGCCTCCAGGGCGGCCGGTCCGCACACCGCCTCCGCGGCGGGCAGGTCGCAACCGCCGGCGAACACCGACAGCCGCCGCAGGACGTCACGTTCGTCCTCGTCGAGCAGGTCCCAGGACCAGTCGACGACGGCGCGCAGGGTCTGCTGGCGGGGCAGGACGGTACGGCTGCCGGAGGTGAGGAGACGGAAGCGGTCGTCGAGGCGGTCGGCGATCTGGCGGGGCGTGAGCATCCGCAGCCGGGCGGCGGCCAGTTCGATGGCCAGCGGCAGGCCGTCGAGACGCCGGCAGATCTCGGCGCACGCTTCGGGATCGTCCTCGATCCGGAAGCCGGGCCGGGCGGCCGCACCCCGGTCGGCGAGCAGCCGCAGCGCGACCGGCTCGGGCAGCGGCTCCACCGGCCGCAGCAACTCCCCCGGTACACCGAGGGGTTCGCGGCTGGTGGCGAGCACAGCGAGGTCGGGGCAGCGGGCCAGCAGCTCCTCGGTGAGCCGGGCGGCGGCGTCGGCGACGTGCTCGCAGTTGTCGAGGATGAGCAGCATGCGGGGCCGGGAGCAGTGTTCGGCGAGGCGCTCGACGGGGTCGTCCGGCCGCTCGGTGACGGCGCGGATGCCCTCGGCGCCGCCGCCGTACAGCACGGTCTCGCGGGCCCCGACGGCGGTGAGCACGGCCTCCGGTACGGCGTCGGGGTCGTCGACGGGGGCGAGTTCGGCGAACCACACCCCGCCGGGCATGGTCTCGCGCACGGCCTCGGCGGCCTCCTGCGACAGCCGGGTCTTCCCCGCGCCGCCCGGGCCGAGCAGGGTGACAAGACGGGCCGCCGCGAGGTCCCCGCGGATGGTGTCGATGTCGGATTCCCGGCCGATGAAGGAGGTGAGCCGGGCGCGCAGGTTGCCGACGGACGCGCCCTGCTCCCGTGCGGCGGGCGCGGCGCCGGGCAGCTCCCCGAGGCTCAGCAACTCGGCGTGCAGCGAGCGCAGTTCCGGTCCCGGGTCGGTACCGAGGCGGTCGGCGAGGAGGCGCCGGACGTCGTCGTAGGCGTCCAGGGCCTCCGCCGCGCGGCCGGCGTCCCGCAGGGCGCGCAGCCGCAGCGCCTGGAGGGGCTCGTCCAGGGGGTGGCCGTCGCAGAGGGCGGTCAGTTCCGGCAGCGACTGCTCGGCCTGGCCGAGGGCGAGGGCGGCGGTGTGGCGGGCGCGCAGCACGTCCAGGCGGCGGGTGTCCCGGCGGGCCGCCTCGGCGGTGCGGTCGGGCAGGTCGGCGAGGGCCGGGCCGCGCCACAGGGCGAGGGCGTCGTCGAGGACCACGAGGGCCTTGGCGGGGTCGCCGTCGGCCAGCGCCCGCAGCCCCTCACCGGCCAGCCGCTCGAACCGGTGCAGGTCGACGTCGTCAGGGGCGGCGGTGAGGCGGTACCCGCCCTCGACGGAGGCGATCGCGGCAGCGCCGAGCGCCCGCCGCAACCGCCCGACCAGCGCCTGGAGCGCGCCGGGCGCGTCGGCGGGCGGCTGCCCGCCCCACACCTCGTCGACGAGCAGCCCGGCGGGCACGGTCCGTCCGGCCCGCAGCGCGAGCACGGTCAGCAGCGCACGCAACCGCGCCCCGCCGACCGAAACGGTTGTCCCGTCACTGCGGAGCGCCTGTGTGGTGCCGAGGATGCGGTAGTGCACGGGCTCATTGTCTCCGGTGTACGGGGGGCGGGTCACGGCGATCGCCGGTGCGGCGGGCCGGTCGGGGGCGGGGGTGGGGGCGGGTGTGGGGGCGTTCACGTGCCCGCGTGGCGGCGTCGGGTGCGGTCGGCCGGTTGCCGTGGGGGTGTCGTCGTGCTCAGGGTCTCCAGCAGGGCCGTCAGGTCCGCCGCCCCGATGCCCCGGGTCTCCGCGCCGGGCTCGGTGTGCTGCTCGGGTAGGCCCCGGGCCCGGCGGACGGCGTGGGAGAGGCGGGAGTTCGTGCCCGGCACGTCCAGGGTCACGACCACGCCCGACTCCCGGGAACTGCGTGCCCGCCCGTCGGCGGCCCGGTCTCCGCCGGTCTCGGTGAACCGGCGCGGGCAGCGCTCCACCGTCCGTAACGCGCGCTTGCCCGCGACCGGCTCGTAGGAGCGGGAGCCGGGCGCGGTCTCGGTCCAGGTCTGGGTCAGGACCTGGACGGCCCGCACCCGCCCGCTGGCCTCGGGCCACCTCGCGCCGTGCCGTTCGACGCACAGCAGCCCCGCCGTCCGGGTCCGGCTCCCCGGCCGCGGGCGCCGGTCCTCCTCGGCGCCGGGGTCCGCCCCCAGCGCCACCGGCAGGCCCGTCGCCTCCCGGACCAGCCGCACCCCGCCCAGGTCCGTCACGGGCCCGGCGACCTCGGTGAGCTGGTCGCGCCAGCCGCCGCCCAGCACGGTGTCCGCGTCCAGGAGCAGCAGCGGCCAGCTCACCTCGTCCCCGACCGAGAACGGCGTGCCGCAGCACTCCATCTGCCAGTCCTCGTAGAACACGTGCCACAGCCCCATGGGCCCACCCTCCCCGGAACCGACCGCCCCGCGCGAGACGTTTTTCACCCGGGCCCGGTACCGTCGGGCCGTTCCACCCCGTGTCGACGAGTGCAGGGAGCCCCATGACCACCGCCACCACCCGCCACAGCGAGCGACGGATCAGTCCCGTGTTCGTCGGGATCGTCGCCGTGACGGCGGTCACGGGCTGGGCGACCTGGACCGGGTTCGCCGAGCAGCCCGGCGTCGCCGTGTTCCTGTTCGTGACGGCGGCGTGGATCGTCTCGCTGTGCCTGCACGAGTACGCGCACGCGCGCACCGCCCTGCACAGCGGCGACATCTCCATCGGCGCGAAGGGCTATCTGACCCTCAACCCGCTGAAGTACACCCACGCCCTGCTCAGCATCGTCCTGCCGGTGATCTTCGTGATCATGGGCGGCATCGGTCTGCCCGGCGGTGCCGTGTTCATCGAGCGGGGCCGGATCCAGGGGCGCTGGAAGCACAGCCTGATCTCGGCGGCGGGCCCGCTGACGAACGTGCTGTTCGCCGTCGTCTGCACCGCCCCGTTCTGGCTGGACGCGCTGGACGGCGTGCCGAGCGACTTCCGGTTCGCGCTGGCCTTCCTCGCGCTGCTCCAGGTGACGGCCGCGCTGCTGAACTTCCTGCCGGTGCCGGGCCTGGACGGCTACGGCGTGCTCGAACCGTGGCTGTCCTACGGCATCCGGCGTCAGGTGGAGCCGTTCGCGCCGTTCGGCCTGCTGTTCGTGTTCGCGCTGCTGTGGCTGCCGGCGGTCAACGGCGTCTTCTTCGACGTGATCGACACGATCCTGAAGTCGCTCGGGATCAGCGACTTCGAGACGTACTGCGGTCAATACCTATACGACTATGTATTCAGCTTCCTACGGGACACCGGGCCTAACGTGGGCTGTACAGCCTGACGACCGGCGGAAACACAAAAGCCCCGCTCACCTCCCCAGGGCTCGGGAGATGAACGGGGCTCGTCCGCCCCAGCGCCCGCCATGATCGGGCGCTGTCGTCGTCGAGCGGCACCTCGTCCCGCGAAGATCCAGAGGAACGGGACGAGGAGTCAGGACGCGGGCGGGGCCGGGTATGCCGGCCTCAGACCCCGCCGCGCCCTCCGCGGGACGTCTGCTCGGGGCAGTCAGCGCGCGGAGTCAGGTGTAGGCGACAGGACGGAAGCGATGCTGAAGTTCTTCAGGGTGACGACGCGGAATCGGTTGTGATGCGGCAGCATCGCCACGTGATCCCGGGCCCACCTGAGCGGGTCATCGCCGTCGCGCAACGTCCTGTTGTCTCCAAGACAGTCCGCGCACTCGACGAAAGCTCCGGTCGGTGCCTGCTCCAGCTCCTCTTTCGTCACCACCCACGGGAACGGCCCGTTGTTCATCGCGCCGTCTTCTTCCACTCGTGCGGGTGGCGCTTGATCTCGATCGCCAGATCCGTTGCGTGCGACGGATCGTAAGCAGTGCTCCGCGGGTTAGAGGCTTCTTGCCACTGCCCGAACCTCGATTCACACATGTCGCAACCCCTGACGGGGTGGGGCGGTTCCGCCGTAAGTGGGTCCGTCAGATGGATCGGTTCTCTGAGCGTTGTCTCAAGCGCCATCCCTGCACCTCCGCCGCGCGGGTTCTGTTCGTCGAAGGTAGGTGTGATGTGAATGGGAATTCCACGAGGTTCTATGAAGTTCTACGGCTCTTCAGTCGAGCGAATCAATCGCGGCTGAGATACGCGACCGCGCTTCCGCGCCGTACACAGCTAGACCCGCCATCTCCTCGAAGGCGTGGGCATACTGCGTGATCTCTCCGGGCGTCGTCACCGTTATGGCTGCCGTAAGCAGTTCAACATGGACACGGTTCTCGTCGAAGACCGTGAACGTCTCCAACGTCCACATCCCCCGGGGGCGCCCGGTGGGGACGATGCCGACGGAGACGGAGGGGAGCGCCATGGCGGACAGCAGGTAACCCAACTGACCGGCCATCGTCGCGGCGTCGCCCACGACGTGGCGAAGGACGGACTCCTCCAGGACGATGGCGAACCGATGCCCACCCTCACGGATGATGTGCGACCGCTCCACCCGGGCCTCTGCTGCGTCAGCGACGTCGCCAGGGGCTCCGTGGAAGTTCGCGATGGTGCCGAGCAGCGCGGCGGCGTACTCGTAGGTCTGGAGGAACCCGGGGATCACACTGGAGCTGTACACGCGGAAGGTTCGCGTGCGCTCGTACAGCGGGATGCGGGACTCTTGCAGCCGTCGCAGGCCGGTGCGCTGGACACGCTTCCACTCCAGATACATGGAGTCGGCCGTGCGGTTGGCTGCGAGGAGATCCGGGATCTTGTCCTCTGCGTCGCACGCGCGGCAGAAAACCCGGATGTCGTCGTCTGTCGGAGGGGTCGTTGCGCTCTGGAGCCGCGACACCTTCGAGGGCTGCCAACCTGCGCGGGCAGCGACCTCCCTACCCGTCAGACCCGCATCACGCCGGATCTCGCGGAGTTGTTCCGCGATGGCTCGACGTGCGGCGTCAAGGGCCGTTGAAGGGTAGGGAGGTTGCGTCACTGGGCGTCGCTCAGATCCGGTAGTCCTCGTGCGGGATGGCGCGCTCCCACACGGCTTCGAACGTTTCCGCATGGCGCTTCACGACGTCGGCCGCGTCGCACATGAAGTCCTCGACGAACCGTCCGTCGCCTGCGAACAGACTGAAGCGGATGAGCCGGTCATCGAAGATCCAGAGGTCGTTTCCGGGGAGGAGCAAGTCCGACGCGAGGCGGCGAGGCAGCCACCGGACGTCTTCGCCGGCCGCAAGGTTCTGCGGCGTGCATGAGTGCTCGTACCGGATGTACTCACTGACGGGCTCCGAGACGATCCGGGCTCGACGCAAGCTGACGCCACGACTCACAGCGTCGGCCACGGAGTCGTGAAAGCCGTTCCACCACGACGACCGGTCGTCGAGGTCGTACTCCCACCCGTCGCGCCATGCGGCAAAGTCGGCGTCCTCCTCCACAACTCCGTAGACGTCCCGCGTCTCCAGGTGGACCGCGGAGCGCTGACAGCCGGCGAGGAGCTCAGCGAACGGGGGCACGTTCTGCGGCATCGAGCGCCTCCCTGATCTGCTGCGCCATGCGGACGGGCAGTCGGACGACTGCCTCCGTGTCGGGGATAGGCCCCGTCTTCAGGCATTCTGCCTGGAGTGCCTCGTCCGCCTTCCATCCTTGGAAGACGAACTCCTGCCTCTCCTTGTCCAGGAACACCGTAGGGCAGTGATCCCCATTCGTTTCCGGGTCCTTGCCGAAGCTAGTGAGCGCCATAGTGGCCTCCGTCGTCACGCGGGTTGCGCAATGTTCTACGACCATCCCGCCGGAGGGTGGTGTTGCGCAAGAGCGCCTAGAGCCAACCCGCGTGGCGCATGCGACGTTGCCAGGCCCGGCCGTGCTCCGGCGCGCAGTAGAGCTTGACGCGTCCCGCGCCAGGCTGCTGCTCGACGTCTGCCTTGCAGTGCGGGCAAGTGATGCTCTGGTTCTTCGCCGACTGTCCAAGGATGGTGCTCCTCCTGAAGTCATAGGAACGCCCCACGGACCATGTCGGCCCGCGGGGTGTGGGTAGGGAGTGTGCGAACCGCCCCGTCCATGGCGGAGGGGCGGCTAGGTGTTCGTCAGACGTTGCGGCCGTAGTGCATGTCGCGCGCAAGGGCGTCGTCGTGGACGACCATGCGTTCGTCAACGATGTCAGTCAGCTCACGGGCGCCCACGTAAACGTGGTTTTCGATGACTGGGGAGAGCGTCGTCGCACCGCCGCTCTTCGCGCCGCGGATGTCCGCCCACTGCTGAGCAGTGAAGACTGGCTCCGGGCGTCCCGTCCCGTTCGCGACGAGGTGCAAGCCGGGGTCGATCATGCCCCCGTCGTCGAACCACGTTGGCTCGACACGGCCACCCATCGCGTAGCCGGCAGGCGGCATGTTCGCGTTGGCCTGCTGGACGTTCGTGATGTTGCCGTACCGGGCGACGATGTAGCGAATGGACGCCGCCACATTCGCCACCGGGTCCAGGATCCCGCGGGAGCGCAGGGACGCCGGGACGTAGGAGTTGAACGTGGGCGGGATCGTCTGGGCGAGCCCCTGAGACGGGACGCCGTTCTTGGCGTTGATGTCCCAGTTGTTGCGGGCGTTCGGATTCCAGCCGGACTCACGCATGATCAGCGTATTCATGCCGCGGAGCCACTGCTCGACAGTGCCCGGTGGGGGCACGTGCGCGGCAGCCATGGCAGCGCGGATGATGCCTGCCCGCTCACCCGTCGGGATCGTCCCGCCGATGTTGCCGCCTCCGCCTCCACTGCTGCCCAGGGAGGTCACGGCGTCGACGATCTTGTCCTTCAGCCACCGACCATCTTCACGGGGAACTTCGCGAGCGTGGCGCCCAGTCCCCCGACGTCGAGGTTCGACTTCACCTTGTCGAGGATCGGCTTTATGAGCTTCGCCCAAACCTTCGACGGATTGGCGATCAGATCAGCGCCCGTCTTCGCCCAGTCGATTCCCTTGGAGACTGCACCGCTGACCTTGTCGCGAGTCCAGTCCCAGGCGTCGCCCAGGGCTCCGACGATGCCTCCGTCGGCGAATCGCTGAACGCCCGGGATTTCACCCGTGGCGTTCATATAGGCGAGCTTATCGAACCCGATCTTCTCAGCGCTCTCACGGCGAATAATGAACTCGTTTTCCATCGCCAAGATCGGGATCGAGTCCACCCCAGGGATGCCGCCTCGCGTTCTTCCGCCCCGGGCAAACCTCTGCGGGGCTTCGAGGAGCTTCGGAGCATTCGAGAGCGGGTCAAGGCCGACGAAGTCAGCTACTTTGTCCCCCGGGAGATCCTGAGCTCCGTCACGGCGTCGACGAGGCGACCTCTTGAATGTGCCCGGTCGCTTGCACTCGGGCATGTCGCGATAAGGCATGTTGAATCCTCCTATGGAACGCAAAGAGCCCCGGGCAAGCCACTCCTCCACCAGGCGGGCAGGGCACGGGTAGTCGGGTAGCTGACCCGTGCGTGTGTCCACGCCTCGTGCCTCGTCGCGCATGCGCTGTGCGCGCTGCTCTCGACGTCCCATCAGTCGGGCCTCACTGTGTGGGGTGGCTCACCGATGACCCAGCGCATGCGCTCCATCGAAGCGGGTGTGAGACCCAGGTCGTTCATCAGGGCGCGTTGCTCGCCGATCAGTTGGGCACTCACGCGGCCCGACCCAAGGATGGTCGACGTCGCCACTACAAGGGCAGCGACGGCAGGGAAGACACCGTCGTCCCACGCGTGTGCGGCCGGCGTCCTCCACAGCTCCCGCCAGTGCTGCTCTTCGGCGCCCGTCCACGTCCGCCCTGGCGGCATCGGTGGCGGGTCGTCCTGACAACCGTCAGGCGGGAGGTAGGTGACGACGCGTTCGTCGGCACGGTGCCGCGAGTGGCGTGCGGCGGGGTTGGGCTTCGGCCCGGGCCTTCCGCGGGATGCGCACCCCGGGCACACCGACACGGTCCAGCCGTCGACGGACCGCACCGGAGCGGCCTCCGGGTCGTCCTCCCCACAGTGCCCGCAGGTGGTGTTGACGTCGTACTCGTAGACGTCATCCAATACGGCGTGCACATGTCGGCGAGGAGTGCCTCACAGCCCAGCGCGGCCGACTCGAACGTCTCCGACCACCCATCGGCGAGCACAACCGCCTCGTACTCCGTCGGGTCGTACTCGCGACCGGTGGCGACGACGGTGGGGAAGCGGAGACGGTCGCTGACGTCGCAGGCGAAGGCAGTGAGGTCGGCCAGAGCGTCAGCGGTGCTCGTGTTGCCGACGACGAGGACGAAGGGGGTCTTCTGCGTCAGATGGAAGCTCCTCTATAGAGGACGAGCGCCCCGTGTGTGATCTGCCAGGATGCCTCAGGGCCTTCGTCCGGATAGGTGGTTAACCACCTTCGACGCCTCGATAGCGGCATAGGGTCGACAGGTGGTCAACCACCCTGGCAGACTGCCGTTATGGCCAACGTCCACAAGCACAAGCTGCGCGGCATCCGCGGTATCGATGACGAGACATGGGACGCCTTCGACGAGGCGACCAAAGAGGCAGGAACGGACCGCTCAGCGGTCGTGCGCGCATGGGTGGACTACTACCTAGACCGCTCCGATAGGCTCCCTGAGCGACCGTCGGCCCGCGCATGATCAAAGCCCCTCCGGCCAGGCTGGAGGGGCTTTGTTGTGTGCTCCGTCAGTTGGCCAACTCAGCTGCTAGACCGTCGAGTTCCGCAGCAGCGTCAGCGAAGAACCCCGCCGTCACGTCGAACGACACCCGTGACTCGTCGAGCTTCCGCCACCCGCCCCGAGTGCCGCGCTTGACGCGGACCACGACACCACAGTCCAGCAGCAGCGCCCGGCGTTCAAGATCATCGCTCGCCTCCCACATCTGCGCGTAGGTGGCGGTTTGCTCCTTGACGATGGTCTGCGCCTCCGTCTTCGGGCGCGCCTCCAGCTCCGCCAGGCGGGCGTCTAGGGCGTCGTGGAGCTCCTGCCATGCCGCAATCGCCGCGCGGGACTTCTGCTTACCGCGCTCCGCCAAGTGCGCCTTAAAGTCTGCCTCCGTCTCCTCGATTTCCGGCGCAGGGTCGTAACCCGGAATCGTGACGTGCTCCAGCACGCGCACACCCCCGAGCTTCCGCAGGAACTCCCGCTCCGTGTACTCCTCCGCCCAAGACTGCTTGATGGATGACGGGGCGGGGCACTGGAAGCCGGGGCTGAAGGCCTGGCAGACGTAGTTCTGCACCTTCGTCCGGCGTTGGAGGTACATGCGTCCGCCGCATCCGTCACACGTGAGCACACCCAAGAGGGGTGCGTTCGTGTCCTTACGCTCGACGGGCTGACGAGCTCGTGACGCGAAGAGCGCCGACACGTGATCGAACTCCTCGCGGGTAAGGATCGGCTCGTCTGTGAACGGGACAGGTACCCCGGTCTGCGTCTTACGGACGACCTGACCGTTGTAGGTCTTCCACCCGAGCATGGCGTGATCGGTGAGCATCCCCTTGATGATCGCGCCAGTCCACCCGCGCCGACTCTGCGCCGGCTCCTCCGCTTCGGCCTCAGCCTCGACTTCGTCGCTCAGTTCCGCGTCGGCCGACGTGGCAGTCTGAGCCTGGCGGAGTTCCTGCCGCTTCTTCGCCCAATACCGCCGGGGAGTGAGAACACCTTCCGACGTGAGCTCGATAGCGATTGCAGTCGGGGACTTCCCCTTTCCCGTGACGCTGCCTTCGCCTTTCAGGTCGCGGATGATTCGCTGTATGACCGACACGGCGTACTCGTCGGGCTTCAGCGTCCACCCTCCGCTTTCTAGACGCTGAGGCTCGTAACCGTACGGCGGTCGCCCGCCTTTCCACCGGTTCTCCATCTGCCGAATGGCAGCGTGCGCGCCGGTGACCCGTTCCTTGGTGCTCACGCGCTCCACTTGGGCCGCAAAGGCGAAGAGCATCATCATGAGCTCTGCCATGGGGTCCATGGGGTTTCGGAAATCGAAGATGAGTCGGCCGGCGTTGCCTACGCCCTCGTCGAAGACGAGCATCTTCCGATGCTCTTTCGCCCACTTGGCTAGGTCATGCATGTCCGACATCGACGCGATGGCGCGGTCGAAGCGCCACCAGACGATGGCGTCGTACTCGTCAGGGCGCGCAAGCCACTTACCCAACTGTGGGCGGGCGAACGGGCTGAACTTCAGCGCGGAGACGTCGAGGTCGACGGCTTCACGGAGGCCGTCCCCCTCCCCGAAGTCGATGTTCAGCGCTGCCGCGGACTTGTCGCCCGCCTCTCTCTGGCGCTCCACGCTGGTGGAGGAGTCAGTGAGCACGGGCAGACGGATAGCGCGCAGGCCGCGCAGTGGCTTTGCCATGAGGCCCCCTCTTGAGGACAGCATGGTACTGCACAGAGTGCACAGTCGTGCGTGTACTGCGGTCAGGAGCTGTACCGCTTCTGGCAGGGCTCGAACGAGTTCTGCTCGGTGGCTCCGTGAGGGGTCAGCCGGTGGCGGACTTCTGCTGCTTGGCGCGCTTGACGTAGTACCAGCACATGTTGGACGACAGGCCCGCCAGCAGCACCCACACGATCCCCAGGAAGCTGCCCCGGGTGAAGGAGACGACGGCGGCGGCCACGGAGAGGACGCAGACGATCAGGGCGTAGAGGCCGAGGCGGGGCATGGGGTGACTCCTGTCGGGGGACACTGCGGTACTGCTGGTGCCGTCCAGTGTCCCCCATGCGCCCCGACGGCTCACACGTCGGTGACGCGGAGCCCGGCGTGCGCCTTGTAGCGGCGGTTGACGGAGATCAGGTTCGCGACCAGGGACTCCACCTGGTGGGCGTTGCGCAGCCGCCCGGCGAAGATGCCGCGCATGCCCGGGATGCGTCCGGCCAGGGCCTGGACGATCTCCACATCCGCGCGGGCCTCTCCGAGCACCATCACGTCGGTGTCGATCTCGTCGATCTCCGGGTCCTGGAGCAGTACGGCCGACAGGTGGTGGAAGGCGGCGGTGACCCGGGAGTCCGGGAGCAGGGCGGCGGCCTGCTCGGCGGCGCTGCCCTCCTCGGGCTTGAGGGCGTAGGCGCCCTTCTTGTCGAAGCCGAGCGGGTTGACGCAGTCGACGACGAGCTTGCCGGAGAGTTCCTCGCGCAGGGATTCCAGGGTCTTGCCGTGGCCGTCCCACGGCACGGCGACGATCACGATGTCGCTGCGGCGCGCGGTCTCGGCGTTGTCGGCGCCCTCGACGCCGTGGCCGAGTTCCCCGGCGGCCGCCTGGGCGCGATCGGCCGCCCGCGAGCCGATGATCACCTTCTGGCCGGCCTTGGCGAGCCGGTAGGCCAGGCCCTTGCCCTGCGGCCCGGTTCCGCCGAGCACGCCGACCACGAGTCCGGAGACGTCGGGCAGGTCCCAGGGGTCCTTGGCGGGCGCCTTCTGGGCGTTGTCGGCGGCAGCACTGTCGGTAGAGGTCATGGCCCCGACTCTACGGCCGCGCCGCCGCCCCGGACGGGCCAGGTCGTTCGAGGGCGGTACGGATGACCGGTACGCCTCCCCAGCCCGGGCGAATGCGGGGTGAACTCCACGTCACGGGCGACCACTCGGGGCAGGATGCGGTCCCATGGATGCGGTACGGGTCGCGCTGCTGCGGGAAGTGCTCGCCGGGACGGAGTGGCTGGGGGCCACCCGGCGGTTCGCCGGGGCGCTGCGCGGCTCGGTGGTGTCGCACGGCGGCGGGCTGCTGCTGGTCGGCACGCCGGAGTACGAGCCGTGGCACCTCGCCGCGCACCTGGTGGACGAGGCGGCCTGGTCGGGCACGCCGGAGCTGGCCCCGACGCTGGTACGGCACCACGCCCGCCCCTCGGATCCGGCGCACCTGGCGGTCGGGCCGGGGCGGCTGGAGGCGGCCCGGCGGGGTGAGACGCTGCTGGTGGTCGCGCCCGAGGGGCCCGGGCCCGCCGCACCGCTTCTGGAACGGGTGTCCGACGCCCGCCGCGCCGGAGTGACGATCCTGGCCCTCGGCCCCGGCCGGGGCGAGCTTCCGTCCCTGGCGCACGAGACGCTGGCCGTCCCGGACGGTTCGGAACTGGACCTCGACACGGTGCAGCACCTGGTCAGCGCGGCAGCCGGGGAGAACGCCCTGCCGACCCCACGGGGCCGACGCCGGCTACGCGACCGGGTGGCCCGCCTGGCAGAACACCTGACAGCCCCACCACCCGCCCGCTGGTGACACCGACCGCCCCACTACCGGCACCGGGGCGCCCCGGACATCACGCCACCGAGACCGCGCCCCCAACCGGCCGCCAGGGGACCTGACAGCTCGGACATCACACCGCCAAGGCCACGCACCCCGGCCCCACACCGCCGGGGCGAGGACACCCCGGCATCGCACCGCCGGGGCGGGGCACCCCGGGCATCGCACCGCCGGGGCGGGGGGCACCCAGGATGTGGCACCGCCGGGGCGGGGCACCCCGGGCATCGCACCGCCGGGACGGGGCACCCAGGACGTCGCACCGCCGGGGCGGGGCACCCCGGCATCGCACCGCCGGGGCCACACAGCCCGGGCTTCCCACCGCCGGAGCCGGGGCAGCCAGGACGTCGCACCGCTGGGACGGGACACCCCGGGCATCGCGCCGCCGAACCCGAAACAACCCGAGCCTCCCGCCGAGGCCCACGCACCCCGGGCCCACCGCAGCCGGGGCCGGGACACCCCCGGGCCCTGCCACCGAGGCCGGAACGCCCCGGGCCTTATGCCGCCGAGGCCGGCGCAGCCCGGGTCTCCCGGCCCGGAGGCCGCTGCAACCCGGGCACACCGCAGCTGGGGCCAATGCACCCCGGTATCACGCCGTCGAGGCCGCGGCGGCCCGGGTAGCGTGCCGACTGGGCCGGGTCAGCCCGAATCTCTTACCGTCGCAGCCGCAGCATCGCTCACATCGCGAACGTCCGAGGGCGGGGCGCGCCGGGGGCCGGGTGTCGTGAACGCCCGGGCCGTCGGGGCCCGGGCGTTGGGGGTCAGCTCTCGGCGTCCCTCGTGCCTGTCGGGGCGTCGTGCCAGTTGGGGTCGTTCTCCCACTGGAGGTTGCGCTCGCGGGCGGTCTCCATCGCGTGTTCGGCCTCCGTGCGGGAGGCGTACGGCCCGAACCGGTCCTTGCCGGGGCACTCCGGCCCCTCTTCGACCTTCTTGTGCTCCAGGCAGTAGTACCACTCGCCCGGCTTGCCGACCGTGCGCTTCTTGAACAGGGCCATGACCAGCTCCTCTCGCCATCGACATGTTCCCCCATCCCCGCTGGTTAGACTCGCTGCATGTCTGGCCAGTCGCTGCTCGTCCCGGGGGAGCTGTCCCCCACCCGTTCCGTGCCCGGAAACATCCGTCGCCCCGAGTACGTCGGCAAGCCCGCGCCGACGCCGTACACCGGACCGGAGGTGCAGACGCCCGAGACGATCGAGGCGATGCGCGTGGCCGGCCGGATCGCGGCCCGGGCGATGGCGGAGGCCGCGAAGCTGATCTCCCCAGGGGTGACCACGGACGAGTTGGACCGGGTCGCGCACGAGTACATGTGCGACCACGGCGCCTACCCCTCGACGCTGGGCTACCGCGGCTTCCCGAAGTCGCTGTGCACCAGCGTCAACGAGGTCATCTGCCACGGCATCCCGGACTCGACGGTCCTGCGCGACGGCGACATCGTCAACCTCGACGTGACGGCGTACATCGGCGGTGTGCACGGCGACAACAACGCCACCTATCTGGTGGGGGACGTCGACGAGGAGTCGCGGCTGCTGGTGGAGCGGACCCGGGAGTCCCTGGAGCGGGCGATCAAGGCGGTCAAGCCGGGTCGCCAGATCAACATCATCGGCCGGGTCATCGAGTCGTACGCCAAGCGCTTCGGCTACGGGGTGGTCCGGGACTTCACCGGGCACGGCATCAACTCGTCGTTCCACTCGGGCCTGATCATCCCGCACTACGACAGCCCGCACGCGACGACGGTCATCCAGCCCGGCATGACGTTCACGATCGAGCCGATGCTGACTCTCGGCACGCACGAGTACGACATGTGGGACGACGGCTGGACGGTCGTCACGAAGGACCGCAAGCGCACGGCCCAGTTCGAGCACACGCTGGTGGTGACGGACTCGGGCGCGGAGATCCTGACCCTGCCGTAACCCCGCCGCCCGCACGCCACCGCACGGCCCGTCCTCCCCCCGGGGGGCGGGCCGCGCCTTTCCGCACGCATGTTTTACCGACAGCACGTCGGGAAAAGTGTGCGCATGGAATCCTTCTCGACGCTCCTTCGGGCCGCTTCTCGCGAGCAGCACGAGGAGGCCAGGGGCTCGGCCTTCATCGGGGACCTGCTGGGGCACCGGCTGGAGGTCGAGGCGTTCGCGCGCTACACGGAGCAGCTGTGGTTCGTGTACGGCGCGCTGGAGTCCGGCGCCCGGCGGCTGGCCGCGGACCCGGTGGCCGGGCCCTTCATCCGTCCGGAGCTGTTCCGTCTGGCGGCGCTGGAGCGGGACCTGGAGCATCTGCGCGGCCCCGGATGGCGGAAGCAGGCCACCGCACTGCCGGCCACCCTGGAGTACGCGGAGCGGATCGCGGCGTGCGCCCGCACCTGGCCGGGCGGCTACATCGCCCACCACTACACCCGCTACCTGGGCGACCTCTCCGGCGGGCAGATCATCCGCGACACGGCCGAGAAGACATGGGGCTTTTCGAAGAGGGGCGACGGAGTCCGCTTCTACGTCTTCGAGGAGATCCCCAACCCGGCCGCCTTCAAGCGGACTTACTGCGAGCTGCTGGACGCGGTGCCCGGTGACGAGCTGGAGCGGCAGCGGATCGTGGCCGAGTGCAAGCGGGCGTACGGGCTGAACAACGCGATGTTCGAGGCGCTGAGCGAGGAGTTCCCGCTGACGGCGTGAACGGGCGGGGCCCCGCTCGCACGTGGCGAGGGGGCCCCGGTGCCGGCTCGGGAGAGAGCCGTGCCCGTCCTGCTCAGAGGTCGGATCAGATGTCGAACGGACCGTTGTGGCAGACGGCCCCGCCCCACTCGATCTCGGCGGTCTCGGCCTCGAGCTCACCGAAGTACGGGCTGCACGCGACGTGGTGGTCGTCGCGGTACTCCGCGTCGTCGTTGGCGAAGGCCGCGGCCGCGCCGGAGGCGGACAGGGCGGCGGTCAGGGCGACGACGGCCAGAGCGGATCGAATGCGCATGAGATTCCTCTCGCGGTGGTGCTTGGTCACGCCCACTGGTCCCCGTTCACCACCGCCCACACACGCTGTTCCACCCGTACGGGCGCGCTCCGTCCGGGTCAGCGTTCGAGGTGGACCCGGCCGCCGACCTCGGTCCATCCGCCCGGCTGGGGCGCGGTGAGGATCTGGGAGCCCGCGCCCTGGGTGATGTTGAGGGCCCGGCCCAGCCGGTCGGTGAGCAGCAGGGCCGCGGCCCCGGTCGCCTCGTCCTCGTCGATGCCGTCGTCCCGGCCGGGGAAGGCCCGGGCCCGGATCCGCCCGGCGGGCTCGTCCTCCCATGCCCAGGCGTACACCCACTCCCCCGGCGGCGGCACGACCAGGTCGTCGACCTCGGCGGCGCTGGCGTACCGGCGCAGGGTCCGTGGCGGCACCCACTCCGCCCGGGCCTCGATCCAGCAGAACTCCCCGTCCTGGCGGGCCCCGACCACTCCGGCGGGCGTGCGAAGCTCGGGCACGTCGAGCAGCCACGCCGTCCCGACGCAGGGGTGCCCGGCGAAGGGCAGCCGCAGCGTGGGCGTGTAGATGTCGATCACTCCGCGCTCGGGGTCGTCGACGAACACGGTCTCGCTGAACCCGGTCTTCGCGGCGAACGCCTGCCGCTCGTCCGGCTCGGGCATCACGGACCCCTCGCGCACGACCCCGAGCTCGTTGCCGTAGCCACCGTTCGGCCCGCAGAAGACGCGGAGCACGTCGTAGTCAGTCACGGGAGGCATTCTTGCCGGTCAGGGACGTGCGACGGTGCGGCAGGGGGCGTGATGCCACCTTTGACCCTCCCTTGACCCAACCATGACGGCGATTTTGAGCCACTTAAGCCATTCTTATGTGCTGCCTTAGGTGAGCCTCACCTACCTCTTCCCTGGAGCCCTCATGCGACCCGCTCGTCCCGCTTACGCCGTCATCGCCGCCGCGGCGGCCCTGGCCGCCGTCACCGGCTGCACCGAGAAGAGCGACGCCAAGGACGGCGACCACGTCATCAACGTGACGGCGACGGACGACAAGTGCCAGGTGTCGAAGAAGGAGTTCCCGGCCGGGCACGTCGAGCTGGCCATCGAGAACAAGGGCTCCAAGGTCACCGAGGTCTACGTCCTCTTCCCCGACGACCGGGTCGTCACCGAGCGGGAGAACATAGGCCCCGGCACCAAGCAGCGGGTCACCGCCGAGGTGAAGGCCGGCGACTACCAGATCGCGTGCAAGCCCGGCATGAAGGGCGACGGCATCCGGCAGGCCGTCAAGGCCACCGGCGGCAAGGCCGTCAAGCGCGACCCGCGCCTGGACAAGGCCGTCGCCGACTACCGCGCCTACGTCCAGCAGCAGGCCGACGAGACCCTGCCGCTCGCCGAGACCTTCGCCAAGGCCGTCAAGGCCGGTGACGTCGAGGCCGCGAAGAAGGCCTACGCCCCCTCCCGGATCGGCTGGGAGCGCACCGAGCCGGTCGCCGAGTCCTTCGGCGACATCGACCCCAAGGTCGACGTCCGCGAGGACGGTCTGGAGGACGGCCAGGACCCGGCCACCGACTGGACGGGCTGGCACCGCCTGGAGAAGGCCCTCTGGCAGGACAAGAAGATCGGCGCCCGCGAGAAGGACCTCGCCGACCTGCTGATCAAGGACCTGAAGGACTGGCAGAACCGGGTCGGCAAGGCGGAGATCACCCCCACCTCCATGGCCAACGGCGCCAAGGAACTCCTCGACGAGGTCGCCACCGGCAAGGTCACCGGCGAGGAGGAGCGCTACTCGCACACCGACCTGGTCGACTTCAAGGCCAACGTCGAGGGCGCGCAGAAGTCCTACGACCTGCTGAAGCCGGTCGCCAAGGAGAACGACGCGGCCCTCGTCACCGAACTCGACGAGCAGTTCGCGGCCCTGGACAAGCTGCTCGACCAGTACCGCCCGAGCACCACGTCGTACGACTTCACCTCCTACGACAAGGTCGGCAAGGCCGACCGCAAGGAGCTCTCGGACGCGGTCAACGCCCTGGCTGAGCCGCTGTCCCAGCTCGCCGCGGCCGTGGTGAAGTAACCATGACGGACACCAACTCCCCCTCCCCCAGCCGCCGTTCCCTGCTCGGCTGGGGCGGCGCGGGCCTGGCGCTCGGCGCGGCCGCGACAGGCGGAGCGGTGGCGATGGCCCGCACCGGGGACGACACCGCACCGGCGGCCGGCTCGGCGATCGCCTTCCACGGCCCCCACCAGGCGGGCATCGCCACCCCGGTCCAGGACCGTCTGCACTTCGCCGCGTTCGACGTGACGACCGACGACCGCGAGGCCTTCGTCCAGCTGCTGAAGGACTGGACGGCGGCGGCCCGGCGCATGACGGCCGGACACGCGGTCGGCGAGGGCGCGTTCGGCGGCCTGGCCGAGGCGCCCCCGGACGACACCGGCGAGGCGCTCGGCCTGAAGCCCTCCCGCCTGACCCTCACGATCGGCTTCGGCCCGTCCCTGTTCGGGAAGTTCGGCCTCGCGGACCGCCGCCCGGAGGCCCTGGTCGACCTGCCGAGGTTCGCGGGCGACAACCTCGACAAGAACCGCAGCGGCGGCGACCTGTGCGTCCAGGCCTGCGCCGACGACCCCCAGGTCGCGGTCCACGCCGTCCGCAACCTGGCCCGCATCGGCTTCGGCAAGGTCGTCGTCAAGTGGTCGCAGCTCGGCTTCGGCAAGACCTCCTCCACCACGCCCGAGGCCCAGACCCCGCGCAACCTGATGGGCTTCAAGGACGGCACCCGCAACATCGCGGGCACCGAGACGGACCGCCTGAAGAAGTTCGTCTGGGTGGACGGCACGGACGGCCCGCCCTGGATGGTGGGCGGCAGCTACCTGGTGGCCCGCCGCATCCGCATGCACATCGAGACCTGGGACCGCACCTCGCTGCAGGAGCAGGAGGACATCTTCGGCCGTGACAAGGGCGAGGGCGCCCCGGTCGGCAAGGCCAAGGAGCGCGACGAGCCGTTCCTGAAGGCGATGAAGCCCGACGCGCATGTGCGGCTGGCGCACCCCGACACCAACCACGGGGCGACGATCCTGCGCCGCGGCTACTCCTTCACCGACGGCACGGACGGCCTCGGCCGCCTGGACGCGGGCCTGTTCTTCCTGGCCTACCAGCGTGACGTGCGCGAGGGTTTCATCCCCATCCAGCGCAGCCTGGCCGCGGACGCGCTCAACGAGTACATCCAGCACGTGGGTTCGGCGCTGTTCGCCGTGCCGCCGGGCGTCCGCGACAAGGACGACTGGTGGGGCCGGACGCTGTTCTCGAAGGAGGCCTGAGCCGGTGTTCTCCAACTACCTGATCGGTCTGCGCGAGGGCCTGGAGGCGAGCCTCGTCGTCTGCATCCTCATCGCCTACCTGGTCAAGACGGGCCGCAGGGACGCCCTGAAGCCGATCTGGGCCGGGATCGCCGTCGCCGTCGCCCTCGCGTTCGGCTTCGGCTGCGCCCTCGAATTCGGCTCGCAGGAACTGACGTTCCAGGCGCAGGAGGCGCTGGGCGGATCTCTCTCCATCCTCGCGGTCGGCCTGGTGACGTGGATGGTGTTCTGGATGCGCCGTACGGCCCGCCACCTCAAGTCGGAACTGCACGGCCGGCTCGACGCGGCCCTCGCGATGGGCACCGGGGCGCTGGTCGCGACGGCGTTCCTCGCGGTGGGCCGGGAGGGGCTGGAGACGGCCCTGTTCGTCTGGGCGTCGGTCCACGCGGCGAGCGACGGCACGCCCCGCCCGCTGCTCGGCGTGGCCCTGGGCCTCCTCACGGCGGTCCTGCTGGGCTGGCTGTTCTACCGCGGCGCGCTGCGCATCAATCTGGCGAAGTTCTTCACGTGGACCGGCGGCATGCTGGTGGTCGTGGCGGCGGGTGTCCTCGCGTACGGCGTCCACGACCTCCAGGAGGCCGACTTCCTGCCGGGCCTGACGGCGAAGGCGTTCGACATCTCCGACACGATCCCCCCGGACAGCTGGTACGGCACCCTCCTCAAGGGCGTCCTCAACTTCCAGCCCGACCCCACGACCCTCCAAGTAGCGGTCTGGCTCCTGTACTTGATCCCCACCCTGGCCCTGTTCCTGGCCCCGACCAGGACCGCGACCCCAACCCCCGTACGCGACAAGGCGTAACAACGCACCGCCGCTGACACTGAGACCGGGTGAGTCCGCAGCCCGGCGGAGCGGGGTGCCGCTGCGCCCACCCGTGCCGCCCTTAGCGGCACGCATGCCCGCAGCTGGGCGGCTGCGCGCGCCCGCCGCCAGGCGCAGCCGGGGCCGCTGCGGACGACGCGCAGCGAAGCGCGCCCGCAGCCGCCGTCGGACGTAAGGGGTCGTGTCGGGGGGTGTCCGCCCGCAGCGGTTGGCGCGTCAACGGACAGTGAGTCGGTACGCAACCCCATCGCGCCGTTCCGAGGACGGACACCCCCCGGCGCGGCCCCGACCCACCACCGGCGTCAGGCACGGGGCGCGCCCCACCCAGCGCGTCAGCCGATGAGAACGCGCACCCCCACCCCACCCCCGCCCAACCGCCGGAGGCACCCGGTAGGGTTCGCCTCCGGAAAGGGGAAGGTGAAGGTACCCGATGAGCAGGGATCGCGACCCTCGAACGCTCCGCAGGCCCGCCCGGAGCGCCCTCATAGCGGCCTCGGCGACCGCTTTGTCGCTGGCGGCCAGTGGATGCGTCGTCGTGCACGGCGAACGGGAGATCCTCCCGTCCACGACCCGCGCCGAAGCCGCCAAGGCCCTGCAGGAGTTCACGGCCGCGTACAACGCGGCCGACAAGGCCTACGACGGCAGCCTGGACGCCGATCACACCACCGGCGCCCTCGCCGACATCGACTCGGCCCGTCTGAAGGCCGGCCGGGCCAACAACCCGGACGGCAACCCCAGCCACACCCCGCTGACGCTGACGGACGCGAAGTTCACCATCCCCAAGAAGGCCGGCTGGCCCCGCTGGTTCGTCGTGGACGCCGCCGGCAACAAGGGCGGCACCGCCCGCTGGCTCCTGGTGTTCACCCGCAGCAGCCTGGACGACCCGTTCCAGGTGGCGTACCTGACGCTCGTCGCCCCGGGCAAGGTCCCGCGGTTCAAGAAGGACGCCGACGGTTGGGCCGAGTCTGTCCCGGTCAAGTCGACCGACCTGGCCACCGACCCCGGCGACCTGAGCAGCTCGTACGCGACGTATCTGAAGAGCGGCGGCGAGACATTCGCGGACGGCGCTCACACCAGCCAGTGGCGTGCCCTGCGCGAGAAGAACGGCAAAAGGCCGGGCATGGTCACCCAGTACATCGACGAGCCGCTGACGAACGGCGACTACGCTCCGCTGGCGCTGCGCACGACCGACGGCGGGGCGCTGGTGTTCTTCACCACGCGCCACTACGAGAAGCAGACCGCCTACGCGGGTACGTCCGTGCCCACCCCGAACAAGGACGTCCTCGCCCTGACGAAGGGCGAGATCAAGCAGTCCCTCACGATGGAGTTCGTCTCCAACGAGGTGGCGCTGGACCCCAAGGGCCCGGGCAAGGTGACGATCCTGGGGCGGATCCAGGGCATGACCTCGGCGGAAGGCTCGTAACCCGGAGACCGCCTGCCGGCATCAGTGCCGCAGCGGCCAGCCCGCCCCCGCGGCGTGATCGTCGGCGCCGCCCTCGTCGACATACCGTCCGCACACCTCCGTGAGCACCTCCAGCAGGCTCAGCGGATCCGGCAGCGCGTGCTCCGGCCCCCGCACCCACCGCACGGCCTGGCCCTCACCGGGCAGCATCGCCGGCGGCACGAGGACGTAGGAGCCCCGGCAGTGCCAGCGCAGCCCGGGGTGCTCGTCCGCCGTCTCGGGGTGACAGTCCAGTTCGCACGGCCACCACTCGTCCTCGTCCTCGGGCGTACCGCGGGTGAGGGTGAAGAACAGCAGGCGCCCGTCGTCACTCTCGGCGACCGGTCCGACCTCGACACCGGCGGCGAGCAGCCGCTCCAACGCGTCGCGACCGGCGTCGAGGGGCACGTCGAGGACGTCGTGCACCATGCCGGTCGCGGTGATGAAGTTGGCCTGCGGCTGATGGCGGGCCCAGCGCTCGATCTGGGCGTGGTCGGTGGTCGACTGCGTCTGCCAGGCGAAGGACACCGGGTGCCGGGCGGGGGTGGGACAGCCGACCCGGTCGCAGGAGCAGCGGTACCCGGCCGCCGGGTGGGCCGCGGGCGCCAGCGGCAGTCCCGCGTCGGCGGCGGCGAGCAGCAGGGCCTCACGGCCGCCGTCCCCGGCGGTCTCCTTGGGCCGGCGCCCGGCGCGCAGCCACTGGGTGAGTCTGCCCTGCAGGCCGCTCCGGCCGCCGAACTCCGCGCTCATCTATCCCCTCGCCTCGCCGTCGTGCGCACCAGCATGCCTCATCGTCCCATCTTTGCGCGCACCGGGGGGCCAGTGCCCACATCCAGGACAGGAGGGACGCAACGTACAGGGGGCGCCCGATGGGAGGAGAAACGGCGATCCCCGCTGTCGGCATGATCGGGTGTCATTGCCCGCTTTGACATGACATGGCGTCCTACCGTGGTCGCCATGGTCACAAGGATCGCGCTGACGGGTCTGGCCTCCATGGCTTCCGTGGTCTCGCTGACCCTCACGGGCCCCGGCGGCCGCTCCCCGGCGCCGCTGGAGTGGGGCGCGGGCCCGCTGACGGTGGCGGCCCTGCCGAGGATCACGTACGTGGCGCACCGCGGCGGCGCCCGCGAGGTCCCCGAGAACAGCATGGCGGGGCTGACGACCGCCTATGAGCGGGGGACGGCGCAGGTGCTGGACTTCGACACCCGGCTGCTGCGCGACGGCACGCCGGTGGTGTTCCACGACGAGACCCTGAACCGCACCACCTACCTCGGCGGCGCGGTGGCGGGCCTGGACGCCCGGGAGTGGCAGGGCGTACGGCTGCGCCCGAAGGACCGGCTCCCGGGGAGCTGGCGCTCGGAGCGGCCGCCGACGGTCGCCGAGGTGCTGGATCGTTTCGGCGGGCGGATCGTGCTGATGCTGGAAGCCAAGGACCCGCGGAGCCTGGACCGGCTGGCCGAGCTGATCCGGGCCCGCGGCCTGACCCGCTCGGTGTTCGTGAACACCAACGACCCGGAGGTGGCCCGGCGCGTCCACCGCCTCGGGCTGCTGACGCAGTTGTGGCGCTCGGCGGAGCAGCTGCGCACCGACCGCCCGGAGCGCTGGCGGTCGTTCGTGGACCTGCTGGACGTGGACCACCGGGCGCACGACGCGGATCTGGTGCGGGCGGTGAACTCGGGGATCGCGCGGGTGTGGGCGCACACCGTGCTGACGGACGCGCAGCGGGACCGGGTGCTGGCGCTGGGCTGCGGCGGCGTGATCACGGACGCGCCGGGGCGGCTGGCCCGGGCCGCTCAGCGCGGGGCGAGGCCGTGAAGGGCGTAGTCGACGAGGGTGTCGGTGTACTCGTGGGAGATGGGGCCGGTGTGCTGGAGCCAGCGCTGGGCGAGCGGGGAGATGAAGAACTCCAGGGCGATGCGCGGGTCGATCTCGGGGCGCACCTGTCCGGCGGCCTGCGCGGCGCGCAGCCGGTCGATGTAGAGGTCGAGTGAGGGCTGCATCAGCTTGGCGACGAGCTCGCGCCCGAGCTGCTCGTTGACGACGCCTTCGGCGGCCAGCGCCCGCGAGGGCGCCTCGAACCTCGGGTCGCGCAGTTCGTCGACGGTGGCGCGCAGGACGGCCTTGATGTCGGCGGCGAGGTCGCCGGTGTCCGGGAAGGCGTACGGCACCGACCCCGCCTCCTCCACGGACTGCTCGGCCAGGTCGAGGAACGCCTCCATCAGGACGTCCGCCTTGGACGACCACCACCGGTAGATCGTCTGCTTGCCGACACCGGCGCGGGCGGCGATGCCCTCGATGGTGGTCTTGGGGTAGCCCACCTCGACGACGAGCGCGAGGGCAGCGTCGTAGATGGCTCGGCGGGACTTCTCGCTGCGCCGGGTGGAGTCGGGGGCGGGCTTGGCGGGGGCGGGCTGGGTGGATTTCTGGACGGCCATGGGCCGAATTTATCAGGTTGACAAGACGGAACGTCTCGCGGACAGTGGAGCGACAAGCACGAGACGAACCGTCTCGTTGCGATAAGCGGTAGCGAGTGACCACGGAAGGAGCCCGAGATGACCCGAGGCGGAGCCGGAAACATGCTGGGCGTCGGCGGATCGCGTAAGAACCTCGGCCGCAGGGAGTTGCGCGGCGGCGGCCGGGGCGGCCGGATCGGCGGCGGCCTCGACCCCCAGGCCCAGAAGCGCGAACTGCTGCGCAAGCTCCAGGAGAGCCGGCGGCAGCAGGACGTACGGGAGGAGGGCACGGCGGGCGAGACGTCGTGAGACTCCCCCGTGCGAGGGAGGGCCCACCCCCGCGCGCGGGATCCTCCCGGGCGGTGGGACGGATGTACTGAGGCGGTCGCGGCCCGCGACCGGCGGACATCCGCCCCACGGACACCCGGGAGGCTCGGCTCATGAGCGCATGGACCAGACGACGGCTGCTCAGCTCGGCGGCCACGGCCCTGCCGGCGGCCGGTCTCGCCGTCACGCCCGCGCCGCCCGCGCGGGCGGCGCGGGCGGCGGCGACGGGCCGTCCCGGTGCCGCCGATGTGGCGGACGCCCTGCGCGCGCTGCCCGGGCTGCGCCTGATCGAGGAGCGGCACGACGCCGAACCGGGCTACCGGCACTTCGTGTTGGGCCTGCGCCAGCCGGTCGACCACACCGATCCCGCCGCCGGTACCTTCGAGCAGCGCCTCACCCTGCTGCACAGCGCCGCCGACCGCCCCACCGTGCTGTTCAGCACCGGCTACCACGCGGTCCTCACCCCCCGGCGGAGCGAACCGGCGGTCCTGCTCGGCGCCAATCAACTCCAGGTCGAGCACCGCTACTTCGGGACCTCGCGCCCGGCGGGCTCCGGCTACGCGCACCTCACCGTCCGGCAGGCGGCCGACGACCACCACCGCGTCGTACGGCTCTTCCGGCGGCTCTACCCCGGCGCGTGGATCTCCACCGGCGGCAGCAAGGGCGGCATGGCGAGCGTCTACCACCGCCGGTTCCATCCGCGGGACGTGGCGGGCACGGTGGTCTACTCGGCGCCGAACAACGTCGACGACCGCGACGACTCGGCGTACTTGCGTTTCCTTCGGACGGTCGGCACCCCCGCCGCCCGGAAGGCCCTGGAAGCGGTCCAGCGGGCGATCCTGCTGCGCCGGGCCGGCCTGGTCGCCCGCTACGGGGCCTGGGCGGCCGCCACCGGCGACACCTTCCGGCTCGTGGGCAGCGCCGACAAGGCCCTCGAAATCGCCGTCCTGCGCGTGCCGTTCATGTTCTGGCAGCGCGGCACACCGGCCGACGTCGCCGCGATCCCCGGCCCGGAGGCCACGCCCGAGGAGTTGTACGCCTGGCTGGACGACACGGCGGGGCTGGCGCTGTACGCCGACACGACCGCCCGGAACTACATCCCGTACTGGTACCAGATCGGCACGCAGTTGGGGTACGTGGGCTTCCCCACCGCCCACCTCGCCGACCTGCTCCGCCACCCCGGCGCCGCCGAGCCGCGCAGTTTCGTGCCCCGGGACGTCCCGCTGCGCTTCGACCCGGAGGCCATGCCCGACATCGACCGCTGGGTCCGCCGCCGGGGCAGTGGGCTGCTGTTCGTCAACGGCACCCAGGACCCCGCCGTCGCCGAGCACTTCCGGCCCGGGGGCCGGGACTCACGTGTGCTGTGGGTGCCGGGCGGGAACCACGGGGTCGGCCTCGCGGACCTGTCCCCCGCCGACCGGGCGTCGGCGGAGGACGCGTTGGTCCGCTGGGCGGGTCAGGAGTACTTCACGCACACGTTGGGCACGTAGCCCACGGTGCCGCGGTAGTTGACCTTGCGCCAGTAGTGGTAGCTGGCTATGCCGCAGGTGTTCTTGTACGAGCCGCCGTCGACGCCCTTGATGTCACAGCCCTTGGTGCCCTTGTACCAGAGGCGCAGGCTGGTGGACTTGGTGGTGGCCGACTTGCGGACGTGAACGGTCGACAGGGCCGTGAGGCTCTTGCACTTCGCCGTCGCCGCGACGGTGGTGAGGTCGTCGTTCCCGGTCGTCGCCGTGCCGTTGGCGCTCGGCACGAGGCCGGTCAGGGCCAGGGCCGCCACCGCCAGCGGAGCGATCAGCAGTTTCTTCACAGGTTCCTCCCGTTTTCAGTGGTACGCGTGGTGCACGCCCGAGGGCGCGGGTTGATCTTATGCGTACCTGACAGAAGCTCAGGAGGGTGGCCAGGGGTCTCCCCAGTCGGCGTCCCGGGCGGCCTTGTACAGGTCGCCGTGGCGCTTGGTGACGGTGGTGCGGCGCAGGGACGGTTCACTCTCGCACAGGTCGAGCAGGACCTGGCCCTTGCGGATCTGGGGGCGCCGGACGACCCGGTTGGCGGCCGGATCGACGGGGAAGCGGGCGGCGGCGACGTAGGCGAACTTCTCGTCCTCGTAGGCGAGGGAGCCGCCCTTGACCTGACGGTGCAGGGAGGAGCGGCTGACCCGGGCGGAGAAGTGGCACCAGTCGGTGCCGGGGACGATCGGGCAGGCGGCGCTGTGCGGGCAGGGGGCGGCGATCCGGAAGCCGGCTTCGATCAGCCGGTCCCGGGCCTCGATGAGGCGGCTGTAGCCGTCAGGGGTGCCGGGTTCGACGATCACGACGGCCTGGGCCGCGGCCGCGGCGGCGTCGACGAGGGCGGTGCGGTCGGCGGCGGTCAGCTCGTTGAGGACGTAGGAGACGGTGACGAGGTCCGTGCTCTCCAGGGTGAGTGCCCCGGTGATGCGGGCGCGCTGCCAGCGGACGTCCCTCAGCCCGGGGTCGGCCGCGGCGATCTCGCGCCCCAGGGCGAGCGCGGGCTCGGCCCAGTCGAGCACGGTGACGGGCCGCCGTCCGCCCCAGACGGCGCTCACGGCCCAGGCCGCGGCGCCGGTGCCCCCGCCGAGGTCGGTGTGCCCGCCGGGCACCCACTCCGGGGCGGCGTCCGCGAACGCCTCCAGCGCGCCGCGCACGGCCTCGAAGGTCGCGGGCATCCGGTAGGCGGCGTACGCGACGACATCGGCCCGGTCCCGCAGGATGGGCGCGTCGGTGGGGGTGTCCCCCCGATAGCTGGCGATCAGCCGCTCCACGGCCCGCGAGGCCTGCCGAGGCGGCAGCCCGTCAAGCAGACCGGCAAGAGCGGCCCGGAGGTTCTCGGCCGGGGATGCGGGGTCGTTCACCCGGCGATTCTACGAGGCGCCCGGGGGGCGACAGCTCCCGGCAGCGTCACCGGACGGCTCGGGCCAGGCGGGAGGCCGCGGCTGCTCTCGGGGCGTTGTCGGGGTGGCGGCGGCGGGGGTGGACCGCGTTGGTGAGGAGGACGAGGAAGGTGTCCGTGGCCGGGTCGAGGACGAGGGACGTGCCGGTGAAGCCGGTGTGGCCCGCCGCGCCGCGACCCGCCAGGTCGCCCATGAACCACGGCTGGTCGAGGGAGAAGCCGAGGCCCGGTGGGGTGAAGAGGAGCTCGACGAAGTCGGGGCCGAGGATACGGGCGGGTCCGTGGGAGCCGCCGGCGAGGAGGGTGCGGCAGAACACCGCGAGGTCCCGGCCGGTGGAGAACAGGCCCGCGTGCCCGGCCACTCCCCCGAGCGCCCAGGCGTTCTCGTCGTGCACCTCGCCCCGCAGCATCCCCCGGTCCACCTTGGCCCACGGGCGGCGCTGGTCCTCCGTCGCCGCCGCGCCCGGGCACGGCCCGAAGTCCGTCGACGTCATGCCCAGCGGCCGGGTGATGCCGTCGTGGACGAGGACGTCGAGCGTGCGCCCGGTGACGCGCTCCAGGACATGCTGGAGGAGCAGCATGTTCAGGTCGGAGTAACAGTACGTGCCCGGCACCCCGACCGGCGCCTCCGCCTGGAGCGCCGCAAGCCGCGCCGCGTCGTCGGCGCAGTCGTACAGCGGGAGTTCGGGCCGCAGCCCGGAGGTGTGGGTGAGCAGCTGCCGCACGGTGATGCCGTGCCGGGCGGCGGCGGTGAAGTCGGGCAGGTACGCCCCGGCCCGCGCGTCGATGCCGAGCGTGCCGCGCTCGATCTGCTGCACGGCGGCCACGGACGTGAACAGTTTCGTCAGGGACGCCAGGTCGAACGGCGTCTCGACGGTCATCGGGACGCGGTCCTGCGGCGGCAGCTCCACCCCGGTGTCGGTCTCGGGGTCGTAGGCCGCGTAACGCACGGCCCAGCCCACCGCCTCCTCGACGGCGATCACCGGGCCGCGTCCGACGACCAGGACGGCGCCGGGCGCCCAGGGGCGCTGCCCGGTGGTGAGGACATGGACCTCCCGGACGAGCTGACGCAGCTCCGCCGGGTCGAGCCCGGCCCGTTCCGGCGTGCCGTCGCGCAGTCTGGGTGCGCTCAGCTGACTGCCTCCTCCACGCTCGCGCGGCCGCTCTCCTTCTTCCAGGGTCGGCACATTCCCATGAAGCAGCCCAGTGCCACCAGTGCGGCGGCCAGTTGGACGACGGCCATCGGGAGGGCGGTGTCCTCCCCGGCGACGCCGACCAGCGGGGAGGCGACCGCGCCGATGAGGAAGGACGTGGTGCCGAGCAGGGCGGAGGCGGAGCCAGCCGCGTGCTTGGTGCGCATCAGGGCGAGGGCCTGCGTGTTGGGCAGGGCGATGCCCATCGCGGACATGAGCACGAACAGCGCGGCGGCGACCGGCACCAGACCGACCTCGCCGAAGACGCCCAGGGACATCAGCAGCAGCGCGGTCGCGGCGGTGATGACGATCGCCAGGCCGATGCCCAGGACCCGGTCGAGACTGACCCGGCCGACGAGGATCCTGCCGTTGATCTGGCCGACGACGACCAGCCCGACGGAGTTGACGCCGAACAGCAGGCTGAACGTCTGCGGGGAGGCGCCGTAGATCTCCTGGATGACGAAGGGCGAGGCCGAGATGTAGGCGAAGAGGGCGGCGAACGCGAAGCCGCCGGTGAGCATGTAGCCGGTGAAGGAGCGGTCGGCGAGCAGGCCGCGCATCGAGCGCAGGGCCTCACCGACCCCGCCGCCGTGCCGCTCGGCGGGCGCCAGGGTCTCGGGCAGCCGCGTCCAGACCAGCACGCCGATCAGCACGCCGATGACGGTGAGGACCGCGAACACGCCCCGCCAGTCCGTGACGCGCAGGATCTGCCCGCCGATCAGCGGCGCCACGATCGGGGCGACCCCGGAGATCAGCATGAGGGTGGAGAAGAAGCGGGCCATGGCCATGCCGTCGTAGAGGTCGCGGACGACGGCCCGGGCGATGACGATGGCGGCGGCGCCGGCCAGGCCCTGGGCCAGCCGGAGGGCCACCAGCAGCTCGACGGTGGGCGCGAGCGCGCACAGCACGGTGGCGACGACGAAGACGGCGAGCCCGGCGAGCAGCGGGCGGCGGCGGCCCCACCGGTCGCTCATCGGCCCGACCACGAGCTGCCCGAGCGCCATGCCGGCCAGGCAGGCGGTGAGCGTGAGCTGGACGGTGGCGGCCGGCGCGTGCAGGGAGCGGGTGACCTCCGGCAGGGACGGGAGGTACATGTCCATCGCCAGCGGGGGCACGGCGGTCAGGCTTCCCAGGAGGAAGGTGACCAGGAGCCCGGTGCGGCGCTGCGCCGTGCGGTCGGGCCGCTCCGCCCCGGCCGCGGCCTCCCGCGCGGTGTCCGGTTCCCCCTGCGCCGGCCCCTCCGGCGCGCTCTTCGATATGGACGCCCCACCCTCGGGCATGAGTCCCTCCCTCTCAAAGTCGATCGCCACCTATGCTCTCAGCTCGTACGGAATGCTCGTACAGCGGCTCGTACGACTGTTCGTACGGACGGCTCGGGGTCACGAGGTGGAGGCGGGGCGCGATGACGGCGGACACGGTGCGGTGGGGGATCCTGGCGACCGGCGGGATAGCGGGCGCGTTCACCGCTGACCTGATCGACCTGCCGGACGCGGAGGTCGTGGCGGTGGCATCACGCTCCGAGGCGTCGGCGAAGGCGTTCGCGGAGCGGTTCGGGATCCCCCGGGCCTACGGCGACTGGAACACCCTCGCGCAGGACGCGGACATCGATGTCGTCTACGTCGCCACCCCGCACACCGCGCACCGGTCGGCCGCCGGGCTGTGTCTCGCGGCCGGGCGGCACGTGCTGTGCGAGAAGCCCTTCACGCTGAACGTGGGCGAGGCGGAGGAACTTCTCGCGCTGGCGCGGGAGCACGGGCGCTTCCTGATGGAGGCGATGTGGATGTACTGCAACCCGCTGGTCCGGCGGCTGAAGGCGCTGGTCGACGACGGGGCGATCGGCGAGGTGCGCAGCGTCCAGGCCGACTTCGGGCTGGCCGGTCCGTTCCCGCCCTCGCACCGGCTGCGCGACCCGGAGCTGGGCGGCGGCGCGCTGCTGGATCTGGGCGTGTACCCGGTGTCGTTCGCGCAGTTGCTGCTCGGTGAGCCGTCGGACGTCGCCGCGCGTGGGGTGCTCTCCGAGGAGGGCGTGGACCTCCAGACGGCGGCGGTGCTCTCCTACGACAGCGGCGCGCTCGCCTCGGTGCACTGCTCCATCGTGGGCGGTACGGCGACCTCGGCCTCGGTGACCGGCTCCAAGGGCCGGATCGACATTCCGCACGGGTTCTTCTTCCCGGACCGTTTCGTCCTGCACCGGGACGGCCGTGACGCCGAGGAGTTCACGGCCGACCCGGCGGACGGGCCGCGCAACAGCATGCGCCACGAGGCGCTGGAGGTGATGCGGGCGGTGCGCGCGGGTGAGACCGAGTCGCCGCTGGTGCCGCTCGACGGCACGCTCGCGGTGATGCGGACGCTCGACGCGATCCGCGGCCGGGTCGGCGTCCGCTATCCCCACGAGACGGGCGAGCCGGACCTCACGCCCGCCTGACGCCTGGTCCCGATCGGGCGCCGGGGGGCTCCGTACGCCGTCGGGCGCGGGGGCGCTCCCGTACGCTGCGGGCCCATGAATGCCAAGGACAATGCGATCGCGGTGGTGACCGGGGCGGGTTCCGGTATCGGCCGGGCGGTCGCCGTGGAACTGCTGCGTACGGGCTGGTCGGTGGCGCTGGCGGGCCGGCGCCCGGAGGCCCTGGAGGAGACGGCGGCCCTGGCGCCCGGAGCCGCGTCCCTGGCGGTACGGACGGACGTCTCACGTCCCGAGGACGTGAGCGCCCTGTTCGCCGCCACCGTCGAGCGCTTCGGCCGGGTCGACCTGCTGTTCAACAACGCGGGCACGTTCGGCCCCGGCGGGGTGCCGGTGGAGGAACTGCCCTACGAGGCCTGGCGGCACGTGGTGGACACCAACCTCAACGGGGCGTTCCTGTGCGCGCAGGCGGCGTACCGGCAGATGAAGGAGCAGGATCCGCAGGGCGGCCGGATCATCAACAACGGCTCGATCTCCGCGCACACGCCCCGCCCGCTGTCGGTGGCCTACACGGCGACCAAGCACGCGCTGACCGGCCTGACCAAGTCCCTGTCCCTGGACGGGCGGCCGTACCGGATCGCGGTGGGTCAGATCGACATCGGCAACGCGGCCACCGACATGACGTCCCGTATGCAGACGGGAGCCCTCCAGGCAAACGGGGAGGTCGCCCCGGAACCGGTGATGGACGTCGCGGACGTGGCCCGCACGGTGCGGCACATGGCGGAGTTGCCGCTGGAGGCGAATGTGCAGTTCGCGACCGTACTGGCCACGGCGATGCCGTACGTCGGACGCGGCTGAGCGGGCGGCCGAGTTCGTCAACTCGTCAACCTGCACAATCGGAATAGGAACGTCCGCCCCATTGCGGCCGGTAGGGAGCCTATGCTCAACTCTCCTACACCAAAGCTTCACAGTTGGAGCAGAGCGCTTCCGTAGACCACATCCAGGGGGGGGTGCGGCAGCCGTTCCACGGCACCGGGTGGGGGTGGACTCCGCCAGGACCCGCGAGGGACCGCGGAGTACGCACCGGTGCGCGTGGAACGGCTGCCGCACACATCGCCCGGCGCCGGGGTCAGGCCTGGCCGGTCTCGAAGCGCGTGATACGGCCGTCGTCGTCCACCTGGAAACTCCACCGGGTGCGCATCTCGCCCCAGGTGTCGTTGCTGTAGCGGGCGAGCAGGGAACGGCCGCCGTTGGACTCGTTGTCGACCTCCATGTGGCCGTGGGAGGAGAAGATCTCCCGGTCCACCCAGTCGTCGAGGTCGCGGTCCGAGCCGTCGTCGGTCATGGTCGCGCCCGGCGCGAGGACCTTCATGAAGCTCTCGCGGTCGTGGTTGTTCACGGCGGTCACGAAGGCCCGCACGGCCGGATCGCTCAGGCGCGTGGTCTGAATCGTCATGCTGGCCAGCCTCGTACCGGCCACGGCCCCCCGCCACCGGTGCCACCCGAACGGCGTCCCGGGGCGGTCGGTGGGGTGTCGCGATGCGACGGTGGAGTCGCGACGAGTGGTCCTGTTCCTTGTTGATTGCTGCCTGCTCCGGGAGACGACGTGAGGCGTAACGACCGACGTGATCTGGGTCTGCTGCTGCTCCGGCTGGGGGTGGGCGGCACGCTCGCCGCCCACGGCGCGCAGAAGCTGTTCGGCTGGTTCGGCGGGCACGGCATCGAGGGGACCGGCCAGTTCATGGAGTCCGTCGGCTACGTCCCCGGCAGGACGAGCGCGACGGCGGCGGGCCTCGCGGAGACCGGCGGCGGCACGCTGCTGGCCCTGGGCCTGGCCACCCCGGCGGCGGGCGCGGCGGCGGCCGGTGCGATGGCCGGAGCGGCTGCGGTGCACGCCCCGAACGGCTTCTTCAACCAGGGCGGCGGCTACGAGTACGCGGCGACGCTGGGTCTGACGGCCGCGGGCCTGGCCATCACCGGCCCGGGCCGCCTCTCGATCGACCACCTGCTCGGCCACGCGGTGAACCGCGGCTGGATGATCCCGGCGGCCTTCGCGGCGACGGCGGCGGGCACGGCGGCGGTGGTGGGGGCCCGGGCGAGGCGGCTGCGCAAGGCGAAGGAGGGGGAGCAGGAGGCGTTGTTCGAGGAGGAGTACATGGAGTAGAGGCGGGGGCGTTGTCACACCCTCGTGCCAGGCTGCGCACATGAGTGACCGGACAACGCCCGAGCCCGACCTGTGGACCACCGTCGACACCCTGACGCGGTGGCTCGACACCAACCGCCCCGCCGAGGGCCGCGAGGGCGTACTGCTGCGCATGATGAAACTGACCGAGGAGGTCGGCGAGGTCTCGCAGGCGGTGATCGGGGTGACGGGGCAGAACCCACGCAAGGGCGTCACGCACACGTGGGACGACGTGCAGGCGGAGTTGTGCGATGTCGTCATCACGGCGCTGGTGGCGCTGCGGACGCTGACGCCCCAGGCGCGGGAGGTGTTTGAGGGGCATATGGCGCGGGTGCGGGAACGGTCGCTGAGAACGCCGGGCTGACGCCCTCCAGGGGCTCCTGCTCAGGCGGGTGAGGGCTTTCGCGCGGGCGGGTGGGGGCTGTTGCGCGGGCAGGGGGGCTGTTTCGCGGGCAGGGGGGCTGTTACGCGGGCAAGGGGCTGTTACGCAGGCAGGTGGGGGCGCAGGCGGTGGGCGGCGGTGGCCACCGCCGCGCCGGCCGCCAGGGCGATCCCGGCCAGCGCCAGGAAGTAGCAGGGCAGCGGCAGGACGGCGGTCAGGCGGAAGAACTGGCCGCCGAGGACCACCCCGACGGCGGCGAACATGCCGTTCAGCGCAAGGAAGCGGTTGAGGTAGCCGGGTGGCGCGGTCGCCGCGGCCAGTGCCAGACCGGCCGGGGCGAGGACGACCTCCCCCAGGGAGTACAGCAGGTAGACCGCGATCAGCCAGGCCACCGAGACGTCGCCGGTACCGGCCAGCAGGGCTGCCGCCGCCATGACGACGAAGCTCAACCCGGCCGCGGTCAGGGCTCCGGCGAACTTGGTGGTCGTCCGGGCGCGCAGCCGGCCGGCGAAGGGCGCCAGGAGCAGGATGAACAGCGGGTGCACGGACTGCAGCCAGCTCGCCGGGACCGTGAAGCCGAGGATGTCGCGGTCGGTGTGGTGCGCGGCGAACAGGGACAGGACGGAACCGCTCTGCGCGAAGATCATCCAGAAGGCGGCCGAAGCGCCCATCATCGCGGCGAAGGCGGTCAGCCTGCCCCGGCCGACCGCACTGCGGCGGCCCAGGGCGCGCAGATAGAGGAACGGCAGGCACACCGTGGCCAGGCCCAGCAGGGCCAGCACCGCGAGCAGCGGCAGCAGGCCGAGGACGACGGCGGTCGCGGCGACGGTGCCGACGAGGGCGACCAGGGTGGCGCGCCGGGCGGCGGTACGTGTCTCCGCGCGGGTCAGGGGGGAGGTGGGGGCGCTGCCGACGCCGTCGAGGACGCGCAGGCCGAGGCGGAACTGGGCCAGGCCCGCCACCATGCCGAAGGCGGCCGCCGCGAAGCCCAGGTGCCAGGTGACCTTCTCGGCGAGCCATCCCGTGACGAGCGGGGCGAGCAGGGCGGAGATCTGGATGCACATGTAGAAGCGGGAGTAGGCCTCCTCCCGCCCGGCCGTGCCGCTGACCGCGGACACCATGGCGGCCAGGGACGGTTTGACCAGGCCGGTGCCGGCGACGACCAGTGCCAGACCGGTGTACAGGGCCGGGGCGGCCGCGATCGCGAGTACGGCATGGCCGCAGGCGATGAGCGCGCCGCCCGCCAGTACGGCCCGGCGGGCCCCGAGGACCCGGTCCGCGAGCCAGCCCCCGGGCAGTCCGGCCATGAAGTTGAGGGACATGTAGGTCGCGAAGAGGGCGGTGGCCGTCTGCTGGGACATGCCGAGGCCGCCGTCGGCGGGGGCGGCGGTGAGGTAGAGAACGAGGATCGCCGCCATACCGAAGAAGCTGAAGCGCTCCCACAGATCGACGCCGAGCAGCGTGAGGAAGCCACGGCGCTCCCCGGGGGCCGGGCCCGGGTCGCGCGGCACACCGAGGCCACGGGCCAACCCCGCACCCTGCGGCGGGCCCGACGAACCGCCGTCGGGCTCGGGGTGTGGTGGCGTGGGGTGGGTGAGGTGGTGCGGTCTGCTTCCGCTCACCGTGGGTGTCTCCTTCGTTCGGTCCTCGGACGAGGGCGTCAGATGTACTGGCGGTGAGCCCGGGAGTTCACCTCCTCGACCAGTTGCGCGTGCCGCTCGGCTGCCTGGGCCTGCTCGGAGAGGGGGTCACCGGTGAGGACCGCCGCGGCGAAGGCGCGCACCACGTTGCCGAACTGCCGGTCGGCGGGCAGGGTCAGCTCTTCGCGGTGGTCCTGCCGCTCCACGTACAGCACCGGCTGGTAGGAGTCCGGCGGGGTGAACACCCGGTCCAGCCACAGCCTGCCGAGTGATCCGGAGAGTTCGTAGTGCGTGCGGTAGGCGTGCTCCATGCCGAAGCGCAGCTGGGCGGTGACCCCGTCCTGCCGGAACAGCTGCACCGAGCCGGAGACGACGACGCCACGCTGCCGGTCCACGCGCAGCACCGCTCCCGACAGGCGCAGGTCGGGGCCGAGGAAACGCGCCGCGGCGCGCAGCGGGTAGACCCCGATGTCGAACAGGGCGCCGCCCCCGACGGCCGGGGCGTTGCGGATGTCGTCCGAGGGCTTGGGCGGGATGGTGAACACGCCGGAGAAGTGGCGCAGTTCGCCGATCGCGCCGTCGGCCAGCCGCCGGTCCACGGCGGCGTGCTGGGCGTGGTGGAGGAACATGAAGTTCTCCAGGAGGACCAGACCGCGCTGGGCCGCGAGGCCCAGCAGCCGCCGCGTCGCCCCGGCGTCGGTCGTCAGCGGCTTCTCCGCCAGGACGTGCTTGCCGGCGTCCAGGGCTCGTTCGATCCACTCGACGTGCAGCATCGCGGGCAGCGGGATGTACACGGCGTCCACGTCGTCGCGTTCGAGCAGGGCCCGGTAGCCCTCGACCGGCTCGCCGCCGAACCGGTCCGCGAACCGCTTCGCCCGCCGCCCGTCCCGGCTCGCTAGGGCGACGACGTCGATCGTCGGCTCGTCGAGCATCGCGGGCAGGGTCCGCCGCCAGGCGATGTCGGCGCAGCCGATGACGCCCGTCCGCACCACCGGAAGGCCGGTGTCCCCCCTGCCCGTCATCGCCGGGCCTCCCCCACGAGCTGGTCGTAGTGCGGCAGCAGTCCCCGCTCCGCGGCTTCGGCCAGGGTGGGTGCCGCGGCGTCCTTGTCCGACCGGATCGGTGGTTCGGTCAGGCCCCAGGGGATGGCCAGTTCCGGGTCGAGCGCCTGAATGTCGATCATGGTGCCGGGGACGTACTCCTCGGAGCACAGGTAGTTCATGCAGGTGTCGTCGGTCAGCGCGAGGAAGGCGTGGCCGAGTCCGTCGGCGAGGAAGACGCCGATGCCGGAGCCCGCTTCCTGAAGGGTGACGTCGTGCATGCCGAACGTGGGCGACCCGATCCGCAGATCGACCACCACGTCCAGCGCGGCACCGCGTACGCAGGTGACCAGCTTGGCCTGGCCGGGCGGGACTGTCGTGCCGTGGATGCCGCGCAGCGTGTTGCGCGCCGACACCGAGTAGTTCACCTGGGAGACGGTGAACTCGTGCCCCAGCGCCCGAGTCAGCGCACCGGCGCGCCACGCCTCGAAGAACAGGCCGCGCCGGTCGGGCAGTTGCTGCGGCGTGATCCGGTACGCGTCCCGCACCGCCATCTCGCTGATCTCCATCACTTTCGCTCCTGTTCGCCGTCGAGTGCCGTCGAGTGGTGCGGGTGGTGCGGGTGGTGCGGGAGACCGGGTCGTCGGCCGCCGCTGAGGGCCCGCGCCGTCATCCGACCGTCACCGGCGCGGTGACGGCCGCGAGGCAGGTGAGCAGGCAGCGGGCGGCGACGTCGACGTGGTTGCCGTACCTGAGCAGCGCGGTCAGCTGGCCGACCGTCATCCAGCGGAAGTCCTCCGGGACGTCCGGCGCGAAGTCCTCCCCGGCGTCGACCACGAGGTAGCGGTTCTCCGCGTGCAGGAACCGGCCTCCCTCCTCCGAGTGCACGACGTCGACCAGGGCCCCGGTGGCGGCGGCCCGTTCGAGGTCGTCCAGGTAGCGGGGCCGCAGTTCGGGCGACAGGGCGGCGTAGTTGGCCGCGTTGCAGCTCACCGTCGGTGCCAGTTCGAGCACGTCGTGGGTGCCGGCCTCGGTCTTCGCGCGGACCAGCAGATGGAAGACCCCGCCGATCGTCCGGCCCAGGAAGCCGATCACCCCGCGCCCGGCCGGTTTCAGCATCGGCTGCGACCACTGCGCCACCTCGCGGTTGGTCGCCTGTACGTCCACGCCGACCACGGAGAAGTAGCGGCTCTCCTCGTGCACGATCTCGCCACCCGTGCGTTTCCACCGCTCCAGCCGCGCCAGTGGCACGGTGCGCCGGTGCAGGACGTACGTCGACTTCATCTCGGAGAGCCAGCCCAGCAGTTCGCCGTACGTGTGGAGGGCCCCTGCCGGGTTCTCCTCGTGCCGTGGCGCGCGGCCGTGCCGCGCGAGGAGGAACGGCAGGCCGGACAGCACCGTACGGGTGTCCATGTTGACCAGGTTGGGCTCCTTGAGCAGCGCGGCGATCTGCTCCAGGTCGAGCCAGCAGTAGTCGTCGCGCACCGGGACGTCGCCCGTCACCTCGACGATCATGTTGCGGTTGCGTTTGCCGAGGAACCACGAGCCCTGCTCGGACTGCAGGGCGTCGAAGACGACCCTCCCGCCGCGCGGGGAGATGAAGTGCTCGAGGTACGGCACCGCGCTCCCCCGGTGCACCCGGGTGTAGTTGCTGCGGGTCGCCTGTACCGTCGGTGACAGCTGGAGCAGGTTGACGTTGCCCGGCTCCATCTTGGCCTGCAGCAGGCAGTGCGGCCGGCCGTCGATCATCTTGACGAGAATGCCCAGGACCCCGATCTCGGGCTGCACGATGATCGGCTGGGACCAGCTCGCCACCTCGCGGTGGTCGGTACGGACCTCCAGCCCGCGGACCGAGAAGAATCTGCCGCTGTCGTGGACGAGGTTCTCGGTGCCGGGTTCGAGGGCCCAGCCGGGCATCGACTCCAGCGGCGTCCTGGTGACGCGGTAGTCGTTGGCCCGGGTTCGCTCGGCCCACCAGGCGTGGAAGTCCGACAGTTCGCGGAACACTGCTCCCCCTCAGTCGATCGCGCGCAGCAGCGGGCGCGGCGCCGCCAGCTCGCGCACGTACTGTCCGTAGCGGGTGTTGCCCATCCCCTGTCCCAGCTCCCAGCACGCTTCGCGGTCGATGTAACCCATCCGCAGGGCGACCTCTTCGAGGCAGGCGATCCGCACGCCCTGGCGGTGTTCGAGGGTCTGGATGTACTGGCCGGCCGTGAGCAGCGCGTCATGGGTGCCGGTGTCCAGCCAGGCGAAGCCGCGGCCGAGGTCGACCATCCGGGCCGCGCCGCGCTCCAGGTAGACCCGGTTGACGTCGGTGATCTCCAGCTCGCCTCGGGGTGAGGGCCGGATGTCGCGCGCGATGTCGAGGACGTCGTTGTCGTAGAAGTAGAGCCCGGTGACGGCCCGGTTGGACCGGGGGCGCTGGGGCTTCTCCTCCAGCGAGACCAGCCTGCCCAGCTCGTCGACCTCGCCGATGCCGTAGCGGTGCGGGTCGGTCACCTCGTACCCGAACAGCACGCAGCCGTGCGGGTCGCGCGCGGTGCGCTGCAACAGGCGGGCGAAGCCGGGGCCGTGGAAGATGTTGTCCCCGAGCACCAGGGCGACGGAGTCCTTCCCCACGTGCTCGCCGCCGATCCGGAACGCCTCGGCGATGCCCCGTGGGCTCTTCTGCTCGGCGTAGCTGATGGACAGGCCGAGGGAGCTGCCGTCTCCGAAGAGCCGGCGGAATCCCGGCAGGTCCCTGGGTGTGGAGATGATCAGAATGTCCTGGATGCCTGCCAGCATCAGCACCGACATCGGGTAGTAGATCATCGGCTTGTCGTAGACCGGCAGGAGCTGCTTCGACACCCCGACGGTGATCGGATGCAGTCGGGTGCCGCTTCCACCCGCGAGAACGATCCCTTTCACTTTTCCCTCTTTCGACATGGGCGAGGGCGGACGGCCCCATGCTGGCGGTCCCTGCTCGAGCCCCGCTCGTGCGTTCACCCCGCTTCCAGCCGGGATCGAGTGGCCTGCCGGAGACTTCCGAGCGTTGCCCGCGCGTACGCGCCCCGTTCTCTCCGGGAGGAGATCCGTTGACGGACTTCCTGTTCTGCACCAAGCCCATCTCCGGTCACATCACACCGGGTCTGCCCGTCGCGTCCGAGCTGGTGCGGCGAGGTCACCGGGTGCGATGGATCGTCGAGGACGACTTCGCCGGGATGGTGGAGGGCGCGGGCGCGCGGCATGTGACGCCGGCGCACACGCCCACCCTGGCGAACCTGATCGAGGCGGGCAGCGACCCGCTCAACGCCCAGTTCGTCGACCTCATCCCCGGCCAGCTCGCCGACTACCGGGCCTGTCTGGAGGAGTTCGCGGCGTCGGCCGTCATCACCGACTCCACGTCCGGGCTGGGGGCGATGATCCTGCACGAACTGGGCGGGCCGCCCTGGGCGACGCTCGGCGTCAGCCCGCTGGCGCTGCCGAGTCCGGAGACGCCGCCGTGGCGGTCCGGACTGCCGCCGGCCATCACGGCCGAGGACCGTGAGCGCTACCGCGAGATGCACCGGGAGCACGCTCAGGTCCGGACGCCGGGGATGACGCGGGGGTTCAACGCGCTGCGGACCGGGCTCGGGCTCGCCCCCCTGGAGCCGGAGGTGTCGATCTGGGACATCCTGTGCTCGTCGTTCCTGCATCTGCAGTGCGGCACCCGGTCGCTGGACTATCCGCGTCCCGGGCTGACTCCGGCGATCCGCTATGTCGGTGCGACCGTGGCGACCGAGCCCGTCGCCGACGCCGATCTGCCGCCGTGGTGGGAGGAGTTGCGGGGCGACCGGCCGGTGGTCTTCGTCTCGCAGGGGACGCTGGCCACCGACCCCGGTGATCTCGTCCTGCCCACGATCGACGCCCTGGCCGGACAGGATGTCCTGCTGGTGGTCTCGACGCCCGACCCCCGGGGCCTGGGCCCGCTGCCGGAGAACGTACGGGCCGCGGCGTACGTCCCCTACCAGAACGTGCTGCCGCTCGCCCGGGTCATGGTCACCAACGGCGGCTTCAACGGGGTGCAGATCGCCCTGAGCCACGGTGTGCCGCTGGTCGTGGCCGGTGACACCGACGACAAGCCGGAGGTGGCCAACCGGGTCCGGCTGGCGGGTGTCGGGATCGACCTGCACACCGGTCGGCCGAAGCCCGATCAGCTGGGCCGGGCCGTCGCGGAGGTCCTCTCGGACCCCTCGTACCGGGACCGGGCGGCGCGGGTGCGGGCCGACTTCGCCGGTCACGGAGGGGCCGCCGAGGCCGCGGACCTGCTCGTCGAGCTGGCGGCCGGCCGCGTGCCCCGGCAGGGGGTGTAACGCGGCATCGGGTCCGGACCGTGTGGTCCGGACCCGATGGTCCTCCATGAGCGGCGCCGCCGGAGCGGGCGCCGCGGGCTCAGCGGAACGAGTCGGCGTTCTCCGCGACCCAGGTCGCGAACGGGAGCGGGGCCCGGCCGGTGATCCGCTCGACCGTGTCGAAGACCTCGGCGTCGTAGGGCGCGGACTGGCGCTTGAGTTCGAAGACGGCTGCCAGGTCCTCGGCGGAGACCCAGGCGGCGAACCGCTCGACGGTCTGCTCCTCGGTCTCCTCCACCAGCTTCAGGGGCCGTCCCAGGGCCTCGGCGAGGATCTGGAGGGACTCCGCGGGGGTGAGCGGCTCGGGGCCCGACAGCGGGTACGCCTTGCCCTGGTGTCCGTCGGTGGTGAGCACGACCGCCGCGACCGAGGCGATGTCACGCGGGTGGATGAGCGCCGACACCGGGTCGCCCACGGTCACGTACGCGATGCCCTCCGACGGCACCGACGCCCGCCAGGCGCCCCGGTTGGACATGAAGGTGCCCGGGCGCAGCATCGTCCACGGCACGCCGGACTCCATGACGGCCTGCTCACCGGCGCGGTGCATGCGGGTGATGGGGTCGTCCAGGCCGAAGTGGACGCCGTTGGTGGACAGTTTGACGAGGTGCCGGACTCCGGCCTCGGCGGCGGCGGTGGCGAGGTTGCGTTCCAGGACGCCGTCGTCGCTCGACGCGAGGGTGAAGACCCGGTCGGCTCCGGCGACGGCCGGCCGCAGGGTCTCCGGCTCGGAGAGGTCGCCCTTGACGACCTCGACGGCGGGGTCGAAGGCGGCCCGCTCCGGGTTCCGGGTGAGGGCCCGGACCTGCTCGCCCTTGGCGACCAGCAGACGCACGAGTTCGCTGCCGACGGTGCCGGTGGCGCCGGTTACCAGAATCATGATGCGGAGATCTCCGTTCGAGGGGGGGAGGGGCCGGTCCTGCTCAGGCCGGCTGGTCGTTCGTGGTGCCGGCGGCCGGTTCGCCGTCTTCCCGGGCGTCCTCGTCCCTGCCGCGCAGGGGGATGTCCTTGAGGAAGAGCGCGCAGACCAGTCCGCCGGTCAGCACGACGGCGGCGAGCAGGAAGACCGGGCTGAGGGAGTCGGCGTAGGCCTGGGCCAGTCCGTGCCGTACGTCGGCGGGCAGGTGCCGGACCTGGTCGGCGTCGGCGGCGCGGTCCAGGTCGAAGGTGCGCAGCGCGGCGGCCGGCAGGCGATCGGTCAGGTGGTCGTGCAGCGGGCCGTAGAAGACGGCCGCGAAGATCGAGATGCCCAGTGAGGTGCCGATCGCGCGGCTGAAGGTGATGGTCGCCGAGACCGCGCCGATGTCCTCGGGCGAGGCGGTGTTCTGCGCGGCCATGGTGAGGACCTGCATGTTCAGACCGGCGGCCACGCCCAGCACGAACATGTAGACGGCGGCGAGGGATCGCGAGGTGTCGGCGTTCATGGTGGCCATGGCGGCTGTGGCGAGGATGCCGAGGGCCATGCTGAGCACCGGGTACCAGCGGTAGGAGCCGGTCTGCGAGATGCGTTTGGAGCTGACGATCGACGAGGCGACCAGGCCGGCCATCATCGGCAGCAGCAGCAGACCCGAGACCATCGGGCCGGCGCCGGTGACCGCCTGGGTGAACAGGGCCAGGAAGTTCACCGCACCGAGGAAGACGAACCCGGCGGCGAAGCTGACCAGAGCGCACACCGTGAACGTGGGGTTGCGGAAGAGGTGGGGCGGGATGACCGGTTCCTCGGCCCTGCGCTGCACGGGTACGAAGGCCGCGGTGGCGAGCAGGGCGAGGGCGATCAGCGCGACGATGACCGGCGAGGACCACGCGTACGTGGTGCCCGCCCAGGTGGTGACGAGGGAGGCCGCCACGACGGCGGTGCTGAGCAGCAGCACGCCCGCGTAGTCGATGCGGACCGGGCGTACCGTCCGGGGCAGCTTGAGGTGGCGGCCGACCAGCAGCAGCGCGCCCACGCCGATGGGCACGTTGACCAGGAAGACCCAGCGCCAGCCCACGAGATCGGTGAGCAGCCCGCCGAGCGGCGGGCCCGCGAGCGCGGAGGCCGCGAAGGCGAGCGAGAAGTAGCCGTAGTACTTCGCCGCCGCACGCGGGCTCATCATGCCGCCGATGATCGACAGCACGGACACGAAGAGGCCGCCCGCGCCGATGCCCTGCACGACGCGGAAGGTGATGAACTGCCCCATGCTCTGGGCCGCGCCGCTGGCCGCCGAGCCCACGACGAAGAGCAGGATCGCCAGCAGGAAGACCTCTTTGCGGCCGAACAGGTCGCTGAGCTTGCCGTAGATGGGCGTCATGACCGTGGAGGAGATGACGTAGGCCGTGGTGATCCAGGCCAGCTGGTTCAGTCCGCCGAGGTCCGCGACGAGGCGCGGGATGGCGGTGGCGACGATCTGCGCGTCGAGCATGGCGAGGAACACGGACAGCAGCAGGCCGGTCATGACGAGGCCGATCCGCTGCGTGGGCCGTGGCGGATCGTCGGGTGAGACGCGGCTCGCGCGCGCCTTGGAGGGTTTCACGGCTCTCCTTGCGGACTGAGCGAGGACGAGTTGCATACTAGCACGCACTTAATTGCAGGACTGCATGCATTTGTGGAGCGACATGATTATGTCCAGTACGAGGGGTTGTCCCGGTACCAGGCCACGGTCTCGGCCAGGCCCTGGGCGAAGTCCCGGCTCGGGGCGTACCCCAGCTCCTCGTGCGCCTTGGACCAGTCCACGCGGTAGCGGCGGTCGTGCCCCTTGCGGTCCGTGACGTGACGGACCCGGCTCCACTCGGCGCCGCAGGCCGCCAGGAGCCGCCCGGTCAGCTCACGGTTCGTCAGTTCCATGCCGCCGCCGATGTTGTAGATCTCGCCGGGCCGGCCCAGGGCGCGCACCGCCTCGATGCCGCGCACATGGTCGTCCACGTGCAGCCAGTCCCGGACGTGCAGCCCGTCGCCGTAGAGCGGCACGTGCCCGCCCTCCATGAGCGTGGTGACGAACCGCGGGATCAGCTTCTCGGGCAGCTGGCGCGGCCCGTAGTTGTTGGAGCATCGGGTGATGCGCACATCCAGGCCGTGGGTGCGGTGCTGGGCCAGCGCCAGCAGGTCGGAGGCGGCCTTGGACGCGGCGTAGGGCGAGTTGGGGGCGAGCGGGGCGTCCTCCTTCGACGCGCCGTGCTCGACCGAGCCGTACACCTCGTCGGTGGAGATGTGCAGGAAGGTGCGCACCCCGGTGGCCAGGGCGGCGTCCAGCAGCGTCTGGGTGCCCAGGACATTGGTGCGTACGAACGCGTCGGCCGACTCGATGGAGCGGTCCACGTGCGTCTCCGCGGCGAAGTGCACGACCTGGTCGTGCCCGGGGAGCAACCGGCGAACCAGGGCGGCGTCCGCGATGTCGCCCCGCACCACCCGCAGCGAGGGGTGCCCGCGCACCGGATCGAGGTGGGCGGGGTGTCCCGCGTACGTGAACTTGTCGAGGACGGTCAGCAGCGGACCGCCGCCGCGCCCCCCGCCGAGCAGGTGCCGCACGTAGTGGGACCCGATGAATCCGGCTCCGCCGGTGACCAGGATGCGTTGCTGCGCCACGGGGTTGTCTCCTCCTGAACGTCACGGCTCCTGAACGGCACGGCGACCGGGGCCGCGGGTTTTGCACGTCACGGCGACCGGGGGCCGCGGGTCCTGCACGGCACGGCGCCCGCGGCGCCCCGGCTCCGTGTGATCTCAATAGCGGGCGAGGACCCGGTAGATCTCGAACGGGCGGGCCCGCTCGGTGTCGCGGAACTCGCGCAGCGGGGCCGTCTGGTCCTTGTGCGCCGCGCCGCGCTCCCAGGTCTCGAAGGACTCCCAGCTGTCCCAGTGGCTGACCACCACGTAACTGTCGGGGCGCCCCTGCTCGTTCATGAGCTGGTTGCCCAGCAGACCGGGGGTCCCGGCCATGCGGCGACTGGCCTCGTGGTAGGCCGCCAGGACGTCCTCGCCCCGGTCGGACAGGTGGTACAGCACCACCTCCACGGCTGGTGCGCTCGTCATGCCGCGGCCCCCGCCAGGCTCGCCACGATCCGCATCGTTGCCATGGACCCGCCGCTGCGGAAGGGGTGCAGCCTGGTGCGGTGCCGCAGGTGGGTGTCGCTCGTCTCGAACTGGCGGAACCGCGGCTCGTCGACCCAGTCGCTGACGATGTAGTAGACGCCCTCCTCGTCCTCGGTGGTGCTCTTGGCCAGCCACTGGCCGCGGTTGGCGGGATGGCCGGTGACCGAGTCGCCGACCTCCTGCCACACCCGCTCGAAGTCGGTTTCCATACCGGGCTTGATCTGCATGCGCAGCATGACCCGGAACGTCGCGTCGGTCATGGTCAGATGCCTCCGTCCACGTTGAGGGTCTCGCCGGTGACATAGGCCGACAGGTCGCTGAGGAGGAACAGCACCGGGGCGGCCAGTTCGTCGACGCGGCCGAGGCGGGCCAGGGCGGTCTTCTGCGAGTAGGTGGCGCGCAGCCCCTCGGCGCGTTCGGCCGGAAGGGTGTCGAACGCCTCCGTCTCGATGACGCCGGGGGCCACCACGTTGACCCGGATGCCCTTGCCGCCCAGCTCCTTGGAGAGCGAGCGGGTCAGGCCGATCATGGCCGCCTTGGCGGCGGTGTAGTGGGCGCGCAGCGGGATGCCGGCGGCGGCGCCGCGGGAGCCGATGTTGACGACGGAGGCGCCCTCGCCGAGCAGTGGCAGCGCCTGCTGGATGACGCGGTACGTCGCCGTCAGGTTGGTGTCCAGCACGCGCGACCACTCCTCCGCGGCCAGCTCCGCGAACGGGATGTGGCTGATGACACCGGCGTTGTTGACGATGCCGTCGAGCGTGCCGTACTTCTCCTTCACGGTCTCGACCAGCGCGTCGACCTGGGCCAGGTCGCCGACGTCGGCGCGTACGACGTGGTGGTCGCCGCCGGTCTCCTTGAGCTCGCGGCGCAGGCTCTCGACGTACTCGCTCTCCTGCACGTAGCAGGTGACGACGTCGGCGCCGGCCCGGGCGGCGGCGAGCACGATGCCCCGCCCTATCCCCCGGGAGCCGCCGGTGACCAGGATCTTCTTGCCCTGCAGTCCGAGTTCCACCTGGGATGTCCTTCCGTGGAGCGACGGGCGGTTCACACGCAACCGTCGACGTGGATGTTCTGTCCGGTGATGTAGGAGGCCTGGTCGCTGATGAGGAACAGCGCGACGGCGGCGATCTCCTGCGGGGTGCCGAGGCGGCCGAGGGCGGCGAACCTGGAGAAGATCGCGCGCTGCTGGGCCGCCGCCTCGGCCGGCAGCTCGTCCAGGGCCTCGGTGGCGATGCGGCCGGGCGAGAGGGTGTTGACGCGAATGCCCCGGGGGCCGAGCTCGCGGGCCAGGGAGCGGGTCAGACCGACCAGGCCCTGTTTGACGGCCGTGTAGTGGGCGCCACCGGCCATGCCGATACGGGCCACGGTCGAGCCGAGGTTGACGATGGCGGCGCCGTCGCCGAGCAGCGGCAGCGCGGCCTGGGTGACCTGGTGGGTGCCGGTCAGGTTGGACTGCACACTGACGGCCCAAGCGGCGTCGGTGAGTTCGGCGTACGGGGCGGGCGAGAAGTCGCCCGCGTTGTTGACGACCGCGTCGAGCCCGCCGAACAGGTCCCGGGCCCGCTCGGCCAGCAGGCGGGCGCCGTCGGCGTCGCTCGCGTCGGCGCGCACCAGGTGCCCGGTGCCGGGCAGCCCGGCGAGTTCCTTGCCGAGCGAGGCGACGTGGTCGTTCTCCTGCCGGTAGCAGGTGAGGACGTCGGCGCCGGCGCGGGCGGCGGCGAGCACGATGCCCCGCCCGATGCCCCGGGAGCCGCCGGTGACCAGGATGCGCTTGCCCGCCAGGTCGGCGAACGGGGTCCGCAGGGCCTGCGCCGCCGTCTCTAGCTTCCGCTTGATGATGCCCATCTGGACGACGCTGTTGCGGTTGATGCGGTCGGTCATGCCTGCGTCGTCCAGCGGGGCCCCTTCCTTCATGTGGAAGTCCTGGGTCCACCGCATGAGGACGCCGTTGTCCGTCTGGGTGTACTCCCAGGCGATGTTCATGTACTCGAAAGGCCCGGTCTCCACCCGCTGCGCGCGGACCGTCCGGGTGGCGGCGTCGGTGGTGCGCCGGGAGACCCAGCTCCACACCGTGCCGTTCTCGTCGGGGTGGAGGGCGAGCCGGAAGGTGACGGTCGGCCCGTCCTGTTCGAGGATCTCGGCGAGGGAGTACTCGTTGAACAGCTCCGGCCATGACGCCACGTCGTTGGTGCGTTCCCAGACGAAGTCCATGGGGGCGTCGATGACGACGGAGTTGCTGGTGTGCCCGGCCATCAGCGTCCGCCCTCCCCGATCCGTACGTTCAGTGGTGCGCGCATGACGTCCTGCCTTTCGGTCTCGGGGGGTCAGGTGAGGTGGTCGGTGCGGTCACCGGCGCCCAGCACGAGCGCGGAGGTGAAGCCGCCGTGGCCGCGGGCGAGCACCACGGCGGTGCGCAGCGGGAGGTGCCGGGGGCGTTCGACGACGAGGTCGAGGCCCAGGTGTCCGGCTCCGCCGCTGCCCGCGGTGTGCGGGACGACTCCGGCGGCCAGGCTCAGCAGCGCGGTCGCCACGTCCAGGGCCGCACCGCCCGCGTACAGCCGGCCGGTGAGGGTCTTGGGCGCGGTGACCGGCACCCGGCCCGCTCCGAACACCTCGTTGATCGCGGCGGCTTCGGCCCGGTCGAGGTCCACGACGCCGGCGGCGTCGGCGAAGACGACGTCCACGTCACCGGCGTCGGTCCCGGCGTCCGCGAGGGCGCGCCGGAGCACCGCGGCGAGCACGGGCGGGCGCCCGGATCCGGCGGGCGGGTCGAACCCGGCGGCGTGACCGAGGATCCGCCCGTAGTGGGGGGCGCCCCGCTCGCGGGCACCCTCCTCCGTCTCCACGACCAGGATGGCGCCGCCCTCGCCGGGTACGTAGCCGCGGGCGGCCTCGTCGAAGGGCAGGTAGGCGCGGGTCGGGTCGTCCTCGGTGGACAGGGCGCCGGTGGACAGCTGGGCGGTCAGGCCGTACGGGCACAGCGAGGCGTCCGTGCCGCCGGACAGGACCAGCCGGGAGCCGGTGTCCAGCAGCCGCCGGGACTGGCCCAGCGCGTCCAGTCCCCCGGCCTGCTCGGCGCAGATGACCCCGCAGGGGCCGCGCATGCCGTGCCGGATGGACACCTGGCCGGTGGTGGCCGCGTAGAACCAGGCGATCGACTGGTACGCGCCGACCCAGGCCGGTCCCCGCTGGTAGAGGTTCTTCATCTCGTGCTGGCCGAACTCGGTACCGCCGGACGAGCTCGCGGTGACCACGGCCATCTCGTACTCGGGCAGTTGCGCGGGGTCGGCGCCCGCGTCGGCGAGCGCGGCCTCCGCCGCCGCGAGGGCGACGTGCGTGTAGCGGTCGGTCTGCATGATGAGGCGGCTGGGCACGTGGTCGCGGGCGTCGAAGCCCGGTACCTCCCCCGCCACCTTCACCGGGTACGAGGACGGGTCGAAGCGGGTGATGCGCCCCAGTCCGCTCTTGCCGGACAGCACGGACTCCCAGTGCCGGCGGGCGCCGATGCCGGTGGGGGCGATGACGCCGAGGCCGGTGACGACCGCGGGACGGCGCCGCCCTTCGGGTATGCCGAGCGCGCTCATGCCGCCGCCTTTCCGGTCCCGGCGCCGGGGCGGCCGAGGATCATGGCGCTCTGGAAGCCGCCGAATCCGCTGCCGACGCTGAGCACGTGGTCCATCCGGTGCTCCCGGGCGGTCACCGGCACGTAGTCGAGGTCGCACTTGGGGTCCGGGACCGACAGGTTCGCCGTCGGCGGTACCACCTGGTGCCGCAGGGCCAGGGCGCAGGCGGCCACCTCCAGGGAGCCGATCGCGCCCAGGGAGTGCCCGATCATCGACTTGATGGAGCTGACCGGCACCTCGTACGCGCGCTGCCCGAGGCTCCGCTTGAACGCGGCGGTCTCGTGCCGGTCGTTCTGCTTGGTGCCGGAGCCGTGCGCGTTGATGTAGCCGATGTCCTCCGGGTCGAGGCGGGCGCGGTCCAGGGCGACGCGGATGGCCTCGGCCATCTCGCGCCCCTCGGGCTTGAGTCCGGTCATGTGGAAGGCGTTGGAGCGGCTGGCGAAGCCGGCCACCTCGGCGTAGCCGGTGACGCCGCGGCGGCGGGCCGACGCGGCGTCCTCGATGACCATGACCGCGGCGCCCTCACCGAGGACGAACCCGTCGCGGCGGCCGTCGAAGGGCCGGGAGGCCGCGGCGGCGTCTCCGCCGGTGTTGGGCGTGGTCGCCTTAATGGCGTCGAAGCAGGCGGAGGTGATGGGCGACAGCGGGGCGTCGGTGGCGCCCGCGATGACGATGTCGGCGGTGCCCTCCTCGATGAGCTGGACGCCGTGGGCGACCGCGTCCAGGCCGGAGGTGCAGCCGGTGGAGATCAGCGCGACCGGCCCCTCCGCCCCGGTCTGCCGGGCGACTTCGGCCGCCAGGGTGCTGGGGACCATGTAGCCGTACAGGTGCGGGACGCCGTAGGTGTGGTCGACGAGCCAGTTCCGGCCGCCGTCGGAGAGGACCGCGTACTCGTCCTCCAGGCCTATGGTGCAGCCGACGGCGCTGCCGATGCTGACGGCGATCCGGCCCGGGTCGCCGGCCGTGAGGTCGATGCCGCTGTCCTCGACGGCCTCGCGGGCGGCGACGACCGCGAACTGGGCGGCCCGGTCCATCCGGCGGACCTCCTGCTCGCTCAGGCCCGCGGCCACCGGGTCGAAGTCGCACTCGGCGGCGACCCGGGAGCGGAAGTCCGAGGCGTCGAACAGGGTGATGTCGCGGGTGGCCGTGCGGCCGTTGGACAGCAGGTCCCAGTAGGCGTCCCGGCCGATGCCGCCGGGGGCGACGGCTCCGACCCCGGTGATGACGGCACGACGGCTCATCGGGCGCCTCCGACGTCCGGGTTGGCGCCGCCCTCGACGAGCGGGGTCTCGGTGTCGACGTGACCGAGCTCCGGGCGCGGCGCCAGCGGCGACAGGTGGAACACCACGTGGGCCGGCTCCTGCCCGGCGTTGACCAGGCGGTGGCGCACCCCGATCGGGACGAGCAGGGAGTCGCCCGGGCCGATGCGCACGCGCTGTCCGTCGAGGCTGATCTCCAGGTCACCGGAGACGACGTGCAGGAACTCCTCGGAGTACGGGTGCAGGTGCTCGGTGACGTACTCCCCCGGGGCCAGCTTCAGTGTTCCGCCGAAGCCCGAGGTGCAGCCGACGGTGCGCGGGCTGAGGGTGATGCGGATGTCGCCGCCGCGCTTGCGGTTGGAGGCGACGTCCTCGACGTGGACCTTGGTGCGGTGCGCCGCTGTGGTCATCGGGCACCGCCCAGGGTCGGGCCGGACGGCCTGGTGGTGACGGGGCCGTCCTGCGGGGTCCAGGTGTAGAACGGCACGGCCATCGCGTCGCGCGGTTCACGCCAGTTCGGGTCGTAGGGGGAGATGAACTCCTGCAGCCGGGTGTTGATGTCGTCGTACAGCGGGTGGCTGCGCGCCTTGTACAGGTTCGGGCCGATGTCCTGCTCGGCCTCGACGAGGTGGAAGTACAGGTCGTGGAAGGCGAACAGGGTCCGCCTGGAGACGCCCACCATGTGCGGCAGGTCGGTGCTGTCCGAGTCCGCGAAGACCTTGGCGACGCCCTCGGCGTCGGCGAGATTCATCCGCGCCACGATCAGTGTGCGGTGCACGTTGCCCTCCTGGCTTCTTCGGTCGTGACCCCACCCTCGCGGGGGGCTCTCGAAGCTGTCTCGAACCGGTCTGGAACGGCCGACCGGGCGGTCAGAGCCGCAGGTCGATGCGGTATTCGGTCAGCCAGGTCTCGAGCTGGAGCACCATTTCCATGCCGGCCCGCTCGACCCAGGCGAAGGCGCCCCGCGGGGAGGCGCCGGCGGTCAGCACGCCGGCGGTCGCCGAGGTGTCGAGCAGCGGCGCGACGGCGGCGTCGCGGTCGGCGGCCAGTTCGGTGAACCGGCGTCGCACGAAGTCCCCGTAGGCCGCCTCCTGGGTGGTGGGGTAGGCGCTCTTCTTGCGCCGCAGTACGGCATCGGGCAGCAGGTCGGCCACCGCGGAGCGCAGCAGGCTCTTCTCGACCCCGTCCACGCGTTTCATGGCGGCGGGCACGTTGTACACGTACTCGACGAGTGCCCGGTCGCAGAACGGCGGCCGCAGTTGCACGCCGTGGGCCATGCTCATGCGGTCGGCGCGGTCGAGGTGGGTGGGTGCCCACCGGGTGAGGGCGAGGTAGGTGACCTCGCGGGCCCGGCGTTCGGCGGGGGTGTCCCCGTCGATGTGCGGGACCTCGGTGAGGGCGTCGCGGTAGTGCTGGTCGGCGTAGCCGATGAAGTCGAGGTCCTTGCGCAGCCGACGGTCGATCATGGAGGTGCCCAGGCCGCCGGCGGCGGCGTCGTGGCCGCGTTCGAAGGAGACCCAGGGGAACGTCCGGGAGTTGCTGTGCTGCGGGTCGTAGGCCCAGAAGTAGCCGTTGAAGACCTCGTCGGCGGTCTCGCCGGAGAGCACGGCGGCGAAGCCCTCCGCGCGCAGCCGGGCGAAGAACCGGATGAGGGAGACGTCCATGTCGCCGAGCGGGGAGGGGGCGTCCTGCACGCGCAGCGAGGCCGCGTGCACCTCGGGGTCGGTGAGCGCGGCCGTGTCGAGGAGGATCTCGGTGTGCCGCGAGCCGATGTGCCGCGAGGCGAGGGCCGCGAAGGGCGCGTCGGGTGTGGAGCGCATGGTGGGGTGCGGTTCGAAGTTCTCGGTGTAGCCGGTGAAGTTCACCGAGAAGCTGCGCAGCGGTCCGGCGCCCTCGGCGGTGAGTGTGCGGTGGGCGAGGGCGGTCAGGGCGCTGGAGTCGATGCCGCCGGAGAGCATCGCGCCGACCGGCACGTCGGCGCGCAGATGGGAGGCGACCGCGTCGGCGAGCAGGCCGCGGACGGTGGCGACGGTGTCGTCGAGGCTGTCGGTGTGCTCCCGTGCGGGCAGCGACCAGTAGCGCCTTTCGTGGCTGCCCGGCCGCCGTACGACCAGGACGTGGCCGGGGACGACCTCGCGCATGCCGCGGTAGACGGCCGTGCCGGGTTTGCGGCTGTGCGCGAACAGTTCGCGCAGGCCGTCGGCGTCCACGACCGGCTCGACGTCGGGGTGGGCGAGGATCGCCTTGGCCTCGGAGGCGAAGACGACGCCGTCGGGGGTCGGGTGGTAGCTGAGCGGCTTGACGCCGAGGCGGTCGCGGGCCAGCAGGAGCTCCTGGCTGCGCACGTCCCACACGGCGATCGCGAAGAGGCCCTCCAGGTGGGTGAGGAAGTCGGCGCCCCACTCCAGGTAGGCGCGCAGGGCGGTCTCGCCGTCGCCGCCGCCGGTGAACCGGTGTCCCTTGGCGGCCAGTTCGGCGCGCAGCTCGGTGTGGTTGGTGAGGGCCCCGTCGAGGGTGAGGACCGCGACGGTGGTGCCGCCCTCGGTGGTGTGGGCGACGGGCTGCGCCCCGGTCTCGCTCACGTCGAGCAGCGCCAGGCGGCGGTGGGCGAGGGCGGCGTGGCCCTCGGCCCAGGTGCCCCGGCCGTCCGGGCCGCGGTGGCTGAGGGTGGCGGCCATGGCTTCGACGACGTCGGCCCGCGGGGACAGGTCCCGCTCGAAGTCGACCCAGCCGGCGATTGCGCTCATCGGGAGGTCCTCTCGTTCACGGCGAGTTCGGTGGGGTCGCCGGGCTCGGTGGCGAGCGTGACGGCGACGAGGGTGAGCGGGATGCCGGTGACGGCGGCGCGGAAGTCGTCCAGGCCGGGCGCGGGCCCGTCGCTCACGCTGATGCCGAGGCGGCGCTGCGCGGCTTCGGCCCCGTAGCGCTCGTACAGCTCCAGGTATCCGCGGGCGGTCGCCTCGGGGTCGGTGACCAGTGCGAAGCGGGCCGCCGTGCGCTTGCCGTTCCAGGTGAGTTCACCGGCGGTCTCGGTCCGGAAGTTGTGGCGCCAGGCGCTGCCGGTGGCGATGTACAGGGCGCCGTCGACGCGGTGGACGCCGGCGGGCACGGTGTAGGCGCGTCCGGTGCGGCGGCCGGTGAAGTGCAGCAGCGCGAGGTGGGCGGCGACGGGCCCGGGGTCGGGGCCGGACAGCAGCGCGGTCATCCGGGCGTTGGCGGCGGCGCGGTCCTCGCCGCCGGTCGGCGGCCGGGTGATGCGGGCGCCGGGTGAGGCGGTCCGCGGGCTCGCCGTCATGACAGCACCACCGCCGCGGCGGTCAGGGCGCAGCCGGCGACGGCGAAGCAGGTGCGCAGCAGGTGCCAGTCGCGCCACTGGATCCGCGGATCGTCCCACTCGGGGCCGATGTCCTCGGGCCGGGTCTTCTTGACCCGGTTGTTGATGGGGACGTTCCTCGTCTGGGAGACGACGGCGACGCCGGTCATGGCGAGGGCCGCGGCGATGAACAGCCCGCGCGGCGCGGCCTGTTCGGCGCGCACGGCGAACGCCGCGTCGACGACGACGCTGCCGGACACGATGAACGGCATGATCCGGTCGTAGCGCCTACCGAGCAGCTTGTGCGTGTCGACATAGCGGTCGGGCGTCATCGCGATCAGGGCGGGCATGACGCTGATCGCCACGGCGAACAGCACCCCCGCCACCAGTCCGGTGCCCAGCAGCACCAGCACACTCAGGGTTTCCACCACGGCCCAGGGCCTCCCGTCCTCACGGATCGTCATCAGCGGTGAGGGCGACGGTTCCAGCGGGGTCTCGTGTGCCGCTCGAAGCGGTCTTGACGGGAGGGCGGGGGCCCGGCGGCGGCACGGGGCGCGTGCGCAGCCCGAGCGGCCCTCTAGCCGGGCCCTGTTCGCTGGCCGGGAGTCCCGAACCGCACGAGGACCTGAAACGGCATCGAGACAAGGGAGCACATCCGGTGGCGGAGCGAACCGACGTACTGATCGTGGGCGGCAGCATGGTGGGCCTCGCCCAGGCCCTGTTCCTCGCGCAGCAGGGCATCCGGCCGGTGCTCGTCGAGCGGCACACGCACATCTCGGCGCACCCGCGGGCGCAGGCGGCCAGTCCCCGCACGATGGAGCTGATGCGTGCGCTGGGCCTGGAGCGGAAGGTGCGCGCACAGGAGAACCCGCACGCGCAGTACGGCGACATCCTCCAGGTGGAGTCGCTCACGGGCGCCGAACTGGGCCGCTTCGACGGGCCGTTCCGGCACGACCCGAACGAGGTCAGCACCACCGGGTGGACGCTGATCGGCCAGGACCGGTTCGAGCCGGTCCTGCGCGCGAAGGCCGAGGAGCTGGGCGCGGACATCCTCTTCGGCACCGAGCTGGTGGGCTACGAGCAGGACGCCGACGGGGTCACCGCGGTGCTGCGGGACCTGCGGCACGACACCGAGACGACGGTGCGGGCGAAGTACCTCATCGCCGCGGACGGGTTCCGCAGCCCGATCCGTGAGGGCCTGGGCATCGGCACGCACGGCCAGGGCGTGTTCGGGCGCCAGATGAACGTCATCTTCCATGCCGCGCTCGACGAGTACGTCGCGGGCCGTGAGTTCTTCCTGTGCTTCGTCAGCAACGCCGAGGTCAAGGGGGTGCTGGGCCGGCTCGACGACGCGGACCGCTGGGTGCTGGCGCCGAGCCTGCCGCCGCAGGAGACCCACGCCGAGTACTCCGAGGAGGACTGTGTCGCCATGGTGCGGGCGGCGGTGGGTGTGCCGGACCTGGATGTGGCGGTGGAGTCGAGCAGCAGCTGGGAGATCGCGGCCCGGATCGCCGACCGCTTCCGCTCCGGGCGGGTGCTGCTCGCCGGTGACGCCGCCCATGTGATGCCGCCCACCGGCGGGTTCGGCGGCAACATGGGGGTGCAGGACGCCCACAACCTGGCGTGGAAGCTGGCGCTGGTGCTGCGCGGGCAGGCGGGCGAGGAACTCCTTGACTCCTACGAGGAGGAGCGTCTCCCGGTCGCCGAGTTCACGGTCGAGCAGGGGGTGATCCGCTATCTGCAGCGCAGTGGCCTGGACGAGGAGGTGGCGGCCCGGCACCGGCCGGAGACCACCGTGCTGTTCGGCCATGTCTACCGTTCGGGCGCGGTGGCGGCCGAGTCCGGCGGGGACGACGGCGCCCCGGTGGAGGACCCCACCCAGCCGTCGGGCCGGCCGGGCACCCGGGCCCCGCATCTCGTGCTGCGCACGGCCGGCGTGGACACGCCCCTGCACGACACGCTGACGGGCGGCTGGTCCCTGCTGACCGGGCCGGACGACGGGCTGTGGGAGCGGGCGGCGTCCGGAGTGTCCCGGCTGACGGGCGCCCTCATCACCGTCCACCGGGTGGGCGGTGAGGAACCGGCGCCGGTGGTGGAGGAGTTCCTCAAGAAGTACGGCATCACCGCCTCCGGCGCGGCGCTCGTCCGCCCGGACGGGTTCCTGGCCTGGCGGTCGGCCGAGCAGCCCGCGGACCCGGCGGCCGAACTGTCGTCGGTCGTGCACCGGTTGCTGTCCCGCACGCTCTGAACGACCCGCGCTCCCCGAAGACGACTGGGCGCGTCTCCCGTTCGGGAGACGCGCCCAGTCGCATGGGGCCGGTCAGTTCAGGCAGAGGATACGGCGCAGCACCGTGGTCAGGGTCTCGGCGACGTCCCCCTCGGGGCCGCCGGGCGAGCGCCAGGCGACGAAGCCGTCGGGGCGGACCAGTACGGCGCCGCCCGGGGCGATGCCGTAGCGGTCGGTGAAGGTGCCCTCGGTGTCGGTGTAGTCGCCGCCGTCGCCGATGCCGCGCACGGACAGCACCAGGCCGAGGTCCCGGCCGGCCCGGGCGGCGGCGGCCCACGGGCCGGTGGCCCCGGCGGTCAGCAGGGTGAAGCCGACCGGGAAGAGGTCCACGGTGGAGAACGGCCCGTGGGCTCCTTCGACACTCACGTGCGGGGCGCGGGTGCCGGGCCGGCCGCTGGGCTTGTCGGGGTTCTCGGTGACGGTCCACAGCTGGGGGTCCTCACCGGCGAACGCGCCGTCGGGGTAGGCGTATCCGAAGGTCATCGTGGTCTCGTCGACCAGGTCCGCGGCGACGTCCTGGAACTGCTTGCCCTCGCGGACGGCGAAGCGCAGCATCGCCTGGCGCACCGTCTCCTCGGCGACCGGGCGGCGCTCGGCGTCGTAGGTGGCCGGCAGGTCGCGCCCGGCCTTGCCGTCCAGTACCAGGGCCAGTTTCCAGGCCAGGTTGTAGGCGTCCTGGATGCCGGTGCTGGCGCCGAAGGCACCGGTGGGCGGCATCACGTGGGCGGCGTCGCCGGCGACGAGGAAACGGCCGGCGGTGAAGGTGTCGGCGACCCGGGCGGAGATGTCCCAGGCCGGCATGTCGACCGACTCTATGGTCAGCGGCAGGTCGGGGACACCGACGGCCGCCCGGACCAGTTCGACGCAGCGCTCCTCGGTGAAGTCCCCGGCGCTCTGCCCCCGCTCCGGGAAGAAGGAGACGTTGATGACCCACTTGCGGTCGTTGTCGAGCGGGATGATCGTGCCGCGCACGGCGGGATTGTTGACGTAGGCGGCGATGATCTTGCGGCCGCGCAGGGCCTCGGTCAGGTCGGCGTCGAAGAAGAAGCTGACGAGGTTGGTGAGGGTGCCGCGGCCGTGGGCCCCGATGCCCAGCAGTTCCCGCAGCGGGCTGCGGCTGCCGTCGGCGGCGACGACGTACGCGGCGCGCAGCCGGGAGCTCTCGCCGGTGCCGACGTCGGTGAGGGTGGCGGTGACCCCGTCGGCGTCCTCGGCGACGGCGTCGAGCCGGGTGTGGAAGCGCAGGTCGACGCCGACCTCCTCGGCGCGCTCGCGCAGGATCGGCTCAAGCTGGTTCTGGTCGATCAGCGTCCACTGGGTGGGGCTGATCCGGCTGATGTCCTCGATGGAGGCATTGGGCATACGGACCCGCTCGTTGCCGGCGAGGGTCTCGACGTGCACCAGGTCGGTGTTGCCGGAGATGGGCGAGCGGCCGGCCCTGACCCGCTCCTCCATGCCGACGGCGCGGTACAGCTCCATGGTGCGCGGGTTGATGGCCCGGGCCTTGGGGTGGACCGAGGTGCCCGGGTGGCGTTCGACCAGCGTGGCGCGCACGCCGTGGTGGGCGAGGAAGAGCGCGGCGGACAGTCCGGTGAGGCCGCCGCCGACGATGAGAACGGGCACCTGCTCCTGGCTCATGCTGACTCCTTGGGTGGTCGGGGCGGCCGTGCCGTCCGCGTCGGTCATCGGGTGGCCGTCACCAGCGTGTGGGTGCCGAGCAGCGGCTGGGCGACGGTGTCGGTGAATCCGGCCTCGCGCAGCCAGGCGTCCAGGTCCCCGACGCGGTACTCGGAGCCGTCGGGGCTGACCAGGCGCATGTGCAGGCTGGAGAGCAGGCGTTCGGCGTCGCGGCGCTCGTCGTCGATCATCCGGTCGTACACGAGGATCCGTCCGCCGGGGTTGACGGCCGCGTGGACCCGGCGCAGCAGCTCGCGGCGCCGGTCGGTGTCGAAGCCGTGCAGGATGTGGCCGAGCACCAGGACGTCGGCCCGGGGGATGTCGTCGGTGAAGAAGTCACCGCCGGTGAACTCGATGCGGTCGGCGTGTCCGAGGCGGCCGGTGTGCTCGGTGAACAGCGGCCGGGTGCGCTCCAGGTCGAAGACGCCCGCCTTGAGGTGGGGGTGCTCCTTGACCAGGACGGAGGCGAGGTTGCCGCGTGCGCCGCCGAGGTCGACGAAGGAGGAGTGGCGGGAGAAGTCGACGCGTGCGGCGATCTCCACGCCCATCCGGTCGCTGTAGGCGTCGAGACCGGCGAAGAAGCGCTTCATCTTCTCCGGGTCCTTGTGCTTGTCCCCGACGAATCCGCCCTTGTCGGGGTCGAGGTGCTGCGGGGTGCCGGTGGTCAGCGCCTCGGTGAGCCGCCCCCAGGTGCCGTACAGGGTCTCGTTGGTGAGCTCCACGAAACCGCCGAGGTAGGTGGAGGTGCCCGGTACGAGGTAGGCCTTGGCCAGCGGGCCGTTGGTGTACTGGTCGCCGGTCCGCTCCAGCAGGCTGAGGCCGGCGAGTGCGTCGAGGAAGTCGCCGGCCATCCGCGGGTGCAGACCGGTGGCGGCGGCGATCCGCTCGGCGTCGGCGGGCCCTTCGGCGAGCGCGCCGAATACACCGAGCGTCACGGCGCTGTGCAGCACCTTGGCCGCGCAGTCCGCGATGGTCAGCTTGATCAGCGGTCCGGGGTCGACCGCCGCGGCCGTCGTACGGTCATCGGTCGTTGTCACGCAAGCCTCCTAGCGAGCCATGGGGGCCGCCACGGCCCCGTTCCCGACAATGGCCGGTGGGCGTGGAGTCCCGCTCGAACCGCCCTGAAGCGGGCCCCGGGCGCGGCAAAGGGCTGTCCCCGCACCGTGGTTCGCGGTGGGAGGACAGCCCTTCGGCCATGGATCACACGTGGGGGAACGTGCGATCAGGCCGTTTCGGGGGACGTGCCGGCCGCTGCGCGGTCGTCGGCGGGTTCGGTCCGCTCGCTGTCGTGGTGGCCGGAGCGGAGCGTGACGTTCTTGAGGGACAGGGCGAGGACGAGGCCGAGCACCAGGACGGGCACGGCGGTGAGGAACACCGGGCTGAGCGCGGCGGCGTAGGACTCCTCTACGGCGTGCCGCACCGAGGGGGCCAGCGAGTTCAGGACCGTGTGCGAGGACAGCGCGTCCTGGTCGACGCCCCCCAGGGCACCGGCCGGGACGCGGGCGGCGAGTTCGTCGGTGAGCCGGCCGTAGAAGATCGCGGCGGACAGCGAGATGCCGATCGAGGTGCCGAAGGAGCGTCCGAAGGTCACGGTGCCGGAGACGGCGCCCATGTCCTGCCGGGGCGCGGTGTTCTGCGCGGCCTGGGTGAAGACCTGGGCGGACAGGCCCGAGGCGAGACCGAAGAGGGCCATGTAGAGGACGGCCACGGTGCGCGGGGTGCCGGCGTCCATGGTGGACAGCAGCAGGGCGCCGACGATACCGAGGGCCATGCTCAGCACGGTGAAGATCTTGTACTTGCCGGTCCGGCCGATGATCCTGCCGGTGACGACGGAGGAGAGCACGAGGCCGAGCATCATCGGCAGCAGCGCGAACCCGGAGGTGGTGGGCCCGGCCCCGGTGACCACCTGGATGTACAGGGCGAGGAAGTTGACGGACCCGACGAACGCGATGCCGCAGACCATGGTGGCGAGCACCGAGAGGGTCAGTGTGGAGTCCCTGAACAGGCGCAGCGGCACGATCGGCGCGGCGGCGCCGGACTCGGCCCTGATGAACAGGGCGAGGCACACCAGCGCGCCGAGGCCGAGCCCGAGGATCTGCGGGGAGGTCCAGGCGTACTCGACGCCGCCCCAGGAGGTGAGCAGCGTCAGCGCGACGATGCCGCCGGAGAGGGTGACGATGCCGGCGTAGTCGAGCTGGGACTCGCGGACGGTGTGCGGCAGATGCAGGTACCGGGCGAACAGCACGACGATGGCGCCGCCCAGGGGGAGGTTGACGAGGAAGACCCAGTGCCAGCTGAGCACGTCGGTGAGGACGCCGCCGATGGCGGGGCCGAGCAGCGAGGCACCGGCGAAGATCATGCTGAGCATGCCGTAGTACTTGGCGCCTTCGCGCGGCGGGTACAGCTCACCGATGACGGCGAGGACGGAGACGAAGATGCCTCCGGCGCCCAGGCCCTGGACGGCGCGGAAGGCGATCAGCTGCTCCATGGAGCCTGCCATGCCCGAGAGGGCGGAGCCGGCCAGGAAGAGGGCCAGCGCGGACAGGAGGGCGGCCTTGCGGCCGAAGAGGTCGCCGAGCTTGCCGTAGACGGGTGTGGTCACGCTGCTGGCGATGACGTAGGCGATGGTCACCCAGGCGAAGAGCCCGATGCCGTGGAGGTCGCCCGCGATACGGGGCAGGGCGGTGGTGACGATCTGCATGTCGAGCATGGCCAGGAACGCGGAGAGCATGCACGCGATCAGGACCGGAGTGGTTCTCAGGCCGGTGGAGGGAAGTCCTCCGGCCTGGGCGGTGGGAGCGGACACGGAGGGGCCGCCTTTCAGGGTCGGTGTGCGATCCCCCCTTGCACCGACCGCCGGCGGGCGGGCGATGGCACTCTTCTTCCGGGCCCGGACCGGGCTTAGGGGATGGTCACTTCTGGTGTGGGAGAGCGGCGGGCCCGGCCGGGCCCGCCGTCCGCTCAGCGGGCCGTCAGGGAACGAGGACGACCTTGCCGAGCTGGGCTCGCGCCTCCATCAACTCGTGCGCCTTGACGGCGTCCTCGAGCGCGAGACGCTGGTGGACGACCGGCTTGACCTGGCCGGAGTCGACGAGCTCCAGCAGGTGGCGCAGGCCCTCGGCCACGGCGTCCGGCTTGTTGTAGAGCATCGCGTAGAGGCTGAAGCCCGCGACGTTCTTCATACGGGCCAGGGCCAGGGTCGGGATCGGCGGGATGTCGCCGGAGGCCGAGCCGTAGAAGACGAGGGTGCCGAACGTGGCCGTGATGTCCAGGGACTTGAGCAGCACCTCGCCGCCGACGGTCTCCAGGACCACGTCGGCGCCGCGGCCGTCGGTGGCGGCGAGGACCTGGTCGGTCCAGTCGTCGTCGGTGTAGTCGATGGCGACGTCGGCACCGAGCTCGCGCACGAAGTCGAGCTTGGCCCGGCTGCCGGCGGTCGCGATGACCTTCCCCGCGCCGAGCGCCTTGGCGATCTGGACGGCGAGGTGCCCGACGCCACCGGAGGCGGCGTCGATCACGATGGTCTGGCCGGGCTTCAGGCGGCCGGCCTCCCGGATCGCGTGGTAGGCGGTCTGGGCCGGACTGGGCAGGAGGGTCGCCTCGGCGGCGTCCAGGCCCTGCGGCAGCTTGATGAGCCAGTCGGTGCCGGTGACCACGTGGTCGGCGTAGGCGCTGTGGTCGATGTCGCCGACGACTCGGTCGCCGACGGCGAAGCCGGTGACCCCTTCGCCGACGGCCTCGATGGTGCCGGCGACGTCGCCGCCGGGGGCGCCGGGGAGAGCGGCGTGGCCGCCGATCGGGATGCCCTGGCGGCGCTGTACCTCGGCGAAGGTGACGCCGATGGCCTCGGCGCGGATCAGCACCTGGCCGGGGCCGGGTTGCGGCTTCTCCGCCTCTTCGAGGCGCAGTACCGAAGGATCGCCGTGCTCGTAGTGGCGGATGATGCGCATGGTTGTCTCCAAACAGGGGGTTCCGTCGAGCCGCCGGGTCGCCGTGGTGCCTTTACTCGTTCAGGTACTCGCTCGGGAGTATGCATGTTGTCATGTATTTGCATGCATGTCCACATGGAATGACGAGTGTTCGTTGCCTTCTTCACCGGGTGACGTGAAGACCGGCCCGTCACTTGAAGACCGGCCGGGCGGGGTCCCCGGTCCCGGCCCATGCGGCCAGCGCCGCACGCAGGCCGTCGGCTACCTCGGCGGGCGAGGCGTCCTTGTCGGCGGCCCATGCGACATAGCCGTCGGGGCGGACCAGCACACCGGCGAGGTCCGGCTCCTGCGCGCAGCGGGCGACGACGTGCCGCACCCGTCCGGCCCAGCCGAGCTTCGCCCCCCATTCCTCGTACACCTCGGTGATCTCCGGGCCGCCGCCCAGGTCCAGCAGGGCGAAGGTGCCGCGGCGCAGGAGCTTGGGGAGGGTGACGGTACCGTCGCCGGTCTCCAGCGTCAGGTCGCGGGCGAAGTCGCCGAGCAGCCGGTGCTCGGGGCCCTCCAGCTCGTAGCGGACCGCGACACCGCTGAGCATCTCCGCGACGTGCCGGTTGACCTGCTCCTTGGTCATGAGCGTCTCGAAGAGCTCGCGCAGCTGCGTGACGTACGGGTCGGGGTTCATCAGCGCGATCTGCGCACGGGTGTTGGCCAGCACGTTGCGGGCGGGCGCCTGGCGCTCCTTGTCGTACGTGTCGAGCAGGCCTTCCGGGGCCCAGCCGTTGATCTCCGCGGCCAGCTTCCAGCCGAGGTTGAGGGCGTCCTGGAGGCCGAGGTTGACGCCCTGGCCGCCGACGGGGAAGTGCGTGTGCGCGGCGTCGCCGGCCAGGAAGATCCGGCCCTCGCGGTACCGCTCGGCCTGGCAGGCGGAGTCGGTGAACCACGACAGCCAGCGCGGCTCGCTCGCGCCGAGGTCGTCGCCCCAGATCTCCCGCAGGCTCTCGGTGAACTCCTCCATCGTCAGCTCGGAGCCCGCCTCCTTGCCCTGCTGGAAGTCGAAGGTGGCGACGCGGTGGTACGTCTCGTCGAGCGGGACGCAGAAGAGCAGGCCGCGCTCGGTGCGCTCCATGCCCATCGGCGCCTTCTCGCCGTCGGCCAGGACGACGTCGGCCAGCCGGGCGGTGACGCGCCCGCCGGTGCCGGGGAAGCCGATGCCGGCGGACTTGCGGACCAGGCTGCGGCCCCCGTCGGTGCCGATGACATAGCGGCCGCGCAGCGTGTAGGCGCCCTCGGGGCCGGTGACGTCGACCTCGGCGCCGTCGGCGTCCTGCCGGACGGCGGTGACCTCGTGGCCGCGGCGGACCGGGACGCCGAGCTCCACCGCCCGCTCCTCCAGCAGCCGCTCGGTGCGGGTCTGCTCGGACAGCAGCGCGTAGTTGTGGGCGCTGTCGAGGAGGGAGAAGTCGACCCAGACGTCGAGTCCGGCGAAGTGGCCGTTGCTCCACGAGCGGGCGCCGTCCCGGAAGCGTTCGACCAGGCCGCGCCGGTCCAGCGACTCCAGTGAACGGGCGTGCAGGCCGAAGGCCTTGGAGTGGGGGGTCCGCTCGGTGAGGCGCTCCAGGACCACCGGCTTGACGCGGGAGATGCGGAGTTCGGAGGCGAGCAGCATGCCCACCGGGCCTCCTCCGACGATGAGGACGTCGAAGTCGAAGTCCTTGGTGTTCGGCATTGCGGTCCTTCCAGGGGAATGGGTCGTTGACGGGTGAGCGTGGCTTCATTGACCTGTCAGCATATGCATGTAATCATGCAACAAGTTGTAAGCATACACATGCCGCTTGCCGATAATCGCGCGCCTAGGATGTTTGCCATGAAGACTTCGACCACCGGGCAGAAGAGCGTGCCGCCGCCGTCCGAGCGGGGATCCCTCGACGCCGCGGACCCGCTGGACGCGGTGGGACCGGCGTTCTCGCGGCTGCGCCGCGCCTCCGCGCTGGCCGTGGGGAAGCCGGTGTCCCGCAAGGACATGAGCCGGACCCTGGTGCTCAACATCGTGGAAGAGGGACCGGAGCACGACGGCCAGGAGATCACCGTCGGAGTCGTCGCGGAGCGGCTGGCCGTGGACCCCTCCGTGGCCAGCCGCATGGTCACCGACTGCATCTCCGCCGGCTATCTGATCCGCGCCGCCTCCCAGCAGGACGGACGGCGCACCATCCTGCAGATGACCGACGAGGGACTGGAGATGCTGGCCGCCTTCCGGCGCCACCAGCGGGCCGCCTTCGAGTTCATCACCCGGGAGTGGCCCGAGGACGACCGCCTCCAGTTCGCCCGGCTGCTGATCAGGTACGTCGACTCCGTCGCCGAGGCGCGCGAGACGCCGACCGACGGCTGAGGGCCGGCGGCCGGCGGTCCCTCAGAGGTCCAGGATCCGGCGCAGCGCCGCGACGAGCGCCGCGCGCCGGCCCTCGGCCGGTCCACCGCCGGCGCTCCGCCAGGCGACGATCCCGTCCGGGCGCACCAGGACCGCGCCGTCGGCGCGCACCCCGTACGCGGCGGCCCAGCGGCCCCCGGAACCAGCCGGCGTGCCGGCCTCGGCGGTCGCGCCGACGTGGTGGAAGGCGAGTGCGACGCCGGCCTCCGTGGCCGCCTGCGCGGCCGCCTCGGCCCAGGCACCGCCGTCCGGCCCGGCCAACAGCACGAACCCGCGGCCGAACAGGTCGAGGGTGGCCACGCCGTCCGGCTCCAGCACCACGTACGGGGCGCGGGTGCCGGGCTCGCCGCGCAGCGCGCGCGGGTCGGAGGTCAGCGGCGGCCGTGCCGCCCCGGTGTCGGGGACGAACGCGCCCGAGCGATAGGCCTGACCCATCGTCACGGTCATCGCGTCGTCGGTGGCGGCCCGCTGCTCCTCGGTCGCGGTGCCCGAGCGCATGGCCAGTTGCAGTGAGCCCTGCCCGGCGGTGTACACGCCCACCGGCCGGCGCTCCTCGTCATAGGTCTTCAGCAGGCCGGGGCCCGCGCTCCCGTCGAGCACCAGGGCCAGCTTCCAGGCCAGGTTGAAGGCGTCCGCGATACCGGTGTTGGCCCCGTACCCGCCGGTGGGCGGGATCTGGTGGGCGGCGTCGCCGGCGATCAGCACCCGCCCCTGGACGAAGGTCCCGGCCACCAGCTCGGCCATGTCCCAGGGGAAGCGGGAGCGGACGGTGACCTCGACCTCGTCCGAGCCGATCGCCGCGGAGACCAGCTCGGCGCAGCGCGCGTCGGTGAAGTCCTCCAGGCTCTCGCCCTCGCCGGGGTCGTAGCCGACGATCAGGGTGCCCTCGGTGAGGGTGTCGTCGTGCACCAGGATGCCGGTGACCGTGTCGTTCTTGACGTGGACGACGCTGTAGCGGCGGTCGCCGAGCACCGCCCGGAAGTCTGCGCCGAAGGCGATGCTGACGTGCCGGGAGAGCACGCCCCGGCCCTCGCGCTCGATGCCGAGGGACTCGCGCACCGTGCTGCGCGGCCCGTCGGCGGCCACCAGATAGCGGGCCCGCAGGGTGCTCTCGGCGCCCTCGATGTCCCTGAGGACGGCGGTGACCCCGTCGCCGTCCTGCTCGAAGGAGACCAACTCGGTGCCGAACCGCAGATCGGCGCCGAGCTTCTCGGCCCGGGCGCGCAGGATCGGCTCCAGCCGGTCCTGCGGCAGCAGCAGCAACGAGGAGGGGGTCAGGTCGGACAGCTCGTCCCCGCCCTCCAGCTCCTCCTTGCTGAAGAGGACCTCGCCGGCGAGCGAGACGACCCCGGCGCGGGTCTTGTGCTTCTCGAATCCGGACGCGGCCTCCTTGGCGGCCCCCTCGACCCCGACCGTGCGCAGGAGTTCGGCGGTGCGCGGGTAGTAGCCGACCGCGCGGGGGTGGATCGAGGTGCCCGGGTGCCGCTCGACGACGGTGCAGGGCACGTTGTGATGTGCGAGGAACACCGCGGTGGACAGGCCGACGAGGCTGCCGCCGACGATCAGTACAGGTGTGTCGCTGGTAGTCACAAAGAACCCCTCTCGCGGTTGCCATCTGCCGCGGATCGTGGCAGTGGCCGGTGGATCCGAACTCGAACGCGGCTGGTGTGCTCAGACCTTCAGGGAGTACGTGGACCAGGAGCTGTCGGCCCTGAACCCCAGGCGCCGGTTGAGGGCGGTGGCGGCGTCGTCGCGCACGTCGTTCCAGGCCTGCACCAGAGCCAGTTCGCGGTTCTCGCGGGCGGCCCGGGCCAGCAGGTCCGCCTTGAGCCAGGTGCCCAGTCCCCGGCGGCGCCGGGAGGCGAGCACCAGCGTCTCGCCCGCGTCCGCCATCGGGCTGTCGCGGACGAAGAGCGTGGCGTACCCGGCGACCTCGCCGGAGTCGTCGTCCACGACGGCGGTCACGTACTGCCGGTGTCCGGCCCGCCCCGCCTCGGCCTCGCGCGCCCGTACGTCGTCGCCGGTGGGGGCCCGCATCCGTGCCTGGCCGTTGGCCGGGGTGTCGAGGGTGCTCCAGGCGCGGGCGTAGGAGGCGAGGAGCGCGTCCGGGCAGCGGTCGGTCCACCGCACCAGGTGGTGGCCGGGCACGGCGCGGGCGGCGAGTTCGTCGAGTGCGGTGCGGGCGGGGCCCCTGAGGAAGAGGCGGTTGCGCAGGCTGGTGCCGCGCAGCCGGGCACCGCGGGTGGCGGCGAACGCCTCGGCGGCGGGGGTGTGCGGGGCGTCGACCACGAGGTGGCTGCGTCCCCTGCCGCGCAGTTCGGCGCGGGCGGCGTCGACCAGGGCGGTGCCGGCGCCGCGGCCGCGGAACGAGGGGAAGACCCACAGCGAGCCGTGTCCGGGGCCGCCGGGGTCGCCGAGGTCGAGGCCCAGCTTGGCGCAGGCCACGGGCCGGTCGCCGTCGAAGACCGCCAGGACGATCCGGTCGGCGCCGTGCCGGCGCTGCATCAGCCGGGCCAGCAGGGCCTGTGACACCGGCGGGTCATCGGGCAGTGCGTGGCTCATCGTCTCCTGAAAGCCCGGAAGGAGCAGGGCGATCGTCGCCGGGTCGTCGCCGTCGAGGCTGCGAATGTCCATGGCTTCCTTCTGGTGGGGCCGGTGGATGAGAAAGGGCGGGTCCGGGCAGGGCGCCGCACCGCCTCTGCCCGGACCCGCCGGGGGCCCGGCGGGAGCGCGCGCTCCCGCCGGGGCGCTTACGCCTCTCCCGCCTCGGTGAGTGTGATGGCCTGCACCGGGCAGGCCCGTACGGCCTCGCGCAGACCCGGGGGCTCGCCGTCGGCGGTCTCGCTGCCCGGGATCACGGTGGAGAAGCCGTCCTCGTCCTGCTCGAACACGGAGGGCACGGCGACGGCGCACTGGGCGGAGCCGATGCACCGGCCGGTGTCGATGGAGATACGCACGGCGGACTACCAGGTGACGGGGAGTTCGGAGACTCCCTGAAGGACGAACGGGGCGTTGACGGGCACCTGGTCGGCGGGGATCGCCAGCCGCAGCGTGGGCACCCGGCGCAAGAGGGTGGCCAGGGCGATCTCCATCTCGGCGCGGGCCAGGTTCTGGCCGATGCACTGGTGGATGCCGTAGCCGAAGCCGACGTGGCGGCCGGCCGGCCGGAAGATGTCCAGGTCGTCGGGGCGGCCGAAGGACTCCGGGTCACGGTTCATCAGCATCGTCGACAGGATCACCCCGTCACCGGCCTCGATGAGGTGCCCCTCGATCTCGATGGGCTCCTTGGCCACCCGCATCAGCATGTCGCCGATGGAGGCGAAGCGCATCAGCTCGTCCACGGCCCGGGGCATCAGGGACTCGTCGGCGCGCAGCGCCGCCAACTGCTCCGGGTGGGCCAGCAGCGCCATCGTGGACAGCGCGATCATGTTCGACGTGGTCTCGTGCCCGGAGACCAGCAGGACGGTGGCGAGCATCGCCAGCTCCTGCCGGTCGACCTTGCCCTCCTCCATCTGACGTGCGATCAGCTCGTCGAGCAGGGTGTCGCCCGGCTCGGCCTGCTTGCGGCTGATCAGGTCGTCCAGATAGGCGAGGATCTCGGTGAACGCCTGCTGCGCCTGGGCGGCCTGCTCGGGGCCGGAGGAGGACAGCACGTGCCGGGAGCGCTCGTCGAAGTAGCTGTGGTCCTCGTAGGGGACGCCCAGCAGTTCGCAGATGACGGCGGACGGCATCGGCAGCGCGTACTCCGTCAGCAGGTCGACCGTGGTGCCCGGGCCCTTGGCCAGCATCGTGTCGAGGAGATCGTCGGCGTACCGCTGGATGGCCGGGCGCAGCGCGTTGATCTGCCGGACGCCGAAGCTGGGCAGCACCATGCGGCGCTGGCGGGCGTGCACCGGGTCGTCGACGCCGACCAGCGGGGGCGCGGCGGCCTGCCGGCGCTGGGCCTCGATCCGAGGCGCGAGCAGCGGGAAGTCGGGGTCCAGGACGTCCGAGGAGAGCCGGGGGTCCGGGAACAGCTTGCGGCCGAGTTCGTTGCCGGTCACCAGCCAGACGACCCGGCCGTTCCAGAGGGTGACCCGGGAGATCGGGCCCTTCTCCCGCAACTGCTCGTACCCGGGTGGCATCTGGTACGGGCAGCCCCGCTTGATCGGGTAGGCGGGGGCGTCCTCGTTCCCGTCCTTGAGCGTCTTCGGCGGCGTGTCGAGTGTGTCGGTCATGGGTTCTCCCGGGTCGGCGGCCGGTGGGCGGCGAGGGGGTGACGGTCGGAGGGTGGGGCGGCTCTCACAGGCCGCCGGTGACGCGCAGCGCCTCGCCGTGGACGTTGCCGTTGGCGGCGGAGCCCAGGAAGACGATGGTGCGCGCCACGTCGTCGGGGGTGTTCATCCGGCCCGACGGCAGGGACGCGGCCTTGTTCTCCAGGAAGGCGGGCGAGGCGTGGGCGAGGACGTTCTCGGTGAGGGACTGGCCCGGGACGACGAGGTTCACCAGGATCCCGGCGGGCCCCAGTTCCCAGGCGAGGCTGCGGACCAGCCCGTACAGACCGGCCTTGGCCGCGCCGTAGGCGCCCGCGCCGATCATGCCGGTGTCCGCGAGGCCGGCGCCGACCAGCACGACGCGACCCCAGTCACGGTCGCGCATATGAGGCAGGGCGGCCTGCACGGTGTGGAAGACGGCGTCCAGGCCGGTGCGCAGGACGCGCTGCCACTGCTGCGCCGGGACGTCCTCGAAGGCGGGCATCCGCCGGCCGGGGCGCGGGATCGCATCCCCCCACTCGACGGCGTTGGCGACCAGGACGTCGATGCCACCCCACTCGGCGACGACCGCGGCGACGGCAGTGCGGGCGGAGTCCTCGTCGGCGAGGTCGTAGCGCACCACGAGGGGGGTGCCCCCGGCGGCGGCGACCTGGTCGGCCGTCTCCTTCGCACCCGCCTCGTCGCGGTGGTAGGTGATCGCGGCGCGCGCTCCCTCCGCCGCGTACGCGAGGGCCGTGGCCCGGCCGATGCCCCGGGAGGCGCCGGTGACGAGCACTGCCTTGTCCGTGAGTCCGGTCTTCATCGTCCTGCCTTCGTCGTCCGGTGGGCACCGTCCGCTGCGGTGCCGATGCTCTGGCCGTGCCGGAAGAAGCCGTCGGGGTCGTAGGCCCGCTTGACGGTGCGCAGCCGGGCGGCGTTCTCCGCGTAGTGGTCGCTCTCCCACCGCTCCGGCACCCGGGAGCTGGGGAAGTTGATGTACGAGCCGGTGGCGAGCGGGGCGAGGGCGGCGCCGCACCGGTCGGCCCAGGCGTCGAGTTCAGCCGGGCGCCGGACCGCCGCATCCTCGTCGCGGCTGGCGATCTGGAAGCCCGTCAGGAACTGGGCGTCGCGGTGCGGGTACGCGGTCTCGGTGCGGTCCACGCGGTTGGCGGCGCCGCCGAGCGCGATGCACAGCAGATAGCGCTCGTGGTCCAGGTCCGGGTTCCAGGCCCGCAGCAGGCCGTCCGCCTCGGCACGGGTGGCGGGCCGGCCGGTGAGCCGGTAGGCCTGACGGGTGTAGGGGTGGCGGTGTCCGACGGCGTCGGGGTGGGTGCCGGTGCGGTGGCACTGCTGGACGGTCTTGGAGCCGCACAACGCCTCGTGCATGACGTCGGCGTACCGCCCGGGCCTGCCGACCTCGCGGTGCAGGGGTGTGCCGCCGGTGCGCTCGGTCAGCTCGTCCAGGGCCCGTTCGAGGTCCTCGGGCGCGCCGTGGTGCACGCCCCAGATCTTGATGACCGGCTTGCCCCCGGGGCCGAAGACGCCGGGCAGTACGACGAGGGAGGTGCCGAGGTCGTCGGACGCCTCGGCGGCCCAGGCCTGCCAGGCGACCAGCACGTCGGTGGCGTCCTCGTACGGCCACAGCGTCTCGAAGCCGGTCAGCCGCGGGGCGTCCACCGGGAGCAGCTCGAATTCGGTGACGATCCCGAAGTTGCCGCCGCCACCGCCGCGCAGCGCCCAGTACAGGTCGGGGTGCTCGTCCGCGGAGGCGCGTACGGTCCGGCCGTCGGCGAGCACGACGTGGGCGGAGACGATCCGGTCGCTGCCGACGCCGAACCTGCGGGTCTGCCAGCCGAGTCCGCCGCCCGTCAGGAAGCCGCCCTGGCTGACGGTGGGGAAGGTACCGGTGATGATCTGGCGGCCCAGCGGCGCCAGGATGTCGAGGGCGTCGAGCGACTGGACGCCGGCGCCGATGCGGACGGTGGGGCCGTCGGTGACGGCGTGGTTCATCCGGGACAGGTCGATGACCAGGCCGGTTCCGGTCGACCAGCCGTTGAAGCTGTGCCCGGCGCCGCGGATGTGCGCCGCGAGGCCGCTCTCCCGGGCGTGGCGTACGCAGGTGACGACGTCGTCGACGGACTCGCAGTAGGCGATGGCGTGCGGGGTGACGGTGTCGTACTCGGTGTTCTGGAGCTGTCGGGCGAGCGGGTACCCCGGATCCGACGGGAGAACGAGTTCACCCTTGAGTTCGACGCTTGGCATGGGGCTTCTTCCTCCGTGACGTCCCGATCCGGGGCACCGGCGTAGGCGCTCGACGGCCGGTCTACTTGTCGATGCCGAACTTGCGGGCGATGACGCGGTTGCCTTCGTGGCCGCGCAGCAACTCCCCCGTCGGCGAGTAGAAGTTGCCGCCGCCGACGCCCTCCCAGTGGTCGTCGGAGAGGAACTCGCCGGTCACGTGGACATGGGCCTCGCCGACGTGCTCGCCCTCGGGGCTCACGGCGAGGATGTGGAAGTTGTAGGTGAAGGAGTCCGGCCCGGTGGACTCCCAGTTGCCCAGGCCGATGTTCTTGGCGTTGACCTGGTAGCAGGTGACGCCGCCGTCACCCGAGAAGGACGCCAGTCCGAACACGGACCTGCCGTCGTCCACCAGCTCCGTGGTCCAGGTTCCGACAAGCCTTGCGTCGGTCATGGCGATACTCCAGACGTGGTTTTCGTGTGTGTCGTGTGTCGTCATCACGGTGCCGCCCCCTGCTGGAGCGGCGCTTGAACAGCCCTGCACCGCGCGTGGGGGCAGCACGGCATGGGCCCGGGTCATCTGGCGCGCCAAGTCCCGGCCGCGACATAGGGGTTGGGATGGTCACGACGCGGCCAGCCGGTGCCGGCGTTCGCCCGCTGCGCCGGTTCCCCGGCGTCGGCCTGCCGTGCCAGCAGGGCCGTCAGGACCACGGTGAGGGCGGCGGTCTCCTCGGCCGAGGGGCTGCCGCCGGTGATCTGCCAGGCGCTCATCTCTGTCGTCCCCCCGCCCGTCACACCGGCGGGTTGCCGTGCTTGCGGGCCGGGGTGTCCGCGTACTTGGTACGCAGCATCGCGAGCGCACCGATCAGAGCCGAGCGGGTCTCGGCGGGGGCGATGACGTCGTCCACCAGACCACGCTCGGCGGCGTAGTAGGGGTGCATCAGCTCGGACTGGTATTCCTTGATCTTCCGCGCCCGTACGGCGTCGGGGTCGTCCGCGGCGGCGATCTCCCTGCGGAAGATGACGTTGGCGGCGCCCTCGGCCCCCATGACGGCGATCTCATTGCCGGGCCAGGCCAGCGACACGTCCGCGCCGATGGACCGCGAGTCCATGACGATGTACGCGCCGCCGTACGCCTTGCGCAGGATCAGCTGGACCCGCGGAACCGTCGCGTTGCAGTAGGCGTACAGCAGTTTGGCGCCGTGCCGGATGATCCCGCCGTGCTCCTGGTCCACGCCCGGCAGGAAGCCGGGTACGTCCACCAGGGTCACCAGGGGGATGCAGAAGGCGTCGCAGAACTGCACGAAGCGCGCGGCCTTTTCGCTGGCGTGGATGTCGAGGACCCCGGCGAAGGCGGACGGCTGGTTGGCCACCACGCCCGTGACATGCCCGTCGAGACGCACCAGCGCGCACACCACGTTGGTCGCCCAGCCGGGCTGCACCTCGAAGTACTCCCCGTCGTCGACGATCTCCTCGATGACCGCGCGGATGTCGTACGCCTGGTTGGGGTTGGCCGGGACGATCTCACGCAGGCTCTCGGTCGGCCGGCCGGCCGGGTCCCGCGACGGGTGACTCGGCGCCGTCTCACGGTTGTTGGACGGCAGCAGGGACAGCAGATACCGCACGTCCTCCAGGCAGGCGGCCTCGTCGTCGTAGGCGAACGCCGCGACGCCGGAGACGGTGGCGTGGACGTCGGCACCGCCGAGCCCGTTCTGGGTGATCTCCTCGCCGGTGACGGCCTTGACCACGTCCGGCCCGGTGATGAACATCTGCGAGGTCTCGCGCACCATGAACACGAAGTCCGTCAGCGCCGGAGAGTAGGCGGCGCCGCCCGCGCAGGGGCCGAGCATCACGGAGATCTGCGGGATGACGCCCGAGGCCTTCGTGTTGCGCTGGAAGATGCCCCCGTAGCCGGCCAGTGCCGTGACGCCCTCCTGGATACGGGCACCGGCGCCGTCGTTGAGGGAGACCAGGGGGGCACCGGCCGCCAGCGCCAGATCCATCACCTTGTGGATCTTGGCCGCGTGGGCCTCGCCGAGGGCGCCGCCGAAGATACGGAAGTCGTGCGCGTAGACGAAGACGGTACGGCCGTGCACGGTGCCCCAGCCGGTGATCACACCGTCGGTGTAGGGCCGCTTGGCCTCCAGCCCGAACCCGGTCGCGCGGTGCCGCCGCAACGCCTCGATCTCCTGGAACGAGCCCTCGTCCAGCAGGAGGCCGACGCGTTCGCGGGCGGTCAGCTTGCCCTTGGCGTGCTGCCGTGCGGTGGCCTGTTCGCCGGGGCCGGCGGCCGCCCGCGCCTTGATCTCGGCGAGTTCGGTCAGCCGGTCAGGTACCGGACCCTCGGTGGCGATGCTCATTCGGTGTCCTCCGGGTGCGACAGCGAGCGTGCAAGGTTCCGTTCGACGGCGCTGAGCGGGATGTCGGGGCGCAGGCGCTCGGGGTGTCCCGGCGGGGGTGTATGCAGGGGCGCTTCCTGCCCCGGCTCCTCAGGAGGGGGGATGTGGACCCACATGGCGCCCGCCGCCACCAGCGACCGGAAGACGGCTCGCGCCAACGCGGTGGTTATCGACCAGGCATCCACGAGTCCCCCGTCACCGAGGACGTCCCTGTCAGCAACGGCATGACCGTCCTCCTCACTTCCCGATACGCGTGTCGAACTCGCCCACCTTCACAGGAGGGCCTCAACGGCACTTGGAGGTGCGCTCGAGAACCGGTTCACTCCCCGGGCAGCAACTGCGCGACGAGGTTCAGGGAGCTCTCGTACGCCATGGCCCGCTCGGCCTCCCCGGGCGTCGCGCCCCGGGGCCGGTCGTAGTGGGCGACGGCGACCCGATAGCGCTCCAGGGCCCGGTACGTGCCGAACGTCCAGGCTCCGGGTTCCGCGAGGCCGCCCTCCGGTGTGAGCAGCCCGTCGCCCGGGCCGGGGAACTCGCCCCCGGCGCCCGGGGGGAATCCGAACTCGTCGAACCTCAGCCGCAGTCCCTGCCCGAGCGCCTTGGTGTACGCCTCCTTCAGCGTCCACAGACGCAGCAGGGCCGCGGTCTGCCGCGGGACGTCCAGACCGTTCAGGAGGGCCCGTTCGGCGGGGGTGCACATCCGTCGGCGCAGCACGTCCACGCTCAGTGCGCGCGAGAGCGGTTCGGCGTCGACACCGATGCGCCCTTCGCGGCTGATGCCGACGACGATGAGCTCTCCGGTGTGGGACAGCCCCACGTCGACGTGCCCGAGCCCACGCAGATGGGGCCGCCCGCCGGTCTTGTAGGCGAGGTCGAATTCGGCGGGGTCGAGTTCGGTGGGGTCGAGTTCGGTGGGGTCGAGTTCGGTGGGGTCGAGTTCGGTGGGGTAGGTGCCCAGCGCGGCCGCCGCCGTGTGCTTGAGCACCAGCCGCGCGGCGGCGAACCGGTCGCGCGCCCGGGGGTCGGCGGTACGCCGGTATCGCGGCCAGTCACGGCCGAGCAGCAGGCACAGCCGGGCCCCGGTGCCGACGGCGTCCAGCCACGGCGCCCGGGTGGTGACCACCACCGCGTTGCCGCGGCGGCGCATCCCCTCCCGCACCTCGTCCCACGGTCCGGCCGGTCCCGCCACGTGCACGGGCGGGGTGATGCGCGGCCCCGGCGTCATCTGTACGGCTCCTGCCGGGCGCCCGGCGCGAGCGCGATGCCGTCCAGGTCGAGGCCACGCCCGGTGCGGTGGCGGCGCAGCAGTTCGTCGAGGACGCCGGTCACACAGTCCCGGGGCAGGTCCGGCAGCGCGAGCCCCAGCCGGTGGCCGAGCCGGGACAGGGCGAGAACGGCCCAGTCGTCGCCGGCGAGGAAGGGGTCGTCGCCCTCCTGCCCTTCCCGGACGGCGAGAACGGCGGCGGCCGCGACGACGAGCCCATACCGGTCACTCAGACCCCGGGCCACGGGCCCGGCCAGGAGTTGCCCGGGCTTGCGGGGCAGGGCTTCGCCGGGCCCGTGGGGCGGGGCTTGGCCGGGCGGGGCTTGGTCGGGGCCGTCAGGCGCGCCGGGGTCGTCGCCCGGCAGCCGGGCGCACTGGTCGCGCAGTAGTCGTAGTTCCGAGCTGAAGGCCTGTGCCATCCGTGCGAGCAGCGTGGTGCGGCCACCGCCGCGGCCCGGTCGGCTGAGCCTTTCGGCGGCCCCGGGCAGGGAGGCCGCGAGGAAGTCCCCACCGCCGGGGAACGTGAGCGCCCGGTGGTCCAGCGGCGGCAGTTGAGCGTGGGCGCGGAACAGCGCGGTGGGCGGTTCCTCCTCGGCGAACCAGGAGTGTCGTGCGAGGCCGCGCAGTTGAGGCACGATGACCGCCTGACAGGCGGCGGCGCCCTCGCGGCCGAGGCCCGCGGCCGGCAGGTCCCGCACCAGTTTCGCCAGGATGCCGTGCAGCGGGTCGTCAGCGGGCCGACGGTGCGAGCCGAGCACGGCGGACAGTTCCTCCAGGCCGTCCTGGAGCAGGGTGGACACCGCGTAGGTCGCGGCGGCCGTCGGCGCGGAGGCCCGGCCGGGCAGCGCTCCGGCCGCGCGCAGGCAGGTGGTGGTCACGGCGTCGCAGACGAGCAGGTCGGCGAAGACTCCGGCCAGCGGCCGGTGCCAGCGGTCGGCCGGGTGCCCGCGCCGTCCGTCGGTGGCCGCGTCCACCGCGGACCGCAGCACCGGGTCGAGGGCCGCCGTCATGGCACCGGCGACCAGGCAGCGGTTGACCTGGGTGACACGCAGCGCCAGGGCGGCCCCCTCCCCATGGGCGCCCACGAGGGTGTCGTCGGGGACCGGGCACTCCGCGAACGCGAGACCCGAGAAGAGTGCTCCGCGCATCCCCTCGGTCGCCACGCGCGGCAGCCGGTGGACCCGCCCGGCGGGCAGTCGCGCGGGGTCCACCAGCAGCGCGGAGTGGGTGCGGGCGCCGGTGTCGGCGGTGCGGGCGTGGACCAGGAAGACGTCCGCTCGGGCCGCGTCCGGGACGACGGCCTCGCCGCCGCCGAGGAGCAGACCCCGGCCGTCGGCGCGGCGCCGGGCGGTGATCTGCCCGCGTCGCGCCCCGCCCTCCGGGGCGAGCCCCGGACGCACCACGGTGGCGCGTCCGCCGCTCAACAACAACCGGGACATGGCGCGTTGCTGCTCGGCGCTTCCGGCGGCCCAGACCGCGGACGCGGCGAACAGCGAGGTGAGGCCGGCGGCGAAACCGAGCGCCACGTCGCGCCGGAACACCGGCCGCAGGACCTTCAGGAGCAGGTCGGCCCGGGTCAGGGTGCCGCCGTGCCCGGAGGGGACGAACTCGGCTGCGAACCCGGCCTCGGCGAGGAGCCGTTCGGTGGCCCACGCGGGCCTGCGATCCAGCGCGGCACCGACGAACGCCGCGAAGCCGTGCGCGTTGGCCGGGTCGTACGGGTCTCCGAGCAGGGCGTCCAGACGAGCGGCACGGCGCAGGGCGTCGGTGACCGCCGCGTCGACGTCAAGAGCGAGCGTGCTCCGGTCGGCGGCACGCGACTGGGCGGCACGCGAGTGGGCGGCATGCGGCTGGGCAGTAGTGGTCATGACATTCCTGGAACCGGCAGCCCCAGTGCGTCGGCCGCGTCCTCCGCGTGCCTACGGGCGAGTCCGAGCAGCGCGGCGCTGTCCCGGGCGATGGTCTCGCGGACATGGCGGCGGGCGTCGGACAGATCGGCGCCCTCCCCCAGGACCCGGGCCACATCCCGTTCGTCCAGCACCACTTGGTGCCGGACGCGCACGCTCACTCCCGTCGGGTCGGGCTCCACCGACCATTCGCCGGTCTGCCCGGCGATCAGAGCGGGCGACTCGGTCAGGCTGTAGACGATGAGACCGGCAGCGGGGAAGCACAGGCGTACGGCGAGGCCCCGCTCGGCGTCCGCGGCGGCGGTGCGCACCAGCTGGACGCCGGGCACCTCCTCGTCCAGCCGGACCTCCCTCAGCCCCGGAATGCCGCCGGGCCAGGCGCCTGCCCGGTGCAGAAAGCCGTAGACCAGTTCGGCGGGTCCGTCGACGCGTACGGCGTGCTCGACGGTCACGACCAGTTCGTCGAGGACGGTCCAGCTCTCCGCGAGGCGCTTCAGGCCGGCCAATTGCCCACGGATCAGGGCGTCGTCGAGAGGGTCCGCCGGGAGGGGACCGTCCACCGCCGCGAACTCGCGCACCAGCGTCAGCGCCGAGGAACCGCCGGGCAACTGCTCGACGCTCCAGACGCCGAGCATCCCGTCCACGGCCCCCGGGCCCGCCTCGACGCGGAACTCGACACGGCGCGAGGCCGGATCGAGGGTGCGCCGGGTGACCCAGGACGTCATGCCGTCACGGTGCAGTGCCCAGATGCGCAGGCGCTGTTCGAGGCCTTTCAGGTCGAGTTGCTCCACGTACACGTCCGGGGCGCAGAACAGCGGCCAGCGCTGGGCGTCGGCGAGGAACCCGTAGACGACCCCGGCGGGTGCGGCCACCTCGATCCGATGCGATGTGCGGTGCACGACCGGTGCGGGCATCGGCGGTCTCCCCTTCTCGTTGCGGGCGACGACCGTATGCGCCACCCCTCGAGCGCCGCTTGAGCGGGAGTCGAGAGCGGTGCGCCCGGTCCGTTCGCACGCGCGCGAGGGGGCGGCTCGGGGGACGCCCCCACGCGTGCGAACGGGTACCCGGGGCGCACCATCGCTCAGGCGGCGCGGGAAGCGTCCGCGAGCACCTGGTTGACGACGTCGAGGTACTGGCGCGGGGTCTCCGCCTCCTCCAGGGCCTCCTCGTCGAGGGCGACGCCGTTGTCGCGCTCGATGGCGCCCGTGACCTGGAGCAGGGCCAGCGAGTCATAGTTGAGGTCGGAGAACGGAACGTCCAGGACATCGCCGTCCAGGTCGTAGGTGTCGCTGTCACCGGCGTTGGTGCGCAGCAGGACGACCAGATCCTTGATGTCGAGCGGTTGCATGGGCGACTCTCCCTTTTCTCTCGTGTCTCTCGTGCTTCTCGGGGCTCTCGTGCTTCCCGTGGTTCCCGGGTCTCTCGTGGTCGTCAGCGGCGCCCCGCTCACCCGGCAAGGCGCCGCACGACACGGATCGCACGCCCCAACAGGCGGGGCAGCGCGTCGTCCCGTACGAAGAAGTGGTCGCCGGCGACCGTGCGGGTCACCACCGGACCGGCGTTCCATCGGCGCCAGCCGTCGACCACGGAGGCCGGGGCCAGCGGGTCGCGGTCCCCGGAGACCGCGAGCAGCGGCACCGGCACCCGGCCGTCGAGGGCCGCGGTGCGCCGGGCCGCCACGCGCAGCGCGTGCGCCAGGCGCAGATCGTCGCGCAGCACGGGCAGCGACGCCCGGTGCCAGTAGTCACCCGGCACCGCGCCCTCGGGCACGGCCCCCATGGTGCGGAGCCGGTCCATCAGCGTGGCGTCGACGGTGTGACAGTCGTCGGACAGTTCGCTGGCCTGGTCCGGTGGCGGGCAGGCCCCGACCGCCAGCAGGGCCGGGAGCGGCAGGCCCCGCTCCCGCAGGGCCTGGGTGAGGGTGTGGGCCACCATGGCGCCCAGGCTGTGCCCGTACAGCACATACGTCCGGTCCGGCTCGGGCCTGACGCGTTCCAGCAGGTCGGCGACGAGTGCCGCCCGGTCCGTCAGACGCGGTTCACGCCGTCGGCCCTCCCGGCCCGGCAGCAGCACCGGCACCGTCTCGACGCCGGGACCCAGTGGGCGCGTCCACCCGCGGAAGGCGGAGACTCCGGCCCCTGCGTGTGCGAAGCAGTACAGCCGTACGGGTGCCGCTCGGTCCGCCATTGTCCGCCCCTCCTCGGCCCTGGTTCAGCGGGCACCGTCAGCCTCGCCGACGGTGCTAGAGGCGAGCTCGAAGCGGTCAGGACGAGGGACGGAGCCGGGTCGGAGCGGGGTCGGAGTCAGGTCGGAGTCAGGTCGTGTAGAGGTCGAAGGTCGAGGCCCGGCGGGGTCCCGCGGGGACGTCCAGGGCGGGGTCCACGCTCAGCATGGCCTGGTGCAGGCGCTGCAGTTGAGGCGACGGTTCCACACCGAGTTCCTCTATGAGACGCACCCGCAGCCTCCGGTAGACGTCGAGCGCCGCCGCCTGCCGGCCCGACCGGTACAGCGCCAGCATGGCCTGCGAATGCAGCCCCTCGTGCTGAGGGTGACGCGCGATGAGGTCCCTGAGCTCGGCGATCAGTTCGGTGTGCCGACCCAGCCGCAGTTCCGCGTCGATCCGCCGTTCCAGCACACCGAGTCTGCTCTCCTCCAGGCGGACGGTCTCGATCGACAGCAGCGATCCGACGCGTACGTCGACCAGGGCCGGGCCCTGCCAGAGGTCCAGCGCCTGGCGGAGGGTGTCCGCAGCGCGCGCGTCGTCACCGGCCTCGAACGCCGCCCGCCCCCCGGCCACGAGCTGCTCGTAGGCGTGCACGTCCACGCTCTCGGGCGGGATCTGCAGCACGTAGCCACCGTGCCGGGTGGCCAGGACGTCCTTGGCGTTGCGCGGGGAGTCGGGCCCCATGGCCGTGCCGAGCCGCCGGCGCAGCTGGAGGATGTAGGTCTGCAAAGTGGTCAGGGCACTGACCGGTGATTCGCCGCCCCAGATCTCCTCCATCAGCGTCGGTACCGGCATCACACGGCCCGGGTACAGCGCGAGCAGCGCCAGGATCTGCCGTGGCTTGCTCGCTGTCGGCGCGATCGGCACCCCACCGATCTCGGCACTGAGTGGACCCAGTATCTGAATCCTCATGTATCCGATCCCCCTTCGCGTCTACGTCTCCCCGAGCAAGTGTTCGAAGAGCGGGCGTACTGCTGAACCGTAACGGCCGGGGGGCGGCCGGGCGCGGTTCCTTGAGCCCTCGTCAAGCGGACTTCCGGCCGCTTCGGAACCGGCGGCAGGGTGGCGGTATAGCGTCCCGCGAGCGGCGCCGCCGCCCGGGCTGCCATGCGGAGCGGGGGACGACCCCGGCGCGGCGGGGGTCCGGGAACCTGAATGCCCACCCCTATCCACCCGCCGCCACAGAGCCGGCCGTTCGAGTTCCTCGCCCTCACGGCAGGTGACGCCGATTACAAACGAACCGTGCGGTTTTTACTTGCCTCGCCGATCGACGTGTTCGCCCCCTTCACCCCCGGGATTCCCTGCGCCGCCTGTGACCGGTTGGCCCCCGCTTTCCCCCAGGCCTCGGGAGGATCCTCAACATCCAGTGCGCCGCGCGGACCAACTGGGCGCCGAATAAGCGCACTTCACTCGACGTCAGAGCCGTACCTCTGGAGGTGCCGCATACCGAACCCGGAAACCGAACGCTTGACCGTACTTTTGCCAGGCTGCAATTGAGAACCAAACCGGTAGGTCCGTAACTTATGCGTTCGGACACGCATTCAGCGCAACCAACGGGGGATCGAGATGGCTTCGCTGCATACCCATGTTCCGGCGTCCGACGTTCCGGCGTCCGACGCTTCGCCGGTCGTTCCGGCGTCCGACGTTTCCGGGCTGACGACCACGGTCCCGAAGGAGTACGTCCACCGCGCGAGCCTGGCCGAGGTGTTCCTGACCCGGTGCACGAGGCAGAGCGAGAGTCACTTCGCGCTCCTCGGCCAGTGGCCCCGGGCGCACACCTTCTTCCAGGCCGCGGGCGGCGGCCGACACGACCCGCTGCTGACGGCCGAGACGTTCCGCCAGGCGGGCCTGTTCCTGGCCCACGCCGAACTCGGGGTGCCGCTGGGCCATCACTTCGTCATGTCGGACCTCTGGTTCAGCACCGAGCCCGACCGGCTGCGCATCGGCTCCACACCCACCGACATCGAGCTGAGCGCCGTATGCACGGACGTCACCCTGCGGGGCGGCCGGGCCGGCGGATTCCGCATGGAGCTGTCCATACGTCGCGACGGCACCGTCGTCGCCGTCGGCGGCGGCCGGTTCACCTGCGTCTCGTCCGCCGTCTACCGGCGACTGCGCGGCGATCGCCTCGGTTGCGACCTGAACGGCCGGCGTGGCCTGCCGCGCGCCACGATGCCACCGGCCACGGTCGGACGCGACCGGCCGGAGGACGTGGTCCTCTCCCCCACCGACCGGCCCAACCGCTGGCTGCTGGAACCGGATCCGGACCATCCGGTCCTGTTCGACCACGAGGGCGACCACTACCCGGGGATGGTCCTCCTGGAAGCCGCCCGGCAGGCCGCGTGCGGGCTCATGCGCCCCTACACGATCACCCCGTCCGCGATCTCCACCGTGTTCCACCGCTACGCGGAATTCGACGAGGCCTGCGTCATCGAGGCGACACCCGCCGATTCTCAAGAACCGGGCCTGATCGCCGTAGAGGTGACAGGCCATCAGGAAGGAAGGCAGATCTTCACGTCCCTGCTGACCGGCCCACTCGACTGCGCGTGACACCCGGCCGGATACGGGGATGCGGGGATGCCCGTATGCGGGGATGCGGGGATGCGGGGATGTAGGTGGGCGGGGATGTAGGTGGGCGGGAATGTAGGTATGCGGGGATGCGGGAATGACGAAGGCCCCTGCCGACGGAGTCGTCCGGCAGGGGCCAAGGGCCACTCACCCGGCGCCAGCGCGCCGGGGTCCTCCACGGTCTAGCAGGCCGTGCTGAGCCGCACACTCTGGCGGTCCTCGGCCGGTATGGCCGGGTTGCCGTTCTCACCGGCCGACAGGATGGAACGCTGCAACTTGCGCAGCCAGGCGGAGGGCTCAAGTCCCTTGCTCCGCACCAGGGTGTTGCGCAGCCGCTGATAAGCGTCGAGCGCCTCACCCCGGCGGCCGGACCGGTGCAGGGCAAGCATGTACTGGCCGCAGAGCGTCTCGTGCGTGGGGTAGCGCCTGATCAGCACAGTCAGCTCGGCGAGCAGGGACCGGTGCTGCCCCAGGCGCAGTTCGGCTTCGATGCGCTGGTCGAGCGCACACAGCCGGGTCTCCTCCAGCCGCTTGATCTCCGTGTCCAGCTGCTTGCCGGCCTGTACGTCGACCAGTGCGGGGCCGCTCCACAGCGCGAGCGCCTCCCGCAGGTTCCGTGCCGCCTCGGTGAAGTCACCGGCCTCCATGGCCCGGTATCCCACCTCGGAGAGCCGCTCGAAGTCCCTGATGTCGCTGGTGCCTTCGCAGCCGCCGGCGCCGTCGCCGTCGCCGTCGCCGCTGCGCAGGAGATAGCCGCCCGGGAGGGTCACCAGCACGTCCTTGGCGGTGCGCCCCTCGCCCTCCCCCGGCTTCTCCAGTGCCGCCGTGATCAGCTCGCGCAGCTGGAGGACGTACGTCTGGACGGTGGTCCGGGCGCTGCGCGGGGGGACCGCGTCCCACAGCTCTTCGATCAACGCGTCCACGGGGACCACTTGGTCCGCACGCACGGCCAGGAGAGCGAGAACCTGCCGGGCCTTGGGTGCGGTTGGCGTGATCGAGACCCCGTTCACCGAAACCGTCAATGTCCCCAGAATTCCAATGTGCACCGCCATGTCCCCCTGTCGCTGCCGGCTGTGCGGTCACCCGTCGAACCACGGGTCCCCAGTGACCGGCTCATCAAAAAACATTCCGGACGGTTTGTCAACGGAAGATCACGGGGACCGCATTCACGGGGCGAAGCCAGGTGGATCGCGGCTCTGACCTACCTAAATACGGAGAAACACCCCCATGAATGAGGCCGAAGAACGGCAGCAATGACTTGGCAAAGATAAATTTGCCCACCCATTAAAAACCAAACGGATGGGTTTCTCAGGCACACGGACATGCTTCGAGCTGAGGCAGCAGTACTTCCCAGAGCAGATTCAAGTGTTCCGGAGCCATCCACTCCGCATTCTTCGACGCCAGCACTTCCATTCCGGCCACCGCGATCACGATCACCGCCCCCGCCGCGCTCCGCGAGACCCCGGGCGCGAGTTCGGCCGACTCCTCGGCCCGCGCCAGCATGGCGTGCACCCACGCCTGCCAGCGGCCCCACAGATCGACACCGCTCTCCCGGGCGACCTCCGTGCCCAGCCGGAATCCCGCGCGCACGACCGCGTCGGTCGCGACGCTCCTCATCAGGGCGTAGGTGGCGTCGACGACGGTCTGCAACGACGTCACGCCCTGCCGCTCCTGGAGGCGCCGCAGGATGAGTTCGACCCGCGCCTCGGCCTCTTCCTCGATCGCCGTGGCGAGGTCGTCCTTGCTGTGGAAGTGAAAGTAGAGGGCCCCCTTGCTCACCCCGGCCGCATGGCTGATCGAGGGCAGCGAGGCGCGCGGAAAGCCCTCTCGCGTGAAGATCTCCGCTGCGGCCTGCCGCAGTGCCTCCCGGGTCTGGATCGCCCGCTCCTGCTTGGTCATCCACGCCTCCCCTGACATCTGACGACGACGGCCGGCGCGACCACCTCGTCCACCCCTCAGCTCACCTGCTGCTCGCGGTCAAGTTAGCAAACCGTTGCGACGGTTTTGAAAGTGCTTCAGCGAAACTGGACAGGGGATTGAACAGAGATGAGTTGGTGAATGAGTTTGGTGAATGAGCTGGTGAATGAACCGGCGGACGTCAGACGCCGGCGCCGGTCTCCGCCGTCACCGACAGGGCCGCCTTGGCCTCCGCCATGACACGGGCCCCCCGGTCGGGGGCGGTGTCGAGCCGGACCAGCACGGCGGGGGCGGTGATGGCCGGAAGGATGTGGTCGAACAGCTCGGACATGCGCAGGCTCAGATCGGCCCAGTCGGAAGCGGCCTGCGAGACGAACTGGACGCCGATCCAGGCACCGAGGAAGACCCTGGCCGTATTCTCCGGGACCACGTGCGGGAGGACCTCGCCACGGGTCTTGGCCTCGGCGAGGAACTGCGTCGTGAGGTCGGTCCAGGCGGGCCAGGCACTGCCGAAGACGTCACGGCCCTGGAGGTCGGCGGAGAGCCTCACACCGGCGAGGAGCAGGGGCTCGCGCGGCAGCCGCGCGGCGAGCGTCAGCCCGGCGTCCACCCACTCCTGCAGCTTGAGCTCACGGGGCAGGTGGTACTCACTGCTGATCTGCGCCTCGAGCACGCCCTGGGCGAGAGCCGCCTTGGAATCGAAGTGGAAGTACAGGGCGCCCTTGGTCACGTTGGCACGACTGTGGATCTCATTGATCGTGGCCGCCGCGTAACCGCGCTCGGCGAAGACGGACGCTGCTGCCTCGAGGACGGCACGGCGGGTCCGTAGACCGCGCTCCTGCTGAGCCACGGAACCCTCCAGAGAGACCGAACCAACCGAGACAGAACCAAACCGAACGGCACGTACTTTAGCGCACGACTACTCTCTCCCGGGCGGGATCGCCCCAGCCCCTGCCGGTGCCCTGCGCGGCGGCCCCTGCGCGGCGCCTGTGGAGGCGCCGCCCGCCTCACCGGAGTACGAACGCGGGAGTACGGAACTTCTACCAAGCGGTGCGCCCGCCGTCCACAGGAAGGCAGGATCCGGTGACGAACGAGGCACGGTCGCTGCACAGCCACGCCGCCGCCTCGGCCACCTCCTCGGGATCCGCCGCGCGTTGCTGCGGAGCGGAGCGGAAGGCTCGCTGCTCGGCCTCGGGATGCAGCGTGAACCACTGGTCCACCAGCTCGGAGCGGGTCAGGCCCGGGGCGATCGCGTTGACCCGGATCCCGTGCTGCGCGTACTCGACGGCGGCGGCCTTGGTCAGCCCGACGACGGCGTGCTTCGAGGCGATGTACGGGGCCGCGACCGACGTGGCGACGAGCCCCCCGACACTGCTGGTGTTGACGATGGAGCCGCCCCCGGTGGGCAGCATGGCCGCGATCTCGTGCCGCAGACAGTTCCAGACACCGGTCACATTGACGTCCATGACCCGCTGGTAGGCCTCGTCGTCGGTGAGGTGCAGCGGGGTCTTCTCGATACCGGTGCCCGCGTTGTTGAAGGCGGCGTCCAGCCGGCCGTGCCTGGAGACCGCGAAATCGACCATGGCCCGGACCTCGCCGGGGTCCGCCACATCGGCGGTGCAGAAGCTCGCCGTGGCGCCCTTGTCCCGCAGCTCGTCGACGAGGTCGCGCAGGCGGGCTTCGCGGCGGGCCGCGAGGACCACACCGGCTCCCTGCCGGGTGAAGACACGGGCCGCCGCGGCGCCGATGCCGCTGCTGGCTCCGGTGATGAGGATGATCTTCCCGGCCAGCGGCTCCCGTTCATCGCTCATCGCCGGCTCCTTCCCGTCGGGTCCCGGTGTGCACGGGAGACTCGGTGGTGTCCCACACGGCGCCGGTCGATGCCTCGTGGTCCAGGGTGCGCAGGAGGTCCTCGTCGATGTCGCCCAGCGCGCGGACCATGTGCCGTACGCCCGCCCTGGTCATGAGGCTGCGCTGGTACTCGGCCTCGGTGTCGGGATGCCCGATGAACGGCACGCCCAGGGACCGGGCGACCTCGGCCACCTTCGCCACGTCGTCGATGAAGACCGCTTGGTCGTACGCGAGTCCGAAGACGTCGCGGATGATCTCGTGGACGCCCGGCCGGAAACCGTCCGTGCACACATACCCGGGAGGGTCGAAGAGGCCTTCGAACCGACCGAGATGGCGATCGAAGTGGGTTCGCTCCAGCCCGCCGTAGCACACCACTTGGAGGCCCAAACCGCGCAGGAGCCGCAGCAGATCGCCCGCGCCGTCCAACACCCGCACCGGATGCCGTGCCAGGTACGCGTCCCGCCGGGCGAGGTAGTCGGCCACCAGTTGACGGGGCGTCACCTCCGTACCGGTCGCCTCGGCGAAGACTGCCGCGGCGGCGAGTTGAGGCTGGGAGAAGAGGGAGTACTCAACTTCTGCGGTGTACTCACCGCCGTGCTCGATCACCATCTCGCGGATCACCGGGCTGAAGGTGTCGTTGAGCAGGACGCCGTCGATGTTGACGGCTGCGAGACGCAGGTGCTTCAAGGCGGTGGACACGTCCATCCCCCACTTTCATTCTGCTCGGCGGACTCGGGGAGTGGACGAACACGTCAGGAGCGAGGTCGTCGCTACGACTACGACTACGAGACCAAGCCTTCGAGCATCACGGGAGCGCCCGCAAGACGCATCACCATTTCCCCATATCCGGAATGCCGGACTCCAAGCATTTTGGCGTACTTTGACCCACCCTTGACCGGAAACAAAACCGGTAGGTACGTATTCTGCCCTACGGTATGGGACCCACCGTTGACGTCAAACGTCACGCCGGTGAGACAGCCGGGATTCAGGCAGGGCGGCATGGCGAGGTGGGGCCACGTACGCCTACCGCTGCTGCCTCTGCGGCTGCCGCTGCCGCGGCGAGGGTGCGCCGACACCCGAGGCGGCCGGAACCTCCGAGCCTGCGGCGGGTCGCACGCGGGGGGGCATCGTGACGACCGTGTTCACGGCCATCCACCCCGACGGTCAACGGATCGCCGAGATCATCGGCTCTGGGCAGTTCAATCTGAGCGACGAGTACGGGCAGGTCGTATCGTCTCTGGGGGCAAACAGGGCGCAGATGTTCCGGCCAGGGGCCGACCAGCTCATCTTCGCGGATGACCTGGTAAAGAGCGGCGTTCCTGCGCATACCATCGACTTCGAGCAGAAGTACCCGCCCGGCGCCGATATGGACATTCGCATCGCCGACGAGTCCGGGGACGTCTATGCCTATCAGATGAAGCGCCTGAACAACCCTCAGGATCCAGTGGGTGAAATCACCAGAAACAAGTACTTGCTACAACTGGCGAAATCCGAAGCCGACCATCAGATAATGCTCGTGGACGGAGCTCGGGGGACACGTGCGGACTGGATGTCCAACGGCTCCTACGATGCCCTCATGGACATCCACCGTGGCGGGCAGGGGCCGAAAGGCGAGGGCATCACGTTCGTCATTCGTCTTGAGGACGGAACCCTCGTCGTCCCGCCCGGAAGCAAACTCGACCCCAAGGACATGCTGTGATCACCTGCCAACCAATCGGCGACTGGACTTGGGAAGTCACACCGGAAACCGGCGTTCTCCGGCCCGTGCGCGCCGCGGAGACCGCTCTTTCGGTCTGGCATGTCCTGGCCGGGTACGAGCTGGCGACTCCCGTGGGCAGAATCGTCGTTTCGGTCCGGTCGCTGAAAGACACGCGGGACGTGCGTGTCCACTTCGATGGTCTGAACCTGGAACCCGAGCCGCTGTCCCCCGGAACGGCTTTGTCGCGTGCGATGGCAGAGGCCGATTCCGTCCAAGGAGATTCGGTTGTCGGGGTTCGGATCGAATGCCCCGGTTACTGGCTCGAAGCAGGAACCAAACTTCGAGCGGAGAAGATCTTCACCATCGAGGTGGACATCTGGAAGGGCAGTCTGCTCGTAGTGACCCTGGAAACCTACAGCGATGCGTGGTTGACGGTGGATACTCGTGATCGTGAGCAACCCTCGGTCCACGCGGAGAACGCACCCCGGCTCGCCGCCGCGCTGGACGGCATTTCAAGCCTGCTGGGCACTGCTCCGACCCCGGGTGATCCGAACCGCCACGCGACTCCCACGGAAACGGGCTTCGAGGATCCGAGGATCGAAGGTCCCGCTTACGACGATTCCTGGGGCACGTTCGAGGTCCCGGCACGGTCACGTCTGCTCCGGTCCAGGATCCCGGCCTCCGAGGACGAGTACCAGGAGATCACGGAACACCCGGTGCGCTACTTCTCGGTCCAACGCGACGGACGGACCATGGGATATGTCTGGGCCTCTGTGGGGGACGAGGCTGCTGGCTTCGAGCCGCGGACCGCTGCCGGAGACGGGGCATTCGAGGTGGGTGCCGAATGGCTGCTACGCCTGCGGGCCGCTCACGGGCAGGGGCTCAGCGCTCTCGCAGCGTTGACTTGGGTAGCGCGGCGCGGACCGCGTCCGGAGGTCGGACTTGTTCTTGAGGAAACCCCCCAAGTAGCACCGTCCTTGGACGCCCTCGAAGAACTCTCAGGCCGGTACTGACCCCATGCCGGTGACATCGCATGGTGCGGCCCACAAGTAGGGACATGAAACATCACTTGGACATGAAGCGAAACGTCCGCACGATGCCGCCCAATACGGAAGCCGCTGCCGTCCTGCGGGAGTGGGTCAAGGAAGAGGACTCCCTCCTTGACGCCTCGGCCCTCGATCTGTCCCGGGCGGATCTGTCAGGTGCGGACCTCGCCATGGCACTTCTGAGCCAAACGGTTTTCCGAAGCACCAGACTCGTCGGCACCGACTTCTATCGGGCCCATCTGGAGGGCGCTGTCCTTGATGAGGCCGATCTCTCCAGCGCTTCGCTGGTCAAGGCTGAACTCGATGACGCCTCCCTGCGCGGCGCCACCTTGGACGACGCCAACCTGGGAAGCAGCAGCCTCTACGGAGTCGATGCCCGGTCGGCTCGCTTCCGGGCGGCGAAGCTCCATGGCGCTTCTCTGGTCGACGTCAGGCTTGAAGGTGCTGATCTCACCGCCGCGTCGGTGCGTGAGACGTCTTTGAAGGCAGTACTCGACGAACGAACCGTCGTACGAGGGCTCTCCGGCACGATCTTCGGCCCTGTGGTCATCAACCACGCAGGCAGGCACCGCGAACTCAGCGGACCGGACCTCGGTCAATGGCTGAACAGCCGCGGAGCGAAGATACGGGTCCTCGACTCCCGCTCGGGTGACATCACCTCGCTACGAAAGGCGGGCCGCCTGTGATCAAGCCGGATTCCATTCCGCTGTTCACCGGTGATCTCGGTCAGCTGGAACAGCACACAGACGCTCTGCGCAAAGAAGCGGACGGCATCCGCCAGGCCGGTGGCGAGGCGCATCGGCAGTTCCAGGGCCTGTCGGCCTTCTACCAGGCACCGGAAGCGGAGGATCTCTTCGCGTCCACCAAACCGGTGAGCGATGCCGCCGACCGGTTCGGGGACAAGGTCGCCACGGTGGCCGACGCGCTGCGGACGTACGCGGCCGACGTCGCCCCGATCGCCAAACGGCTGGAGCAGCTGCAAAGCCAGGCGGCCACGTTCGTCGCGGGCCTGAGGACCGATGACGGCGCCTTCGACGAGAACTGGACCGACGACGCCGACAAGGTCTCGAAGCACCAGGCCCTGATGCATGACGTGCACGTCGCGCAGGAGCAGTTCGCCGCCGCCGAGATCGCCTGCAACAACAAAATCACCGCCCTGGTCGGCGGCACCCAGTACGTGATGAACACCGGCGCCAAGCAGCTCATCCCCCGCGGCGCGCAACTCTACGGCTACAGCGCGGAGGTGCTGGATCAGGCCAAACAACTCCCCTGGGGCACACCGGTCACCCAGACCCACGACTGGTGGGACCCGGACGACCTCGGCTACTACGCCAAGAGCTTCTTCTGGGACGGCATCATCGTCGACAACGTCTGGGGCACCATCGACGGCCTCGCGACCCTGGCCGGCTTCCACGGCTCGGACCGTGCCGGCCAGGCCTGGGAGGGCCTGGTCCGCGCCATCGTCGGAGCAGAGACCTACCTCATGGAATCCGGCGGCCAGAAACCCACCGGGATCTTCGCCACCGACTTCGCCCAGGACAGCAAGGGCTACGCCAAAGAGTTCGCCAAGGGCTTCGTCGCCTGGGACATGTGGGAGGAAAACCCCTCCCGCGCAGCAGCCACCGTCGTCTTCAACGGCCTCACCCTCGGCGTCGGCCCCCTCAAAGCCGCCTCAGCGGGCAAAGCAGGCGCGGCAGCCAAGGTCGCCACCACGGTCGCGAAGGTCGGCGACGTGATCGACCCGGTCAGCGCCGCAGTCAAGGTGACGGGCCACGCCATACCCAGGATCGCTCAGGTCACAGAGAACCTGCGGGGCGTGAACAACGTCCCCGACCTGCGCGCTCCACACAGCGTCCTGGAGTTCTCGGACGCCACGGGGCGCTCCGTGCTGATCGTCGAGGACGGCAGGTTCCTGGTCCTCAAGGACGGCAAAGTCGTCAGCGACACTCCACTGCGGGAACGTTCCCTCGCAGCAGATGCCAAGCCGGGCCAGGCGGCGATGCAGGACCGGGAACTCGCCGGTGTCGGTGCGGCGTCGCGGGCGCCGGAGGCCAGTGCCGGCTATGGGGACAGTCATCCGCCGGGGGCGCGGCACGAGCGCCCTGTCGGGGGCAGTGGCGGGAGTACGCCGCATGGGGCCGGGGAGGCTAGCCACAGTGGTGAAGTTCCGCATGCCGGCGATTCCGGAGCGTCCGCTCCGGAGGCAGGGACGGTCGGCACCGGCCACACCGGCGGTGGCCCCGGTGGACTCGCGGGCGTGGGCCCTGACGACCTTGCCCGGAGCGGAGGTTCAGGAGGTACGTCCGCCTCGGATAATGCCGTCTCGGCCCAGGGCCCGGATGTCCCAGCTCGCCCGAGCTTCATGCGAGACGGAGACAACCCGTACGGACCCAGGGGTTCACTCACTCCGAGGCAGATCATGGAGATCCAGGTCTACCGCGCCAACCATGAGCCCGGATACCTCAAGCAGTATTACTACGAAAAGGACGGGCGGCGCCTCGACGTCGACCTGCCTGACGAGAGCGGATTCCCGCCGCCCCAGTTGGTGAAGGATCCCAAAAATCCGAGAGTCTGGATTTCGAAGGGAGATTCCCCGGCTCCGCTTCCGCCAAAGTATGTGCCCGGCGGAGACGTGACGCGCGGGCCGGGAACGGTCACAACGCCTGAGGCTGCACGTACGCTGGCCGACGCCGCCCAAAGGCGCCACGGCTCGGTCACAGCCGACACTCCCTGGCACGATAGAATCAAAGAGGTCAAGGCACGTTACAAGCTGGCCGCAACTCCGGAGAACCTTGAGGCGCTGAACAAGGTCAAGGCCGATCACGCTCCATTCCACAACCGGATGAGGCTGGACGCCGAGGCATATGGCGAGGCCATAGCCAAGCATCACGTAATCCCGGAGCACTATCCGGGGGCCACGTGGGAGAAGCTCGACGGCCCCAAGAACGGCAATGACCAGTTCGATCAGCTCTGGCGAAGAAAAGACGGCGGATTTGTCGTGGTCGAGGCCAAGAGCAACGTGGGCACGGAAATAGGCAAGAGGGACTTGCCAAATGGGGTCAGTGTCGCACAAGGATCGAAGGAATACTTCCTTGACATCTTGAACGAAATGCAGAAGCGCGGGCTCAATGGAAACCGCAACGAGGCCAAGCTGTACAAGGAACTGAAGACCGCCCTCAAACAGGGGAAGGTCGACTACATCCTCGTCAAGGGGAGGTCCAACGGTGGCGAGTACGCTGGTTACTACATGCGCCGGTTCGATTTGGGGTGACGGGAGACTTTGGTGACCGTGACGGTGGAACGGCACAGCAGGCCGCAGCAGTTGGACGATGCCGCTGTGCAGGACCTCGCCGACGAGCTGAAGGACAGCATCCAGGACCTGGGTCAGTCGCCAGCGCTGTTCGGTATGGCTCTGAACGAGGCGCTCCTGCTGGTCCAAGCGCGGGCTGAGACCAACCCGCGGGCCAACCTCCTCGAGACGTGGGAGGCCACGGTCAGCGCCATGCAGGTCGGTGAAGCGGCATTCGCTGCGGCAGCAGCCACAGAGGGAACCATTGAGCGCCGCATCGTCGACGAGGTACGCACGATCCCGGCAACCGGACCTCAGCCCTACGCCAACGCGGGCAACTGGTTGACGTCGCTGTGGTTCGTGATCGTATGCCGCGACCAGGAACGCATGACACGGATGTGCCGGGTTCCCATTGAGGCCCTACGCGCTTCTGGCGCCCAGGGCGACGAGTTCGCCTACCACTGGGTCGACGCATTGCAGACCTACTGGCTCGAAGAGCCGGGGCTCCTCGAGAAGTTGACGGCCGCCATCGAGTCGTCCCACCCGGAAGTGGCGACGATCGCCGCCAGGGATCTGCTCCAGAACGTCCTCTACCCGCCGATGAACCTGTTCCACCTCTTCCTGCGTAAGGACCACGACGGATTCAATGCGGGGTTGGCCGAGGCTTTGGAGTTGCATAAGGCCTACTGGACCGCTACCGAGGATCGGGCGGCCGATCTCGCCGGTTCTCTCGCCCTCGGTCCGCTTGCCATGGCTTGCCTCGCCTACGATGCGGGCTTCCCCATCGAGGTCGAGTCCGAGTACCTGCCCCATCACCTGCTGCGGCGGACCTGGGTGGGCGAGTTCCCCGTCTGAGACGTAGGCGAGCTCGGATGCTGAATCCCCCGTAAGAACAGGTGACCGAAGACCGTGACAGCCCAGGACTACGACAGCCAGCTCCTCGAATCGGTCTCCGTCCGCCGCCGTCGCCTTCGCGACGCACTTCTTTTCGGGGCGCAGCGGCAACGGCGGTCTCTCGATGAGCGGGTGGGGAAGGTATTCGCCGGCCTGGTGATCGCAGCGGTGATGTGCGCCGGGTGTGTGGGCTGGTCGTTCGTGTCGCACAGGGTCATCGGGAAAAGCCCGTACGGGGCGTCTGTGCCGTCCTCGGGTCACAACTCCCCCAGCCCTGCCGCCCCCTCCGCCTCTTCTTCTCGGTGATAGGTTCGAACGCGTGATGTCCACGGGGTCCTTGAGTCGTTCGGCGGCCAACAGCCGTACGGCGCTCAGCCGGGTCACCCTGGTCGGGGAGCGGCGTCGGGTCGATCTCGTGCTGCCTTCGCGGGAGCCCGTCGGGGTTCTGCTGCCGGAGGTCATGCGGCTTCTGGACGACCGTGTCGGGGGCCGACCCGAGTTGCGGCATCTGGTCACACCGGACGGCTCCGCGCTCGCGCACGACAGCACCCTGGAGTCGGCGGGCGTGGCCGACGGGGCCGTGTTGCGGCTCGTGCGGGCGGAGGACGCCCCCTCCGCGCCCGTCGTCCATGACGTCACCGACGAAGTCGCCGACGACCTCGGCGTGCGGCCGTGGCGGTGGCAGCCCTCGGCGCGGCGTGTCGTCGCCGGGTGCGCGACGGTCCTGTGGGCCTTGGCCGCCGGGTTCCTGGCCCGCGGCTCCTTCGCCCTGTCCTCGGTAGGCACTGGGGCTCTCGTCATTGCCGCGGCATGTGCCTTGGCCGGTGCCCTCCTTGGGCGGGCCCGGCGGCAGGCGCTCGCTGCCACCCTCATCGTCACGGCCGCGTCCCTGGCCGTGCTGGGCGCCTGGAGCTGCGCCGACGCCCACCACTGGGGCGGCGCGGTGCGACTGGCCTGCGTCGCGGGTGCCGTCACGCTCGCCCTGCTGCTCGCCGGGTGGTTCACACCCCTCGGACGCGGGGCGCTGATCGGTGCCGGGGCCGTCGCCGGTTGTCTTGTCGCGTGGGAGGCAGCTCTCGGGCTGCAGGGCGGGGCAGGCACAGTAGCAGAGCAAACCCGGGTGGGCGCGCTCCTCGCCGTCGTCTCCGTCGTCACCCTCGGGGTGCTGCCGCGGCTCGCGCTGATGGCGTCGGGGCTGACCGGACTGGACGACCGGCGTACGGGCGGGGCGTCCGTCAGCCGATACCGAGTGGGCACCGCACTCGCGGCCACCCACCGCGGCCTGGTGCTGGCCACCGTTGCTCTCGCCGCCTCCGCCGGTGCGGCCGGTGTGCTCGTGCTGGGCACCGTGTCGGTGTGGAGCGTGCCGCTCGGCATCACCGTCATGGTGGTGCTCGCCTTGCGGGCTCGGGCCTATCCGCTCACCGCCGAGGTCGTGGTGCTGCTCGCCGCGGCGGCCGTGGTCGCTGTGCGGCTCGCCGTGGTGTGGGGTGACCATGCCTCGGCACCGGCAGGGCCTGTCGCCGTGCTCGGGTTGCTCGCCGTCGTGCCTCTGGGAGTGCTGGCCGTGGAGCCGGCCGAGCATGTGCGGGTGCGGCTGCGGCGCGCCGGTGACCTGCTGGAGTCCGTGGCCGTGATCGCCCTGTTCCCGTTGGTGATCGGTGTGTTCGGGGTGTACGGGCGGCTGCTCGGCACCTTCGCGTAGGACAGGGTGACCGGAGTGACAGGAGGCGGGGACTGGCAGCACGACGTGCTGCGCGAACTCACCGGCCCGGAGCCGATCTCCGTGCCCGAGCACCCGGCAGTCCAGGCTGCCGTCTCCGACACACCTGACTCCACGCCTCCCCCGGCACCGGCCTCCCCCCGGACGCCCGCTCCTCAACTCCCGGTCCCGGCCCCCGAATCCCACCCCACCGTCGACCCGCGCCTCGCCATCGCTCTCGGCAACCCGCAGCACGGTGACTCGGCTGCTCGCCGGGCCGGTGCGTCACTGCGACGCCTCACCGCCTCGGCCGGACAGGAGGTCGCCGAACAGACGCGGTTCGCCGAGGAGTTGCAGCACCCTGTCACCACCGGACGCGTCATCGCCGTCACCTCGATCCGCGGCGGCGTCGGCAAGTCCACCATCTCGGCGCTGCTGGGCCGGACCTTCAACCACTACCGGCACGATCCGGTGCTCACCCTCGAGGCCGACGCGGCCCTCGGCACGCTCCCGGTGCGGATGGGTGCGGACACGGTGCGCTGGTGCTGCGCCGACCTCGCCAGGATCCTGACGCCGTCGATGCAGCTCACGGACATCACGGGCTACCTGGTGCCGGTGGCCGACGGCGGCTGGCTGCTGCCCGCGAGTCAGGGACGGGTCGGCGCGCCCATGGACATGCGCACGTACCGGACGGTGACGCTGGCCCTGCGCCGGTACTTCGCGGTGACGGTGGTGGACTGCGAGACCTTGCCCGGCGAGGTGGCGCGCACGGCGATGGACACCGCCCACGCACGTGTCGTCGTCGCCCCCATGACCGCCGAGGGCATCCACGGCACCCGCCAGGTCCTGGACTGGCTGGGTCAGTTGCCGCACTCCGCGCTCGCCACCACCGTGGTCGCCCTCAGCGCGAGCTCTCCCGACACCACCCTCGACCCGAAGTCGGCCGCCGCGCACCTGCGCGAGCCCGGCGTTCCCGTCGTCCTGCTCCCCTACGACCGCCATCTCGCCCAAGGAGGCCCCATCCACACCGCCATGCTGGGCCGGAGCACCCGGGACGCGGCCGTCCGCCTGGCGGCCGAGGTGATGCGGCGGGCGGTGAGGGTGCGATGACCCAGCAGGTGATCCACCGGCCCGCCCGCAGCACCCGCCCCCTCGATCCCGCCGCACCCCGCACCATCGAGGCACCTCCGAACCTCCCGGAGGGCAAGGTCGGCAACGCCGCCACCGCTCTGCTGCCCATGGCCGGTGTCGTCAGTTCGGTCGTGCTGATGACCGTCATCCGCAACAGCCAGTTCGCGGCGATCGGCGCGCTCGTGCTGGTCGTCGCCCTGCTCGGAGCGGTGGCGCTGTTCCTGTCCCAGCGTGGCAAGGCGCAGCGCACCCGGCGCGTGCAGCGTGAACGCTATCTGGAGTACCTGGAGGAGCTGCGCGAGGAACTGGGCGCCGCGGAGCGGGAAAGGCGGCAGGCGGCACGCGAGCTGAACCCGCCGCCCGAGGCTCTGTACGACGTCGTCCGGGATCCCGCCAGGCTGTGGGAGCGGCGGCGGCCGGACGCCGACTTCCTCTCGGTCAGGGCCGGAACCGGTGACGTACCGGCGCATGAGCTGACCATCGCCCAGAACAGCACCGGCGGCGTCCTCACCCCACCGGACCCGTTCATGCTGAACGAGGCCCGCGCCCTGCAGGGTCGATTCGGAACGGCGACGGACTTCCCGCTCACCGTGCCGCTGGACCGGGCCGGGAACGTCAGCATCATCGGTGACCGGGACGGCGTCCTCCGGGTCGCCCGGGCGCTGCTTCTGCAGACGGTCGTGACGCACGCGCCGGAGGACCTGGCCGTCGCCCTCGGCACCGGCGACGAGCCGGAGTGGGCCTGGACCAAATGGCTGCCCCACGTTCTCGATCCACATACGTACGACGGCCCGGTCGCCGCCCGACGCATCGCCTCCGGCCTCGCGGAGTTGGCCCGGCTGTGCGGCCCCGACCTGCGGCAGCGCGCCGCCTACGCGGCCGAGGTACGCCGCGGACTCTCCGGCAGGACCAAGGACGCGTTGCGCCTGGCCTCCCGCATGCTCGTGATCAGCGACTCCTACGGCGGCAACGCGGCAGAACTCCCGCGCCCCGACTCGGCGATCGGGCTGCCGGCGATGGGTGTCACCGTGCTGCACCTGCTCCAGCAGCAGGTGCACGAGCCCGATCAGGTCAGCGTGCGCATCACCGTCGACGGCGACCGAGTCACCGTGGACGACCTGCGCGGGAACACCGGACGGGGAACGGTCGACGCGGTCACGACCGCGGGCGCGGAGGGGATCGCCCGCATGCTGGCGCCCCTGCGACTGTCGGCCGAGTCGGTGGCCGAGGGAACGCCGGTGTCCGGCCCGGTCGACTTCCCCGCGCTCCTCGGCATCGACGACCCGGCCGACCTCGACCTGCGCCGCCTGTGGGGGCCACGCGGCGAGCGGGACTTTCTGCGTGTCCCCCTCGGTCTCACCGACCGCCACGAGCCGGTGCTGCTGGACCTGAAGGAGTCCTCGCAGCTCGGCATGGGCCCGCACGGACTGTGCGTGGGCGCCACCGGCTCCGGCAAGAGCGAACTGCTGCGCACCCTCGTCCTCGCCCTCGCGGCCACGCATTCACCCGAGGACCTCTCGCTGGTGCTGGTCGACTACAAGGGCGGCGCGACCTTCGCCCCCTTCTCCGAGCTCCCCCATGTGGCCGGTGTGATCACCAACCTGGAGAACCAGGCCGGGCTCGTCGAACGCGTTCACTCCAGCCTGGCCGGCGAGGTCAAGCGCCGCCAGCAGGTCCTCAAGGACGCCGGGAACATCGCGGACATCGGTCACTACGCCGCTCTGCGCACCACAACCCGCCCCGACCTGGAACCTCTCCCCCACCTCTTCGTCGTGATCGACGAGTTCGGTGAACTCATCACCGCCAAGCCGGACTTCATCGACCTGTTCCTGTCCATCGGCCGCATCGGCCGCTCCATCGGCGTCCATCTGCTGCTGTCGAGTCAGCGGATCGAGGGCGGCAAGCTGAAGGGTCTGGACACCTACCTCTCCTACCGGCTCGGCCTGCGTACCTTCTCCGCCGACGAGTCCCGCACCGTCCTCGACACCACTGACGCCTTCCACCTCCCGCCCCTGCCTGGCTTCGGCTACCTCAAGGTCGACACCTCCACCTACGAGCGCTTCAAGGCCGGGTACGTCTCGGGCCCCTACCGCGGACCTGCCCAGCGCGATCAACAGGACGACAGGCCGCTCGCCCACCTCTACCCGGCGTACAACGCCCCTCGTGAGACCGAGGCGGTGGAGGAAGCCGTCGCCACCCGTCGGGAATCCGGCCCGACCGTCCTGTCCGTCATGGTCGGCCAACTGGCCACCGCGGCGCCGCCGGTACGGCGCATCTGGCTGCCCCCGCTGCCGGACGCCATCACTCTCGACAGGGCGGCCGGCCCCCTGCGAGCCGGCACCGACGGCGTGCGCCTCACCCGCACGAGCGGGCCGATGAACGTTCCGCTCGGCATCCTGGACGATCCCGCCCGGCAATGGCAGCAGCCGTGGCAGCTGGACCTGACCGTCGCCGGCGGGCACGCGGCCGTCATCGGCGGGCCGCAGTCCGGCAAGACCACTCTCCTGCGCACCCTCGCCCTCTCCCTGGCCCTCACTCACACCCCGTACGACGTCGTCGTGTACGGCCTCGACCTGTCCGGCGGCGGCCTGTCCGCCCTGGCCGGACTGCCGCACGTCGGCGGTATCGCCTCCCGCGCCGACCACGAACGGGCCGCCCGCACGGTTGCCGAAGTGCACGGCATGCTGGCGACACGCGAGGAGATCTTCCGCGAGCACGGCATCGACTCCGTCGACCACCTGCGCCATCTGCGCTCCGCGGGGCGATTGCCCGAGCTGGCCGCCACCGACATCGTGCTGGTCGTCGACGGCTTCGGGGCACTGCGCGAAGAGTTCGCCGACCTCGACGACGCGGTGGCCGATCTGCTCAAGCGCGGCGGCGGCTACGGTATCCACGTCGTCGCCGGGATGCTGCGCTGGAACGACGTCCGCATAGCGACCCAGTCGATGTTCGGCACCCGCGTCGAACTCCGTCTGAACGACCCGGCCGACTCCTCCATCGACCGCAAACTGTCCGAGACGCTCGCTCCCGACGCCCCCGGCCGCGTCCTCACCGACGGGAAGCTGTTCGCGCAGGTCGCACTGCCCCGCATCGACAACCGGCCGGAGACCGGCGGCCTGGGACCGGTTCTCGAACGCGCCGCCCGCACCATCCGCGCTTCCTGGCACGGCGAACTCGCCCCGCCCGTACGGGTGCTGCCCACCCGCCTGCCCGCGGCCAAGCTGCCGTCACCGGCCGCCGAACCGACGACGATCCCCGTGGGCGTCGACCAGGAGACCCTCGCACCGGTCCTGCTCGACCTGTTCGGAACGGACCAGCACCTGTTGGTCCTCGGCGACAACGAGTGCGGCAAGACCAACCTGCTCAAGCACATCGCCACCCAGCTCGTCGAACGGTACGGCGACAAGGAACTCGTCTTCGGCGTCTACGACCCCCGACGCGGCCTGCGCGGTGTGGTCCCCGAGCCCTACCGCGGCGGTTACGCCCACAACTCCAAGCTCGCCCACGCACTGTCCACGGGCATCGTCACAGAGCTGGAGAAGCGCCTGCCGGAGACGGCGGACCCCGACGCTCCCGAGACCGGCGAGCCCGCTTTCACCGGGCCTCGCATCGTCATCCTGGTCGACGACTACGACATCCTCACCACGGCGGGCCAGCAGCCCCTGGCACCCTTCCTGCCGTACGTCTCCTCCGCGCAGGACATCGGTCTGCACTTCGTCATCGCCCGCCGCACGGCCGGCTCCTCGCGCGCCCTCTACGAACCCCTCCTGACCACGCTGCGCGAAACCGGGACCACCGCCCTCGTCATGACCGGTGATCGCACCGAAGGCCAGCTCTTTCCCGGCCTGTACGCGTCCCAGCAGCCGCCCGGCCGGGGCACGCTCGTCCGCCGCGGACGCCCCCACCAGCTCATCCAGACCGCTCTCGCAGACGAAGAAGGCCCGTGACCAAGGACGTCATCGCTCTCACCCCCCAGATGCCGGACCTGCCCACCCTGCTCGCGGGCCTGTATGCCGGCGGCCCCGACCTCGGAGTGAACACCACGGCCGAGGGCGCGGTCGTACAGCTCTGCGCCCCCGACGGCCGCCCCCTGGTCTCGGTCGAGGCACCCGTCCTCGTCCAGGTCCCTGGCGAGACCACGCGTCTGCTGGACCACGTGGTCGCGGACGGGCCGGTGTGGTGGACCGAGGCCCGCGCCTCCACCGCCGTTGCCGAAGCCGAACGGCTCGCGGGTTCCTTCGCCGGACGACTGGCCACCGTGCTGGGCGGGACGGTATGGCCGCCGGAGGCCGCCACCACCGATGTCGTCCCCCTCACCACCGAGATCTCCGCGATCCCGGCCCCGGCCACCGGCAGCCCCGCCGTGGACGTGCTCACGGCCTCCACCGCCGTGGTCATCCAGGACCGCCCCCTGATCGCCATGACCAGCTGGCTCTCCGACGCCCTGCGCACCGCGGCCGGCACCGACCGCGCCCTGCAGATCGTCACCCCGCCCACAGCGCGCCTCACCCTCCCCACCCGCACAGCGCTACGCGGCCGGCCCAACCGCTGGGTCGTCCAGGACCCCGAGCAGGGCTACTACGACGGCTTGTCCGGCGCCGTACTCCACTGGAAGGACGGCACCTTCACCCCCGTACACGACGGGCAGGGCGCCACCAGAGTCGCCGAGGCCTTCGCGCCCCTTCCCGACACCGGTGAGCGCCAGCTGATCCTCACCCTGCGCACCCGCCATGCCGCCGACGAGACCCTGGTCCTCGGCCACGCCGTCGAGACCGCCTTTCGCCGGCTGACCGGCGCACCGCCCGCGGGCTGGAGCACCGCCGAACCGGTCAACCTTCCGTGGTCCACCCGCCAGTTGACCGACCTGGCCCGCTCGCGCGCTCCTCGACCCACCTGGCTCGTCGTCGTCGGTCAACCCGACCGGCCCGCCTTGGCAACCGTCCGCGTGCTGCGCACACCGGCCGGGGTCGAGGAGGACATCACCCTTGCCATCGGTTACGGCGAAGATGAGCAGCCGCCCTTGGACGCCGTCGAGGAACTCGCGACCGCACTCGGCACCGGGCACCGCCTCGTCACCCTGCTCACTTCACTGCGCGCGGCCCGCCGCGACCTCACGGTGCCGCCGGCCCTGGAGGCCCCGCCCGTACCTGTCGCATTCACGCTCGGCAGCGACGAGACCGAGGCCATCGATCGTGCCCGTACCGGGCATCGGCCTCGGTGCCCCACACCTACCCGCGTCGGCCTGGAGAGCAGGCCGGCTCTTCACTACTCATGGGGCGACGGAACCGACCCCGACGCCTGGAGCACGCTCCAGCGCCTCATCCGCCACCTGTTCACCCCACGGCAGACTGAACGGAAGTGACCGTCAGGCCTTCCTTCAGCAGCAGACGAGTCGGGCTGTACGCCGGGTTATGTTCCGCTCAGGGAGCGATCACGCCTGACCTGCGTGTTTGCGGGGATCCGGCGGCTGATCCAGCCCTCTGGGACTTCTCAGGGACTTTCGGCCGAGTCCGTGAACCACGCCTCGATGGCGGACAGTCCCCGGGCGCCGGCCTGCGGCATGAAGTGCGTGTACGTCCGGAGCGTAAACGCTGGGTCGGAGTGCCCCAGCCACTTCGCGAGCGAGACGATCGACTCACCGGCTTCGAGCATCACCGTGGCGTACGTATGGCGCAAGACGTGGAAGCCGTGCTCGCGACTCGGCTCCCACACACGCGACGGCTTCTCGCCCGGCTGCCGCTCAGGCAGCGGCGGGATTATTCCCACGGCCAGCGCGGGCTTCCACGCCTTGGTGTTCCGGGTGGTGCGGTTGATCGCGCCGCGCCGGCCGGTGTACACGAGCAACGGGACGGTGACCTTCCGCCGGTCCTCGCGCGCAAAGTCAGGCTCCTCGGGGTCTAGCCACGGCAGGGTGACGTCGATTGGTTCGAAGCGTTCTTGGTGAGTGAGGAGTCGCTTCGCGAGCGTCTTCGGCAGCGGCACATCGCGTTCCTTACCGCCTTTGGGCGGACCGAAATACAGCCGTGACTTGTACATGAGAATCCGCCGCTCCACGTGGACGAAATCGCCACGGATATCACCTGGGCTGAAGCCGAACGTCTCACCCTGTCGAAGTCCGCATCCGACGCCGAGGTCGAGCGCGATCTGGTAGCGGGCGGCCAACGCCTCCCGCACCCCGTCGACACGGTCCTGCTCCCAGGCACGAGCCTTGCGCTCCGGCTTCTTCGGCGGCTTGATCGAGCTGTTGCCCTTGCACGGGTTGAGGTACAGCCGCTTGTCCTCGACCGCGGCCTGCATGATCGCCTTGAGGTACACCCACGCAACATAGGCAGTGCTCGATGCCACCGCCCTCTGCACGTCGGCCGACCACTTGCGCAGCTCCGCGACGCCGGTGTCCCTGAGCGCCAGATCTCCAAGCTGCGGCAGCACCTGCCCCCAGATCCTGTGCCTCATGCTTTCCAGCGTCTGGGCGGGGTGCACCTGTGAGGGCCACCAGTGCTTATCGACGTACTCAGGAAGGCTGATCGCACCGTCGCGCGCGTCGACGAAATCCCCACGACGTGTGTCGGTCTGTACCTCGGCCAGCCACGCCTTGGCGTCCGCGACCGTATCGAAGGACCGGTCACGGACCCCCGGCATCCCTTTGACGCGGTAACGCGTGCACTTGCCCCAGAGCGCAGTGCGTTCGCGCTTGCCCGACTCCTTGTTCGGCCGCTTCTTGAGCCATCGGTCCTCGATGTAGCCCGCCATGCGCGTCTTCTCCTTGGCCTTCCCGGCGGTACATGACCCTCCCACCGGGCCCATCCTGAAACTGGGCGGCCCCTGCCGGCGGTGACGCCAAACGTAGAGGGTGTTCACCGAGATGCCCATGTACTTCGCAGTGTCCTGAAGATGTGGGCGCGAGGCGGGAAAGACACCGAGATCGCCAACGCGCTCGAAGACGCCCTGAAAGACGGAAAGCTGCAGTACGTCCTGGTGAAGGCGAATGAGAACGCAGCGTCCTACGCTGGTGCTGTGATGGAATACTTCAAGATCGGTTAGAGGAGGGGTTCAGTGGTCACGAGCGTTCCGCGCCATGGCTTCCGCACGGACAACACGGCCGAAGCCATGGCGCCGCTCATCGATGGGACGCATCGGGTTCTCGACCGAATGGAACGGTCGGAGATGTCCCGCCACCGGGCGCTGAGCAGCACGCTGACCATGGCGAAGTGGTACTGCCTGACGGATCCCGAAGCAGCGAAGCTTGAGACGTGGGAGGCCTGGGTCACAGCGATGCAGGTCGGCTGTGCTCTGTTCGACACGGCTACTGCCGCCGAGGGACCCGTACCATGCCGGATCGGGAGCACGGGCGGGGTGAAGAACCTGCCTGCGACGGGGCCGACGCCTTATACGCATGCAGGGGCATGGCTCACCTCGGTCTATCTGGCGACGATCTGCCGCGAGAACGACCGTCTCGATCGACTGATGCGGGTACCTGTGTCGTTTCTGCGTGAGTCTGTTCCCGAGGGCGCGGTGTTCGATGACTACGTCTACGACTGGGTAGAGGCTCTCCAGGGCTACTGGGCCGGTCGAGCGACGGAGATGTGGGACAAGCTGGTAGCAGCGGTCAAAGGCACCGACCCCGAGCGGGAGGGCGTCGTTGACAAGGAAATGATGCTGAAGGTCCTTTATCCGCCACTCGAACTCTTCCATCGCTTCGAGCTGCGGGAAACCGAGCAGTTCAACAGCGCACTGGTTGACGCCGTCACCGGGCACAAGCAGTACTGGGCCGGCGACGAGGCGCGTGCCTTGAGCGGTGACGGCCTAGTGGCCCTCGGTCCCCTCGCTTTGGCCTGTATGGCTTACGACAACGAATTCCCGATCGAGGTCGAGTCCGAGTACTTGCCCAAGCATCTGCTGAGGCGTTCATGGGTCGGCGAGTTCAAGACGTGATCCGCGTTCTCCGCGAAACAGGCGGCCGAAATCCGTGACAGCCCAGGACTACGACAAGCAGTTGCTGGAGTCGGTGTCAGTGCGCCGCCGTCGTTTGCGGGATGCCCTGTTGTTCGGTGCGCTGCGGCAACGGCGATCGCTCGATGAGCGGTTGGGGAAAGTGCTCGCCGGCGTGGTGATGGAGGCGGTGGTGTGCGCGGGGTGTGTGAGGTGGTCGTTCGTGTCGCATCGGGTCATCGGCAAGAGCCCGTACGGGGCTTCCGTACCGTCGTCCCAGCCCTCCGAATCGCCGTCGCCGTCGCCTTCCGTCGCCCCTTCTACCCGGTGATAGTTCGAACGCGTGATACCCACGGGGACTTTGAGCCGCTCAGCGACCGGCAACCGTACGGTGCTCAGCCGGGTCACCTTGATCGGCGAGCGGCGCCGGGTCGACTTGGTGCTGCCCTCTCAGGAGCCGATCGGCGTTCTCCTGCCCGAGATCATGCGGCTGCTGGACGACCGCGTGGGCTCGCGCCCCGAGTTGCGGCATCTGGTCACCGCGGACGGTTCCGCGCTGGCCCCTGCCCCACCTGTTTGTCGTCATCGACGAGTTCGGTGAACTCATCACCGCCAAGCCGGACTTCATCGACCTGTTCCTGTCCATCGGCCACATCGGCCGCTCCATCGGTGTACACCTGCTGCTGTCCAGCCAGCGCATCGAGGGCGGCAAACTGAAGGGCCTGGACACCTACCTGTCGTACCGGCTCGGCCTGCGCACGTTCTCCGCCGACGAGTCCCGCACCGTCCTGGACACCACCGACGCCTTCCACCTGCCACCGCTGCCCGGCTTCGGCTACCTCAAGGTCGACACCTCCACGTACGAGCGCTTCAAGGCCGGCTACGTGTCCGGCGCCTGCCGCGGCCCCACGCTGCGCGAAGAGCGGACCGACGAGCCGCTCGTACGCCCCTACCCTGCGTACAGCACCCCGCAGGAGCCCAGGGCCGACGCCGTGGAGGAACCGGCCACGACCAAGCGCGAGACGGGCCCGACCGTGCTGTCCGTCATGGTCGACCAGCTCGCCACCGCCGCACCCCCGGTACGGCGGATCTGGCTGCCCCCGCTGCCCGACGCCACCACCCTGGACACGGCCGCAGGCCCCCTCCAGGCCGGTACGGACGGTCTCCGACTCATCCACGGCGAGGGCCCGATGCGCGTCCCGCTCGGCATCCTCGACGACCCGGCACGCCAGTGGCAGCAGCCGTGGCTGCTGGACCTGACCGTCGCCGGAGGCCACGTGGCGGTCAGGTCCGGCCCGCAGTCCGGCAAGACCACCCTGCTGCGCACCCTCGCCCTGTCACTGGCCCTCACCCACACCCCGTACGACGTCGCCGTGTACGGCCTCGACCTAGTCGGCGGCGGCCTGTCCGCGCTGGCCGGCCTGCCGCACGTCGGTGGCATCGCCGGGCGCGCCGACCATGAACGCGCCGCCCGCACCGTCGCCGAGATGCGCGCCATGCTCGCCCAGCGCGAGCAGGCCTACCGCGAGTTGGGCATCGACTCCGTCGACCAGCTGCGCCACCTGCGCGCCCAGGGCAAGCTCCGGCATCTCGGCGCCACCGACATCGTGCTGCTCATCGACGGATTCGGCGCTCTGCGCGAGGAGTTCGCCGACCTCGACGACGCCATCGCCGACCTCTTCAAACGCGGCGGCGGCTACGGCATCCATGTCGTCGCCGGCATGCTGCGCTGGAACGACGTCCGCATCGCCACCCAGTCGATGTTCGGCACCCGCATCGAGCTGCGGCTGAACGACCCGGCCGACTCCTCCATCGACCGCAAGCTCTCCGAGACCCTCTTCCCCGACACGCCCGGCCGAGCGCTGACCGACGGCAAGCTGTTCGCCCAGGTGGCCCTGCCCCGTATCGACAACCATCCCGCCACGGACGACCTGGGCCCGGCCCTGGAACGCGCCGCCCGGACCATCCGCGCCTCCTGGCACGGTGAACTCGCCCCACCTGTACGGGTCCTGCCCACCCGTCTGTCGGCCGCCAAGCTGCCCACCCAGGCAGCGGAGCCGACGCGGATACCTGTCGGCGTCGACCAGGACACTCTCTCGCCCGTCATGCTCGATCTCTTCGGCACCGACCAGCACCTGCTGATCCTCGGCGACAACGAATGTGGCAAGACCAACCTGCTCAAGCTGATCGCCACCCAGCTCGTAGAGCGCCACACAGACAAGGAACTCGTCTTCGGCATCTACGACCCCCGCCGGGGCCTGCGCGGCGTGATCCCCGAGCCCTACCGCGGCGGCTACGCCCACAACGCCAAGCTAGCCGCCGCCCTGTCCACCGGTATCGCCACCGAACTGGAAAAGCGCCTCCCGGAGACCGCCGACCCCGACGCACCGCTGACCACCGGCCCCACCCTCACCGGGCCGCGGATCGTCATCCTGATCGACGACTACGACATCCTCACCACGGCCGGCCAGCAGCCGTTGACGCCCTTCCTGCCGTACCTCTCCTCCGCCCAGGACATCGGCCTGCACGTCGTCCTCGCCCGCCGCACCGCCGGCGCCTCCCGCGCCCTGTACGAACCGCTGCTGACCGCCCTACGCGAAACCGGCGCCACCACCCTCCTCATGACCGGCGAGCGCACCGAGGGCCAGCTCTTCCCCGGCCTGTACGCCTCCCAGCAGCCGCCCGGCCGCGGCACCCTCGTCCGCCGGGGCCGCCCCCACCAGCTCATCCAGACCGCCCTCACCGACGAATCCACCGAAGAGGCCCCTCAAGCGTGACCAAGGAGGTCATCGCCCTCACCCCCAAGATGCCGGACCTGCCCACCCTCCTTGCAGGCCTCTACGCCGGCGGCCCCGACCTCGGTATGAACACCACCGCCGACGGCGCCGTCGTCCAGCTCTGCACCCCCGACGGCCGCCCCCTGGTCTCGGTGGAGGCGCCCATCCTCATCCAGGTCCCGGGCGAGACCGCCCGCCTGCTGGGCCACGCGGCCGAGGAAGGGCCGGTGTGGTGGACCGAGGCCCGCGCCTCCACCGCCGTCGCCGAGGCCGGACGTCTGGCCGGCTCCTTCGCCGGACGGCTGGCGACTGTGCTGGGCGGCACGGTCTGGCCGCCGGAGGCCGCCACCACGGACGTGGTCCCCCTCACCACCGACATCTCGGCGATCCCCGTCCCTGCCACTGGCACCCCCGCCGTGGACGTCCTCACCGCCACGACGGCCGTAGTCCTCCAGGACCGCCCCCTGGTAGCCATGACCAGCTGGCTCTCCGATGCCCTGCGGACCGCGACCGCCTCCGACCGGGCCCTGCAGATCGTCACCCCGCCCACAGCCCGCCTCACCCTGCCCGACCCGCACCGCCCTACGCGGCGTACCCAATCGCTGGGTCGTCCAAGACCCCGAGCACGGCTACTACGACGGCCTGTCCGGCGCCGTACTCCACTGGAAGAACAGCACCTTCACCCCCGTACGCGACGAGAAAGGTGCTTCCCGGGTCGCCGAGGCATTTACCGCTACGAAGGACAATGGCGAGCGCCAGCTAATCCTCACCCTGCGTACCCGCCTCCCGGCCGACAACGACCTGGTCATCGGCCACGCTCTGGAAACCGCCTTCCAGCACCTCACCGGCGTCCCGCCTGCCGGCTGGAGCACCGCCGAACCGATCAACCTCCCCTGGTCCACCCGCCAGCTCACCGATCTCGCCCGCTCCCGCGCGCCGCAGCCCACCTGGCTGATCGCCGTCGGCAGCCCTGACCGCCCCGCCCTCTCACTCCGCACCGCCGGCCGCGACCTCACCGTGCCTCCGCGCCTCGAAGCCCCGCCCATCCCTGTCGCATTCACCCTCGGTCGCAATGAAGTCGAGCGTGTCGGCCGTGCCCGAGCCGAACGCCCACCTCTCGGCCCCACCCCCACCCGACTCGGCCACCCGGCCGAACCTGCCCTCCACTACACCCTGGGCGACGGAACCGACCCCCACGCCTGGACCGCGTTCCAGCAACTCACCCAGCACATGAAGCAGAGACAACCGTGGAGAGAAGCGGCTGAATCCCGACCCGCGAGCGGGTTCAAGGCGTCACACGTCCAGGATTCCGCGAACCCGCGCGCTTTTGTGTCGTAGTTACGGGCTTCGAGGAGCTGGCACAGCGGCATCTACGTCAGGTCCGTGCAATGCCCCGTTCTCCCAACAGATCACAGAGATACCGAAGGCGCCTTCGGCGGCACGACTAGCCCTTGATTGCGGCTCATGCCCAGGCCTCAAACCGTTACTGAGGCTTTCGGTTCAGGTGTGGTGTAGCAACGCTCTGGCCGTTGTGCTGGCCAGCGCGGGGGCTGGTAGACGTGGAGAGCAGTCAACTCGGCGGCGGAGCGCGATCGACTGCGTGCGAGGGGCCCGCAGGCGCGGAACCGCCTGCGGGCCCCTCCGCTTTCAGAGGAGGACGCGCAGTTGATCGAGCAGGAAGCGGACAAGGGCTGAGACGGCGGCGCCCAGAGCCAGGTTACGCACTTCGTTGAGGCGCGAATGCTGGCGTTTCGGTCGGTGGTTGCGCGACATGGTTGTGTCCTGACGTTGTAGGAGATTGGACAGCTGGCCGGCCTGCTCACCATGTTCAGCAGCGTTGGATGCCCTACGCTGAAGTGCGATGACGCCCACATCCTGGTTACAGATAGCCCAGTTCAAGGGCACGTCGTATTTGCTTCTGGACTCGATGCTGCGATGAAACGCGATGGGGTGAGGGCGGGGCACCGCCAGGAGAAGGCTGCAAGACCCGGGAGCGGCAAGCGGCTCATCTCACGGCCTGCTGTGGCACCCGGCCCCCTGCGCACCTTGAAGAACCTGATTTACGGGGCGTACGTGGCGGCTGGCGCACCCACCCTCGACGACATGGCGCTGAGCGTGGCCGAGGACGAAGCGTTGCGCGCCTGCCCGTCCCGAGACACGATCAACCGTCTGATCGGCGAGGCTACGACGGCCGGGAAGCAGGCGGACGTCATAGCACTCGTCACGGTGCTGACACAGATGGCCGGAGGCGACACGGAGCAAGCCGTCGGCGAAGCGGCCTCGTTGTGGACCCGAGCACAACTCGCCGAGCCGCTCGGCCGCCCCATCACCGACATCGACCCATACGATCTCGAAGTTCATCGAGCGATCACTCTGCGGGGCACCAGCGGCCTGACCACCTATGTCGAACGCGACCATGACACCGAGCTGCGCCGATTGGTCGCTGAAGCTGCTCAAGGTGTCAGTCGACTCGCCATGCTCGTGGGTACGTCGTCAGCGGGCAAGACCAGGGCGTGCTTCGAAGCCCTCCGACACCTGCCTCAGGACTGGAGGTTGTGGCACCCCATAGATCCGGAACGGCCCAAGGCCGCGCTGACCGCGCTCGACCAAGTGGGCCCCAAGACCGTGGTCTGGCTCAACGAAGCCCACCACTACTTGCTGCACCACGAGCACGGCGAGTCCATTGCCGCCGGCCTGCGCACACTCCTGTCGGATGCCACGAGGGCTCCGGTCCTTGTCCTTGGCACCATCTGGCCCGGTCCTGGCTACTTCAACGACTTGCGCACCACACCGTCTCCCGGGCTCCCGGACCCGCACACCCAAGCACGTGTCCTCCTCGCCGGACGAGCCATCCACGTCCCGTCGGCCTTCTCCCCTTCCGAGGTCGACGAACTCAGACAGTCACCTGACCCACGTCTTGCGGCGGCGGCTGCCTCAGCTCAAGACGGGATGATCACCCAGTATCTGGCTGCCGCGTTCGAACTGATCGACATCTACACCGCCGCACCCCCTGGCGCCAGGGCTCTCCTCGATGCCGCGATCGACGCTCGCAGGCTCGGCCACCCGATCAGCCTCCCGCTGCCCTTCCTCGCCGCCGCGGCCGAGGGATACCTGACCGACAGCGAGTGGGAGCTTCTGCCGGATAACTGGCTCGAGCAGGCACTGAACCAGCTCACCAATCCGATCAAGGGAGCACGCGGCCCCCTGCACCCGCAAAGGCGCCCGCGCGGCTCCACTAGGTCGATGAGTCCCGCGCACGGACAGACGTATCGACTCGCTGACTTTCTCGAAGACCACGGTCGAGCTGAACGCCGCCTGGAACGTGTGCCCCCGCTGTTCTGGCAAGCAGCCTTGCACCACTGCGACACCGAAGGCGCCCGCGCCCTCGGATCAGCTGCGGCGGCTCGAGGTTTCGCAGAGAGTGCTTGCCACTTGTGGGTCAAAGCCGGCGCCTACGGGGAATTGGCCCAGGCGCTGACAGAGATGGAGCGACTGGACGAGGCTTTGCCTTGGTACGAGCGTGCCACGGCTGAAGGGAACGCTTTTGCTCTCCGCGTCGCGGGCCACCGTCTGGCAGAGGCGGGGCGCCCCGACGAGGCCCTGAGCTGGTACGAACGTGCCGCTGCTGCCGGTGACGCAGAGGCTCTCCTGGATGCGGGCGACCAGCTTGCGGAGGCAGGGCGTCTGGACGAGGCACTGGTGCGGTTCGAAAGCGCGGCGGCAGGAGGAGTTGACTACGCACTCCTGACGGCTGGTGGCCACCTTCTGGCTGCGGGGCGTCCGGAGGAGGCACTGACGTGGTACGAGCGAGCTGCCGCAGATGGGCGTTCCAAGCCGCTTCGATGGGCGGCAACAGACCTGGCCAGGGCCGGGTATCGTGACGAAGCCGTGGTCTGGTACGCCCGGACCGCCGCAGCACAACGGACACCGAGCGCGTACCGCTGGGCGGCCGACCGCATGGTCGAAGCGGATCATCTGGATCAGGCTCTCGTCCGCTACCAGTGTGCGGCCGATGCTGGCGACAGCGATGCGCTGCTGGTGGCGGGCGACCGTCTAGTGGACGCCAACCGTCTGGACGAGGCTCTGCTGTGGTATGAGCGTGCAGCCCACGCCGGTGACTCAGGAGCTCTTCGCTGGGCAGCGCACCAATTGGTGACGACAGGCCGAGCAGACGAGGCCCTGGCCTGGCTGGAACGGGCAGCCGGTCTCGGCGATGAGGAGGCCATGCGTCGTGTGGGCGATCAACTCGCCGAGGCTGGACTCCTGGACGAGGCGCTGGTCTGGTACGAGCGGGCAGCCGACGCAGGTGATGTCGCGGCACTTCACGCAGCAGGTGATCGGCTGGCTGACGCTGGGCGTCTGAGTGACGCCCTTTCTTGGTATGACCGCGCCGCCACTCGATCGGGGCCGCGTCATCTCCGCCTGGCCGGAGACCGGCTGGCCGACGCGGCACGTTGGGATGAAGCGCTGGTGTGCTTCGAGCGGGCCGCCGAGTGCGGCGACGCGGAGGCTCTGCGCTGGGCCGGCAACCGGTTAGCGAGGGAGGGACGCCTGGAAGAGGCTCTGGTGTGGTTCCAACGCGCCGCCGATCACGGCGACGCACGGGCACTCCTTCCGGCGGGTGATCGACTGGCGGACGAGGGACGTCTTGATGAGGCCCTCGCCTGGTACGGGCGTGCAGCCGAAGCGGGCGAGACCCGCGCGAGCGATGGCCATGCCCTGTCCGCGCTCGCCGACCAGCTGGTCGACGATGGCCGTCTCGACGAAGCACTCCCCTGGTACGAGCGGGCAGCTGAATTCGGCGACGAAGATGCGCTTCTCATGGCGGGCGACCAACTGGTAGAGGCCGGTCGTCTGGACGAGGCGCTGCCGTGGTTCGAACGCGCAGCAGCAGCCGGAGACGCCGACGCTCTCCGCTGGGCAGCCGCCCGGCTGTTCGAGGCGGGCCATCTGAACCAGGCGTTGGCGTGGTTCGAACGCGCAACCGAGGGCGGTGACGACGCCGCGCTCCACTGGGCAGCCAGTGCGCTCGCGTCCGTGGGCCGTTGGAAGGCAGCTGAGAACTGGTTGGAGCGCGCATCCGCAACCTGCGGACCGGATGCATTGGAATCAGCGGCAAGACTGCTCGCCGCGGCCGGCCGTCTGGACGAGGCTCTTACCTGGGCGAATCTGGCAGCCGACAACGGGAACACCGCGGCGCTCCGTTGGGCGGCCGACCAGTTGGTGATGGCAGATCGTCTGGACGACGCCCTCCCCTGGTACGAACGAGCAGCCACCCATGGGGACAGCAATGCGGTACGGAAGGCCGCGCACGAACTATGGCACGCGGCACGCTTCCTCGAAGCGCAGCTGTGGTTCGAGCGTGCAGCAGCCGATGGGAGCGATGCGGTGCTTCGATGGGCGGCCGACCGGCTGGTGATGGCGGATCGTCTGGACGATGCGCTCCCCTGGTACGAACGAGCAGCCGTCAAGGGCGATACCGACGCGCTCCAGGTGGCAGCCGGTCAATTGGCCATCGCAGGTCGAAAGGAGGAAGCACTTGCCTGGTTCTGGCGTGCTGCCGATGCCGGCGTCAGCTTGCGCAGTGGTTGGTTCCCTGCCCTGAGGCTCGGACTCCTCGGCGATGAAGCCGACGTGCTCCTGCGCTACGGGCGGGACCCCGCCGGGCGCCTTGCCGATAAATGGCAGTTGGAACCTGAATCAGAGGAGTAGTGCCGAACGTGCGAGGCACATTGCCCGGACATCCGCTCCAGGGACTTTCAGCCCTGTCTGAGGGACTTCCGAGGGACTTTCCGCCGCGTAACGCGGCAAGCCCCCGAAGACCGGAAAGGGCCTCCGTCCCAGATCAGAGGCCCTTTCCCAGGCAAAGCCGCAGGTAGCGGCAGACGAGCCGAGCTGTACGCCGGGTTCTGTACCCCGGGACCTCGCGGTCGTCGGGGTGACGGCCATCCATCTAGGACCGGCGTTGCCACCGGCCTCGTGCGGTCTACCCGCGGACTCGGGCGGGCAGCCCTCGATCGTCCGCGCAGAGACACCGAGGTGTCTCCTCTTGACCTTGCTCCGGGTGGGGTTTACCTAGCTGCCTGAGTCACCTCAGGCACTGGTGGTCTCTTACACCACCGTTTCACCCTTACCGAAGACCGAGATCTTCGGCGGTTTGTTTTCTGTGGCACTGTCCCGCGGGTCACCCCGGGTGGCCGTTAGCCACCACCCTGCCCTGTGGAGCCCGGACGTTCCTCGGGAAGCTCCCCGTCAGGGGGACTCCACGCGGCCGTCCGCCCGGCTCGTCTGCCGTGTCGACCATGGTACCCGTACCCGGCGGACGTCCCGCTTCGGCGCCGCGGCCGCCGTGGCCAGCACCGAGCCCGCCAGGATCAGGGTGAAGGCGACGCCGATGCCGAGGGTCAGCTTCTCGTCCAGGAACAGCGCGCCCGCGGCGACCGCCACCGCCGGGTTGACGTACGTGATCACGCCGGCCCTGGTCGGGCCGACCTCCTTGATCAGCTCCAGGAAGGCCACGAACGCGATCGCCGTGCAGACGACGCCGAGGCCGGCGAGAGCGGCCAGGACCTCCCCCGACGGCATGGTGGCGGGCCTGGTCAGGAAGGCCGCGGGGGCGTAGACCACGGCGGCGAGCGTGAGGCACGGGGTGATCAGCTGCAGCGTCGGGACGTCCTTGAGGTACCGGGCCGCTATCAGCGGGGCCGTGGCATAGCCGACGACCGTCACCAGCACCTCGGCCATCGACAGGGCGTCGCCGCCGGTGAGGTGCGGCAGGGTCAGGACGGTGACTCCCGCGAGGCCGAGGGCCAGGCCCGCGACGCGGCGGGCGCCAACCCGCTCCTGCGCGCCGAAGAAGCGGGCCAGGAGTACGGCGACGATCGGCACTCCCGCGATCAAGAGTCCCGCGGTCGAGCTGGACAGACGGCGTTCGGCGTCGGTCAGCGTCCACCAGGGGCCGACGATCTCGATGACGGCGAAGGCCAGCATCGGCTTCCAGTGGGCCTGGACGGTACGGCCGAAACCGCCCTGGCGCAGGGCGAAGGGAAGCAGCAGCGCGGCGCCGAGCGCGCAGCGTGCGAACACCACCATGGACGGGGACAGTTCGTCCACCGCCACCTTGATCATCAAGTAGGGGACGCCCCAGATCACTCCCATGAGGGAGAACAGAAACCAGCCGCGTGCAGTCATGCGACGAGTCTGGCCGGGTCACCCCGTGGTGTCTTGAACGCTGTTGCGGTACGCCGCCGGGGTCACCCCCAGCACCCGGCGGAACCAGCGGGTGAGGTGCGCCTGGTCGGCGAAACCGACGAGCCCGGCGACCTCGGCGGGGCGCAGTCCGGCTTCCAGCAGGCCGCGGGCCCTGGCCACCCGGTGCTGGGCCAGCCAGGCGTACGGCGGTACGCCCATCGTCGTGCGGAAGGCGCGGAGCAGTTGGTAGCGGGACAGGCCCAGGTCCGTGGCGAGGGCGGCCAGGGACGGGGGGTCCAGCAGTTCGTCGGCGAGGCGGTCGCGTACGGACCTGGCGATGTGACCGGCGCCGGGGACGATGTCGTTCGCCGCCCGGGCCGTGGAGTGCCGGCGGGCCAGTGCCGTGAGCAGCCAGGGCAGCCGGGACTCGGCCTCCAGCGGGTCGGGGCAGGCACTGATGTCGGTGTGGGCGGCGCGCAGGGCCGCCGCCAGTTCCGGGTCGTCGAGGACGGGGTCGCGGAAGTGCGGGAGGCCGCCGAGGGTGCCGTCGGCGAGCAGGGCCGGGCCGGCGTAGAGGGCCTGGTAGGCGTAGCCGTCGCAGGCGGCCGGGCCGCCGGTGTGCATCTCGCCGGGCTCCAGGACGACGATCGAGCCCGGGTAGGAGTGGATGTGCCCGCCCCGGTAGGCGATGACCTCCGACCCGCCGACCGTGACGCCGACGGTGAACTCGTCATGGGCGTGGGGCGCGTAGACGTGGCTGTCGAAGTGAGCGGTGAGCAGATCCAGCTGCGGCCCGCAACGCCCCAGTCGCGCTCTGGTCCAGCTGGTCCGTTCTCTCATCCCCATATCGCACCCCCGCTCACAGGGGATCAGAGGAGGTCGGCCGTGTCCAGGTCGAAGGCGAACGGTTCCGGAAGAGCGATGGGCTTGCCGACGGGCCGGGCGCAGTGCTCGCGGTAGTCGTCGTCCTTCGGCTCGCTGAACACCGTGACCTGCGCCGTGTCCCGGTCGACGAGCAGGTAGAGCGGGATGCCCGCGCGGGCATAGCAACGGCGTTTGGCCTCGCGGTCGGCCTGAGGCTTGCTGGAGGTCACCTCCATGACCATGGCGACGCCGTCGCAGGGCATCCAGGGGTCGGCCCCCCGGTACAGGCGCAGTTCCATGGGAGCGAACGTGCCGTCAGGGATCACATGGTTCTTCGGGCAGCCGCCTCCGCTGCGCAGTTTCAACCCCTTGTTGCCTGAGAACTGCATGGCGGTCCGGGAACGTCTGATCACCTGGTTCACGATCAGTCCGATGTAGTCCTCGTGATCCCCGTCCGGCGGCGGCGTCACAACGATCTCCCCCTCGATCAGCTCTGCCCGGAAACCCTCCGGCGTGTCCAGGGCGAGGAAGCCCTCCAGCAGGACGTCTGCCTGCGAGAGCGGCTCGTGGGCCATGGCAGTCATGTCACGCCCCTCCTTCTGTCGCTCGCCAGATTGGGACATCGGCTGATCACCTGTCCGTGAGATCGGGATCGCTTCCCTCGATCGTGGCACACGATCAACGCCGCCGTCAGGCACCGAGCCGCTCGCTTGACCTTGCCGCAGCGTCAACGTCTTCACTGGTCGTATGCGGATCGGAGAACTCGCCGCCGTCGTGGGCGTCACCACGCGGGCCGTGCGGCATTACCACCATCTGGGGCTGTTGCCCGAGCCCGAGCGGCGGGCCAACGGGTATCGGGAGTACGGGTTGCGGCACGCCGTCGTGCTGGCGCGGATCCGGCGGCTGACCGAGCTGGGGCTGGGGCTCGCCGAGGTGCGGGACGTGCTCGCGGACGATGCGGGGAAGGACCTCGTCGAGGTGCTGACCGAGCTGGACGACGATCTGGCGCGTCAGGAGGCGGCGCTGCGCGAGCGGCGGGCGCGGCTGCGGGCCCTGCTGGACGCGGAGGGCGGGGTGCCCGCCGAGGGGCCGGTGTCGCCGGAGCTGGCCGCGTTGTTCGCCGGGACCTCGCATCTGTCGGACTCGCCCATGGCCGTGAAGGACCGCGAGATCATCGCCTTTCTGGAGACCGCCATGCCGGCCGGGGACCGGGAGCGGCTGGTGGCGTCGATGGGTGAGGCGCTGGGCAGTCCGGGGGCCGTGGCGCGGGCCGGGGAGGCGTACGCGCTGCTCGACGCGCTCATCGGTGCCGAGCCCGGTGACCCGCGCGTCGAGGAGGCCGCCGTGGCGCTCGCCGGCTGCATTCCGCCGGGGCTGTTCCCGGAGGCGGCCGGGGAGCTCGACCCGGACGACGGTTTCCTGCGGGCCTTCTACGACGATCTCGCCCCGGCCCAGGCGGAGGCCGTCCGCCGCGCGCTGCGGATCCTCGCCGAGGAGCGGCGATGAAGGGCGCGTGGCTGCCGATGTGGCTGCTGATCCGGCACGAGGTGCGGGTGCTGGTGAGTCTTGTTCTCTGGGTGGCGCGGCGGACGCACGGGACAAAAGGCGGACGGGCCTTCGGGTACGCGCGCGGGCAGGGCGCGATGATGGCCGGGTTCGCGTTCGTGTGTGTCGTCGAGACGGTCGCGCTGTCCGTGCTGCTGTGGAACTGGCCGGCCGTGCACGCGGTGTTCCTGTTTCTGGACGTGTACGGCGTCGTCATAGTCGTCGGGCTGCACGCCTCGTCCGTCGTGCGTCCGCATGTGCTGGATGCGGACGGCGGCTCGCTGCGGATACGGCGGTACGTCCACGTCGACCTGCTGGTGCCGCTGGAGCGGATCGCCTCGGTGCGGCGTGAGCTGCGGATGGCGCACGAGCGGGCCGACGGGGAGCTGGATGTGGAGGTCGGCTCGCAGACCAGCGTGACACTGGAGCTGTCGGAACCCGTCACGCACGTCGGCTTCCTCGGGCGGAGCCGGGAGGTGCGGGTCGTGCGCTTCCACGCCGACGACCCCGACGGTCTGGTCCGTGCTGTCGGTCGGGCGCGCTGCTGAGGGGCTTGGTCGGCGCCGTACGCTGTCGGCGGAGTTCGATCGAAGGAGTTCGCGTGCTTGTGCTGCTGCCGCCGTCCGAAGGCAAGGCCTCTTCCGGGCGCGGTGCCCCGCTGAAGGTGGAGTCGCTTTCGCTGCCGGGGCTGACCGCTGCCCGGGAGGCCGTTCTCAGCGAGTTGGCCGAGCTGTGCGCCGGGGACGAGGACAAGGCGCGTGAGGTGCTGGGGCTGAGCGAGGGGCTGCGGGGCGAGGTCGGGAAGAACGCGGAGCTGCGGACTGCGGGGGCGCGGCCGGCCGGGGAGATCTACACCGGTGTGCTCTACGACTCCCTGGGGCTGGCGTCGCTGGACACGGCCGCCAAGCGGCGGGCCGCGCGGTCGCTGCTGGTGTTCTCCGGGCTGTGGGGTGCCGTGCGGGTGACGGACCGGATTCCGTCCTACCGGTGCTCGATGGGTGTGAAGCTGCCGGGGCTCGGGGCGCTGGGCGCGCATTGGCGTACGCCGATGGCGGCGGTGCTGCCGGAGGTGGCCGGGAGGGGGCTGGTGCTGGATCTGCGGTCCGCCGCGTATGCCACCGCCTGGAAGCCGAAGGGTGAGGTCGCGGGGCGTACGGCGTCGGTGCGGGTGCTGCACGCGCCCACGCGGAAGGTGGTCAGCCACTTCAACAAGGCGACCAAGGGGCGGATCGTACGCAGCCTGCTGACCTCGGGGGCCGAGCCGAAGGGGCCGGCCGAGCTGGTGGAGGCGCTCGGGGATCTCGGATACGTCGTGGAGGCGCAGGCGCCCGCGAAGGCGGGGCAGAGCTGGTCGCTCGACGTGCTGGTGGACGAGGTTCACTAGCGGCGTTGCGGAGTGCGCAATGCCCTTTGCGCACTCCGCACGCCGACGGCAGGATGACGCCATGGTCTCCCCTGCCCCGCCCGCCTCCGTGCTGGACCTCGCGCCCGTCGTCCCGGTCGTCGTCATCGAGGATGCCGCCGACGCCGTACCGCTGGCGCGGGCGCTGGTCGCGGGCGGGCTGCCCGCGATCGAGGTGACGTTGCGGACGCCCGCGGCCCTGGAGGCGATCCGGGAGATCGCCCGGGAGGTGCCCGGGGCGGTGGTCGGGGCGGGGACGGTGATCCGTCCCGGGCAGGTCGCGGAGGCGGTGGCCGCGGGTTCCCGTTTCCTGGTCAGTCCGGGCTGGACGGACGTGCTGCTGGAGGCGATGCGGGGCTCCGGTGTGCCGTTCCTGCCGGGGGTGTCGACGGCGTCCGAGGTCGTGGCGCTGCTGGAGCGCGGGGTGCGGGAGATGAAGTTCTTCCCCGCGCAGGCGGCGGGCGGCACGGCGTATCTGAAGTCGCTGTCGGGGCCGTTGCCGCAGGCCCGTTTCTGCCCGACGGGCGGGATCGGCCCGGACTCCGCGCCGGACTATCTGGCCCTGCCCAACGTCGGTTGCGTGGGCGGGAGCTGGATGCTGCCGCCGGACGCGGTCGCCGCTCGCGACTGGGGGCGGGTCGAGGAGCTGGCCCGGGCGGCGGCGGGGCTCAGCGCAGGTGGGACGTGTCGTTGAGGAGGCGGACGCTGGCGTTGCCGTCGGCGTAGTACGCGACGACCGACAGGGACGCGGCCGACAGTTCCATGCGGAACAGAGACTCCGGCGGGGCGCCCAGGGCGAGCCGGACCAGCGTCTTGATCGGGGTCACGTGGGTGACGAGCAGGACCGTGCGACCGGCGTGGGCCGCGACCAGTTCGTCGCGGGTGGCGGCGAGCCGGGCGGCCGTCGCCGCGAAGCTCTCGCCGCCGCCGGTGGGTTCGGCGTCGGGTGAGGACAGCCAGGCGTTCAGGTCGTCGGGGTGGCGCTCGCGCACCTCGGCGAAGGTGAGTCCCTCCCAGGCGCCGAAGTCGGTCTCGCGCAGCCCGTCGTCGATGCCGACGTCCAGTCCGAGCCGGGCGGCGACGATCCCGGCGGTCTCGCGCGTACGGGCCAGCGGCGACGACACGACGGCCTGGATCGTCCCCCGCCGGGCCAGCATCACGGCGGCCCGCTCGGCCTGCTCCCGCCCCACGTCGGACAGCGAGGGGTCGGTGCCACCACTCCCCGAGAACCGCTTCTGCGGCGTCAACGGCGTCTCACCGTGCCGCAGCAACACGAAGGTGACGGGTGCGCCCATGTCGGCGGGGGCCCACCCGGGAGCGGAGACGGTTCTGGCGGCCCGGGCGTCGGAGTCGGCTTTGACGGTGAGGGCGTCGCCGTCGGCCTCCGCGGCTTGCGTGACATGGGCGTCGGCACCGCCCTTCGCAGCTTGAGCGGCACGAGTGTCCCCGCCGCCCTTCGCGGCTTGAGCGGCACGAGTGCCCCCGCTGCCCTTCGCGGCTTGAGCGGCACGAGTGCCCCCGCCGCCCTTCGCGGCTTGAGCGGCACGGGTGTCGGCTCCGACCTCGGCGGCCTGGGCATCGGTGTCAGCCCCGGCCTCGGCGGCCCGGGCATCGGTGTCAGCCCCGGCCTCGGCGGCCTGGGCGTCTGTGTTGGCCTTCGCGGCACGGGTGTCGTCATCGGCGTCGGTCTGCGTGACCTCCCGGCCCGAGCCGGCCGCCGCGGCACGCGTGTCGTCGTCGGCGTCGACCTGCGGGGCACGCGCACCCTCGACGGCCCGCGCGGCACGCGCATCGGCGGCGTCCGTCGCGGAGCCGGAGCCCGCCGCGGCCGGGACGCCCCGGCCGGATTCCGTCGAGGCCCGCGCTACATCCGGGCCCGAGCCAACCGCCGCCGCGGCCTGCGCGCGGCCTTCCGCCAGGGCTCCGCGCACCCGAGCCGCACCCGCCGCCGCGTCACCGGGCGGCTCCGGCGGGACAACACCCCCACCGCCCCCGACGCCCCCGGCCGACGCGTCCACCTCCGCCGTGGACTCCGCTTCCGACCACCGCTCGCCCCGGGCCCCCGCGTCCATCGCCTCGTTGGCCAGGCGGTCCGCGTGTTTGTTCTGGGCCCTCGGGATCCACTCGTAGGTGACGCGGCCGGGTGGGAAGATCCGGGTCGCCTCGGTGGCCAGGGGCTTCATGTCGGGGTGCTTGATCTTCCAGCGGCCCGACATCTGCTCGACGACGAGCTTGGAGTCCATCCGGACGTGGACCGTGGCGTCCGGGTCCAGTTCACGCGCGGCGCGCAGCCCGGCGAGCAGGCCGCGGTACTCGGCGACGTTGTTCGTGGCGACGCCGATGTACTCGGCGGTCTCCCGCAGCGTCTCCCCCGTCGCCGCGTCGCTGACCACGGCCCCGTAGCCGGCGGGCCCGGGGTTGCCCCGCGAGCCGCCGTCGGCCTCGACGATGAACTCCCGCACCGGATGGGCTCCTTGAAGGGCTAGGGCCTGTCGTTTGGATCAGCCCGCGGACGCGGGGCCTGGCACGCGCATCTGCCGCGTTGTCGTCACTCGCCGATGCTCCGCATCGACTCCCTCCTCCGCCTTGCAGCTACCCGCACCAGGCCCCGCTCACCGGCGTTGACCAGCACCGCCGACTCCCTGCGACCTGATCCAAACAACAGGCCCTAGAGGCCGGACTCGGACGTACGCACCAGGATGCGCCGGCAGTTCTCGCAGCGGATCACCGTGTCGGGCGCGGCCTTGCGGATCTCGGCCAGCTCGGTGATGGCCAGCTCCTGCCGGCAGCCCTGGCAGCTGCGCGCGTACAGCTTCGCCGCGCCGACGCCGCCCTGCTGCCCGCGCAGCTTGTCGTAGAGCTTCAGCAGGTCGGCCGGGATGGAGGCGGCGACGACCTCGCGCTCCTTGGTGACCGTGGCGACCTCACCGTCGATCTGCTCGAACGCGGCGTCGCGGCGCGCGGTCGCGTCGTCGATCTTCGACTGGACGGAGGTGACGCGCTCGGTCAGCTCGGCGACCCGCTCCTGCGCGGACTCGCGGCGCTCCATGACCTCCAGCACCACGTCCTCCAGATCGCCCTGCCGCTTGGCGAGGGAGGCGATCTCGCGCTGGAGGTTCTCCAGGTCCTTGGGGGAGGTGACGGCGCCGGAGTCGAGGCGCTGCTGGTCGCGGGTGGCGCGCTGGCGCACCTGGTCCACGTCCTGCTCGGCCTTGGTCTGCTCGCGGGCGGTGTCGCTCTCCTCGGTCTGCGCGGCCACGAGCAGGTCGCGCAGCTGGGTGTGGTCCTTGGTCAGCGACTCGATCTCGGCGTGCTCGGGCAGCGACTTGCGCTTGTGCGCGAGCTGCTGGAGGCGGACATCGAGATCCTGGACGTCGAGGAGTCGGATCTGGTCGGCGGGCGCGGCGTTCAGTTCGGGGCTCCAAGGGGTTCAGAAGGGGGCGAGGCCGCGTGCGCGGTCCAGGGGTCGGTGACCGTCTTCGAGACGTGGACGCGCAGGTCCCATCCGTGCCGGTCGGAGATCTCGTCGAGCTGGCTCGCGGCCAGCTCGCACCAGGGCCACTCGGTGGCCCAGTGCGCCGCGTCGAGCAGCGCGAGGGGGCGGGGGGCGACAGCCGCCGTGAACTCCGACGCCGGGTGGTGGCGCAGGTCGGCCGTGAGGAACGCGTCGACCCCGGCCGCGCGGACCTGGTCGAAGAGGCTGTCGCCGGAGCCGCCGCTGACGGCGACCGTGCGCACGAGCGCCTCGGGGTCGCCGGCGACGCGGATGCCCTGCGCGGTGGCGGGCAGCCGCTCGGCGGCGCGGGCGGCGAACTCGCGCACGGTCACCGGGTGGTCCAGCGCGCAGAGGCGGCCGAGGCCCCGGCGGCCCGCGGGGTCGGTGGGGTCGGGCACCAGCGGCCCGGTGACCCGCAGGTCCAGCGCGCCCGCGAGGGCGTCGGAGACACCCGGGTCGGCGGTGTCGGCGTTGGTGTGGGCGACGTGCAGGGCGATGTCGTTCTTGATGAGGGTGTGCACGACACGGCCCTTGAAGTGCGTCGCCGCGACCGTGGTCGTGCCGCGCAGGTAAAGCGGGTGGTGGGTGACGAGCAGGTCGGCGCCCAGTTTCACCGCCTCGTCGACGATCTCCTGGACCGGGTCGACGGCGAACAGGACCCGTGTGACCTGCTGGTCCGGGTCGCCCGCGACCGTGCCGACCGCGTCCCAGGACTCGGCCCGCTCGGCGGGCCACAGGGTCTCCAGCGCGGCGATGACTTCAGACAGACGGGGCACGGGAGCAAGGCTACCCGCCTGATCTGTGGCGTTGCACCGCCACCGCCCGCTCCCGGCACCCATGGCCCCGCTCAGCACAATCGCCCCCTTTTCCTCAGGCGAATCGTTCCTGGAACACCCTTATGTGTGAAGCCTGCGCCCAGGGAATTCCCCGTCCGCGCGTGCGATACCTAGCGTTCGTCACTGGAGGTGACCGAACGATGACGGCCTGTGTGATCGAACCGTCGACGGGACACGTCGAACCTTCGGCGGGACACGAGGACGAGGACGTGTCCGCGCCGACAGGCTGCACGCTCACCGCGGACGGTGCCTACGGTGCCCGCCTCGCGTCGGCCGGCGACTCCTGGTTCCCGGAGCGCTGGACCCTGGACGGCCCCGAGCCCTACGCGGTGCCGTTGCCCCGCAACCAGCCGGAGGAGCCCGGCACCGAGGTGCAGCCGATGGCCGACGGGCGGGTCCTCATCCACCGGGTGGTGGCCGGGCGGCACGCCTTCTCGCTGCTCTACCCGACCGGACCGGGCACCGGCGAACTGCCGCTGGGCGCGGTCGAGTGCCCGGACAGGGCCGCCCGGCTGCGGCTGCTGCCACCCGCCCCGGGCGGGGAGCGGGCCTACGCCCTGGCCGTCGGGCCGCGTACGACGTCGGTCTGGCTGGTGGCGGGCGGCGCCTTCGGCCCCGAGCGACTGGCGGAACTGCCCGGCCGCTGCTCGGGCGGGGTCTGGCTGGACCGGTCGGCGCGGCTGCTGGCCCTGGACCGGGAGGCCGGCGGTCGTACCAAGGCCGTCGTGGTGGACCTGGAGGGCGGTGGCGAGGTGTCGCCGCTGCTGCAGATCACCGCCGAGAGCGACGACCGGCTGCTGCTCGCCGACCACGACAGCGGGCTGCTGATCGTCCGCTCGGACGCGCCCTCGCCGGGGCGGGGCCGGCTGGGCTGGGGCGTCCTGGGCAGCTCGCTGCCGGTGCGCTTCCCGGAGTGCCTGCGGGTGCCGGACTGCTCGGTCACGCCGTTCGCGATCCAGCCGGGGCAGGTGCTGACGCCGGAGAGCTGTGCGGTGGCGCTGCGGGTGGACGGACCGGCGGGCAGCTGGGTCGGCGTCTGGCGGCCCGCCGAGCGGCGGGTGCACCATCTGCGGGCGCCGGAGGGGTGGTTGGCGGGTGCGGGGCTGTGGACGCCGGAGGGTGTGCTGCGGCTGCCGTACGCGACGGAGGCCGTGCCGTGCGGAGTGGCACAGGTGGCCCCACCACCGGCCGCCGAACCGGAGCCGACGACGGGGACGGCAACGGCGACGGCGACGGCAGCGACTTCGACGCTTACCGCTTCGGCTTCGGCTACGGCGACAGCGCCGCTCCCCCAGCCCGACCCCCAGACCGAGCCCGCGCCCCAGCCCGCGCCCGCACTCCCGGCCGCTGAACACCCCGTACACCCCGCGGAACCAACCGTTCAGCCCGCCGGGCCTCCGGCCCCTACCGCTCCCCGCCCCGTGCCCCTCCAGGAAGCGCCGTTGGGACGCCTTGTAACGAACTAGTGCCGGTCGGCGTGGCTGTCTGGATCCGGGGTCAGGGGTGCCGGTTAGACTCACCCGGCTGAAAAAAAGATCATGTTGACGGGGTGAATTCCATCCGATGAGCGACGCCAGCACGCACCAGCCGCGTACCGCCGACGTCCCGCAGTCCTCCACCGGCCATGGCCGGCACCGTGGTGAGGTCTCCACGCAGGACGGCGAGACGGCTCCGCGCGGACGTCACCGCAAGCCGGTGGCGGAGACCGAGCAGGCCGTGACCGCGGCCTGACGGCACGCCGGTCACCAGACGGCGAACGGCCCTTCCCGCCACAAGCGGGGAGGGCCGTTCCGTGCTTCCGGCGGCCCTCACCGTCCACGACATCGCTCACCCGCGTTTCAGGCCCAGCACCTCCGCCGCCGCGAACGTCTGTCCGCCCGGCCGCTCCGCGTAGTACGGGCCGAGGACGGCCTCCAGTTCGTCGTACGTGAAGGCGTCCTGCTTGCTGTCGAACTTGGCGGCGACCCGCGGGCGTTCGACGACGGCGACCATCCCGCCGTGCACCACGAGGAGCTGCCCGTTGACGTGGGCGGCCGCGGGGGAGGCCAGATAGCCGACGAGCGGGGCGACGTGCTCGGGGGCGAGCGGGTCGAGGCCGCTGCCGGGGGGCTGGACGCCCGCGAAGACGTCCTCGGTCATCCGGGTCCGGGCGCGGGGGCAGATGGCGTTGGCCGTGACGCCGTAGCGGGCCAGGGCGAGGGCGGTGGAGGTGGTGAGGCCGACGATCCCGCCCTTGGCGGCGGCGTAGTTGGGCTGCCCGGCGGAACCGGCGAGGAAGGCCTCCGAGGAGGTGTTCACGATCCGCCCGAACACCGGCTCCCCGGCCCGCTTGGACCGCTCCCGCCAGTGCGCGGCGGCGAACCGGGTGGTGTTGAAGTGGCCCTTCAGGTGCACGCGCAGGACGGAGTCCCACTCCTCCTCGGCCATGGAGAACACCATGCGGTCGCGCAGGATGCCCGCGTTGTTGACGAGGATGTCGAGCCTGCCGAACGCGTCGACGGCCGACTCCACGAGCGTGCGCGCCTGGTCGAAGCCGGAGACGTCGCCGGTGTGCGCGAGCGCGGTGCCGCCCGCGGCCCGGATCTCGGCGGCGACCTCCTCGGCGGGGCCCGCGGACGCCTCGCCGGAGCCGTCGCGGCCGGGCTGTCCGTAGTCGTTGACGACGACGGCGGCGCCGAGCCGGGCGAGTTCCAGCGCCTCGGCCCGGCCGAGCCCGCGGCCCGCGCCCGTGACGATCGCGGACAGCCCCTGGAGCGGCAGCGGCATGGCGGGTGTCCTCACAGCTCGATGCACGTGCGCAGGGCGGTCCCGGTGCGCATCTGGTCCAGGGCCTCGTTGATCTCGGTGAGCGGCACCCGGTGGGTGATCAGGCCCGCGAGGTCGATCCGGCCGGCCCGCCACAGGGCTATGGTCCGCTCGTAGGAGGTCAGCACGTCACCGCCGCCGTACATCGACGGCAGGACGCGCTTCTCGTCGAAGAACAGCTCGAACATGTTGAGCTGGAGGAAGTCGTCCATGGCGCCCGCACCGACGACGACGAGGGTGCCGCCGCGGCGGGTGCTGTCGTAGGCGGTGCGGGCGGTGGCGGACCTGCCGACGACCTCGAAGACGTAGTCGAAGCCCTCGCCGCCGGTCACCTGCTGCTTGGCGTCGGGCAGTTCCTCCGGGGAGACGGCGCGCGACGCGCCGAACCTCAGTGCCGCCTCGCGGCGCGAGGCCACCGGGTCGACGGCGACGATCTCCGCGGCGCCCTTCAGCCGGGCCCCCTGTATCGCGGAGATGCCGACGCCTCCGCAGCCGATGACGGCCACCGACGAACCGGCCCGCACATCGGCGGTGTTGAGCGCGGCACCGAGGCCGGTCGTCACCCCGCAGCCGATGAGGGCGGCGATGTCGAAGGGCACGTCGTCGGGTATCGGCACCGCGCAGCCGGCGTCGACGACGACCTCCTCGGTGAAGGTGCCGGTGCCGGCGAAGCCGAAGACGTCCCCGCCGGGGCGCTTGAAGTTGGGGGTGCCCGCGTTCATGAACCCGGCCAGGCACAGCTGGGTCTGGCCGCGTTTGCAGGCGGGGCAGGCGCCGCAGGCGGGCAGCCAGCACACCACGACCCGGTCCCCGGTCTTCACGTGGCGTACGCCCTCGCCGACTTCGAGGATCTCGCCCGCGCCCTCGTGCCCGGGCACGAACGGCGCGGGCTGCGGCAGCACCCCGCTCATCGCGGACAGGTCCGAGTGGCACAGCCCCGTGGCGCGCACCCGGATCCGCACCTTTCCGGGTCCGAACCCCACCGCCTCGACGTCGTCGAGGACCTCCAGCTTGTCCTGGCCGATCTCGTGCAGTACGGCTGCGCGCATGGTGCGGGCTCCCCTCGTACGGCGTTCGGGACTCAGGTGTGTTCGACGATGGTGTCGGCGAGGACGGGCGCGTCCGAGCGTTCGGCGGCGCTGACGGCGACCCGGGTGGACTCCGGCTCGTGCCACATGCGGATCCGCAGGGTCTCCCCCGGGTACACGACCCCGGCGAACCGGGTGGCGTAGGACCGCACGCGGGTGACGTCACCGCCGAGGAGCGTGTCGACGACCGCCTTGAGCGTGATGCCGTAGGTGCACAGGCCGTGCAGGATGGGCCGCTCGAATCCGGCGAGCTTGGCGAACTCCGGGTCGGCGTGCAGCGGGTTCCAGTCGCCGGAGAGGCGGTACAGCAGGGCCTGGTCGTCGCGGACCGGTCGCTCGACGGTGCGGTCGGGTTCGCCGGTGGGCGGTTCGAGGCGGGTGGAGGGGCCGCGGTCGCCGCCCCAGCCGCCCTCGCCGCGGATGAAGATCTGGGCGTCGTTGGTCCACAGCGGGCCGTCGGCGTCGGCGACGTCGGTGCGCAGTACGAGGACGGCGGCCGAGCCCTTGTCGTAGACGGCCGCGAGCCGGTTGGTCGCGGTGGCGGTGCCGGCCGCCGGGAGGGGCCGGTGGATGACGAGGCTCTGGCCGCCGTGCAGGACGCGGGCCAGTTCGACCTCGATGCCGGGCATGGACAGGCCGCTGGTCACGCCGGGCTTTCCGCCGCCCGCGACGGTGGCGAAGCTCGGCAGGACGTGCAGCCGGGACTCCAGGGTGTAGCGCAGTTCGTCGGGGTCGGTGGCGGGGCTGCCCGCGCCGATGCCGAGGTGGTAGAGCTGCACGTCCCTGTGGTCCCAGGAGATCTCGCCGGTCCGGGGTCCGGCGGCGAGCGCCGTGGCTGCGTCGATGGGCATGGGGCTCCTGATCGCCGGAGGAAGGACCTCGGTACGGCCGTCCGCACCGTCGGCCGCACCGAGGCCGTCTGCTGCCGGACCGGGACGCGAACTGAAACGCGTTCCAGTCCTGCGCCCTCTGTATAGCCGAGGCCCCGGCACTTGTGAAGGCTCCTGACACTGTGTCAGATCGGTTGTTCCCGATCGGCCCGGCGACCTCTTCCAGGGCCGCACGGCGAACCCTTGGACGCGGACGTGTACGTTGGCCGGTGATCCGCGCGACCTACACGTAGAGGACCGGCAACGGCCGGGGGAACGGGAGCACATGGGACGCGTCGCCGTCATCACCGCGCCGAACATCGGGTACCGCAACACGGGCATGCTGACCGTGGACCTGGCGTTCGAGTCCCTGCGGCGGCGGACGGACACCGCGTTCGACGCCACCTGGTACACCCTGCACACGCCGGACACCGTGCCGCTGCGCGAGGGTGCGCGCGGCATCGAGTTCCCGTTCCGCTTCCACCCGCTGGCCGAGCATCTCGACACGCTCCGGGACCATGACGCGGTCGTCTTCTGGGGCGACTTCCTGCACACCCGCCACTACCTCGCGCAGGACGCGACGAACCGCCTGCTCGACTTCGGCTTCGCCACGGACCGGGACGACGCCCGGGCGCAGCTGAACCGCGCCCTGCTGTTCGCGGACCAGCCGGACGAGCTGCTCGCGCGGACCGTCAGCTACGGCGGCACGATCCTGCACAACACCCAGTCCGACTACGAGGACAAGGAGTACGGCCCGCTGTTCTCCCGCCTGGTGACCCGCAGTCACCGGATGTGGGTGCGCGATCCGCTCTCGGCGGCGAAGATCGCGAATCTGCGCGGGGACCGTACGACCGACCACTTCGGTTCGGACGCGGCGCTGCTCTCCCGCCCCGGCGACCTCGACCACCTCCCGGTCACCGACTGGTCCCGGTCGGTCCCCGACGGCGGTGCGATCGGCGTCTTCCTGGGGGCCCGCACGCCGATCCCCGACTGGCTGCCCGGCTTCTGCCAGAGCCTGTCCGACCGTCTGGGCGTACCGCTGGAGTGGCTGCCGTGGTTCGACCGTGAGGTGCCCGAGGCGGTGCGGCACATCGCGGCCCGCCCGGGCAGCCCCACCGTCGGCGACCTGGTCGGGGTCCTGCCCCGCTACCGGCTGGTCGTCACGGACACCTACCACCTGGCGGTCAACTCCTGGGGCGCGGGCACCCCGGCGGTGTGCGTGGGTGCGCCCGAGCCGACGCCCAAGACGCACGACGACTACCTGACGCTGAGCGATGTGAAGAAGCACGTCTTCCACATGGCGTACGACGCGACGGACTTCTACCTGACCACCCAGGAGGGCCACGGGCAGGACCTCGACCGGCTGGTACGGCTCCTGGAGGGCGGCGGCGCCGAGACGGTCGCGGCGCGCATCCGCGACCACGCGGACCACTCGGCGGCGTCCTTCGTCCGGACCCTGACCTCGTTGCTGGACGACCCGGCCCGCCCCACCCCGGTCCCATGACCGCCCGCACCGTCCGCGTGCCGCTCGCGGAGGACCAGGGGATGATGCGCGGCGCGCCGGCGCTGCTGCTGGGGATGGAGGACGACATCCGCGAGAGCGATGTCCTCGTCACGCCCGCCGGAACAGCGCCGTCCAGAGGAAGGACTTCCCGAAGCGCTCGGAGTCTTCCGGCTCGTCGCGCATCCGTCGCAGCTCCAGTTCGGTCAGGCCGGAGAAGATCCCGCGCAACGCCTCGGGCGGGTAGGCGAGTCCGCCCCGCAGTCCGGCCCCCTCGCGGTAGAAGTCGGTGTCGGACAGCTCCGACCCCACGCCTCCGTCCCCGGCGGCGAAGCACGTGAGGCCGAAGTGGCCGCCAGATGCCAGGAGTTGCTCCAGGAGGGCGAGGTAGCTGACCCGGCGGTGCGGCGGCAGGTGGTGGAAGCAGCCGGAGTCGTAGACGAGGTCGTACGGGCCGGTGAGGGCGCTGCCGGCGAGCGCGAAGGCGTCCCCGCGAAGGAACCGCACGTTCTCGGTCCCCGTCGCGCGGGCCCGTTCCCGGGCCCAGTCGACGGCTGTCGCGGAGAGGTCGACCGCGTCGACGTCGAAGCCCCGCTCCGCCAGGTACAGCGCGTTGCGCCCGGGCCCGCAGCCCAGGTCGAGGGCCCGTCCGCCGCCGAGCAGCCCCCGCTCCACGGCGGACACGAGGTTTTCGTCCGGCCGTGCCACGAAGAACGGCACCGGCCGGGAGCGGTCGGTGTAGAAGTCGTCCCACCAGTCGGCACCGCGCCCGGTCCAGCGATCGGCCTCGGGTGCGAACAGGCCGTCGAGCAGGGTGAGTACGTCGTCGACGGTGCGTATGTCCCGGTCCATCCGGTCCCCCTTCCGCGTCCGTCGACGGTAGGCCGAGAGGGGCTGAAAGACCAGGTCAGGGCAGCTTTCCGGGGTTCGGCGAAGAGCCGCGGGCGGGCCGCCGCGGGACGGGTAGGCGCCCTGGTACGGGTGGACCCGTCCCCGGCCCGAAAGGACGGCGGAGCACCCCTGCCGGCCCGTCAGAACCCATTCCCGGGCCACGCGTACCGCACTTTCTCAGACGGCCCGCCGCTCCCGCCCACCCACCACGCCGCACCACCGTCAGACGGCCCGCCGTACCGACGCACGCTCAGGCGGCCCGCCCTGCCGAAGCCTCTCAGGCGGCCCGCCGCTCCCCCGCCGTCCTCGGCAGCCACACCCACATCAGCACCGCTCCGGCCACCAGCACCCCCGCACCCACCCGGAACGCGAGGGCGTAGCCCTCCGTCAGGGCCCGCGGTGTCGTGCTGCCCGCCGAGGCGGAGGCCGCGAGGGTGGACAGGACGGCGAGGCCGAGGGAACCGCCCATCGTGCGGGACGTGTTGACGAGGCCGGAGACCAGGCCCGCCTCCTCGGGGGCCGCCCCGGAGGTGGCCACGGAGGCCAGGGGGGTCGCCGCCAGGCCCGCGCCGAGCATCATGAGGACGCCGGGGACGAGGATCGCCATGGCGTAGGAGCCGTCGGCGGTCATCGTGGACTGCCAGGCGAAGCCGGTCACGGCGACCAGGGTGCCCAGCACGGCGACGCCCCGCGCGCCGACCGGTCGCATCAGGCGGGGTGCGAGCTTGGAGCCGAGGATGACGGCGAGGGAGCTCGGCACCAGGGCGAGGCCGGCGTCGAGCGGGGTGTAGCCGAGGACGTTCTGCGCGTAGAGGGTCATGAAGAACCACATGCAGAACATCGCCGACCCGCTCAGCAGCATCGAGACGTTGGCCGAGGAGACCGAGCGCACGCGCAGCAGGCCGAGCGGCATCAGCGGGCTGGCCGTGCGGGCCTCGACCGCGAGGAACGCCCCGAGCAGCACCAGCCCGGCGAGCAGCGGGAGCAGCGTGGCCCGTGCCGTCCAGCCCGCCGCCTCGGTCTGGGAGATGCCGTAGGCGAGCGTGCCGAGGCCGGAGGTCACGAGCAGCGCGCCCGGCAGGTCGAGGCGGCGGCCGTCCCCGGCCCGGCCCTCGGTGAGGTACCAGGCGGCGGCGCACAGCACCACGGCGCCGACGGGCACGTTGATGAGCAGCACCCAGCGCCAGGAGAGCGTCTCCACCAGCAGTCCGCCGACCAGGCCGCCCGCCGCACCGCCGCCGGCCCCGACGGCAGTCCAGGTCCCTATGGCCCGGGCTCTCGCGGCGCCCTCCGGCACCGACGCCGTGAGGATCGTCAGCGTCGAGGGCGCCAGCACCGCCGCGCCCAGTCCCTGCACGGCCCGCGCCACGAGCAGCTGCCAGTCGTCCTGTGCCAGCCCGCCGGCCGCCGAGGCCAGGGTGAACAGGCCGAGCCCGACGAGGAACATCCGCTTGCGGCCGTAGAGGTCCCCGGCGCGTCCGCCGAGCAGCATGAACCCGGCGAAGGCGATGGTGTAGGCGTTGACGACCCACTGGAGGCCCTGTTCGCCGAGTTCCAGCCCGGTCCGCATCGAGGGCAGCGCCACGTTGACGACGGAGACGTCCAGGACGACGAGGAACTGACCGGCGCAGGTGAGCGCCACGACGAGCCAGGTGGGAGGCGCGGTGCGGCGGGGTGTGCGGGTGGTTTCGGCGGCTTCGAGCATGGGTGTCATGCTCTCAACCACCCCGAGCTCCTGGCATCGGGATTTCGGCCTAGGGCTTCGGGGCCCTGCGCCGTGAGTCCGGGGCCCTTCACCAAGAGAAGGTCAAGTTTTCGTTAGGGTGCCAAAGCAACGGAATAGTTGCCTGGACGTACGAGGTTCAGGTCCCACGTAACCCGACGCACCCCGGCCCGGAGGCCTTCCTCAATGACGCAGACGACGACAGACCGCCCCGCCGGAAGAGCGAGCGGGGCCGTGGTCCCGGTGCTCGCCTTCGCGGGCATCGTTGTCGCGGTGATGCAGACCCTGCTCGTTCCGGTGATCAAGGATCTGCCGCAACTGCTGGACACCGCCCCCAGCAACGCCACCTGGGTCCTCACCTCGACCCTCCTCTCGGGCGCGGTGGCCACCCCGATCATGGGCCGCCTGGGCGACCTCTACGGCAAGCGCCGCATGCTGATCCTGAGCCTGGCCGTGATGGTCGTCGGCGCCCTGGTCAGCGCGCTCACCAGCGATCTGCTGCTGATGATCGCCGGTCGTACGCTCCAGGGTTTCGCGATGGGCGCCATCCCGCTCGGCATCGGCCTGATGCGCGACATGCTGCCCCGCGAGAAGCTCGGCTCGGCGATGGCCCTGATGAGCTCCTCCATAGGCGTCGGCGGCGGCCTGGCCCTGCCCGCCGCCGCCCTGGTCGCCCAGCACAGCGACTGGCACGCCCTCTACTACGGCGCCGCCGGCCTCGGACTGCTCGCGATCGCCCTCACCCTGCTCGTCGTGCCGGAGTCCCCGATGCGCGCCGAGGGCACCTTCGACCTGCCGGGCGCGATCGGCCTCTCCGCCGGGCTCGTGCTGTTCCTGCTGCCCATCACCAAGGGCAGCGACTGGGGCTGGGCCTCCGGCACCACCCTCGGCCTGTTCGCCGCCTCGGCGGTCGTGCTCGTGCTGTGGGGCGTGATGGAGCTGCGCGTGAAGGCCCCGCTGGTCGACCTGCGCACCACGGCCCGCCCGGCCGTCCTCTTCACCAACCTCGCCTCGATCATGGTCGGCGTCTCCTTCTACGTCGTCTCCCTGGTCCTGCCCCAGCTGCTCCAGCTGCCGACGTCCACCGGCTACGGCCTCGGCCAGTCGATGGTCGTCGCGGGTCTGCTCGTCGCACCGCTCGGCCTGACGATGATGTTCACGGCGCCCGTCTACGCCCGGCTGTCCGCGAAGTACGGCCCCAAGGTCACCCTGATCCTCGGCCTGCTGATCATCGCCATCGGCTACGGCGCCGGACTCGGCCTGATGAGCGCCGCCTGGCAGAGCCTGGTCATCTCGGTGCTGCTGGGCGCGGGCATCGGCCTGGCCTACTCCTCGCTGCCCGCGCTGATCGTGGGCGCGGTCCCGGCGTCGGAGACGGGCGCGGCCAACGGCCTCAACACCCTGATGCGCTCCATCGGCACCTCGGTCTCCAGCGCCGTGATCGGCATGGTGCTGGCGAACACCGCCGACAACGTCGGCGGCGTCGAGATCCCGACCATGCACGGCTTCCGGGTCTCCTTCCTGATCGCGACGGGCGCGGTGGCCGTGGGCCTGCTCCTGGCGCTGTTCCTGCCGGGACGGCGCCCCTCGGACAAGCCGCAACTGCGCGCGAGCAGCGAGGAGGACGCGGCGCTGGAGCGCGCCGAGCGGGTGCTGCGCGGCTTCCGCGGCCGGGTGCTGGGCGCCGACGGCTCCCCGGTCGCCCGCGCCAAGGTCACCCTGATCGACCGACGCGGTCGCCAGGCCGGTGCGACGCTCTCCGCCGAGGACGGCAGCTACGCGCTCACCGTCCCCGCCCGGGGCTCCTACGTCGTGGCCGCCCGGGCCCAGGGCCACGGACCGCTCGCCTCGTCCGCGACCCACACGGGCGACGAGCGCCCGGTCGACCTGGACCTGTCACTGCCGGGCGAGACGGTCCCCGCCTGATCGCCCGACCGCCCGACCGCCTGATCGCCCGACCGCCTGATCGCCCGACCCGGCTACTCACTGGTACCCCCTGTCGTCCGCGCGGCAGGGGGTGCGGCACGATGGCGCCCTGACCGTCGTACGACCGAGAGGAACCCCATGGCCGCGGCGCCGAAGCCCGAGATCCTGGCCGCGTTCGAGGCGGCGAAGGGGTTCATGCCCACCGGCGAGGGCCTGGCGCTGTACGCGGCGGCCGTGGAGGCCGGGCGGCTCGGGCTGCCGCTGCTGGAGGTCGGCACGTACTGCGGCCGCTCGACGATCCTGCTCGCCGACGCGGCCCGCGAGGCCGGGGTCGACGCGCTCACCGTCGACCACCACCGCGGCAGCGAGGAGCAGCAGCCGGGCTGGGAGTACCACGACCCGGAGACGGTCGACCCCGAGATCGGCCTGATGGACACACTGCCCACGTTCCGCCGCACCCTGCACCGGGCGGGCCTGGAGGAGCACGTGGTGGCGCTGGTCGGCCGCTCCCCGCGGATCGCCGCGTTCTGGCGGACGCCGCTGGGGTTCGTCTTCATCGACGGCGGCCACACCGACGAGCACGCCACGGCCGACTACGAGGGCTGGGCGCCGCACGTCGCCGAGGGCGGGCTGCTGCTCATCCACGACGTCTTCCCCGACCCGCAGGACGAGTTCACCGGCCAGGCCCCCTACCGGATCTACCTCCGGGCGCTCGCCTCCGGCGCGTTCACCGAGGTCTCGGCGACGGACTCGCTGCGGGTCCTGCGGCGCACCGGCCCGGGCATCTGACGCACCGGCACGCGCCGGGCGGCTGGCCGGGTGAAAGGCGCCCCGGCGCCCCTTCCCGGTCGGCCCACGGGCGGCGTGGCGAGTCGGCGGGCGCGAGCCACTGCCCAAGGATCCGGGCGCGTGGCCCACACCTTCGAAGAGCTCGTCGAGAAGCAGCGCGCGGCGGACGAGGCGTACGCCCGCGTGCGTCACCTCCAGGACACGTACGGACCGCCCACCCGCACCAAGTGGAGCGACCAGCAGACCACCACCTGGGAGACGGCCTGGCGCGCCTGGCGCGACCTCGCCCGGGACGTCCAGGCGGCGGTCACCGGCTACGCCAAGCAGGAGGGCACACCGCGCCAGGAGGTGGAGGCGCGCGTGAAGGAGGCGGTACGGCACGGGGACGGCGACGGGAACGCGTCTTAGCCCCCCGTGCCCCCGGGCCGTCCTCGGGGCGTAGTCGCCACCCGTAGGGCCGTCCTCGGGCCGCCGGGCTCGCGTGCGGCCGCTAGGGTGGCTGGCGTGTCGTACGTAGGCCCGGACTTCGAACCTCCCCAGCCCCGCCGCCGTCGCGGCCCCCTGACCGTCGCGCTCGCCGCGCTGGTGCCGGGGGCGCTGCTCGGCTGGCTCGTGTACGAGACGGTGGGCGGCTCCGGAGACGACGGGGGCTCGGGCCGGGCGGACGTGCGGTCCTCCTCGCCCGCCGTGTCGAGCGCGCCCTCCGACGACGCCAAGGAGCCGAGCGCCTCACCGAAACCGGAGCCGAAGCCGACGGCCACGCCCTCGGCCTCCGCGCCCGCCGCCTCCGGCCCGCTCAAGGGCAAGGTCGTCGTCATCGACCCGGGGCACAACCCGGGCAACTTCCAGCACGCCTCCGACATCAACCGCCAGGTGGACATCGGGACGAACCGGAAGGAGTGCGACACCACGGGCACCTCCACCAACGACGGTTACACCGAGGCGAAGTTCACCCTGGACGTCGCGCACCGGATGCGCGCTCTCCTCCAGGAGCAGGGCGCCACCGTGAAGCTGACGCAGGACGGCGACCGGCCGTTCGGGCCGTGCGTGGACGAGCGGGCCCGGATCGGCAACCAGGCGAAGGCCGATGCCGTGGTGTCGATCCACGCGGACGGCTCGGGCGCCGGCAACCGCGGCTTCCATGTGATCCTGCCCGGCGCGGTCCACGCGGGCGCCGCGGACACCCGGGCGATCGTCGGCCCCTCCCGCGACCTCGGCGAGCGCGTCGCGGGCCGCTTCGTGGCCGTGACCGGCAGCGCGCCCTCCAACTACATCGGCGACGGCGGACTCATCACGCGTAAGGACCTCGGCGGTCTCAATCTGTCAACGGTTCCCAAGGTGTTCATCGAGTGCGGCAACATGCGCGATAGCAAGGACGCGGCGTTGCTCACCAGCGGCGCGTGGCGACAGAAGGCGGCGCAAGGGATCTCTGAGGGAATCGTGAGTTTCCTGCGCGGGTAGGTGTGGACCGGCAGATCCCGGCGGACACCCTGACCTGGCGGACGATAGGGTCCTCCTTACGATGAGGGGCCACCCCCGCGCTTCACACCGAGTCCGGACGGCGGCATGGTGACAGCAACGCCTCTACCGACGATGAGACGACTTACGAAGGACCTGAAGTGAATATCCGCTCCCTCACTCGGGGCGACGGCGTGGTGATCGGAGCAGCGGTGTTGCTGTTGATCGCGTCGTTCCTCGACCTCTACTCGTTCGACAATGTCCCCGACAGCGTCGACCTCCCCATGCTGTGGGGCAGCGGCCCGGTCGTGTTCAGCGTCGTGCTGGCGGGGATCATCGGCGCCGCGCTCGTCGTCGTCTCCCGGGGCCTGCCGCAGGCCCCGAAGATCGCGGGGATCGAGCTGGGCCAGTTCGGTGCCGCCTTCACGGTGTTCGCCGCGTGGAGTGCGCTGGGCAACATCTTCGACGTGCCCGGCGGCTTCGACAACATCGGTGAGAACAGCAGCGAGGGCGCACCGAGCCCCGGCATCGGCATGATCCTCGCTCTTATCGCGACGCTGCTGATGGCCGCCGCCGCCATCGCCACCCCGCTCGTCCCGGCCCTCAAGGCCGCCCTCCTCCCGACACCCCGCCCGGCCGCCCCGCAGCCCTACGGCGCCCAGCCCCCCGGTGGTTACGGCTACCCGGGCGCGCAGCAGCCCGGCGGTTACGGCCAGCCGCAGCCGGGGCAGCCCGGGCAGCCGTACGGCGGTCAGCCGCAGCCCCAGCAGGCGCAGGCCCAGGCTCCGCAGCCGCCGGCCGGGGACTTCTCCCCGTTCTGGTTCGCGGTGCCGGTGCCGCGGCCGCTGTTCGCGGAGGACGGCTCGCCGACGCCGATCGCCGAACTCGCCCCGGGTACCTGGTACCTGGCGGTCGAGCAGCGTGGCGCGACCCTGGTCGCCCAGACGCAGGACGGCCGCCGCGGTGTCCTCCAGGACACGTCGGGCATCCAGCGCGGCTGAGCCCCACGGCCACCCACGGCCCCTCGCCCTTCCGGGTGGGGGGCCGTTGCCGTACAGTCGGCCCATCCCGTCAACTGACACACCGTCAGGAGTCAGGCATGCGGCTCGGTCTCGCGCTCGGCTACTGGGGCCGCGGCCCCTCCCCCGACCAGGTGCGCCTCGCGCGGGAGGCGGAGCGGCTCGGGTACGACTCGGTCTGGACGGCGGAGTCCTGGGGTTCGGACGCGTTCACCCCGCTCACCTGGATCGCGGCGCACACCTCCCGCATCCGGCTCGGCACCGCGGTCGCGCAGATGGCGGCCCGCTCACCGGCCACGACCGCGATGCACGCGCTCACCCTGGACCACCTCTCCGGCGGCCGGATGATGCTGGGCCTCGGCCTCTCCGGCCCACAGGTCGTCGAGGGCTGGTACGGCCGCCCGTTCCCCGCCTCGCCGCTCACCGCCACCCGCGAGTACGTCGACGTCGTACGGCAGGTGCTGCGCCGCGAAGCCCCCGTCGAACTGGCCGGCCGCTTCCACTCCCACCCCTACCGCGGCCCGGACGCCACGGGCCTCGGCAAACCCCTCAAGCCGATCACCCACCCGCTGCGCGCCGATCTGCCCGTGCTGCTGGGGGCGGAGGGGCCGAAGAACGTCGCCCAGACGACCCGGATCGCCGACGGCTGGCTGCCGCTGTACTGGTCGCCGACCCGGCCGGAGGTCTACGGCCCGGCCCTGGCGGAGCTGCCCGAGGGGTTCATGGTGGCGCCGATGACACAGGTCCGGGTCTGCGAGGACGTCGCCGAGGGCCTGCTGCCCGTCAAGGCGATGCTCGGCTTCTACATCGGCGGCATGGGCCACGCGGCCCGCAACTTCCACGCCGACCTGATGGCCCGCATGGGCTACGAGGAGGAGGCTCGCCGCATCCAGGAGTTGTTCCTGTCCGGCCGCCGGGAGGAGGCCGTGCTCGCCGTCCCCGACGCCTTCGCCGACGAGATCTCCCTGGTCGGGCCGCGTGAACGCATCGCCGAGCGGCTGGAGTCGTGGCGCAAGGGCCCGGTGACGGACCTCCTGGCCCTCAGCCCCGACCCGCACACCCTGCGGATACTCGCCGAGTTGAACTCCTGAGCGAATCCCCTGGTTTCATCCGGAGTTCAAGGGCAATCCGGAGAACATGTCCCCTCGATATCGCAACGGCGCGAGTCAGGCCGGCACGATCGTCGCGGTCGTGGCCGACATCATGGCCCTGATCCTGGGTCTCTGGATCCTGATGTACCTGCTGGATGCCAACCCCGGCAATTCGTTCGTCCAGTTCATCCACGACGCGGCCCGCTGGCTCGCCGGCTGGTCGCACGACCTGTTCACCTTCGACGAGGCATGGGCCCGAGTGGTCTGCGGCTACGGCCTGGCGGCGGTGGTCTACCTGTTCATAGGCCACGCGATAGCCAACCGCGCCCACCGGCACTGACAACGCCCTCAGGGGCCTCGCCTTCAGGGGCGCGGGGAACTGCGCGATCAACCACGCACGACCCGCGCCCGCACACCAGGCGAAACCCCCCGAGCTCCTAGGCGCAGCACTCCGACTCAAGCCCCACAGGCAACTCCGCCCCACCGAACACCTGGCACGTGGCCTCGTGTCCCCCGAGCGCGGCGACGGCCAGCAGCAACGACCCCGCGGTCCACGTCGTCAGCTCCCGAGGCCATATCGCCTGGTCGTCGAAGACGTACCCCGTCCAGTACAGCCCACTGTCCTCGTCCCGCAGATGCTGGATCGACTGCAGGATCTCCAGCGCCCGGTCGGACTCCCCCATCGCCCACAGCGCGAGGGCGAGTTCGGCCGATTCCCCACCCGTCACCCACGGGTTGGGCACGACACAGCGCACCCCCAGCCCGGGGACGACGAACCGGTCCCAGTCCTCCTCGATCCGGGCCTTGGCCTCCGCACCGGTCAGCGCACCGCCGAGCACCGGGTAGTACCAGTCCATCGAGTACCGGTTCTTGTCGAGGAACCGCTCCGGATGCCGCCGTATCGCATGCCGCAGCGCCCCGGTCGCCAACTCCCAGTCCGGTTGCGCCTCGTCCCGCTGCTCGGCGATGGCCAGGGCGCAGCGCAGGGCGTGGTGGATGGAGGAACTGCCGGTCAGCAGGGCGTCCGTCGTCTCCGTGCCGTCGTCGTCGCGGCGCCAGCCGATCTGCCCGCCGGGCTGCTGGAGGCGCAGCACGAACTCCACCGCCGCGTACACCGTCGGCCACATGCGGTCCAGGAACGCGTCGTCTCCGGTGGAGAGATGGTGGTGCCAGACGCCGACGGCCATGTAGGCGACGAAGTTGGTCTCGCGGCCCCGGTCGGTGACCGTGTCGGCCTCGCCGTCGGTGTACGCGGCGTACCAGGAGCCGTCCTCGTTCTGGTGCCGGGCCAGCCACAGGTAGGCCCGCTCGGCGGCCTCGTGCTCACCTGCCGTGTCCAGGGCCATGGCCGCCTCGACGTGGTCCCACGGGTCGAGGTGGTGTCCCCGGAACCACGGGATCGCGCCGTCCTCGCGCTGCACGGCGAGGATGCCGGCGACGGTCGCGGCGGCCTGCCCGGCGGTGAGGACCCCGGGCAGGACGAGGTGTTCCGTCCGGGGAGTGGTCACTTGGCGTCCACCCGGGGCAGGTGCGGCTTGGTCGCGTACGCCACGAAGCTCTTGCCGATCAGCGGGTTGAGCGCCTGCTCGGCGACCCGGGTGGCCAGCGGCTTCTTCATGATGTCCCAGACGAGCAGCTTGTGGTACGCCCGCACCGGCAGCGCCTTGTCGTTGTCGACGCCGAACGCGCACTTCAGCCACCAGTACGGCGAGTGCAGCGCGTGCGCGTGGTGGGTGCCGTACGGCCGCAGCCCCGCCTCGCGGATCTTCGCCAGCAGTTCGTCCGCCTTGTAGATGCGGATGTGGCCGCCCTCGACCTCGTGGTAGGCGTCGGACAGGCTCCAGCAGACCTTCTCGGGACCGTAGCGCGGGACGGTGACGGCGATGCGCCCGCCGGGCTTGAGCACCCGCACCATCTCGGCGAGGACGCCCTTGTCGTCGGGGATGTGCTCCATCACCTCGGAGATGATCACCACGTCGAAGGACTCGTCGGGGAAGGGCAGCGCGAGGGCGTCGCCCTCCATCGCCGTGGCGGTGGCGCCCTCGGGGGCCTCACCGGCTTCCTTCATCGCCGCGAACCACTTGGCGACCTCGCGGATTTCCTCGGCGTTCTGGTCCAGCGCCACGACCTGTGCGCCACGCCGGTAGCACTCGAAGGCGTGCCGTCCGGCGCCGCAGCCGAGGTCCAGGACACGATCACCCGGGGCGAGCTGGAACCGGGAGAAGTCGACGGTCAGCACGTGGCCCTGCTTTCGGAGTTGACGCCTTCTACATCTGCCGGCGCTGCGGAGACAGCACCCGCTGTGCCTGCGGGGGCAGCGCCTGCGGGGGCTACGGGGGCAGCGCCTGCCGTGCCCGTGAGGACGGTGGGTACGGCACCCGCCGAGGCGGCCGGACGGCCGGTACCGCGCGGCACGGCGTGCGCCCCGGCCCGGTCGATCTCCTCGCGGTAGCGGGCCACCGTGCCCTCCGCGGCCCTGGCCCAGGTGAAGTGGCGCAGCACCCGCTCGCGCCCGGCCGCGCCGAGGCGGGCGCGCAGGTCCGGGTCGGCCAGCAGGCGGCCCAGGCCGGCGGCCAGCGCGCCCGCGTCGCCGGGCGGTACCGCCAGGCACGTCTCGCCGTCGCGGCCGGCGACCTCGGGTATGGCGCCGCCGGTCGTGGCGAGCAGGGGCGTGCCCGTCGCCATGGCCTCGGCGGCCGGGAGCGAGAAGCCCTCGTAGAGCGACGGCACGCACGCGACCTGCGCCGAGCGCACGAGGTCGACGAGCTCCGCGTCGGAGATGCCCTTGACGAACTCGACGGCACCGGCGAGGCCGTAGCGCTCCATCGCCTGGGCGACGGGCCCTTCGGCGGGCCGTTTGCCGACGACGACGAGATGGGCGCCGGGGTGCTCGGTCCGGACCTTGGCGAGCGCCTCGACGAGGTGCACCAGGCCCTTCAGCGGCACGTCCGCGCTGGAGGTCGTCACGATCCGGCCCGGCACGACGGGCACGGACGGATCCGGCGAGAACAGGTCGGTGTCGGCGCCGATGTGGACCACGTGGATGCGGTCCCGCCGGACGCCGAGGTGGTCGACGATCTCCTGCTGCGAGGTGCCGGACACGGTGAGCACGGACGGCAGGCGGCGCGCGACGCGCTTCTGCATGCGGGTGAAGGCGTACCAGCGGCGCACCGAGGCGCGTCGCTTCCAGCCGTCCGCGGCGTCCAGCTCCAGCTGCCGGTCGACGGTGATGGGGTGGTGGATGGTCGTCACCAGGGGCGCGCCGACATCGCCCAGCAGGCCGTAGCCGAGGGTCTGGTTGTCGTGCACGACGTCGAACTCGCCGCGGCGGGCACGCAGATGACGGCGGGCGCGCAGCGAGAACGTCAGCGGTTCCGGGAAGCCGCCCGTCCACATCGTCGCGACCTCCAGCACGTCGATCCAGTCGCGGTACTCGGCGCGCCCGGGCGTGCGGAAGGGGTCCGGCTGGCGGTACAGGTCGAGGCTGGGCAGCTCGGTGAGGCTCAGCCCGTCGTAGCCCTCGTCGAGGACGGGATACGGCTGGGAACCGATGACCTCGACCCGGTGGCCGAGGCGGGCCAGTTCGCGCGAGAGGTGCCGGACGTAGACGCCCTGTCCGCCGCAGAACGGGTTCCCTTTGTAGGTGAGGAGCGCGATGTGGAGCGGTCGCAAGCCGTCGGCGGCGGGGCCCTCCGTAGCCCCGGCCTGACTGGCCTCAGCGGTCACTCTGGGCCCCCTTCTCCCTGCACGGTCCCGCGAGATTACGCCGGGACGCTAACCTAGAACAAGTTTCAGACTTGATCGTCCGGAGGCTCTGAATCTACCGGCAGGTAAGGGTGCTGTGAGCAGTGGATCAGGTGATTCACGCCACGACCGGCACCGTGCCATGCTGTGTGATCACCCGTCCTCACGGACGGTCACGGAACGGGACCGACCAGCCCCGCGGAAGCCAAGGTGAGCGCCAAGGTGAACAAGCCGGCCAAGGTGGAAGCCAGCGCGGCAGTGCCCGCCTCCCCGCCCCTCACGGAGCGGCAGGAGGCCCGCCGCCGCCGGATCCTGCACACGAGTGCCCAGCTGGCCAGCCGGGGCGGCTTCGACGCCGTGCAGATGCGCGAGGTCGCGGAGTCCTCCCAGGTGGCGCTCGGCACGCTGTACCGCTACTTCCCGTCCAAGATCCATCTGCTGGTCGCCACCATGCAGGACCAGCTGGAGCACATGCACGGCACGCTGCGGAAGAAGCCCCCGCAGGGCGAGACGGCCGCCGAGCGGGTCGCGGAGACGCTGATGCGGGCCTTCCGGGCGTTGCAGCGCGAGCCGCACCTGGCCGACGCGATGGTCAGGGCGCTGACGTTCGCCGACCGCAGTGTGAGCCCGGAGGTCGACCAGGTCTCCCGGCAGACGACGGCGATCATCCTGGACGCGATGGGCCAGGAGAACCCGACCCCGCAGCAGCTCTCGGCGGTCCGGGTCATCGAGCACACCTGGCACTCGGCGCTGATCACCTGGCTCTCGGGGCGCGCCTCGATCGCCCAGGTGAAGATCGACATCGAGACGGTCTGCCGCCTGATCGACCTGACGGCGCCGACCACCCCCGCATAGCCCCCGGGCACGAGAAGGACCTACGAGACGGGTTCCCTTCGCCGGTATGGTCCGGATCAGGTTCTGGGGGTCGCCTTCCGGTCGTCCGGCCTCTCGGCCTCGCGCCCTTCCGGCCTCTCAGCCCTACCGTCGCAGTCGGCACCAGCGGAAGCCGAACTTCACTTCCCGCCGACGTCGGCTACTCCGGTCGGACTCCCTCACTCGTCTCGTAGGCCGACTTCCAGCATAGAACGCCCAAAGCGGAATGAAACCCCCCTCATCGTGATTCTTCGGGCGCCACTCCTCGGATCGGGCGTCACTCCTCGGATCGGGCACTACTCCTCGGGCGGGAAGACCGCCTCCCCGCTGTCCGCCAGCGTGATGGTGATCGCCTCCGTCGGACAGCTCTCCGCCGCCTCCAGCACCCGCTCGTTGGCGTCCATGTCGGGAGCGGCGGGGCGGGACTGCCGGGCGGCGTCCAGACGGAAGCCGTCCGGCGCGTGGTGGAGGCACTGCGCGGAGCCGATGCACAGGGAGCGGTCGACCTCGACGTGCCAGCGGTCGCCCATGGCTACGCGTCCGCCGGGAGGTGGATCATCTTGTGCTCCAGGTACGCGCCGTACCCCTCGGGCCCGAACTCCCGCCCCAGACCCGAGTTCTTGTAGCCGCCGAAGGGGCCGAGCATGTCCAGGCTGAAGGTGTTGACGGAGTAGGTGCCGGTGCGGACCTGCCGGGCGATGTCGATGCCGTGCTCGACGTCCGCGGTCCAGACGCTGCCGCTCAGCCCGTAGTCGGAGTCGTTGGCGATCTTCACGGCGTCGGACTCGTCGTCGTAGGGCAGCAGGCAGATGACGGGGCCGAAGATCTCCTCGCGGGCGATGCGCATGGAGTTGTGGACGTGGCCGAAGAGGGTCGGTTCGACGTACCAGCCGCGTTCCAGACCGGCCGGGCGTCCACCGCCGGTCAGGATCTTGGCGCCCTCCTCCTGCCCGATGCGGATGTAGTCGAGGCTGCGCCGCTGCTGGCGCCGGGCGACCAGCGGGCCGACCTGGGTGGCCGAGTCCAGCGGGTCGCCGACCGTCAGGGCGCCCGCGGCGGCGGCGAGGGCGTCGGCGAACTCGTCGTAGCGGGAGCGCGGCAGGAGGACGCGGGTCTGGGCGACGCAGGCCTGGCCGTTGTTCATCCAGGCCGCGGGGGCGATGCCCGCGACGGCAGTCTCCAGGTCCGCGTCGGGCAGGACGACGGCCGCGGACTTGCCGCCCAGCTCCAGCGTCACGCGGGTGAGGTTGCGGGCGGCGACCTCCATCACGCGCTTGCCGGCCGCGACCGACCCGGTGAAGGAGACCTTGTCGACGCCGGGGTGCCCGACCAGGTACTCGCTGACCTCCCGGTCGGCGGGCAGGATCGACAGCACCCCCTCGGGCAGCCCGGCCTCGCGGGCGATCTCGCCGAGCAGGTAGGCGTCGAGCGGGGACTCGGGCGACGGCTTGAGGACGACCGTGCAGCCGGTGAGCAGCGCGGGGGCGAGTTTGGCGGCGGCGACGAACTGCGGGACGTTCCAGGGGACCACGGCGGCCACGACCCCGACGGGCTCGCGCCGCACCAGGATCCGGCCCAGGACGCCGTCGCGCCGCTCCTCGTGGGTGAAGTTCCGGGCGACGGTGATCGCCGAGTCCCAGACCATCACCGCGCCGAGGGCCTGGGCGAGGACGCTCCAGGAGTACGGCGAGCCGTTCTGGGCGGAGATCACACGGGCGATCTCGTCGTGCCGGACCGCGATGGCGTCCTTGATCCGGCTCACGACCTCGATGCGCTCGTCGAGGCTCATGCGCGGCCAGGGCCCCTCGTCGAACGCTCGGCGGGCCGCCGCCACGGCCCGGTCCACGTCCGCCGTCGAGGCGTGCGGGACGCGCCCGATGACCTCCTCGGTGTGCGGTGAGATCACCTCGATGACGTCCTGGCCCAGGGGATCCATCAACTCCCCGCCGATGAACAGCTGTCCGTGTTCCACGAGCTCGGTCATGGCCGACTGCCTTCGCATCTGACGGTGTTTCAGAAACTGATACCAGTTCTCGCTATAGTGGGCAATGGCCGTGGGACGGAGGGCAGATGACAGACAGCCAGGGCCGCGAGCCCGCACCGGCGGTGTGCGACCACGGCGGCGGCGTGCGCTCCCTGCGCGTACCCATCCCGGACAACCCGCTCGGCCACACCCTGGTCTATGTCGTCGACACCGACCGCGGCCCGGTGCTGGTCGACACCGGCTGGGACGACCCGGAGTCCTGGGACACCCTCACCGAGGGCCTCACCGCCTGCGGCACCTCCGTCGCCGAGATCCACGGCGTGGTCATCACCCACCACCATCCGGACCACCACGGCCTGTCCGGCCGGGTCCGGGAGGCGTCGGGCGCCTGGATCGCCATGCACGCGGCGGACACCGCGGTCGTACGGCGGACCCGGGAGGCCCGTCCCGAGCGCTGGTTCACGTACATGGCGGCCAAGCTCACCGCCGCCGGTGCGCCCGAGGAGCACCTCGCGCCCCTGCGGCAGCCCTCCCGCCGCACCCTGCCCGGCTTCTCCCCGGCCCTGCCCGACCGCGACATCGTCCCCGGCGACCTCCTGCCCCTGCCCGGCCGCAGACTGCGCGCGATCTGGACCCCGGGGCACACCCCGGGCCACGTCTGCCTGCACCTGGAGGAGGACCATCCGGCCGGGCTCCCCGGCCGGGGCCGTCTGTTCTCCGGCGACCACCTGCTGCCCGGGATCACCCCGCACATCGGCCTCTACGAGGACCCCGACGCCCATGGGGGTGCCCCCTATTCGGGCGAAGCCGAGAGCTCGGGGGAGGTCACCGACCCCCTCGGCGACTACCTCGACTCCCTGGAGCGCGTCGGCCGGCTGGCCCCCGCCGAGGTCCTCCCGGCCCACCAGCACCCCTTCTCCGGCACCGCCGCCCGCGTACGGGAGTTGCTCACCCACCACGAGTCCCGACTGACCGGCCTGCTGGCCCTGCTCGCCGAGCCCCTCACCCCCTGGCAGCTCGCCGAGCGCATGGAGTGGAACCGCCCCTGGGCCGAGATCCCCTACGGCTCGCGCACCATCGCCGTCTCGGAGGCCGAGGCGCATCTGCGGCGCCTGGTGAAGCTGGGCCGGGCGGAGGCGGTGCCGGGCAGCGAGCCGGTGACGTACCTGGCGGTGTGAGAGGACCACGGGTGCTGACCCGACCGGGCACTGCGAGGACCCGGCCGAATGTGCCCGCGGCATCGGGCTCTTGACGCCGCCGAGCGCCCCTAGGATGGTCGGAAGCAACGCTCGCACCGGGAGAGATGCCCATGGGCACCGAAGAGGCCGCACGCACGACGACCGGCAGCGGGGCCCTGGACGGCGGGTGCGCCGGGCCCATGGTGCCGCGCCTCGCCCTGGGGGCCCGGCTGCGCGCACTGCGGGAGGAACGGGGCATCACCCGGGCGGACGCGGGGCACGTCATCCGCGCCTCCTCCTCCAAGATCAGCCGCATGGAGGCCGGCCGCCACGGCTTCAAACTGCGCGACGTCGCCGATCTGCTCACCCTCTACGGCCTCACGGACGAGGCCGAGCGCGCCACCCTGATGGCGCTGGCCGCACAGGCCAACACCCCCGCCTGGTGGCGCTCCTACAACGATGTCGTGCCCGCCTGGACGCAGACGTATCTCGGCGCCGAGCAGGCGGCGAGCCTCATCCGCTGCTTCCGGGTGCAGCGCGTGCCCGGGCTGTTGCAGACCGCCGACTACGCCCGGGCCGCCGTGCGGCTCGTGCACCCGGACGCCGGTGCGGCCGAGCTCGACCGCCGGGTCGCCCTGCGGATGGCCCGCCAGCGGATCCTGCACCGGCAACCGGCGACCCGGTTGTGGGCGGTGATCGACGAGGCGGCGCTGCGCCGCCCGGTGGGCGGCATCGCCGTCATGCGGGACCAGCTCAGGCATCTCATCGAGGTCTGCGGGCTCCCGAACGTGACCGTGCAGATCCTGCCGTTCGCCGCCGGTGCGCACGCCGCGGAGGGCGGTCCGGTCACCATTCTGCGGCTGCCCGGCGGGCAGTTGCCCGACGTGGTCTACCTGGAGCAGCTCACCGGAGCCCTCTACCCCGACCGGCCTGCCGAGATCGAGTGCTACTGGGACGCCATGAACCGGCTGGTGGTCGAAGCCGAGTCGCCGGACGAGACTCCGACCATCCTGCACCGCATCCTTCAGGAGACCTGAGGGTCAGCTCTTGCGGGCGACGCCGCCGTACTGGTGCACCTCCGCGGGCAGGCCCAGGGCGGCGGCGTCGGGGCGCCAGCGCGAGCAGGAGGCCACGCCCGGGTCGAGCAGCTCCAGGCCGTCGAAGTAGCGCGCGAGCTGCTCGGGGCTGCGCAGGATGTACGGGACCGAGCCGCCGTCGTTGTACTGCTGGATGGCCCGGACGTAGTCCTCGCTGGTGTCGGTGGAGTCGTACTGCACGAGGTAGCTGCCCGAGGGCAGGGCGTCCACCAGCTGCCGCACGATCGAGCGGGCCTCGTCGTGGTCCTCGATGTGCCCGAGGATGCCCATCAGCATGAGGGCGACGGGCCGGTCGAAGTCGAGCGTCCTGCCGGCCTCCCGGACGATGGCGGCGGGGTCGCGCAGGTCGGCGTCGACGTAGTTGGTGACGCCCTCCGGGGTGCTGGTGAGCAGGGCGCGGGCGTGGGCCAGCACCAGCGGGTCGTTGTCGACGTAGACGATCCGGCTGTCCGGGGCCACCCGCTGGGCGATCTGGTGGGTGTTGTCCACGTTGGGCAGGCCGGTGCCGATGTCCAGGAACTGGCGGATGCCCTCCTCGGCGGCGAGGTGGCGCACGGCGCGGGCGAGGAAGTAGCGGGCGGCACGGGCACCGGTCTCGATCCCGGGGAAGGCCTCACGGAACGCGTCACCGGCCACCCGGTCGACCTCGTAGTTGTCCTTCCCGCCCAGCCAGTAGTTCCAGATCCGGGCCGAGTGCGGCACCGAGGTGTCGATCTTGGGGAACGGCTCCTGCTCGGTCATGGACACTCCTGCGGTGTGTGGTCGAGGAGACCCCACGTTAGCCGGTCGGCGCCCCGAAGAGGATCAACTCCGGTACGGCACCCGGGAGTTCCTCAGAACTGCCGCGGTCGCCTCTCTCGCCGGACCGGCGGCCTCGCACCGTGGGGCGCCGGTGCCCTCGGCCCGATTCCTACGGGCGGGTACAGTGAGCGGGTCGTCATCACACCGTACGGGGGGAAGCCGGTGCAATTCCGGCGCTGACCCGCAACCGTGAACCGTCCAGCGAGGCGGTGAGCCGGATCGCTTCGTACGGTTTCGTGACCGGCTCACGTGCCCGGCAGCCTGCCGGTGCGCGGCACCGTCGAGGTATACGGAGCCGAGCCGCCGGGGGGTGCCCCGTGCTGCCCGGCTCCCCCACAGGGAGAGGCACCCGCCGATCATGAACGTCCGCCGCAGCGCAGCGGTCCTGGCCGCCGTCGCCGTGATCGGCGCCGCCACCCCGGCCGCCGCCGACCCGTCCCCGTCGCCCTCCCAGGCGTTCCCGTCCGCCCTGTACGGCGACTCGGACCCGAAGTACGACGGCGTCTGGCGCCAGTCGCTCGCCCTGCTCGCCCAGGACACCGTGGGCGTGAAGCCGGCGGAGAAGTCCGTGCGGTGGCTGACGCGGCAGCAGTGCGCGGACGGCGGCTTCGCCTCCTACCGCGCCGACCCCACGGCCGCGTGCGACGCCAAGACCATGCTCGACACCAACGCCACGTCGGCCGCCGTGCAGGCGCTCAGCGCGCTCGGCGGGCACGACGACGTCACCGGCAAGGCCGTCGGCTGGCTGAAGTCCGTGCAGAACAAGGACGGCGGCTGGGGCTACTCGCCCGGCGGGGCCAGCGACACCAACTCGACGTCGGTCGTCGTGGGCGCGCTCGCCGCCGCGGGCGAGAAGCCGGACCAGGTCGTCAAGGACGGCAAGTCCCCCTACGACGCGCTGCTGAAGCTCGCCCTGCCCTGCGGCGGGGACGACGACGGCGCCTTCGCGTACCAGCCGGACAAGAAGGGCGAGCTCACCGCCAACGCGGACGCCACGGCGGCCGGTGTGCTGGGCTCCCTGGGCCGCGGCCTGGTCGTCGAGCCCGGCAAGACGTCCGACGCGACCTGCGCGAAGGCCCAGACGCCCGAGCAGGCCGCGGCCAACGGGGCCGCCTACCTCACCGCCGCGCTCGCCAAGGACGACGGGCATCTCATGTCCGCCCTGGCCGGTGCCGAGCCGCAGCCCGACTACGGCAACACCGCCGACGCGGTCGTCGCGCTCGCCGCGCAGGGCGCCACCGCGCAGGCGGAGAAGTCCGTGCGCTGGCTGGAGAAGAACTCCGCGGCCTGGGCCGAGCAGAACGGTCCGGCCGCCTACGCCCAGCTGATCTTCGCCGCCCACGCCACGGGCACGAACCCGCGCGACTTCGGCGGCGCGGACCTCGTCAAGCAGCTGGGCGCCACGGGCCCGGCCCCGCAGGCGGCGGAGAAGACCAAGGCCGCGGACGAGAAGAAGGAGGACTCCGGCTCGGACTTCTTCGGCGTCTGGTGGTACGTCGGCGTCTGCCTCGTCGCCGGTATCGGCATCGGCTTCCTGTTCACCGGCCGCAAGAGGAAGCAGCAGCCGTGATCCGCCGGGCCCTTCTCCTGCTCCTGGCCTCGCTCCTGCTGTGCGCGGGCGCGGGCCAGGCGCAGGCCGCCGGTTACCGGTACTGGTCGTTCTGGGAGCGCGACAGCGGACGCTGGGTCTACGCCACCCAGGGCCCGTCCCTGGTCCGCCCCTCGGACGGTGACGTCCAGGGCTTCCGTTTCGCGGTGAGCGAGGACTCCGGGGACGCGGCCCGGCCGCGCGGCGAGGCAGACTTCGCGGCGATCTGCGCGAAGACGCCGGCGCAGGACGGCCGCAAGCGGGTGGCCCTGGTCCTGGACTTCGGCACCGCCTCGGACGCCCCCGAGGGCGAGACCCCGCCCGCCGCCCGCACGGCCTGCGCCCGGGTCTCCCCCGACGCGACGACGGCCGAGGCCCTGGCAGCGGTGGCCAAGCCGCTGCGCTACGACACCAACGCCCTGCTGTGCGCGATCGCGGGCTATCCGCGGCAGGGCTGTGGCGAACAGATCTCCCGGAAGCAGCAGGAGAAGCCGGCGGCGGGGAAGAACTCCGCTTCGGACGACGGCCCGTCCCTGGGCCTGGTCACGGGCATCGCCGTGGTGGTGCTCCTGGGCGGCGCGGCGATCTGGCAGGTACGGCGGCGTGGCTAGGGCCACCCGACACGACGGCGTGGCCGGTCCCACCCGACGCGGCCGCCGGGCCCAACTGCACCCCGGGGCCTGGTGGCTCTGGGCGCTGGGGCTCGGCACGGCGGCCACCCGCACCACCAACCCCCTGCTCCTCGCCCTGCTCATCACGGTCTCCGCCTACGTCGTGGCCACCCGCCGCCCCGACACCCCGTGGTCCCGCTCCTACGGCGCCTTCGTGAAGCTCGCCCTCGCGGTGATCGTCATCCGGCTGCTCTTCGCGATCGTCCTGGGCTCCCCGATCCCGGGCACGCACACCCTGCTCACCCTGCCCGAAGTCCCGCTCCCCGCCTGGGCCCAGGGCATCCGGCTCGGCGGCGCGGTGACCGCGGAGGCCCTCACCTTCGCCCTGTACGACGGTCTGCGGCTGGCCACCCTGCTGATCTGCGTCGGCGCCGCGAACGCCCTCGCCAACCCCTCCCGTCTCCTGAAGTCCCTGCCGGGCGCCCTGTACGAGATGGGCGTCGCGGTTGTCGTCGCCCTCACCTTCGCCCCGAACCTCATCGCCGACGTCCAGCGGCTGCGCGCCGCCCGCAGGCTGCGCGGCCGTCCGGACAAGGGCCTGAGGGGCCTGCTGCAGGTGGGACTCCCGGTCCTGGAGGGCGCGCTGGAGCGTTCGGTGTCCCTCGCCGCCGCGATGGACGCCCGCGGCTACGGCCGTACCGCCGAGGTCCCGCCCGCCGTACGGCGGACCACCGCCGCGCTCACCCTCGGCGGTCTGCTCGGTGTCTGCGCGGGAACGTACGGCCTGCTCACGGCCGAGGGCGCCACCTACGGCTTTCCGCTGCTGCTCGCGGGTCTGGCCGCCGCCCTGGCGGGTCTCAAACTCGGCGGACGCCGCTCGCCGCGCACCCGGTACCGCCCGGACCGCTGGGACGTGCGCGCCTGGCTGGTCGTCGCCTCGGGCGTCGCGGTCGCGGCCCTGCTCGCCCTCGCCGCGGCCCGCGACCCCGCTGCCCTGCACCCCGGCGTGGTCCCCCTGGTCGCCCCCACCCTCCCCCTCTGGCCGGCCGCTGCCGTACTGCTCGGCCTGCTGCCCGCGTTCGTGGCCCCCGATCCCAAGGAGCCGTCGTGATCCGCTTCGAGGATGTCTCCGTGACGTACGACGGGGCTCCCGGACCCACCGTCCAGGGCATCGACTTCGAGGTCCCGGAGGGCGAACTCGTCCTGCTGGCCGGTCCGTCCGGTGTCGGCAAGTCCACGGTCCTGGGCGCGGTCAGCGGGCTCGTGCCGCACTTCACCGGCGGCACCCTGCGCGGCCGGGTCACGGTCGCGGGCCGCGACACCCGCACCCACAAGCCGCGCGAGCTGGCCGACGTGGTGGGCACGGTCGGCCAGGACCCGCTGTCCCACTTCGTCACCGACACCGTCGAGGACGAGCTGGCCTACGGCATGGAGTCGCTGGGCCTCGCCCCGGACGTGATGCGCCGCCGCGTCGAGGAGACGCTGGACCTGCTGGGTCTGGCCGGTCTGCGCGACCGGCCGATCGCCACGCTCTCCGGCGGCCAGCAGCAGCGCGTCGCGATCGGCTCGGTCCTCACCCCGCACCCGAGCGTGCTCGTCCTGGACGAGCCGACCTCGGCGCTCGACCCGGCAGCCGCCGAGGAGGTGCTGGCGGTCCTCCAGCGGCTCGTCCACGACCTCGGCACGACCGTCCTCATGGCCGAACACCGTCTGGAACGCGTCATCCAGTACGCCGACCAGGTCGTCCTGCTCCCGTCCCCGGGGGCGCCCCCGGTCCTGGGTGACCCGGCCGAGGTGATGGCCGTGTCCCCGGTGTACCCCCCGGTGGTGGCCCTGGGCCGCCTGGCGGGCTGGTCCCCCCTGCCCCTGACGGTCCGCGACGCCCGCCGCAGGGCAGCGCATCTCAAGCAACAGCTGGAGCACCCGCCTCAGGGGCGCGGGGAACCGCGCGATCAGCCACCGACAACCCGCACCCGCGAACGCCCCGCACAGCCCACCCCCGTAGGCGAAGTACAGACCCTCTCGGTCACCCGCGCCCGCGTCCAGGCCCTGCACGACGTCACCCTCACCATCACCCCCGGCGAGACGATCGCCCTCATGGGCAGAAACGGCGCCGGAAAGTCCACCCTCCTCAACTCCCTGGTAGGCCTGGTCAAACCCACCTCCGGAACCGTGCGAGCCGGCGGCGAGACCCCCCACCGCACCACCCCGAAAGACCTCGTCCGCAAGGTCGGCCTCGTCCCGCAGGAGCCCCGCGACCTGCTCTACGCCGACACCGTCGCCGCCGAGTGCGCCGCGGCCGACCAGGACGCCGGAGCCGACCCCGGCACCTGCCGGGCCCTGGTCACCGAGCTGCTGCCCGGCGTCACCGACGACACCCACCCCCGGGACCTGTCGGAGGGGCAGCGGCTCGCGCTCGCCCTGGCCGTGGTGCTGACGGCCCGCCCCCCGCTGCTCCTGCTGGACGAGCCGACCCGGGGCCTGGACTACGCGGCGAAGGCCCGGCTGGTGACGGTGCTGCGCGCGCTGGCCGCCGAGGGGCACGCCATCGTCCTGGCCACGCACGACGTGGAACTCGCCGCCGAGCTGGCGCACCGGGTGGTGCTGCTGGCCGAGGGCGAGGTGATCGCGGACGGCCCGACGGCGGACGTCGTCGTGTCCTCACCCTCCTTCGCCCCGCAGGTCACCAAGATCCTGGCGCCCCAGCACTGGCTCACGGTCGCCCAGGTCCGCGCGGCGCTGGAGGGGACCGGCCGATGAGTCTCCAGGCGACCACCACCCGCCCGACCGCGCAGCGCCAGGCCCGGGCCGTACGGCTCGGCCCCCGCTCCATCGCCGCGCTGGCCCTGGTCAGCGCGGTGGGCGTGGCGGGCTTCGGCTGGCCCTTCCTCGCCCCGCCCACCTCGCGGATCAGTGCGCACGCGCAGGACGCGCCCTGGCTCTTCGCGGGCGTGCTGGTGCTGCTGGTGGCGGTCGTGGCAGCGGCGATCTCGGAGTCCGGTCTGGGCCCGAAGGCGGTCGCGATGCTCGGCGTGCTGGCCGCGACCGGAGCGGCGCTGCGGCCGATCGGCGCCGGTACGGCCGGGATCGAGCCGATGTTCTTCCTGATGGTGCTGAGCGGCCGGGTGCTGGGCCCGGGCTTCGGGTTCGTGCTCGGCTCGGTGACGATGTTCGCGTCGGCGCTGCTCACGGGCGGGGTGGGGCCGTGGCTGCCGTTCCAGATGCTGGCGATGGGCTGGTTCGCGATGGGCGCGGGGCTGCTGCCGGGCCCGGACCGGCTGCGCGGCGGGGGCGAGCGCGTGCTGCTCGCCTGTTACGGCTTCCTCGCCGCGTTCGCCTACGGCACGGTGATGAACATGGCGGGCTGGCCGTTCATGAGCGCCCTCGCCTCGACCGTGGCCTTCGACCCGCAGGCCACGGTCGGCGCGAACCTGGCCCGCTTCGTCGCGTACTGCCTGGCCACGTCGCTGGGCTGGGACCTGGGCCGGGCCGTCGTCACGGTCGTCCTGACCCTCACCCTAGGTCCGGCGGTGCTCAGGGCGCTGCGCCGGGCCACGCGCCGGGCGGCCTTCGAGACGCCGGTCACGTTCGACGTCGCCGAGAAGTGAGGCCGCCCACGTGACTCAGGTCACATACGAAGCGGGGCCGTAGGGGCAAGCCCCCGGTCACCGCCGTCACCTCACCCCACACGTGCGGCCATACCTAGTAAAAGGGGGCATTGCACGCATCCGGTGTGCCTGTTTTCGTGGACGGCTGCTGCCCCCTACGAAAGGTCGCCTGTGCCCGCCGCTACCGTTCTCCGCCATGTCACCACCCCGCGGAAGGCCCTCGCCGGTGCCGCCCTGGCCGCGACTGCCTGCGGCACCGTGATCGCCGCCGGACCCGCGCAGGCCACCCCGGCACAGGCGCCCTCGGTGAAGGCCTCCTCCGCGCAGGCCGTCGCGAAGAAGATGATCGGCGACGACGCGCAGTACGAGTGCTTCTCCAAGATCGTCGAGCACGAGAGCGACTGGAACGTCAACGCGAAGAACAGCTCCAGCGGCGCCTACGGCCTGGTCCAGGCCCTGCCGGGCGAAAAGATGGCCTCGGCCGGCTCCGACTGGAAGACCAACGCGGCCACGCAGATCGAGTGGGGCCTGGACTACATGAAGGACCGCTACGGCAGTGCCTGCGGCGCCTGGGACTTCTGGCAGGCCAACGGCTCCTACTGAGCCGGTCGCGGTGGGCAGGCTCCACCCCCACAGACCGAAGGCGGCGGCCCCCTGATCCCCGGGGCCGTCGCCTTCGTCCTGCCGCTTTCCCTCGGGAGGGCTTCAGCCCGTGCTCACCGGAAGTTCCTTCACCCCGTTGATCCAGGCCGAGCGCAGCCGGCGCGGGTCCCCGACCAGCCTCAGCCCGGGCATGGCGTCGGCGATCGCGTGGAAGATGAGGTTGATCTCCAGCACGGCGAGGGACTTGCCCAGGCAGTAGTGCGGGCCGCCGCCGCCGAACCCGAGGTGCGGGTTGGGGTCGCGGGTGACGTCGAAGGTGTCCGGGTCGTCGAAGACCTCGGGGTCGTGGTTGGCGGAGGCGTAGAACAGGCCCAGCCGGTCGCCCTCGCGGATGCGCTTGCCGCCGAGTTCGGTGTCCTGGGTGGCGGTGCGCTGGAAGGCGGCGACCGGGGTGGCCCAGCGCACGATCTCCTCCGCCGCCGTCTGCGGGCGCTCGCTCTTGTACAGCTCCCACTGTTCCGGATGGGTGAGGAAGGCGTGCATGCCGTGGGTGATGGCGTTGCGGGTGGTCTCGTTGCCCGCGACGGCCAGCATCAGCACGAAGAAGCCGAACTCGTCGGAGCTGAGGTTGCCCTCGTCCTCCGCGGCGACGAGCTGCGTGACGATGTCGTGGGCCGGGCACTGCTTGCGGTCGGCGGCCATGTTCATCGCGTAGGCGATGATCTCCGTCGCCGACTCGGCACCGACCTCCTCGGTGATGGCGTACTCGGGATCGTCGTAGGCGATCATCTTGTTGGACCAGTCGAAGATCTTGTCCCGGTCCTCCTGGGGGACGCCCATCAGCTCGGCGATGGCCTGGAGGGGCAGTTCGCAGGCGACCTGGGTGACGAAGTCGAACGGCCCGGTGTGCGCGCGGGCGTTCTCGACGATGGAGTGGGCCCGGGCCCGCAGTCGGTCCTCCAATGCCCGGATCGACCGGGGCGTGAAGCCGCGCTGCACGATCTGCCGGACCCGGGTGTGCTCCGGCGGGTCCATGTTCAGCAGGATCAGCCGCTGTGCGTCGATGGCGTCGCGTTCGATGTGCTCGTTGAAGCGGATGATCGCCGTGTTGAGGGACGACGAGAACAACTCCGGGTGCGTGGAGACGTACTTGACGTCGGCGTGCCGGGTGACCGCCCAGTAGCCGTCGTCCTGGAAGCCGGCTAGACCGGTCGGCTGCGCCACCCAGCAGACCGGTTCGGCCCGGCGCAGCTCCGCGAACTCCGGCAGGGGCACTCGGTGGTGCAGCAGGTCGGGGTCGGTGAAGTCGAACCCGTCGGGCAGCGCGGGACAGGGCATGGGCGGCTCCCACCACTCGTACCGACTCATCGGCCTGACGGCCCATCAGCTGTGCGGAGTTGCGGTGACGGTAGTAACGGGTTCTACAAGTAGCAAGAGGCACGGACCCGCCAATTGCCCGCACGACCCTTGCGGTCACCGAGCGGCCCTCAGCACACTACCCACAGAACTAGAACGCGTACTAGTTCCGCTGAGCCTCCCGGAGAGGACCCGCACCCATGGCTGCCGAACCCGTGATCGTCGAAGCCGTACGCACCCCCATCGGCAAGCGCGGCGGCGCGCTCGCCCATCTGCACCCCGCCTACCTCCTGGGCGAGACCTACCGCGAACTCCTCGGCCGCACCGGCATCCCCGCCGACTGCGTCGAGCAGATCGTCGGCGGCACGGTCACCCACGCCGGCGAGCAGTCCATGAACCCCGCGCGCACGGCCTGGCTGACCATGGGCCTCCCCTACGAGACCGCCGCGACGACCGTGGACGCGCAGTGCGGGTCCTCCCAGCAGGCCTCGCACATGGTGGCCAACATGGTCGCGGCCGGGGTGATCGACGTCGGCATCTCCTGCGGGGTGGAGTCGATGTCGCGGGTGCCGCTGGGGTCGGGCTCGAAGCACGGGCCGGGCAAGCCGTTCCCCGACGAGTGGAACGTGGACCTGCCCAACCAGTTCGAGGCGGCCGAGCGCATCGCCCGCCACCGGGGCCTGACCCGCGAGGACGTCGACGCGCTGGGCCTGTCCTCCCAGCAGCGAGCCGCCCACGCCTGGGCGGAGGAGCGCTTCAAACGAGAGACGTTCGCGGTCCAGGTCCCCACGACCGAGGAGGAGCAGCACGCCGGGCAGGGCATGTGGCGCCTGGTCGACAAGGACGAGGGGCTGCGCGACACGACGGCGGAGGCGCTGGCCGCGCTGAAGCCGATCATGCCGACGGCCGTGCACACGGCCGGGAACTCGTCGCAGATCTCCGACGGGGCGTCGGCCGTCATGTGGGCGTCGAAACGAATGACCCGGGCGCTGAAGCTGCGCCCCCGGGCCCGGATCGTGGCCCAGGCCCTGGTGGGCTCCGACCCCCACTTCCACCTCGACGGCCCGATCGACGCGACGAAGGCGGTGCTGGGCAAGGCGGGGATGCCCCTGAAGGACATCGACGTGGTCGAGATCAACGAGGCGTTCGCGTCCGTGGTGCTGAGCTGGGCGCGGGTCTTCGACCAGGACCTGTCGAAGGTGAACGTCAACGGCGGCGCGATCGCGCTCGGGCACCCGGTGGGAGCGACCGGGGCCCGGCTCATCACGACGGCGCTTCACGAACTGGAGCGCACGGACAGGGAGTTCGCGCTGATCACCATGTGCGCGGGCGGCGGCTTGGCCACCGGCACGATCATTCAGCGGTTGTAGACGTCCAGTTGATGAAGCTGGCGAAGGCGGCGGGATCGAGGGTGAGCATCGGTCCCGCCGGGTTCTTGGAGTCGCGTATGGCGACGGTGGCGTGCGGGGTTTCGGCGACTTCGAGGCACTGGCCGCCTTGGTCACTGCTGTAGGACGACTTACGCCACTGCATCTCCATAGCGTTCCTCCATCGCGCGCCGGATGAGCCTTGCCGAGTCCTCGAGAGAGAGCGCGGCAGCTCGGAGATGATCGTAACGGAGCGAACAGTTCTTGACGGTTTCCGGATTGGCCGTCGTGAGTCCGCTGCCGTAACTCTCCGTGTAGACGATGGTGGGGTCGCTCGCAAAGTGGTAGACGTCGAATGAGCCTGTCAGCCCCGCATGCGCCCCTGCCGAGAGCGGCAAAACCTGAATGTTGATCCGAGGGTTGCCCTGGAACGACAACAGGTGAACGAGTTGCTCCCGCATCACGTCCGGACCGCCGATCTGTAGATACAGAGCAGCTTCGCTGAGGACAGCCCAAAAGACCGGCGGCTCCGTCCTCTCGAACACACGTCGACGGGCCAGGCGTACTGCCGTGCGGTCCTCCAGGTCGGTCTGGTCCAAGGCACCCAGCACCGCCCCCGCGTACCCCGACGTCTGAAGCAGTCCGAGCACCATGTGCGTCTGGAAGGAGCAGACCTCCGTGGCCCTCATCTCCAGCTCGGCCACCTGCTGGAACCACGCCGGAAGCCGACTGCGCAGCACCAGTTCCACGAGTCGCGAGAACATACCGTCCGTGCCCAGCGCCGCGTCGGCCCGTTCACTGAACTCCGGCGTCGGGATTTTGCGGGCCGTCTCGATCTGGCCCACCAAGGAGCCGGTGTAGTTGAGGATGTCCCCCAACTGCTTCTGCGTCAGCCCGGCGGCCTCCCGATGCCGGCGCAGCTCGAAGCCGTAGTAGTCGAGCGGGGACGCACCCGGGTCGAGGGCGTTGATGTGGGTCACGGCGAAAGCCCCTCTCACGCAACTCGGCCCACAACGGGACCGGTTGTATCCGTTCCGTAGCCGAGGGTAGTCACCGCACGTCAGCCTCGTCTCGTGAACGAATACATTCCCGCCCAGTACGCGATGCGCCTCACCGTCGGTGCGCACGCCCCTCGGCACATCCGCCGTATCGTCCGCTCGTTCCTCGGCGAGTGGGACATGCCCGAGCTGTCGGACGCCGTGGAGCTGGGCGTGACCGAACCGCTCGCCAACGTCGTACGGCACGTCCCGGACCGCCGCTGCGCGCTGCTGTTGCTGCGGCAGCGCACGGGCGTACGCGTGGAGGTCACGGACGGCAGCGATGAACTGCCGCGCCTGCCCGACACGCTGGACGCGGAGTCCGAGAGCGGCCGGGGGCTTCTCCTGCTGGACGCGATGACCGACAAGTGGGGCGTGTCACTGCGGTCCGGCGGCGGGAAGACCGTGTGGTTCGAATGCGGGGGCCGTTAACAGAAGGGCGCGTCCGGCGCGTTGGCCCAGAAAGACAGGAACGACCAGGTCTGCGCTCCGATGCGGCCGTCCACGACGATCCCGGCACACTCCTGGAAGTCCCTGGTCGCGGACTGCGTGAGTCGGCCGAAGTCCCCGTCCACGTCAAGGCCCGCCCCGATGGCCTGGTTCAGGTAGCACTGGGCTTGCTGGACCACCGCCCCGGATGATCCCAGACTGAGGTTCGGTCGGTTGATGGTGAAATCACATACGTCGTCCGGCCCCTGGGCCACAAGGGCTGTTGGACCGTTCAACTTGTCCGCGGCCGGGGCTTGTTTCACCACGGCGGTCGAGGGAGTTCCCGGTGATGCCGCTACAGCCGGTGCTCCCGCGAGGCAGACGGGGAGAGCCAGCGCCGCTACGGCGGTGAGCGCACGTCGCATGCCGATCACCTTCCAGAGAGGGTGCCCCCCTCTCATCGTGCGCGGCCGTGCACCGGCTTGCATCTCGGGCGCCAACCACTCACCTGCGTACGGGCTTTCGTGACGACGACGCGGGTTCGCGCCCGGCCGCCGCGGCCACGGCGGCCCGGGGACCGGACAGCAGGTACGTCAGGCCGAAACCGGCCGCGATCACCACCGCTCCCCCCGCCGCGTCCAGCACCCAGTGGTTCGCCGTCGCCACGATCGACGCCAGGGTGAGCAGTGGATGCAGCACGGCCAGTGCCTTCAGCCACCACCGGGACGCCAGGATCGCGATCACGACGCCGCACCACAGGGACCAGCCGAAGTGCAGGGACGGCATCGCCGCGTACTGGTTGGTGAGGGCCGTGAGCGTGCCGTAGTCCGGCTTGGAGAAGTCCTGGACGCCGTGCACGGTGTCGATGAAGCCGAGCCCCGGCATCAGGCGGGGCGGAGCCAGGGGGTAGAGCCAGAAGCCGGCCAGGGCCAGCAGTGTGGCGAAGCCCAGCGCGGAGCGGGACCAGCGGTAGTCGCCGGGGCGGCGCCAGTAGAGGATCGCGAGGACAGCCAGCGGGACCAGGAAGTGGAATGACGTGTAGTACTGGTCGAGGACGTCCCGCAGCCAGTCGATCCCGGCGACGGTGTGGTTGGCCCAGCGCTCGACGTCGAGGTGCAGGGCGCGTTCGAGGTCGTAGATCTGCCTGCCGTGCTCCTCCGCCTCCGCGCGCCCGGCGGAGTTGCTGCCGCCGCCCGCGGCGAGCCGGACCTGGGAGTAGGCGGCGTAGGTGACGCGCAGGAGGAGCAGTTCCAGCAGGAGGTTCGGCCGGGTGAGGGTCCGGCGCAGGTACGGCAGCAGCGGCACGTGCCGGAAGCGGGCCGGGGCGGCGGGGGCGTACACGGCCGGTTGCGGCGACCGGTAGAAGGGCGAGTCGCGGGACAGGAACGGCACGGCCACGGCGGCGGCGAGCGCGGCGGGCAGGACGATGTTGTCCCGCAGCGGGTGAAGGGCGGCCATGTCCGGCAGGAGCATGCCCGCGGGCAGCGTCATGACCAGGACCACGACGACCGGCCACACATAGCGGTCACCGGCGCGGGTCCCGGCCCGGCCGACGACCGCGAGCAGCACCCACAGCAGCTGGTGCTGCCAGGCGGTGGGCGACACGACGAGGGCGGCGCAGCCGGTGATCGCGACGGCGAGCAGCAGCTGGCCGTCGTCGAAGTACCGCACGGCCCGGCGCAGGGCCAGGACGGCGACGGCAGCGCCGAGTGTCAGGAAGAGCGCGATCTCCAGGGGGCCGCTCAGGCCGAGTCGGAGCAGGGCGCCGTGCAGGGACTGGTTGGCGAGGTCGTCGGCCGGTCCGCCGAGTCCGGCGCCCGCCATGTGGTGGACCCAGTAGCGGTGGGAGTCGTGCGGCATCGTCGCCCAGGCGAGCCCGGTGCCGGCTGCGAAGGTGACGCCGGTGGCGAGCGCGGCGCGTCTGCGGCCGGTGCACCACAGCAGGGGCGCGAACAGCAGCAGGGTCGGCTGGAGCGCCGCCGCGAGGCCGATGAGCAGGCCGCTGGTGCGCTGGCCGCGGGCGGTGAAGCAGCCGAGCAGGACGAGCAGGACCGGGATGATGCTGGTCTGGCCGAGCGAGAGGGTGCTGCGCACGGGCAGGGACAGCATCAGCAGGCTGACGGCGACCGGCGCGGCCAGCTGGGCGGTGCGGCGGCTGACCGGCTGGGGCAGGGCGCGGGCGGCGATCACCCCGAGGGCGACGACGAGCAGCAGCGTGCCGAAGGTCCAGCCCCAGCCGAGGGCCTGTTCGGCCGCACGGGTGAGGGGCTTGAGGACGAGGCCGCCGAAGGGTGTGCCCGTGAAGCGGGTCGAGTCGTACAGCGAGCCGTTCACATGCAGGACGCCGTTCGGCCCGACCCAGGTCTCCAGGTCGGTCAGCCGCTCACCGCGGGGGGCGGCGAGGACGACGGCCACCTGCCGGGCGGCGAGGACGGCGGCGATCAGCCACAGGCCGACGCGGGCGACGCGCAGACCTGCGCGGGCCTCACCGGCGGCCGTCGCTCCGGGGCCTTCCACCGGCCGTACGCCGCGCTCCGCATCCGCATCCGCCACGTGCCGTCGGCCTTCCGCAGTAGCTTTCACCCCACATGTCCAGAATGCGGGGATTCCTCCTGCGAACCCTATGGGGAGTGCGGCGAAAGCGAGAAGGGTCACATGAAGATCACGTGAGAACCGCCCGGGCGGGGGCAGAAGCGCCAGCACAGCGACGATTTACGTGCAGTATGCAGCCAACTCCGTACCGCCCGTAAGCGGAGCAAATCCGCCTATCGTCGCTCTTTCGGCCCGTACGACAGCGCCGCCGCGCGGGACCGCGCCCCTGTCCCCGTCGAAAGGTAGGCGAGCGAGTCTTGTCGACTGCCTCAGTCGTCGCCCCCGCGTCCCTCGTGAAGACCCGCAAGGCGAAGGCCCCCGACCCCACCGTCACCGACCCCGCGCTCGTCAAGCGCGCCGTGAAGGCGGCCGCGCTCGGCAACGCGATGGAGTGGTTCGACTTCGGCGTCTACAGCTACCTCGCGGTCACGCTGGGCAAGGTCTTCTTCCCCTCGGGCAACCCCACCGCCCAGTTGCTCTCCACCTTCGGCGCCTTCGCCGCGGCCTTCCTGGTCCGCCCCCTCGGCGGCATGGTCTTCGGCCCGCTCGGCGACCGCGTCGGCCGCCAGAAGGTCCTCGCCCTCACCATGATCATGATGGCCGCGGGCACCTTCGCGATCGGTCTGATCCCGTCGTACGCGACGATCGGTGTCGGCGCGCCGATCCTGCTCCTGGTGGCCCGGCTCGTGCAGGGCTTCTCCACCGGCGGCGAGTACGCGGGCGCCTCCACCTTCATCGCCGAGTACGCCCCCGACAAGCGGCGCGGATTCCTCGGCAGCTGGCTGGAGTTCGGCACACTGGCCGGCTACATCGGCGGCGCGGGCCTGGTCACGATCATGACCGCGCTGCTCTCCGCCGGCGACCTGACCTCCTGGGGCTGGCGCATCCCGTTCCTGATCGCGGGCCCGATGGGCATCATCGGCCTCTACCTGCGCATGCGCCTGGAGGAGACCCCGGCGTTCGCGGCCGAGGCGGCGAAGGCCGAGCACGACCGTCCCAAGACGCCGCTGCGCGAGATGGTCACCGGCCAGTGGCGCGCGCTGCTGCTCTGCGTCGGCCTGGTGCTGGTCTTCAACGTCACCGACTACATGCTGCTGTCGTACATGCCGAGCTACCTGACCGGCCAGCTCCACTACGACGAGACGCACGGCCTGCTGGTCGTCCTCGGGGTGATGGCCGCGATGATGATCGCCCAGCCGTTCGTCGGCGCCCTGACCGACCGCGTCGGCCGCCGCCCGGTGATCGCCACCGGCTGCGCGGGCTTCCTGCTGCTGTCCGTCCCGGCCCTGCTGCTGATCCGCGAGGGCAGCCTGCTCGCGGTCGCGCTCGGCATGGGCGCCCTCGGCCTGCTGCTGGTCTGCTTCACCGCGTCGATGCCCTCCGCGCTGCCCGCGCTGTTCCCGACAAAGGTCCGCTACGGCTCGCTGTCGATCGGCTTCAACGTCTCGGTGTCGCTGTTCGGCGGCACGACCCCGCTGGTGGTCACGGCCCTGATCGGCGCGACCGGGGACATGATGATGCCCGCGTACTACATGATGGCCGCGGCCGTGATCGGCGGCTTCGCCGTCTGGCGGATGGCGGAGTCGGCGGGACGTCCGCTGCCGGGCTCGGCCCCCTCGGTGGCGGGCCGACACGCCGAGTGAGATCCCGCTGACAGCGCCCCGCGCACCAACTATCTTCGTCAGCGCCAGTAGTTAGGGATGCTAACTATGCTGACGAAAGGTAGTGCGCATGAGCGAGTCGCACGTCTGGGACGAGGTCGACGCCTACTTCACCGCCCACCTCGCCCCGGACGACGAAGCCCTGGCGGCCGCCCTGCGCGACAGCGACGCCGCCGGGCTTCCGCACATCAACGTCGCGGGGAACCAGGGCAAGCTCCTCCAGCTCCTCGCCCAGATCCAGGGCGCCCGCCACATCCTGGAGATCGGCACGCTCGGCGGCTACAGCACCATCTGGCTGGGCCGCGCGCTGCCCGCCGACGGGCGGCTGGTCTCCCTGGAGTACGACCCGCTGCACGCCGAGGTCGCCGTCCGCAACCTCGCCCGCGCCGGCCTGGACAGGCAGGTCGAGGTGCGGGTGGGCCCGGCCCTGGAGTCGCTGCCCAAGCTGGCCGACGAGAACCCGCCCCCGTTCGACCTGGTCTTCATCGACGCCGACAAGGCCAACAACCCGCACTACGTGGAGTGGGCGATCCGGCTCACCAGCACGGGCAGCCTCATCGTCCTCGACAACGTCGTACGGGGCGGCCGGGTCGTCGACGCGGACAGCACCGCACCGGACGTCACAGGCACCCGCACCGCGATCGAGCTGATCGCCGCCCACCCGAGGCTGAGCGGCACGGCGATCCAGACGGTGGGAATGAAGGGCTACGACGGGTTCGCCCTGGCGCGCGTACTGGCGTGAGGCCTCTGGGTCACACCTCGTGGTAGAAGCCCACGTTGACGCTGCGCGGGGCGGTGCGGTCCTGGATGATGATCTCGCCACTGCCGCCCCGGGGCAGCGGGACGGTGCCGCCGTAGCCGAGGGGCTGGACGTACTCCCCCATGGTCAGCCGCACTTCGGAGGACGGGTCGGGCTGGGAGCCGCGCAGCCAGGTGAGCTGCCAGGTGCCCTCCGGCCCGCACAGGAACTCCAGGTGGACGCGGGAGACGAACAGCCAGTCGTCCGGCGTGCTCAGCCGGCACACGGACTTGTCGCGGCCCACCCGCAGCACCGCACCCGGCTCGCTCGGCGCGTCGGCCATGAGCATGCCGGCCGTGGCTCCCGCCTCCGCCTCCGCGACGGTGGCCATGGTGAGTTCGAGCACGTGCGCTCCTTGTCCGAGACGTCCTGGGTGGGCCTGCGGGCCCGCCGAATGATAGAACGCCTGGCCGCGCGGTGTCCGGCACAATGGCCTCATGACCGAGCGAAAGCCACCGGGCGTCGACTTCGAGTCCTGGGTCGACAAGCAGATCCGTGACGCGGAGCGGCGTGGGGAGTTCGAACGGCTGCCGGGCGCGGGCGAGCCCCTCCCCCACGACATCGAGAGCACCTACGACGAACTGTGGTGGGTCAAGCGGAAGATGGCCCGGGAGGGCTACTCCGTCCTCCCGCCCACGCTGGCGCTGCGCAAGGAGGCGGAGGACGCGCTGGAGGCCGCGCTCGCGGCCCCCTCGGAGCGGATCGTCCGGAAGATCATCGGCGAGATCAACGACAAGGTCCGCGAGATGATGTTCAAGCCGCCGCCCGGCCCCCCGCTGGGAAAGAAGCCGTACGACGTCGAGGACGTCGTACGGCAGTGGCGGGAGCGCCGGGCGGAGCACTGACGACCGGGGCAGGCGCCCCGGATCACACGTGCAGCAGCCGTTCGGCCAGCTCGCGGTAGTCCTTCAGGGCCAGTCGCAGCTGCTCGGTGTCGGCCGACGAGACGGACCTGGCGTCCCGGCCCTCCCCGCCCTCGACGGACTGCCAGGAGTGGCGCAGGGTGCGGCGGCGCTGCGTCACGGCCTCGGTGAAGCGGGCCGCGATCTCCTCCAGCACATGGTCGGCCTCCTCGACGGCGGCCCGGGGCCCGTCGACGAACCCGGCGACGGCGTGGTGCAACTGGGCACCGAGCTTGTCGAGATCGTCGTGGGCGAGCAGATGGGCCCGGTTCTTGGCGGGGCCGGCCTTGTCGGGGGTGGTGCGGTGGTCGTCGCGGGGTGCTTCGGCGGCGAGCCGGTCGGTGTCGTGCCGGTCCGTGCCGGGCAGATCGGTGCCGTGCGCCGCGGCGCGGTCCGCGTCGGTGCCGTGCGCGGCGCCGCGGTCGGTCTCGATGCCGTGCGTGGTGCCGCGGCCGGTGTCCGCGTCCCGGGCCGTGTCGTGGTCCGTGCCCTGTGTGGTGCGGTGGCCGGTGCCCAGGGCGCTCTCGCCGCGGGCGTCCGGCGCGGCCGGCGTGTGGTCGCCGGGCGGGCGGGTCATGTCGGTCATTGCCTCAACTCTCCTTCGCCTGACGTCGGTTCATCGCCCACGGCAGGTGGCCGCCGCGGCTCGGAGCCTTGCGGCCGCCGTTCAGAGCGGCGCGCTCGCGACCGCTGTCGTGGCGTCCGCCGGTGTGGCGGGCGCCGTCGTGGCGGACCGGCCGCACCAGCTCCTCGAACAGGGCGCGGGCCGCCACGAAGGCCTCACGCATGTCCTCCGTGCCCTGGCCGCCCTCCCGGGCGTCCTCCGCGCGCAGTTGCGCCGCGCGGTGCACACGCCGGTAGCCGTCCACGTGGTGGGCGTGGTGCACGGACAGCGCCGCCACCTGTTCCTCGTACTGCCCGCCGTCCGGGAAGCCCCGGGCACCGGCGACCTCGGCGAGCAGCCGGTCCGCCTCGGCGACGGCCTCGCGCGGCGAGTCGACGAACCGCTCCTGCGCGGCCGTCCAGCGCGCCTCGTACTGCTCGCGCCGCGCCGGGTCCAGCGACCGCTCGCGCAGGTCGCCGTGGCGCTGCACGCGCTCGGTCAGTTCACGCTCGGCGGCCTTGGTGTCGCCGTCGTGCCGGGCCACGGCCCGGTCGTACTCGGGTCCGAAGCGCCGCTTCAGGCTCGGGCCACGCCGAGGCCCGCGGGCGCGCAGGGTCATGACGGCCGCGATGATGACGACCGCCGCTATCACGATCAGAGCAATGATCAGGCCAGTGGACATGAATGCCTTCCGGGTTCTCGGCCCAACCGGCTCTCCTCGCGAGCCGGTTCGCCCGTCGGGTGTCCGCAAAGCCCGTACCCAAACGGCCCCGGGCGCGAAAGGGGCGTGAACCGGTGGCCGGGATTATTCGCTTGCGTGTCCGGTGTGGCGGCTGCGCACCATGCGTTCCATGACCTGGACCGTGACCCCGGAACCGTACGACTCCCCCGTCGCCGCCGCGCTGTGGCGGGCGTTCTACACCGAGGTCAGCGACCGCTGGTACCTGCTGCACGAGGGACGCCGGACCGACCCGGACGAGCTGGAGCGGGAGATCGCCGCGCAGTCGGGTGCCGATCTCGCCGCGCCCGGCGGGCAATTGCTCGTCGCCCGGTACGACGGTGAGCCGGCCGGCAGCGCGGGCGTACGGCTGCTGGACGGCGCGACCGCCGAGCTCACGCGGGTGTTCGTGCGCGAGCCGATGCGCGGCCGGGGCGGGGCCCCGCTCCTGGTCCGGGCCGCCGAGGACGCCGCCCGCGCGCTCGGTGCCGCCCGGATGATCCTCGACACCCGCGGCGACCTCGTCGAGGCCCGTGGCCTCTACGCCCGCCTCGGCTACACCGAGACCGCACCCCACAACGACGGCCCGTACGCGGAGCACTGGTTCAGCAAGGAACTGGGCACGGAGCTGGGCACGGAGCCGGGCAAGCAGCCGGGCTGAGGCGTCAGGGCTTCTCCCGCGCGGAGCGCACGCTGTACGGCCGCTCGCGCCGCGACCCGCACAGCTCGCCCGTCAGCTCGCGCACGAGATGCTGGAGGTCGGTCGGCCGGTCCGGCCCCCACCAGTCGCCGAGCAGCTCGGCGAGGGACTCCTCCCGGGCCTCGGCCAGCCGGTCGGCGACCTCGCGCCCCTGGTCGGTCAGGACCATGTCGACACCGCGCCGCACGGCGAGGCGGCGCTCCTCGGCCTGCCGCGCGGCCTCCATGACCACGGTCAGCGGCACGGGCATCGCGTCGGCGAGCACGCCCGGCTCCACCGAGCCGTGCCGCCGCATCCGCAGCAGCAGCCAACTCGTGGCGGGCAGCAGGTCGTAGCCCGCCCGGTCGGTGATCTTCCGGTAGATCTCGCGCCGGCCCTCGCGGGTGCCGAGCACCGACAGCGCCCGGCACACCTCGTCGTAGGAGGACCGCTCGACGGGGTTGCTGGCGAGGGTCTCGGTGCCGTCGGGCGCGGTGACCGAGCCGCGCAGCCGGTCCTCCTTCAGGAACCAGGCCAGGGCGAAGCCGAACAGCGCGACGGGGGCGGCGTACAGGAAGACGTCCGTGATGGAGACGGCGTAGGCGTGCAGGGCGGGCGGGCGCAGGCCGGACGGCAGGGCGGCGATGCCGCGCGGGTCGGCCTCCAGGCTGTCCACGGAGATGCCGGGCGGGAGCGGGACGCCCCGGAAGGCGTCGGTGAGCTGGTCGCCGAGCCGCCCCGCGAAGACGGTGCCGAAGACGGCGACGCCGAACGAGGCGCCGATGGAGCGGAAGAAGGTCGCGCCGGAGGTGGCGACGCCCAGGTCCTCGTAGGCGACGGCGTTCTGCACGATGAGCACCAGGACCTGCATCACCAGGCCGAGTCCGAGTCCGAAGAGGAAGAAGAAGCCGCTCAGCTCGGCGGTGGAGCTGTGCTCGTCGAGCTGGTGGAGCAGGAGGAGCCCGAGCGCGGTGATGCCGGTACCGGCGATCGGGAACACCTTCCAGCGGCCGGTGCGGCTGACGATCTGCCCGGAGGCGGTCGAGGCCAGCAGCAGGCCCAGCACCATCGGCAGCATGTGCACACCGGACATGGTCGGGCTGACGCCCTGCACGACCTGGAGGAACGTCGGCAGGTACGTCATGGCGCCGAACATGGCGAAGCCGACGACGAAACTGATCAGGGCGGCGAGCGTGAAGGTGCGGACGCGGAACAGCTTGAGCGGCAGCACGGGTTCGGCGGCCCGCCGTTCGACCGCCACGAAGGCGACAGCGAGGACGACGCCCAGGACCGCCAGGCCGACGATCTGCCAGGATCCCCACGCCCAGGTGGTACCGCCGAGCGAGGCGACCAGCACCAGGCAAGTGGCGACGGCGGCGATGAGGAAGGTTCCGAGGTAGTCGATGACGTGCCGTCGTGCCGTACGCGGGATGTGCAGGACGGCGGCGATCACGGCGAGCGCGACGACGCCGACGGGCAGGTTGACGTAGAACACCCAGCGCCAGCTCAGGTGCTCGGTGAACAGCCCGCCGAGCAGCGGTCCGAGCACGCTGGTCGCGCCGAACACCGCCCCGAACAGGCCCTGGTACCGGCCGCGTTCACGGGGCGGCACCAGATCCCCGACGATCGCCATCGACAGCACGATCAGCCCGCCGCCGCCGAGGCCCTGCAGTGCCCGGAACGCGATCAGCTGGGCCATGTCCTGCGCGGCGCCGCACAGCGCGGACCCGATCAGGAAGATCACGATCGCCGTCTGGAACAGCCGCTTGCGGCCGTACTGGTCGCCGAGCTTGCCCCACAGGGGGGTGGCCGCGGTCGCGGCCAGCAGATAGGCGGTGACCACCCAGGACAGGTGGTCCAGGCCGCCGAGGTCGCTGACGATCGTGGGCAGCGCGGTCGACACGATGGTCTGGTCGAGGGCGGCCAGCAGCATGCCGAGGAGCAGGGCGCCGATGGAGACCAGGACGTTTCCCGGCACCTGCTCCCGGGGGACCGCGCCGGGGGGCTTCAGCGTGCTGGCGTTCGCGTCCCCGGCCATACGACCTCCCGAGCTCCTGCGTTCCCAAGTCTCCTGTGACATTTTCCATCGTGACCGCTGTGACCGGTTATGGCCCGCCAGGCCCTTTTGGAAGCTGTGGTTCCGGGGGCTCCTCGACCGTGCTGTGGAGAAGATCTGGATAATCTCTGGAGTTCGCGAGGGGAGGGAGGAACGCGTGGAACCGCCCAACGGTCACCCGTGCCCGGAGTGCGGCGCGCCCAGACAGCGGGACAACACCCCCGCCTGCGCCTGCACGCACCGCGCCGCCGAGGCCCTCCGCGACACCCGCACGGCGGAGGCTGCGGCAGCGGAGGACTTCGACCCGCTGCGGATCCGCCCGTACGTGGAGATCGAGGGGGGTGCGCTCGGCGGTCCGGGTGGTGCTACGCCACCCTCGGCCGAGCCGACCCGGGCCCAGGACGACACGACCGACCTCACGGGGCTTGCCCCGGGCACGCAGGGGCCGGCCGCGACGGACAACAGCGCCGCACGCCCGTACGGAGACGAACCCAGACCGCCAGGAAACGGTTCTGCCCGAGCGCCGCAGGGCCCGAACCACCCGGCGGCGGCCCAAGGCACACAGGGCCCGGCTGTGACGAGCCACCCCGGAGCGCCGCGAAACGGTTCTGCGGAGGCGCCCCGGCCCGAAGACCCCCGGCCCGCGGCCGAAGGCGCGCCGGGCCGCCCCGCTGAGGCCACCATGCCTCTGCGCCCCGTCGACCCGGACGCGACCGCCGTACTGCCGACGACCCCGGCGGCCCAGGCGGCCCAGGCGACCCCGGCGACCTCCACCACCTCGGCGCTTCCGGCTCCACTGGCGCCCGCCGGGACCGAGCCGAGCGTCACCGACCTGCGCCTTTTCGACGGCTATGCGAGGGACGAGCGCGGTGCGGGGGACGTGGACGGGCCGGGTGCGCGCAGGTCCGGGCGACGGCGCCGTAGCCTCCTCGTCGCCGCGACCGGCGCCTGCGTGGCCGTCGTGGCGGCGGCCGGGTACGCGAGCGGGCTGTTCTCCTACGAGAGCCCCAGCCGGGACACCGCCCTGCCGGACGACATCCGCGCGAGCGTGCCGGACGCGCCGTCGAGCAGCCCGGCGTCCGCCTCCCCGCGGGGCAGCGCCTCGGCGGCTCCCGCGGCCCCGGCCGCACCGTCGCCGTCGCCGTCGCGCGACGGCAGCCCGTCCGCCTCGCCGTCGCCGTCCGCGCCGAGCGCGTCGGCGAGCCCGTCGCAGTCGCCCTCGCCGTCGGCCCCGCAGCCGTCCGGTTCGGTGACCAGCGCGGAGCAGGCACCTCCGGACAACGGCCGTCGGAAGGCGGGCCCCACCGTGCTGCGCCTCGGCGACCGCGGCCCGGAGGTCACCGAACTCCAGCTCCGCCTGCGCCAGTTGTACCTCTACGACGACGACACCGACGGCATCTATGACGACCGCGTGGCCGACGCGGTCCGCACCTACCAGTGGTCACGCGGCGTCCAGAGCGACGAGCTCGGCGTCTACGACCGGGCGACCCGGGAGAAGCTGGAGTCGGAAACCCGCGAGCCCTGATGGGCCCGCCGCGCGGCGCGCACGCCCGTCGCCCTGGTGACGGGCACCGTCGCGGCTGCCGCCGCGCCGAGCCGGGCGGCGAGGTGGCGGCCGTGCCTCAGCCGACGTGCAGGCGGAGCGTGCCGTCGCCCGCGGACTCCACCCGGATCTTCGTGAGGTCCTCCACCACCACGTCCGGCTCGTGGATCGCGGCGCGGGGGCCGATGCCGATGACCGTCATCCCGGCGGCGCGGCCCGCCGCTATCCCCGCTCCGGAGTCCTCGAACACCACGCAGTCCGCGGGGGCGACGCCCAGTTCCGCGGCGCCCTTCAGGAAGCCCTCCGGGTCGGGCTTGCTCGCGCCGACGGACTCCGCTGTCACCCGTACGTCGGGCAGGTCGAGACCGGCCGCCGCCATCCGTGCCGTGGAGAGCGGCACATCCGCGGAGGTCACCAGGGCGTGCGGCAACCCGCGCAGCGAGGCGAGGAACTCCGGTGCGCCGGGGATCGCGACGACGCCGTCCGTGTCGGCGGTCTCCTCGGCGAGCATCCGGGCGTTGTCGGCGTGGTTCTGCTCCATCGGCCGCTCGGGGAGCAGCAGGGCCATGGAGGCGTAGCCCTGCCGGCCGTGGACGACCTTCATGACCTCGTCCCCGTCGAGCCCGTGGCGCTCGGCCCAGCGCCGCCAGACGCGTTCGACGGAGGCGTCCGAGTTGACGAGGGTGCCGTCCATGTCCAGCAGGAGGGCGCGGGCGGTGAGCACGGCGGTGGCCGTCATGGGGCAGCTCCAAGGCTCGGGGCGCGTTCTGACGCGAGAGGGGGGCGCGGACGACGGATCGCGACCGGCACGCCCCGGAGGGACAAGGCGGCCCCGCCCGCCGGTCAGGGAAAACGAGCGGAGGCCACTTTGTTCCTCCACGGTACAAAACAGAACCGCCTTCGCGCCAGGGGCCCCCTCGAACGCTCACCCACCGCTCACCGCGGCCCGGGTCCGCCCCGGTCCACCCCGGTCCGCCCCGGCCGGGCTCAGCCGGTCACCGCCTCCCACAGGCTCCACAGCCCGAGCGCCAGCATGACCAGCGCCGCGATCTGCGTGATCAGCCGCAGCGGCACCTTCTTCATCAGCGCCTTGCCGCCGACGATGCCGAGCCCCGCCACGGCCCACAGCGCGAGCACCGCACCGAGGCCGACGGAGAGCGGGTCGTCGTAGCGGGCGGCCAGGTTGGCGGTCATGATCTGCGTCAGATCACCGAACTCGGCGACCAGAATGAGCATGAAACCGGCGCCGGAGACCTTCCAGAAGGACTGGTTCTCCGGCTTGCGGACCTCCTCCTCGTCCTCGCTCTTCTTCAGCAGCAGCACCGCGGCCCCGCCCAGGAACAGCACACCGGTGAGGGCCTGCACGATCTGCTGCGGCAACAGCGTCAGCACACTGCCGGCCGCGACGGCGAGCACGACGTGCAGCGCGAAGGCGGCGGCGACACCGGCGAAGACGTAGGAGGCGCGGTAGCGGGTGCCGAGGACGAGGCCGGCGAGCGCGGTCTTGTCCGGCAGTTCCGCGAGGAAGACGACGCCGAAGACGACGGCCGTCACGGTCAGGCTGATCAAGGGTTCCTCAATCGGTCGGGGCTGCCCCACCGAGAGTGCTGGACCTTCGCACACGACACCTCGGCACGACAGCACATCGGTACCCGTGCCGGGGAGCGGCACGGGAGTGCACTGCGTTGCCGAAGGTCTCGCTGGCAGGTCCTGGGATGAGGACCGGCCTCCGGGCGCCGGCTCAGACGAGCTGAGCAGTATGTCGACGGTCCGGCGAAGAGCTACTCCCCTTCTGCGCCGTCCATGGTACGGGACGCGCCCGAGGTGAAAAGTTCCGTCTCGAACCTTGTCATGTCATGGCCTCGTCACTAGCTTCTCACCGGGCGCACATCTGTGCGCAACACGGCACCGCGAGCATTCCCCTGCTCGCAAGCCAACGCCCCCACCTCCCCAGGGAGTTCGCATGCCCAGGTTCTACGCGCGTCGACGGCTCAGCGTGGCCGCGGCGGCCACCGCGCTCATATCCTCCGTGGCCCTCTTCAACGCCCCCACGGCCTCCGCCGCCCTCCCCACCCCGGTGAGCGCCTCCACCGCCCGCACCTACCTCGCCTCACTCACCGTGAAGACCGAGAACCGCACCGGCTACGACCGCGACCTCTTCCCGCACTGGATCACCCAGTCCGGCGCCTGCAACACCCGCGAGGTCGTCCTCGAGCGCGACGGCACCGACGTCGAGCAGAACTCCTCCTGCGCCGCCACCAGCGGCAGCTGGTACTCCGTCTACGACGGCGCCACCTGGACCGCCGCCTCCGACCTGGACATCGACCACCTGGTCCCGCTGGCCGAGGCCTGGGACTCCGGCGCCGGTTCCTGGACGACGTCCCGCCGCCAGTCGTTCGCCAACGACCTGACCCGCCCGCAGCTCATCGCGGTCACCGACAACGTCAACCAGTCCAAGGGCGACCAGGACCCCGCCACCTGGATGCCGTCGCGGACGGCATACCGCTGCACCTACGTCCGCGCCTGGGTGCAGGTGAAGTACTACTACGGCCTCTCCGTCGACTCGGCCGAGAAGTCCGCGCTGCAGAACTACCTCGCGAGCTGCTGACACGCTGATTTCGCGCCGGGTCCTCCCCGCCGCCCTCCGTCGCTGCGTACCGTACGGGGCGACGGAGAGGGGAACGCCATGAGCGCACTGCGCCTCGGACCGCTGCTGAGGTACACCGACGGCTCGTCCGCGACCGTGTGGGTCGAGACGAGCCGTCCGTGCTCCGCCGAGGTGCGCTGCGCCGACGGCTCCGGCGGCACGGCCCGCAGTTTCCAGATCGCGGGCCACCACTACGCGCTGGTCCCGGTGACGGGCCTGACGGCCGGTACGACCACGACGTACGAGGTGCTCCTCGACGGCACGCGCGTGTGGCCGCTGCCCGGCTCCCCCTTCCCGCCCTCGGCGATCCACGCCCCGGGCCCGGACGGCGAACTCGACGTCGCCTTCGGCTCCTGCCGCTGGGCCTCCCCGCCCGCGGGCGGCCACGACCCCGTCGGCCCGGACGCCCTGGACGCCCTCGCCACCCGCCTCGCCGCCGACCCGGAAGGCAAGCGGCCGCACGTCCTGCTGCTGCTCGGCGACCAGGTGTACGCCGACGAGACCTCCGATTCCACGCAGCGCTGGCTGGCGGCCCGCCGCGACATCGAGGAGGGCCCGGGCAGCGGCGTCGCGGACTACGAGGAATACACGCACCTCTACTACGAGTCCTGGCTCGACCCGCGCATCCGCTGGCTGCTGTCCACCGTGCCCAGTTTCATGATCTTCGACGACCATGACGTCATCGACGACTGGAACACCTCCGCCGCCTGGCTGGAGGACATGCGCGCCACCGGCTGGTGGCAGGAGAGGCTGCTGAGCGGCCTGATGTCGTACTGGGTCCACCAGCACCTCGGCAACCTGTCCCTGGAGGAACTCGCGGCCGACCCGGTGTACGAGGCGGTCCGCGCCACCCCCGACGGCACCGACGCGCTGCGCGCCTTCGCCGCCAAGGCCGACGCCGACGCGACCGCGGCCCGCTGGAGCTACCGGCGCGACTTCGGCCGGGTCCGTCTGGTGATGGTGGACAGCAGGGCCGCCCGGGTCCTCGCCGAGAACGAGCGCGCGATGCTCGACCCGGGCGAGGAGGCCTGGCTGCGCGAGCAGGTGCTGGACGGGCGCGAGAGCTACGACCACCTCCTCATCGGCACCTCGCTGCCCTGGCTGCTGCCGCACCTGGTGCACGACGCCGAGGGGTGGAACGCGGCCCTGTGCGGCGGTGAACGGGGCGAGCGCTGGGCGCGGTTCGGGGAGAAGGTGCGGCGCGCCGCCGATCTGGAGCACTGGTCGGCGTTCCCCGACTCCTTCGCGGGGCTGGCGGAGCTGATCGCCGAGGCGGGCTCGGGGCGGGACGCGCCGGCGACGGTGTGCGTGCTGTCCGGGGACGTGCACCACGCCTACATCGCCGAGCCCTCCTGGCCCGGTGCGGGCCCGGACGCCCGGGTACTGCAACTGGTCTGCTCCCCGGTCCACAACTCGGTGCCGCTGTCGATGCGGCTGGCCTTCCGCATCGGCTGGAGCGCGATGGCCCGGGGTATCGGCCGCGGCCTGGCCCGGCACGGCCGCCTCGCGCGTCCGCCGGTCGGCTGGCGCAAGACGGGCGGCCCGTGGTTCGGCAACCAGCTGATGACCCTGACCCTGCGCGGCCGTTCGGCCCGGCTGCGGCTGGAGCACGCCAAGACCCGCGAGGGGACGGGCCCACGCCTGACGACCCTGCTGGACTCCGACCTCACCCTGTGAGAACCGTCAAGGAGTTGTACACACACGGCGGTTGGCGTTCGGTATGCCGACAGAAGGCGAGCGCGGGACGAGGGCGGCGCGAGGCCGCCCAGGGGCGCTTTCGGTCACACTTTCGGTGGTGACAGCGGTGGCGAGAACCGCCCTACGTGCGACTGCGCCGGGAACAGGGCGCCAAAGGGTGGCAAAGGCGTGGCCAAATGTTGAACTTGCAAGCATCTATTAGGCACACCTAACGTGGACTACTCCGCGGTATCCGTCCCCGACCGGCCTCCCCAGGGCCGGCCAACCGAAGGAGTGACCCCCCACATGACCGCTCGCCTCAACGGCGCTCAGCCGTACGCGCTCGGCCTGTTCCGGATCGTCGTCGGCCTGCTGTTCGCCTGCCACGGCGCCGTCTCACTCTTCGGCGTCCTCGGCGGCGTGGACGGCAAGGGCGGCACCGCCTCGACCGGCGCCTGGCCGAACTGGTACGCGGCCGTCATCGAGCTCGTCGGCGGCACCCTGGTACTGCTCGGCCTCGGCACCCGCATAGCGGCGTTCATCTCCTCCGGGGCGATGGCGTACGCCTACTTCAAGGTCCACCAGCCACAGGCGCTGTGGCCGATCCAGAACAGCGGCGAGGGCGCGGCGATGTACTGCTGGGCCATGTTCCTGCTGATCTTCACGGGCTCCGGCGCGTTCGGCGTGGACCGGCTGCTGTCCAAGCGCACCTCGACCCAGGAGCGGCGCCCGGCGGAGCAGACACCGGTGGCCGCCTGAGCCGCCCGTACCGCCGCCCGTACCGCCGCCCGTACCGCCTGTAGCGCCTGTACCGCCGAAGACGGCGCCTTCCCCGCGGGGGAGGCGTCGTTCCGTCTGTCTGCGCATATACGACAGTGCCGGACGATTCATGACGAGGGCGGACGATCCGCTACGAGATGAACAGTCGGCACCGAACGTATGAGCCCCCGTGAACCGCCCGTCACACCCCCGGCGTACGCTCTATGGCTGTCATGGCCACCCCTGCCGCTCCCCCGCGCCACCGCGGCACGGTCTGGCCCACGGGGGAGTCCACGGGGAGTTGCGGTGCTGGAGCAAGTGGGGCTGCCGATCGGCAGCCCATGGATATACGCGGTGGTGGCCCTGTCCGTGCTGCTCGACGTGTTCCTGCCGGTGCTGCCCAGCGGCGTCCTGGTGATCACGGCGGCCACGGCGGCGGCAGCGGGCACGGCGACCGACGTGCCCGACATCCTCGCCCTGATCCTCTGCGCGGCCACCGCCTCCGTCCTGGGCGACCTGGCCGCCTACCGCCTCGCCTGGCGCGGCGGCGCCCGTCTGAACCGGGCGATCTCCCGCTCCCGGCGGCTGACCCGCGCCCAGCAGCGACTCGGGGCGGCCCTCGCGCGCGGCGGCGCCCTCGTCGTCCTGGCCCGTTTCGCTCCCGCCGGCCGCTCGGTGGTCTCCCTCGGCGCGGGCGCCGCGCACCGCCGCGCCCGTGACTTCCTGCCCTGGTCGGCCCTGGCCGGCTTCACCTGGGCCGTGTACAGCGTCGCCCTCGGCTACTTCGGCGCCCACTGGCTGGGCGCGACCTGGCTCGCGACGGCGGTGTCGGTGGGGGCGCTGTTCGCTGCCGGGGCGGGGGCGGCGTTCCTGATGCGGCGCGAGCCGCGGACGTCGTAGCCCGGGCTCCGGCTCCCCACCACGACCACCCCGACCTGGAAGCGGCACAGACATGACCACCACCGAGTCGCCGAAAGCCTCCCGGACGCGGCACCTCGCGCTCGCGGCACGGCGGCACCCCCGGGCCCTGCTGTGGGCCGTGGCGGGCGTGGTCACGCTCGGGTTCCTCGTCGCGCTCCAGATCGCCGCGCACCGCTTCGGCGCCCAGGGGCCGATCACCGCGCAGGCACGCGAGGTGGTGTACGCCCCCAAGTCCGGGTTCCTGCTCTACGCCAGCCTGGCGCTGACGATGGTGGTGCTCACCTGGCGGCAGCGGCTCATCGCCCTCGGCGCCGCGGTGGGGATAGACGTCGTGTTCCTGCTGGTGCGGTGGCTGGCGGGGGCCTACCCCGAGGAGGGCCACCCGTTCGGCAACGGCGCGCTGTGGGTGATCCTGGGGCTCGCGGTCGTCGCCCTGACGCGGCGCACCGGCGCGGAGCGCGTCCTGCTGCTGAAGGGCGTAGGACTGGGCCTGCTGCTGGTGGCCGGGCGCAAGACCGGTGACACCTGGCTGCTGATCACCTCGAAGACCCGCCCGACGGTGCTCGACCCGTACGTGGCGATGGCCGACCACGCGCTGGGCAACCCGTCGTGGCTTGCGGGCCGGCTCCTGCGGGCGAGCGGCCCGGTCGGCGAGCACGCCCTCGACTACGTCTACGCCCAGCTCGCCGTGGCCGCGGTCTGCGTGGCGCTGTACCAGCTGCGCAACGTGGCGGCCGAGCGCCGCTTCCCGCGCCACCACCTGGTGCGCACGTTCCTGCTGATCGGGCTGCTCGGACCGGCCTTCTACATGGTCTACCCCGTGGTCGGGCCGATGTTCGCCTACGGCCCCGAGGGCGGGCACTGGGCGACGGCCGACCTGTGGCCGGACACCCTGCCGCCGGTCATCACCCCGTACGCGATGCCGTTCGACGGGATCACCCCGCGCAACTGCATGCCCAGCCTGCACACGGCCTGGGCGACCACGATCTTCATCCACTCCCGCAAGGGGCCGCGCGCCCTGCGTTACGCCGGCACGTTCTGGCTGGTCGCCACGCTCGCCGCCACGCTGGGCTTCGGCTGGCACTACGGCGTGGACCTCATCGCCGGTGTGGTGTTCGCGTACACGGTGGAGGCGGGGCTGCGCACCTACGACCGCGGCTGGGACCGGGCGGGGCTGCGGCTGATCGGCTACGGGACGGTCGTCTTCGCCGTGCTGCTGGCGTCCTACCGCTTCGTGCCGCTGGAGATGGCCGCGTACCCGTGGATATCCGGGCCGCTCCTGCTGCTGGCGATGGGCTCGGTGGTGTACGGCTACCGGCGGACGACGAGGCTGTGGGACGAGGCGGAGCCGGTGCCGGCCGCAGGTCCCAAGACGCAGCCGGAACCGGCGGTCTGAGCGGCCTGGAGGGTGGGGCGCCGGTCCTCTAGCTCGCCTTCCGGGCCCCGGCCCCCCGCACCTCCAGACCGTCCAGCAACTCGGCCGTGGCCTGCGCGACGGCTTCCACGGCGCGGTCGAACACCTCCTGGTTGTGAGCGGCGGGGGCGCGGAACCCCGACACCTTCCGCACGTACTGCAGGGCGGCTGCGCGCACGTCGGCCTCGGTGGCCTCTTCGGGCATCGCGGGCGGACGCAACGTCTTGATACTCCGGCACATGCCCCCAGTCTCACCCGTACGGCCCCCGTACGACAGCGTCACCTGTCATGATCGCTGCGAGGCGGCCACCGTCCCGGGGCCGACCGACGAGAGGAAACCTCGTGGCGAACGAACTCAGCGTGGCCGTCCTGGGCCCCGGCGGTGTGGGCGGTCTGCTCGCCGCCCTGCTCTCCCGAGCCGGCCACCGTGTGATCTGCCTGTCCGGCGAGAAGACCGCCGAGGCGCTGCGCACCGACGGCATCCGGGTCCGCAGCGGCCGTTTCGGCGACTTCACGGCCCGCGTCGAGGCCGGCACCGAGCTGCGGGAGCCGGTCGACGCGTGCCTGGTGACCGTGAAGCACACCGCGCTCGACGCCGCCCTGGCGCGGGTTCCGGCCCGGGTGCTGTCCGACGGACTGCTGGTGCCGTTCCTGAACGGTGTCGAACATCCCGCGGCCCTGCGCGCCCGCTACCGGCCCGACCGGGTGGCCCCGGCCGTGATCCGCGTCGAGTCCACCCGGGTCGCGCCGGGCGTCGTCGAACACTGCAGCCCCTTCGCGGAGATCGACCTGACCGGCACGGATGTGCCCCGGCCCCGTCTGGACGCCCTCGCCGACGCCTTCGCGGCGGCCGGTCCGGCCACCCGCGTCCTGGAGGACGAGACGGCGGCCCTGTGGGCGAAGATGTCGTTCCTGGCGCCCTTCGCCCTGCTGACCACCCTCCCCCGAGCTCTCGACTTCGCTCGACCAGGGGGGACCCCCATCGGCCTCCCCCTCGGCGACGTCCGCACCCGCCACCGCGACGAGCTGACCGCCCTGGTGGAGGAGACGGCGGCGATCAGCCGCGCGTGCGGCGGCCCGGCGGACCCGGCCGAGGCCCTCGCCCGCTACGACGCGTTCCCGCCGTCGACGAAGTCCTCGATGCAGCGCGACGCCGAGGCCGGCCGGCCCCTCGAACTGGACGCCATCGGGGGCGCGTTGCTCCGCGCGGCCGAGCGGCACGGGGTGCCGGCTCCGGTGACGGCCCGGGTGGTGGCGGAGGTGGTGGCGGAGGTACACCCGTTCGACTGAACCACAGGAAGGAACTCGCCTGCCAAATTCGAACAGGCGTATCATTGGGGCGTGGCGACGACCTATGACTTTCCGAGTGACCTCCTGGCCGGTCAGGAGGAACTCCATCAGGTCCGGGCCGAGCTGTCGGCCCTGCTGAAGCGGCTGCCCTGGTCGGTGGAGCCACTGGACGGCTTCAGCGACGAGGGCGGCTGGCGCAAGGTGGAGCGCCCCGCCTCCCCCGGCTGGACCGCCGACGAACAGGCCGAGGTGGAGAAGCTCCGCCGGCGGGAGCACGAGCTCGCGGTGTTCGTGAGCACGCACCGCTACTGGTCCGAGCTGACCGGCTCCGAGCGGGTGGCGGCCCGCTCGGCGCTGAAGCACACGCGAGACTGACGACCGGCCCGGGGGGCACGCGCGTACGGATGCCCTCTGGGCGTGCGACGGGCGGTGCCCCCATCAGGTGAACTCGCTCGGCCCTCTACAACCGCAAGGCTCCCTCGGCAGGTCGTACGCACGACACGCAAGATCCCGAGGGGGACCCATGAGCCAGCAGTACCCGCAGCAGCCGCCCCAGCCCCACCCGCCGCAGCCCGGTTACGGCGCTCCGGCGCCCCAGCCGCCCAAGAAGCGCGGCGTGGGCAAGATCGCGGGCCTCGGCTGCGCGGGCATCCTCGCCCTCTTCGTCGTAGCCGCCGTGGCCACGGGCGGCGGGGGAGGCGAGGACAGCACCGACACCTCGAACAAGGACAAGGCCGTCGCGGCCGACGCCGGGCGCGGGGACGACAGCGCCGAAAAGCCGGGACCGGCCGAGGACAAGCCACAGGCCGAACAGTTCAAGGACTGCGTCGCCAAGAGCGGCACGGCGACGGAGAAGGCCGCGGTCGAGCACGTCACGAAGGTGACCGGCGCGGACAAACGCAACGACATCCTCGACGCGCCGGAGGTCTTCACCGACTACACCGGCGGCCTGATGGGCCCCCACCAGGGCGAAGGCAAACTCATCGCCTCCGCGTTCACCTCCTGCTACGAGTCGAAGAACGGCCTCGTCACGGTCTACGACAAGAACGGCGAACTCCTGGCCAACGCGAACTACTGACCGGGCCCAACAACCCCGACAACAAAGGCCCTCCAGAAACTCCTGGAGGGCCTCCGCGCCGGAACTCCGCGACGTAGGCACGGACGGCTCCGAACACTTGGGGGACCATGGCCGCCGACTGGCTCCACATCCCCCGGCACACCCCGTCCGCCCTCGTCGGTGCTGTCGTCGCCCAAGGCCGTGACAACGCCGACGCCCTGCGCCTCGCCCACCCGGAGATCACCGGCGGCCGGCCCGAAGAGCGGAGCTTGAGTGACGGACACGGCGATCGCTTGGGACACGTACTCGCGGCAGCGGCCCGAACGCAGGCCGGTGAACGCCCGCGGCGAGACCCCCTGGTTCAACTGGACCCAGTACCCCGACCACGGGCCTGGAGCTGAGCTCCTGCGTCTGCCGCCCGGGGGCCTCTCCTTGGACCTCGGCTGCGGCAAGGGCGGCAACGCTGCGCACTTGGCCGCGATCGGCATGCGCGCCGTCGGAATCGACGTCTCGCCGGCACAGCTGCACGCAGCCGATGAGCGCTGGGGGTACCTGCGCGGCCTGGACCTCCAGCAGGTCGACGCTGTCAGCTACCTACGGGAATCTGCGGAGACCTTCGACGCGGTGTACTCGGTGTACGGCGCGGTCTGGTTCACCGACCCGGCGCGGCTGCTGCCTGCTGTGCGTGAGCGGCTGCGCCCCGGCGGCCGACTGGTGTTCTCACAGCGGCCTCCCGTGGAGGGCTGCTACGGCTGCCAGGCCTCGTACATCCCGCGCGGCGACAACGAGGACCCGCTCGTCGTGAAGCGATGGGACTACGAGCCCGACACGTGGGAGCAGCTGCTGGCGGAGCAGGGCTACATGGACGTGCGCGCGACGGTCATGCCGGCACCTCCGGGGCCTCGAACACTGGGAACCCTCCTCGTTCAGGCCCGTGTGTGACTCAGTCCGGCGTGGCGGCGGACGACGTGCATCATGGCGGGATGTCTCGTCCCCCAAACGGGTGGTACAGGGAACATGATCGTTTGGCGTTGTGGATTCTACGTGGCCTTGCATCACGAGGAAGGCCCTCCAGGACCATCCCTGGAGGGCCTCTCACCTGCTGACCAATCCCGTGGGCGCGGACGGTTTCGAACCGCCGACATCCTGCTTGTAAGGCAGGCGCTCTACCCCTGAGCTACGCACCCGGTTCCCGGGCCTTGGACCCAGGTCGAGTCGACAGCCTACATGGCCCGGGGCGCCGTCCCGCAAACCCGTTTCGCGGGGCCCTGGCGGGTTCCGCGGCTGGGGATAACCCCACCACGGATCCGGGAGTGGCCCGGATCCCCCGGCGGGCCCCGGATCCATACGGTCGTAGAGCGCCCCAGGGCGCTCGCCGTCCGTCGTCCGTCCAGGGGGAGACCGTCATGACCGCACGCACCGCCACCGGCCGCGCCACCGCCCGCAGCGTCGCCCTCGCCGGTGCCGTCGTGGTGCTCGCCGCCGGGCTCAGCGCCTGTGGGGCGTCCGCCGGGGACGACACGGACCCCGACCACCGGTCCTTCGGCCTCCAGGGCCGCACCCTCACCGTCGACTCCGACGACTCCGCCCTGGAGATCGTCGCCGCCGACGGCAACCCGGCGGGCGAGATCGGGGTCACCCGGTGGTTCAAGGGGTCGGTCGTCGTCGGCAACGAACCCGAGGTCACCTGGGCCCTGCGGGACGACCGGCTGGTGCTGCGCCTGAAGTGCTCCGGCGTCATCGCCGACTGCTCGGCCAAGCACCGTATCGAGGTGCCCCGCGGCATCACCGTGAAGGTCGAGGACGGCGACGGCAGCGTCCACGCCCGGGGCTTCCGGGACCCCCTCAGCATCCGCACGGGCGACGGCTCCGTCCGCGTCAGCGACACCACCGGCCCCCTCCGGCTGCGCACCGGCGACGGATCCATCCGGGCGGACGTCTCCTCCCACGACGTCCGCACCCACACCGGCGACGGCTCCGTCCGCCTCGAATTCGGGGTCGTACCGGACCGGGTCGAGTCCCGCAGCGGCGACGGCTCCGTGACCATCGCGGTGCCCCGGGCCGGCTACCGCGTGACGGCCCGGACCGGCGACGGCGGCGTCGATGTGTCCGTGCCCCGCGACGAGACCAGCCCCCATGTGGTGTCCGCCCACACCGGCGACGGCAAAGTGACGGTCCGAACGGTGAACTGACCGGCCCGTGTGTTCGTCCTCTACCGGTGGGAGAATGACACCGGGCAGGGCGGACCACAGCACGGGAGAGGGATGTGACGGCGACACCAGGACAGCCGGACTCGCCGTCGGTGCCGCGCGCACATCATGCGCGCGGCCGTATCCCCAGCGCCCCCGGCCCGCTCCGGAGGCCCAGCCCACTCCGAAGGCCCAGCCCGCTCCGTGACACGCTCGCCCTCGTCGGGCTCCCGTTGCTCGCCGTGCTGGTGCTGCCCGCCGCCTTCGCGGGCGGCGGGACCCGGCGCTGGTTCGGCGGCCGGGCCGAGAATCAGCGGGCCGAGGCCCAGGCCGCCAAGGACGCCGCCGCCGCGGCCTTCTACGAGCTGGACACCGCCCAGCGCGACCTGCGTATCTCCATCGAGACGATCACCGCCGTCGACGACTCCCCCGCGGCCCGGCGCGCCGTCGCCGACTTCGACGCCCTCGGCCGGCGGATCGACGAGGCCAGTCACCGGTACATCAACGCCGTAGACGCCCACGACCTCGACCGTGACGATCTGGAGGCCTCCGCCGCCTCCCGCGCCCGCGGCGAGCTGACCGCCGCCAAGGAGGAACTCGGCCGGGTCAAGCAGGAGCTCGACCGGTTCACCGAGGGCCTCGGCCCGCTCCTCGGCAAGGCCGAGACCCAGCTGGCCCGGCTGGCCCCTGCGGTCGAGCGCGCCCGCCAGGCCCTGCTCGCCGCTTCCAACGCCCTCGACTCCGTGCGGGCGTCCGGGCTGAAGGCGGACGACCTCGCCGCCCGGCTCGCCGCGCTCTCCCCGGAGCTGACCAAGCTGAACCAGGGCGCCGGGCAGCACGGCGTCCCGCAGACCCTGGAGCGCGCCGAGCGGGTCACCCGCGAGGCGGAGGCGGTCCGGGTGGAGGCGGAGCGGCTGCCGGACCGCGCCGCCGAGATCGACCACCGTCTGGTCTCCCTGCGCACCCGCGCCCAGGCCCTCACCACCCGCTCCGAGCAGGTCGAACCGACCCTGAGCGAGCTGCGCCGCCGCTTCACCGCGGCCTGCTGGCAGGACCTCCAACACGTCCCCGACGCGGCCGCCGAGAACGTCCGCCAGGCCGAGGCGAAACTGGCCGAGGCCCGCACCGCCCGGGGCGAGCAGCGCTGGGCCGACGCCACGGCCCTGCTGTCGACCGTGCGGGCCCTGCTGAACAACACCGACGAGGCCGTCTCGGCCGCCGGTGACCGTCTGCACCGGCTGAACGCGGTGCAGAAGGACCCCGAGCAGGAGATCGAACGCACGCGCTTCGCCATCCGCGACGCCCAGCGCCTGGCGATGGCCGGGCGCAACACCCCCGACCCGCGCCACGCCCGTCCCCTGGACGACGCCGTGGCCCGTCTGGACCGTGCCGTGGCCGGCCTGGAGGGCCGCCACCCCGACTACTGGCACTTCCTCACGGAGACGGAAGCGGTCCGCCGGGCCGTGGCGGACGTGGTCTCGGGGATCCGCGAGGAGCGCGGGGCCGGACACTGAGCCCGGCCCCGGACCGTTCTCAGGTGCGGTAGGCGTAGTAGTACGCGTTCGGGTACGACGCGACGAGGCTCGCCACCGACCTGCGCAGGGTGTTGTTGGAGTGGTAGGTCACGTACGGCACACCGCGGCTCTTGTACGTGACGATCATGGTGTGGTCCTTGGACCCGTCCCGGTCGAAGTCCATCTGGAGGACGTCGCCGACCTCCAGCTGGTAGACGTTGGCGAGCGGCGTGGTCCGCTTGGAGTTCTGGGCATACCAGGACCACTCGTTGACGCCGATGAACGAGTGCGACTGGATCTCGGCGTTGCCGAACCACTTGGTGTAGTCGTACACGTAGCCGGGGGCGTGCTTCCAGCCGCCGGCCTTCAGGGCCTGGCTGACGAAGTTGGTGCAGTCGCCGCCGGCGCCGCGGCCGCTGAAGTCCGGGTAGTCCTTGTTGTAGACGTTCCAGTGCTTCTCGGCGTAGGCCGCCATGGCCTTGTAGTCGTACGTGGTGCCGGTCTTGGGGGCGGCGGCCGGGTTGCGGGTGGTCGCCGCGCGCGGGGCGTTCGGCGTGGTGTTGTCGGCGGCGGTGGTGGCCTTGACGGGGGCGGGCTTGGAGAGCGTGTTCACCGCGAGACCGCCCTGGTCGGTGTCGCGGATGCCGGTCAGCCGCCAGTCGCCCCGCCGGTCGGCCCTGAAGGTCAGCTCGTGCCGGGCCTGGAATCCGGTGGTCTTCGGCGCGTTGCCGCGGGCCCCGGCGTAGGTCAGGGTCGTGGTCTCGGTGACGTCCGCCTTGGCCGTACGGCCCGTCACCCGGGTGGCGTTCAGGGTGACCTTGGTGCTGGCCTTGCCGTACGTCTCGCCGGCCCTGGCCAGCCGCTCCTTGCGCTGCCCCAGTCCGGAGAGGGTGGCGTCCTCGGTGCGGGCGGTGCCGGCGGACAGGGCGACGTCGCCGGAGAAGCCGTCGGTCAGCGGCTTGCCCTTCGCGGTACGCCCGCCGTCCACCAGGGCGTTGGTGCGGTCGGTGAAGACCGCGTCTGCCAGCCGCTGGAAGGTGGCCTTGGTGCGCGCGTCCACCGTCGGGTCGTCGGTGACCGCGGCGCCCGCGCTCCAGTTGGGCAGCAGGGCCACTCCGGCGACGACCGAGGTCGCCGCGGCCCCGAGTATCGTGACGCGCCGTCGCGTCCCGCTCAATTTCCGTGATTTCACTGGTGTTTCCCCTCTTGCCCCGGCCAAAGGGTTGCCGGGGTAGGAGATCTTTGCATGGAATGTGTGGCCGTTGTGAAGGGTGTTGCGCCGGTTACTTTCGGACCTGATCACTTCACGACGGTGGACCAGTCCGGCGACTGCGCCGGGTCCAGTCCGCGCAGCCGCTGGAGGGTCGCGGGCTTCTGCACGTCGAGCCAGTCGGCCAGTTCTCGGAAGGACACGCACTTGACGTCCTTCTTCGTGCACATCGTCTTGACGACCTGGTCGACGGCCCGCATGTAGATGCCGCCGTTCCAGTCCTCGAAGTGGTTGCCGATGAACAGCGGGGCCCTGCTGCCGTAGTACACGCGGTTGAAGCCGGACATGTAGGAGGCGACGGTCTCCTGCTCCCATTCGGGATACTTCGCCGGGTCGCCCTCGGTCTCACCCTCGGACTGGTTGTAGAGGAAGTTGAAGTCCATCGACAGGCCCTGGTACTTGCCGCCCTCGTACGGGAGCATCTGGAGCGGGAAGTCCCAGATGCCGTCCTTCTTGACGGGCCATATCTGGAAGTCGCCGGCGGAGCTGGCGTCGTAGCGCCACTTGTAGTCCTTGGCGGCCTTCAGCAGGTTCTTCTGGCCCTCCAGGCAGGGCGCGCGGCCGCCGGTGACCTCCTTCCTGATGTCGAACGGCAGCGGGGCGATGTCCTGGAAGCCGGTGTTGGTCTTCCACTTCTCGGTGAAGGCGTAGAACTGGTCGATCTCGCTCTTCCACTCCGCGACGCTCCAGTCGCCGCCGCCCTTCTCGCCGCAGAAGTGGCCGTTGAAGTGGGTGCCGATCTCGTTGCCGCCCTGCCAGGCCTTGCCGAGTTGTTCCAGGGTGGTGCGGATGTGGTCGTCGGTGGCGAAGCTGATCGCCGCCGAGCCCTTGGCGTGCTGGGGCGGGGCGTAGAGCTCCTTCTTGCTCTTGGGCAGCAGGTAGATGCCGGTGAGGAAGAAGGTCATGTGGGCGTCGTACTGCGCGGCCAGTTCCCGGTAGTGCGAGAAGAGCGCGTCGTCGCCCTGCAACGCGCCGTCCCAGGAGAACACCACGAACTGGGGCGGCTTCTCGCCCGGCTTGAGCGGCACCGGCTTCAGCTGCCCCTTCTGGGGGCCGGTGTAGGAGGTGGAGCCGTCTCCGAGGACCTTCGTCCTGCCGTCCCACCGGGGCTCCTCCTGGTCCGGCTTCGGAGCGGCCGTTCTGCGGGCACCGGAGGAGGCGGTCGGGGTGGTGGGCTCCGAGCGGTTCAGGGCCAGATAGCCCCCGACCAGGGACGCGACGACGAGGAGCGCCGCGAGGGTCAGTATTCCGGGGGGCGGCGCGGTGCGGCGGGGTGCGCGGGCTCGGCGGCGGCCGGACGGTTGTTTCATGCGCGGCTCATTCTGCGAGGGAGTGGGGGGGGGACGAAGGCCCGGGTGCGGGCCCCTGGGCGGCGGTCAGCCGATGCCGCGGGCACCGGACCAGATGCGGTACGGGACGCTGTTCCCGGGGGATCCCGCGATCCCCTTCAGCGGCAGGGGTTCGAGGCTCTTGCCGAGGTCGATGCGGTAGGCGACCACGGCCGTCGACACCGAGTTGGCCGTGCCGACGTACCAGGCGGCGGTGTCGTTCTGCGTGGTGCCGGCCTTCCCGGCCACCGGGGCGTTCGTGACCGCCCCCGGATGGGCGGTGCGGAAGGCGTCCGTGAGGGCGGACTGGACCGTCTCGGCCACGCTCGTGCGCACCGCACGGCGGGTGGCGGGCTTGGCGAGGGCGACCCGGGAGCCGTTGCGGGTGATCCGGGCCACCGAGTACGGCTCGACGTGCTTGCCCCCGGCGGCGAACGTGGCGTATCCGCTCGCCATGCGGATCGCGCTGGGCGTGGCACTGCCCAGGGACATCGCGGGCACCTGCGGGCCGAAACTGGAGGAGAGCAGGCCCGCCCGCTGGGCGGTGTCGCGCACCGTGTCCAGGCCGGTGTCCATGCCGAGCTGCATGAACGGCGTGTTCACCGACAGGGCGAGCGCGCGGCCCAGGCCGATCCGCCCGTAGGACTTCCCGCCGTCGTTGTGGGAGGTGACCTGTTTGCCGCCGCGGTCCCAGTAGGGGCCCTCGGGGGTCCGGACGGCGATGCCGTCGTCCCCGTCGTACAGCGTCTGCGGGGTGACCTCGACCGCGGCGCCGCCGCGGGTCGTGTGCACACCGTGCTCCAGCGCGGCGGCGTAGACGAAGGGCAGGAAGGCCGAACCGGCGGGCACGGTGGTGGCGTTCGACTCGTTGTAGCCCTGCTTGCGGTGGTCGGGGCCGCCGTGGACGGCGAGGATGCGCCCGTCGGTGGCCACCGAGGAGGCGCCGAAGTGCAGGGACTTGGCCTTGGCCGGGTCGTCCTTGCGGGCCTGCTTGCGGGCCTTGCTCACGGCGTCGATGAGCGCGCTCTCCTGCTTGCGGTCGAAGGTCGTGTAGATCTGGTAGCCGCCGAGGTCGAACTCCCGGTCCGAGAGGCGCGCCGCCTTCTTGGTGTACTGGGCGGCCAGTTCGACGAGGTAGTCGCTCTGCCTGCCGGTGTCGAACCCGGGTGCCCGCTTCAGGGGCTCGGGGAACTGCGTGTAGCGGGCCCGCTCGGCCTTCGTCAGTGTGCCGGTGTCGACCATGCGGTCGAGGATCCAGGACCAGCGCTCCACGGCCCGGTCGTGGTTGGCCCCGCTCAGGGACGGGTCGTAGAGCGCGGCGCCCTTGAGGAGGGAGGCGAGGAAGGCGGCCTCCGAGGCGTCGAGTTCGCCGACGTCCTTGCCGTAGTAGGCCTGGGCGGCGCGCTGGATGCCGTAGGTGCCGCGGCCGAACCAGCTGGTGTTGAGGTAGCCCTGGAGGATGTCGTCCTTGCTCATCTGGTTGTCGAGCTTGAGGGCGAGCATCGCCTCGGTGAACTTGCGGCCGACCGAGCGGTCCTGGTTGAGGTAGACGTTCTTGACGTACTGCTGCGTGATGGTGGAGCCGCCCTGGGTCTCCCCCTGCCCGAGGGTGCGCCACACGGCGCGGCCGAGGCCGCTGAGGGATATGCCGGGGTCGCTGTAGAAGCTCGCGTTCTCCGCCGCCAGCACGGCACCGCGGACGTCCTCAGGTATGTCCTTCAGGGGCATCGCCTGCCGCCGCACCCAGCCGGTGCGGGCCATGGGCGTGCCGTCGGACCAGAAGTAGACGTTGTCCTGCTGGGTGGCGTACGAGTTGAGGTTCTCCGGTATGTCGGTGGCTGCGTAGGCGGAGCCCAGGAGGACGAAGGTCAGGCCGGTGAACGTCAGCGCGGCACCGAGCCATTGCCGCCCCGAGGGCACCCAGCGACGCCAGCCGGTGCGGTCGGCGTGCGGGTAGCGGGGCCGCAGGCGGCGGGCGCCGGAGGCGGCACGGGCGACGAGCCGGGCCGGTCCCGGGGCCACGGCGCCGAGACGGGCCAGTGGGGAGGGCCGGGGGGCTCTGCGTCTGCGGCGCGAACCACCGGGGCCGTCCTCGTCCGGGCCGCCCGGGGCGGTACCGGCGGATGAGGCCGCCTTACCGGTCGCGGCCACGTCGACGATGCGCAACAGCACGGTCTCGTCCGCCTTCATGGCATCGGGGACCTTCAACTGCATGGTCTCGTCCGGTTCCCGCCCAGCCTTGGACACGGCTGCGTCTCCCTCCGCTCACGGTGGTGCTCGCGCGGAAGGACAGGGCTGCCGTGGTCGACGGCAGCTGGCCCTCACGTTCCCCCGCCCTTACGGCTCCTCGCGACGCATCGAAACTATCAGCGGCTTTTACAGATCCTCCACACTGGGGACGGCAGGAGCGGTCAAAAGGAATGCAGAAAGGCGGTACTTCCTCCGATGCGCATTAATCTGTCCCCATGCCTCGCTACGAGTACCGCTGCCGGACCTGCGGCGACACCTTCGAACTGAGCCGTCCCATGGCCGAGTCGTCCGACCCCGCTGCCTGCCCCTCGGGTCATGACGACACGGTGAAGCTCCTCTCCACGGTCGCGGTCGGCGGCTCCGCCTCCGCCCCGGCCTCCGCGCCCCGCCCGAGCGGCGGCGGTGGGGGCGGCTGCTGCGGAGGCGGCTGCTGCGGCTGACGCCCTGCGCACGGGCTTCCTCAGGAACCCTTCAGGTTCGGTTTCCTAGCGTGGTGGCATGACAGCCATCGCAGCGGACGCCGGACCGCAGTGGGTCAACGACCTGATGGACGCGCTGGGCGCGCCGGGAGCCGGTCTCGCCATCGCCCTGGAGAACCTGTTCCCGCCGCTGCCCAGCGAGGTGATCCTGCCGCTGGCCGGGTTCGCCGCGAGCAGCGGCCGGATGAGCCTGCTCGCCGTCCTGCTGTGGACGACGGCCGGCTCGGTGATCGGCGCGCTCGCGCTGTACGGCGTCGGCGCGCTGCTCGGCCGTGACCGGACGGTGGCGATCGCGGCCCGGCTGCCGCTGGTGAAGGTCTCGGACATCGAGAAGACCGAGGCGTGGTTCCTCAAGCACGGCACCAAGGCGGTGTTCTTCGGCCGGATGATCCCGATCTTCCGCAGCCTGATCTCCGTCCCGGCGGGCGTCGAACGCATGCGCCTGCCGGTCTTCCTGGGCCTGACCACACTGGGCAGCGCGATCTGGAACACGGTGTTCGTCCTGGCGGGCTACTTCCTGGGCGCGAACTGGCACCAGGTCTCGGACATCGTGTCGACGTACTCGAAGGTGGTCCTGGCCGTGGCGGCGGTCGCGGTGGTGGCGTTCATCGCCGTACGACTGCTGCGACGCCCTGACGGGGCGCGAACGGCCACGACGGCGCCGCAGGCGCAGGACGACCAGGACACCCGAGTTCTCAGGCGCCCCGCACTGCCCCCAGAAACTCCCGCAGGATCCGCTCCCCGGCGAGGACACCCCGGTCGGGAAGCACTCTGAGCGAGGGAGCCGTGAAGCCGGTGTCGGCCAGCTCCCCGTGGCCCGGCCGCCAGCCCTGGTCCGCCGCGAGGAGCAGGTCGGTGTCGAGCAGCGAGTCACCCGCGGCGAGCGTGAGACCGGCCCCGGTCCGCCGCGCGACCTCCCGCATCGCCGCACTCTTCGTGAGCGGTTTCGGAACGGCGTAGATCTTGCGCCCCTGGAGGGACACGGTCCAGCCGCGGTTCTCCGCCCACACCGCGAGTTCCTTCACCCAGTCCTCGTCGAGCAGCTCGCGCTCGACGACGAGATAGGCGAAGAGGTCGTCGGCGACGCGGTGCTTGCGCACCCAGACCGGGTCGGCGGCCCTCAGCAGGTGCTCCCGCACCTCGGACAGCGGCGCGCACTCGTCGGCCAGCCGCGCGGTGACCCGCGCGTGCCAGTCGGGGTCGGAGACGCCGTCGACCAGGAGATGGCCGCCGTTGGCGCAGATCGCGTACGTGGGCTCCGGGCCCGGCAGGTTGATGCGCTGGTACTGCTTGCGCGTCCGGGTCGTCGTGGGCACGAACACCGCCTCGTCACCGAGTTCGGTGAGCAGCCGCGCGGCCGTCTCCGTCAGGTAGGACAGCGGCTTGCTCTCGTGCACCTCCACGCACAGCAGCCGGGGCGCCCGCGCGTCCGGCATGGTCAGCGCGAGGGCGGCGGCGGAGTAGATCAGGGTGCGGTCGAGGTCACTGGCGACGAGTACGGGCATCAGACCGACACCGCCTTGCCGTCGGCGCCGGTCGCGCCCCGGGTGTACTGGGGGTGGATCAGGCCGACGCAGGTGTAGGGCAGTGCGTCGACCTCCTCCACGGGCACGCCGCGTTGCTCGGCCAGCAGTCGTACATGGTCGAGGTCGCGGCCGGCCCCGGCGCGTGCCAGGACCTTCCAGGGCACGCGGCGCAGCATGACCCGGGTGGTCTCGCCGACGCCGGGCTTGACGAGGTTCACGTCGTGGATGCCGTACTCCTCGCTGATGCGCTCGACGGCGGCCCAGCCCTCCCAGGTGGGTGAGCGGTCGGTGGCGAGCAGTTCCTTGGCCTGGGCGCAGGCGGCGTCCGTGACCTCGGGGAAGCGGGCGGCGACGGTGTCCAGGAAGGCCACCGAGACGTCCGTGCCGGCGAGTTCGCGGTAGAACTTCGCGCCGTGGAAGTCGTCGGGGCCGACCAGGTCCGCGCGCAGCACGGTCCGTGAGATCAGGCCGGAGACGGTGGAGTTGAGGCAGGCGGAGGGGATGAGGAAGTCCTCGCGGGTGCCGTAGGTGCGGACGCAGGAGCCCGGGTCGGCCAGCACGGCGATCTCGGGGTCGAAGCCGGTGACGCCGTCGGACTTCTCGAACTCCTCCAGGGCCTGGGCGAGTTCGCGGGTGATGGCGCCCTTGCCGGTCCAGCCGTCGACGAAGACGACGTCCCGGGGGTCGTGGTGCCGGGCGAGCCAGCGCAGCGCGTTGGCGTCGATGCCCCGGCCGCGGACGATCGACACGGCGTAGTGCGGCAGGTCGAGGCCGTGCCGGTGCTGAGCCCAGCGGCGCATGAGGATGCCGACCGGAGTGCCCGCGCGGGCCAGGGAGACCAGCACGGGGCGCGGGGACCGCTCGGCGAGGACCGTCTCGGTGACGACGCCGACGGCCTGGGCGATACGGGCCGCCGAGTCCGTCAGCGCGGCGTGGAACAGCTCCTGGTACCGCTCGCTGGGCTGGTACTCCACGGGCAGCGACTCGGCGTAGTGGGCGCCGCCGCTCTGGATGGCCTCCTCGCGCTCCTCGGTCGGTGCCTCCAGCGTCACGTCCGAGAGGTCCTGGAGCAGCCAGCCGACCTCCTCGGGCGCGTACGAGGAGAAGGCGGGGCCGCGGAGGGGCTCGGGCAGCATGGAGGGCCTTTCGGGGGCGTACGACGGTATGACGGCGAGCAGGACCCTCGGGGTGTGCGCGGCGAGGCGGGCCAGCAGACCGTCGGGCGCGTGCAGGGCGGGGGTGTCCCCGGCCGAGTCGACCACCGCGACGACGGCGTCGAATCCGGCGCCGGCGACGTTGTAGGCGTAGCGCTCGCCGGGGCCGTCGGCGGGGTCGTCGTGGGCGGGGAAGGCGAGGCGGGTGCGTATCGCGTAGCCGGGGTCGTCGACGGCCAGGACGGGTGAGCGGGTGGTGGTGGAGTAGCGGACCTCGACGTCGGCGCTCCGCTCCAGCTCCCGGGCGAGCCGGAGCGGCGCGTACATCAGCTCCTCGAAGCCGAGGATGTGCACGCGGCGGGCGTTGTGCGGCAGGGCCTCGGCGATCCTGGCCGCCATCGCGGGGAGGGCGTCTTCCAGGAGCTTCCGATGCGCGGGGGTGAACCCGTGCCGGCCCCCGTCGGGCAGGCCGGCGGGCCAGTGCAGGTCTATCCGGCAGTCGTCCGGGTGGCCGGTGGGGGCTGATCGCGCAGTTCCCCGCGCCCCCAGGGGGGCGGTGCCGCCGTTTGGGGGCGCGGGGAACTGCGCGACCGGCCACGACGGCGCCGCACCCGCCGACGAACCCTCCGCCGCACTCTCGGACTCGTACCGCGCCACCAGCTCCTGCCCCTTCTCCAGCACCCCCTCGGGCAGCCGAACGGTCCCCGAAGCCGCCGCCACGAGATCCACCCGCGCACCGATCTCCCGCGCGAACTCCTCCAGCCGCCCCGCGTCGGCAGCGGACCGCATGTCCACCAGCGCCACCACGACATACCTCCGCCGCGGATACCGGGCATGAAGGTCGCGCACGGTGTTCAGCACCGTGTTCCCCGTGGAGAACTCGTCGTCGACCAGGACCAGCGGCCCGTCCCCCGCGAGCAGCGCCGGATCCTCCGGCAGCAGCAGATGCGACGTCGCGTGGGAGTGGGCCTCCTCGAAGCCGCCGGCCGTCGCGACACCGGCGACCGGGCGGCGGGTGGAGTGCAGGTAGGGGGCCAGACCCAGCCCGTCGGCTACGGAGTGACCGAGGCCCGTCGCGGTCTCCGCGTAGCCGAGCACGACGGCCCTGCCCGCCTCCTCGGCGCCCAGCAGCTCTCGCACCCGGCGGCCGAGCTCGACGCCGTAGCCGTAGACGACGGACGGCGACTGCGGCACATGCTTGCCGAGCACGTTCGACACCAGCAGATGGGCCCGCTTGGGGTTGCGGCGCAGCGCCAGCCCCAGCAGGCCGGTCAGCGGGTCGTCGCCGACGAGCTCGACGCCGAGCCGCTCGGCGACCCAGCTGCCGGACCAGACGCGGTCACCCTCGTCGCACACCTGATGCTCCCCCTCGTTCACTGCCTTCTCAGCCTTCTCCATGGGTCCCTTGCGTCGAGCCGTCAGCCCGGCAGACCCGCCGCCAGCAGTTCCACGAAGCCGATGTCCTGGTTGGCCACACCGAAAACCTCGGCGCGCAGCAGGGTCCGCTCGGCCCAGGCCCGGTGCGGTTTCACCTCGTTCATCTTGTTCGTGTACGCCGATCTCAGCACACCCCCGCCACCGCGCTCGGGCCGCAGGATGTCCTGGGCGTCGGTGAACTCCTCGTGACTGACGACCGACAGGGCGTGCACCGGCAGTACGTGCGAGGGGTGGATGCAGGTCTTGCCCAGCAGGCCGTTGGCATGGTCCAGGGAGATCTCCCTCAGCAGGCCGTCCATGGCGTGCTCAATCAGCTTCTCGCGCAGTTCGGCGGCCTGCACCTCAAGGAAGGGACTCTGCCGCAGCTGGGGCTTGAACATGCGCTCCTGGACCCGGAAGTACTCCCACACGGGCCCGGTCACGGTGAAGCCGGTGCCGTCGGCGCGGCCCAGCATGTTCACCACGTCGGCGATCACGGAGGCGACGATCTGCACGTCGTAGGCCGTCATGTCGGGGCCGCGGCGCAGCCCGTAGGAGGAGCAGAAGTCCGTCACGCCGAGCCGCAGGGCGAGGACGCGGTCGCGGTACTTGTCGATCGTGCGGGAGATGCCCTCCAGGGTCTCCACGCGGGACTCGCGGTAGAGCAGCTCCGGGGACTCCAGCACGGGCATGGCGAATAGGCGGCGTCCGCTTTCGGCCTCGGCGGTGGCCATGGCTTCCAGGAAGGGGATGCCGCGTTCCTCGGTGAACTTGGGCAGTACGAATCCGGACAGCTGCCGTACGGCGGGGCCGAGGCGGCGCACCAGGTCGGGTATCTGCTCGGGGGTGCGGACCCGGATGAACAGCAGTGGCAGATCGGCGTCCGGGAGGTCGTCGAGGGCCGTGAGCTGGCGGACGAGGTTCTCCTCGCCGGGGCCGACGTCCGCGTCGTCGATCGAGTCCTCCAGGCACAGCACCATCGACACCACACCGCGTCCGGCCTGCTTGAGGACGTCGTCGGCGAGGCGCTGCCTGGTGGCCGGGCTGTACAGCGTGGCGCCCAGGGCGACCGCGAGCAGCCGGGCCGGGGAGTCCGGGGTGAACACGCCCGGCTCGCGGTGGAAGAGACGCTTCCGCACCTCAGGGGCGACGTGCCCGAAATGACGCATGGAACTCCCCCGTGGTGGTGGTGCGGCCTGCGAATCGATGAAAGCTGGCCGGTAATAGTACGTAGAAGTCCATGTCTGAGGTTCCCGTCGGGCATGAATTTCAGGTAACGCGGGCAAGCACAGCGAGGCCCGGCCATGACGACGGTAGTCCCCGACGGCCGTCGGCGCCGCTCGTGACCGTGGCCCCCCGCGTTGTCGTGAGCAGGACCGAGCAGGCAGGATGACCGCATGACGCACGCGATGCTGAAGGGGTCGAACGTCCCGCTGGAAGCCACCACGGTGCGCGCCGTGCTGCGCTGGACGCCCGGGCAGGGGGTTCCGGACGTCGACGCCTCCGCGCTGCTCCTCGGCCCCGGCGGCCGCGTGCGCTCCGACGAGGACTTCGTCTTCTACAACCAGCCCCGGCACCCGGCCGGAAAGGTGTGGCGGCTCGGCAAGAAGCGGGTCGCCGAGGGCCTGACCGACACGATCCAGACAGAGCTCACCGGTGTCGAGTCGGAGGTCGGCCGTATTCTGCTCGTCGCGTCGGCGGACGGTGTGACGTTCGACCGTGTGCAGGACCTGCGCATCCTGCTGTACGACGCCGCGGACACGGGCGCGGAGGCGCTGGCGTACTTCGACGTCAAGCCGGAGACGGGCGAGGAGACCGCGCTGATCTGCGGCGAGCTGTACCGGCGCGGGGAGGGCTGGAAGTTCCGGGCGCTCGGCGAGGGCTACTCGAACGGGCTGAAGGGGCTGGCCACGGACTTCGGCATCTCGGTCGACGAGTCGGAGACGCTGGACGAGGCGGCGACCACCACGGTCCCCGCTCCTCCCACCACGAACACGCCCGCGCAGCCGACGACCGCCGGCCCCGCGCAGCAGTCCCCCGAGGTCTCCCTGCCGCTGCCCCCGGAGCAGCCCGCCACGGCGGCCCAGGCCGGGTACGGCTACCCGCAGCAGCCGCCGACGACGCAGCCGGCCTACGGCTACCCGCAGCCCACCGGACGGCCCGCGTACGGCTACCCGCAGGCACCGGCCGCTGCGGGCGCCGCGGGCGCGCAGAGCGGCTACGGCTACCCGCCGCCCCTCACGGCAGCCCCCGACTCCGACTTCCAGCTGCCCCCGCAGGGCCCGCAGTTCATCGGACGCTAGGCGCTGACCTTCACCCAGGGCGGCGTGATCAGCGGTCGACCTTGGACTTGTAGCCGCGCCCCCACTGCAGACCCCACCCGTACAGCCGGTCGAGCTCGGCCTGGAAGCCGTAGACGAACTTCGCCTCCCGGCGGACGACGATCTCGTCCTTCACCTTCTCGATCATGACGACGGCACAGGACCGGGCCTGCGGCTGGCGTTCGTCGAGGTGGACCTCGATACGAGGGCCGCTGCTCGGGTAGAGGGTGACGCTGGCGTGCGTGCGGTCGAAGGCGGGCGTCTGGTCGTAGATGTAGACGAAGACCAGCAGCCGCTTGATGCTGTCGCGGTGGTCGAGGTTGATGTACATCGTCTCGCCGGACCCGGAGCCGAACCGGTCGTCACCGCTGAGCTTGACGTACGGCGCGGCGTTGACGTCGCCGTAGTAGCCGCCCAGGGGCTGGACGACACCCTTGCTGCCGTCCTGGAGTTCGTAGAGGCAGCCGAGGTCGAGGTCGACGTTGACCATGCTCTGGCTGTGGCCGACGACCTCGGGTGGCTTCAGCGCCCGGAAGGGATGGCGCAGCAGGCTCTCGCGCTGGGAGCCGCCGATGTCGGAGGTGCGCATCCGCCAGCTCAGGTTGACGCGCAGGTGGCCGGTGGCCGCGCCCTGCTTGGTGAGTGATATCTGCGCCCGCCGCTTGGTCAGTTCGATCGCGTTGGTCGACGCGTCGCCCGAGTCGAACTGCACATCGCCGCGCCGGAGTCCGTCGAACAGGCCCATTCCGCCCCCACGTTCACTTGGAGACCGCGGGTCATCGCCCGTACCCACGGCCCATGACGACCGAACGGGGCGGCCGCCGAGGAGTCCTCGGTAACCGCCCCGCACAGAGCGTTCCTCACTGGGAGGGGTGTCACACCCCGGACGAGACCTCAGTCTTCTCGTCCGAGCCGGTCTTGCCCTCGGCCGCCGCCAGCGCCTTGTTGCGGCGGACGGAGGACCAGAAGGAGGCGGCGATCAGAACGACGCCGATGAGGCCGGTGATGATCTCGTTGATCTGGTACTGGATGGTGACCAGCAGGATCATGGCGAGGGCGCCGATGGCGTAGTGCGCGCCGTGCTCCAGGTAGACGTAGTCGTCCAGGGTGCCCTGGCGGACCAGGTAGACCGTCAGCGAACGGACGTACATGGCGCCGATACCGAGGCCGAGGGCCATCAGGACGATGTCGTTGGTGATGGCGAAGGCACCGATCACACCGTCGAAGGAGAACGACGCGTCCAGGACCTCTAGGTAGAGGAACATGAAGAACGCGGCCTTGCCGGCCAGCGCGACGGCGGAACGGGGCTTGCCGGTGCGCTCGGCCTCTTCCTCGGCCTCGTGCTCGCGCTCCTCCTCCTCTTCGAGCTTGTCCTCGAAGTAACCGGAGAGCCCCCCGACGATCATGTAGGTGATCAGACCGGCGATGCCGGCGAGCAGAACCGTCTCCGCCTTGTCGACGTGGGTGCCGCCGTGCTGGTGGGCGTGGGTGGCGAAGGTCATCGCCGAGATCAGCAGGATGATCAGCGCGATGCAGACCGACAGCATGTCGACCTTGCCGAGCTTGGCCAGCGGGCGCTCCAGCCAGCCGAGCCACTTGATGTCCCGGTCCTCGAAGATGAAGTCCAGGAAGATCATCAGCAGGAACATGCCACCGAAGGCGGCGATCGACGGGTGAGCGTCGGTCACCAGCTGCTGGTAGCGGTCCTTGTCGTTCAGGGCGAGCTCGACGGCCTTGATCGGGCCCAGCTGGGCGCTGACCGCGACGATCACGACGGGGAAGACCAGTCGCATACCGAAGACGGCGATCAGGATGCCGATGGTGAGGAAGATCTTCTGCCAGAAGGCATTCATCTTCTTCAGGATCCCGGCGTTGACCACCGCGTTGTCGAAGGACAGCGAGATCTCGAGGACGGAGAGGATCGCGACGATGCCGAGCGCGGTCCACCCGCCGAACAGGACCGCCGCGACCAGGCCGAGCGCGGTGACCGCGAACGACCACCCGAAGGTTTTCAGAACCACTGGCTACCCAATCGTGTGTGTACGGGGCTCCCCCGCGCCGTACCCGGCTTTACGAACTTTTGAAGCCGAAGTCTAGTCGTCCCCCCTGGGCACCCCACTGGGCCCCGGATTTTGCTCATAACGCGTTATGAGACGTTGACCCCGAAGTCCAGCGCGATGCCCCGCAGCCCCGACGCGTACCCCTGTCCCACGGCCCTGAACTTCCACTCGCCCTGGTAGCGATAGAGCTCGCCGAAGATCATCGCGGTCTCCGTGGAGGCGTCCTCGCTGAGGTCGTAGCGGGCGAGCTCCTGGCCGTCGGCCTGATTGACCACGCGGATGAAGGCGTTGCTGACCTGGCCGAACGTCTGGCCGCGCTCGTCGGCCATGTGGATCGAGACGGGGAAGACGATCTTGTCGCACTGCTGCGGCACCTTGGGGAGGTCGATCAGCAGCGACTCGTCGTCGCCGTCGCCCTCGCCGGTGAGGTTGTCGCCGGTGTGCTCGACCGAGCCGTCGGGGCTCGTGAGCTGGTTGTAGAAGACGAACCACTCGTCCCCGAGCACGCGCCCGCTGCTGCACATCAGGGCGCTGGCGTCGAGGTCGAAGGGTGCTCCGGTGGTGGAGCGCGCGTCCCAGCCGAGCCCGACCATCACCTGAGTGAGGTTCGGCGCGGCCTTGGACAAGGAGACATTGCCCCCTTTGGCGAGCGTGACGCCCATGATGCTGTCCCTCCCCTTGGGGCCACAGGCCCGGTGGTGTCACTGAGGTGGTCCTGCACGTCCGGCGCCGCACGTAAACCGTGCGGCGCCGGACGAGAAGACCTTTCGGGCCCCGTCGCCGGGGCCCTTCGGGTGGTTCAGACGTTCACGCCGAAGTCCTGCGCGATGCCGCGCAGGCCCGAGGCGTAGCCCTGGCCGATGGCGCGGAACTTCCACTCCGCGCCGTGCCGGTAGAGCTCACCGAAGACCATGGCGGTCTCGGTGGAGGCGTCCTCGCTCAGGTCGTACCGGGCGATCTCGGCGCCGCCCGCCTGGTTCACGACGCGGATGAACGCGTTGCGCACCTGGCCGAAGGACTGCTGGCGGGTCTCGGCGTCGTAGATCGAGACCGGGAAGACGATCTTTTCCACGTCGGCCGGGACGGTGGCGAGGTTGACCTTGATCTGCTCGTCGTCGCCCTCGCCCTCACCGGTGAGGTTGTCACCGGTGTGCTCCACGGAGCCGTCCGGGGTCTTGAGGTTGTTGAAGAAGATGAAGTGCTGGTCGTTGCCGACCTTGCCGGAGTTGTTCAGCAGCAGCGCGCTGGCGTCCAGGTCGAAGTCCGTGCCGGTCGTGGTGCGGACGTCCCACCCCAGACCGATGATGACCGCGGTCAGGCCCGGCGCCTCCTTGCTCAGCGATACGTTGCCGCCCTTGCTGAGGCTGACTCCCACGAGTCCTCCATTGGTGTCCAGGGGCGGATGCCCCGTTGTGCTCGGATGTCGGATCAACGAGTCGATCCTAGTAACGGGTTCCCGCCCCTCGCAGGCCCTGGAGCCCAGATTTCAGCGGGTGTCGGGCGTATGCCGCCCGACCGGCGTCACAGGGAGTCGAGCGCCTTCACGTAGTCGTTCAGGTCGCGCGCGTCCGGCAGGCCGTTGACGACGGTCCACCGCACGACGCCCTCCTTGTCGATGACGAAGGTGCCGCGCACGGCGCAGCCCTTGTCCTCGTCGAAGACGCCGTAGGCGCGCGAGACGTTGCCGTGCGGCCAGAAGTCGGACAGCAGCGGGTACTCCAGGCCCTCCTGCTCGCCGAAGACGCGCAGGGTGTGGATGGAGTCGTTGGAGACGGCGAGCAGCTCGGTGTCGCGGTCGGAGAACTGCGGCAGGTTGTCGCGCAGCTCGCACAGCTCGCCGGTGCACACGCCGGTGAAGGCGAAGGGGTAGAAGAGCAGCACCACGTTCTTGTGGCCCCGGAACTCGGACAGCCGTACGGTCCGGCCGTGATTGTCCTTGAGCTCGAAGTCGGGGGCCTTCTCGCCGACCTGGATCGCCATCGCTGTGGGTGTCCCTTCGTGGGGCTTTTCGGGTGGGACCACCCTACGCAGCCACCGGGGCAGGCCGATGGGCGGGCCGACGACGCCGGCCCGCCCGCCGTACGGCCAGGGCCTGCCGTTTGGATCATGTCGGCGTCGCGGGGCGTGGCACGCACATCTGCGGCGTTGTCGTCGGTTGTCAACGCTCCGCGTTGCCGCCCTCCTCCGCCTTGCAGCTGCACGCACCACGCCCCGCTCGGGGTCGGCCGACAGGCACAGTCACTCATGGCCGATCTGATCCAAACGACAGACCCTAGCGCTTGGACTTGGCGGCCTTCGGCGTCGCCAGCCGGCTGCCGCTCCAGTCCTTGCCGACGCTGACGCTCTTGGACGCCGTGAGGCCTGCCGTGGTGGCGGCTTCCGAGATGTCACTCGGCTCCACGTACCCCGAACGGCCGGTCTTCGGCGTGAGGAGCAGGATCGCGCCGCCCTCTTCGATGTACGTGGTGGCATCGACCAGCGAGTCCGTCAGGTCGCCGTCGTCGTCACGGAACCACAGCACAACGGCATCGGCCACGTCGTCGTAGTCCTCGTCCACCAGGTCGGCCTCGATGATGCCTTCGATGGCCTTGCGGAGCTCCTGGTCCACGTCGTCGTCGTAGCCGATCTCCTGGACCACCTGCCCGGGCTGGAACCCCAGCCTGGCGGCAGGGTTCGTCCGCTCCTCCGCGTGGTCCGCGGTCGCGCTCACGGGTTGCCTCCTGATCATGTCTTGGGAATAACTCAGCCACGCGCGTGCGCGAAGCATTGGCCGTAGTCCACACGGGCGGGACGGATCGCGCAAGTACCCGGCCGTTCAGACCGCCGAAACGGTGACGATCCTGGCGGTGTCACCGCAACTTCAGGCACACCATCATGGTCCGAGGTGACGCACACCACACCTTTCTGCCCTGTTTGGGCGTTTGGGAATCGTCTGTGGGTACGAGACTCGAAGGTATTCGCCCCGTACGTCCCCCACACGTCGAGGAGTCGATCTCACGTCTGGGTTACCGCCGGGTAGAGATGACGTTTCCCGGCCCCGAGGTGGACCATGGGAGCGGCGCGCCCCCCAGCGACGACGCCCCGGCGACGACAGCGAAACAGCGGCCCTCGCAGGCCCTCTGACAGGTAAGGAACAGCGTGGCTTCCGCATCCGATCGCAACCCGATCATCATTGGCGGCCTTCCGAGTCAGGTTCCTGACTTCGATCCCGAAGAGACGCAGGAGTGGCTCGACTCCCTGGACGCCGCCGTCGACGAGCGCGGCCGGGAGCGGGCCCGCTATCTGATGCTGCGGCTGATCGAGCGGGCCCGCGAGAAGCGCGTGGCCGTGCCGGAGATGCGCAGCACGGACTACGTCAACACCATCCCCACCAAGAGCGAGCCGTTCTTTCCGGGCAACGAGGAGATCGAGCGCAAGGTCCTCAACGCCACCCGCTGGAACGCGGCGGTGATGGTCTCCCGGGCCCAGCGCCCCGGCATCGGCGTCGGCGGCCACATCGCCACGTTCGCGTCCTCCGCCTCCCTCTACGACGTCGGCTTCAACCACTTCTTCCGCGGCAAGGACGACGGCCTGGGCGGTGACCAGGTCTTCTTCCAGGGGCACGCCTCGCCGGGCATCTACGCCCGCGCCTTTCTGCTGGACCGGCTCAGCGAGCAGCACCTGGACGGCTTCCGTCAGGAGAAGTCGAAGGCCCCGCACGCGCTGTCGTCGTACCCGCACCCGCGGTCGATGCCGGACTTCTGGGAGTTCCCGACGGTGTCGATGGGGCTCGGCCCGATCGGCGCGATCTACCAGGCGCGGATGAACCGCTACATGGAAGCGCGCGGGATCGCCGACACCTCGAAGTCGCAGGTCTGGGCGTTCCTGGGCGACGGCGAGATGGACGAGCCGGAGTCGCTGGGCCAGCTGTCCATCGCCGCCCGCGAGGGCCTGGACAACCTCACCTTCGTCGTCAACTGCAACCTCCAGCGCCTCGACGGCCCGGTGCGGGGCAACGGCAAGATCATCCAGGAGCTGGAGTCGATCTTCCGCGGGGCCGGCTGGAACGTGATCAAGCTGGTCTGGGACCGCAGCTGGGACCCGCTGCTCGCCCAGGACCGCGACGGCGTGCTGGTCAACCGGATGAACACCACGCCGGACGGACAGTTCCAGACGTACGCCACGGAGACCGGCGCGTACATCCGGGACCACTTCTTCGGCGACGACCACCGGCTGCGGGCGATGGTCGAGGGCATGACCGACGACCAGATCCTGCACCTGGGGCGCGGCGGCCACGACCACCGGAAGATCTTCGCGGCGTACAAGGCGGCCGTGGAGCACAAGGGCCAGCCGACGGTGATCCTCGCCAAGACGATCAAGGGCTGGACGCTGGGCCCGAACTTCGAGGGCCGCAACGCCACGCACCAGATGAAGAAGCTGACGGTCGACGACCTCAAGCGCTTCCGCGACCGTCTGCACCTGCCGATCCCGGACAAGGAGCTGGAGTCCGGTGTGCCGCCGTACTACCACCCGGGCCGGGACTCGGAGGAGATCCAGTACATGCACGACCGCCGCAAGGGGCTAGGCGGTTACGTCCCCACGCGCGTGGTCCGCTCCAAGCCGCTGGCGCTGCCCGAGGACAAGACGTACGCGACCGTGAAGAAGGGCTCGGGCCAGCAGTCCATCGCGACGACCATGGCCTTTGTGCGGCTCCTGAAGGACCTCATGCGGGACAAGGAGATCGGCAAGCGGTTCGTGCTGATCGCGCCGGACGAGTACCGCACGTTCGGCATGGACTCGTTCTTCCCGAGCGCGAAGATCTACAACCCGCTCGGCCAGCAGTACGAGTCCGTCGACCGGGACCTGCTGCTCGCCTACAAGGAGGCGCCGAACGGCCAGATGCTGCACGACGGCATCTCGGAGGCGGGCTGCACGGCGTCGCTGATCGCGGCCGGTTCCGCCTACGCGACCCACGGCGAGCCGCTCATCCCGGTCTACGTCTTCTACTCGATGTTCGGTTTCCAGCGCACCGGCGACCAGTTCTGGCAGATGGCCGACCAGCTGGCGCGCGGTTTCGTCCTGGGCGCGACCGCGGGCCGTACGACGCTGACCGGTGAGGGCCTCCAGCACGCCGACGGCCACTCGCAGCTGCTGGCGTCCACGAACCCGGGCTGCGTCGCCTACGACCCGGCGTTCGGCTTCGAGATCGCGCACATCGTGCAGGACGGCCTGCGCCGGATGTACGGCAGCTCCGAGGAGCACCCGCACGGCGAGGACGTCTTCTACTACCTGACCGTCTACAACGAGCCCATCCAGCACCCCGCCGAGCCGGACAACGTCGACGTCGACGGCATCCTCAAGGGCCTGCACCGGTTCAGCGAGGGCACGGCCGGCTCGATCCCGGCGCAGATCCTGGCGTCCGGTGTCGCGGTCCCCTGGGCGGTCGAGGCGCAGAAGATCCTGGCCGAGGAGTGGAACGTCAAGGCCGACGTCTGGTCTGCGACCTCCTGGAACGAGCTGCGGCGCGAGGCCGTGGCGTGCGAGGAGCACAACCTGCTGCACCCGGAGGAGGAGCAGCGGGTGCCGTACGTGACGCGGAAGCTGGCGGGTGCGCAGGGGCCGGTCGTGGCCGTGTCCGACTGGATGCGGGCCGTCCCGGACCAGATCGCGCGCTGGGTGCCGCAGACGTACCAGTCGCTCGGCGCGGACGGCTTCGGCTTCGCCGACACCCGAGGTGCGGCGCGGCGCTTCTTCCACATCGACGCGCAGTCGATCGTGGTGGGGGTGCTGACCGAGCTGGCCCGTGAGGGCAAGGTCGACCGGTCGGTGCTCAAGCAGGCCATCGACCGCTACCAGTTGCTCGACGTGTCGGCCGCCGACCCGGGGGCCGCGGGCGGCGACGCGTAGCGGCCGCTGTTCAGCGCTTCGTATCTCCGTACACAAAGGCCGTACACAAAGGTGGGCCTCCGGTCGTGGCGCCGGAGGCCCTTCCCTTGTCACGCCGGGTCAGAACATGCCCACGCCCGGGGTGGCCGCTCCGGACAGCCACAGGACGGCCAGGAGCGTGTCGATGGCGCCCAGGACCAGGGCGATCACGGCCGCGGTGGGGCGGGAGCCCGACCAGGTGCGGCCCATGGCGAGCCAGCCGCAGACCATCGCCGCGGGACCGAGCACGATCCCCAGCACGAAGAAGCCCGCTACGGCGCAGATGACTCCGATGAGTCCGAGTGTCGCGCGATCCGTCCCGGCCCGTGACCACGTCCGGCCACGTGAGCGGGGGTGCCTGCGCGTACCGTGTCCGAAGCTCGCCATCATCAACTCCCGTAAACCCTCGATCGGTTGGGGTTCTTTTCGGGTACGACATGGCGAGTACCCCGTCGGTACGCGGTCATTCCGCTGCCTGCGCGCCACCCCCCTCCGGCAGCGCGCCGCAGCGTCCTTCCTCCGTGCCCTGCGGAGGACTTGACTTACTGTGACCTGCGGTGGGTGCCGAAGGGGAGGGTTCGGCGGCCGCGTTCACCCTGATGAGCGAACGGGCCGCCGGGGACCGTCAGATGTGCGCCGCGCCCGCGCCGGCCTCGGCGTTCTCACCGCGCTTGGTGAGGAAGGCGACGAAGATGGCGACGGCCGCCACGCCCGCGGCGGTCAGGGAGGCCAGGCTCATACCGTCGATGAACGTGGTGTGCGCGACCTCGGCGATCTTCGCGGCGATCTGCTCGGGCGTGCCCTCGGGCACCGGGGCGGCGCCCTGCTGAACGGCCAGCGTGGCCTGCTCCGACTGGGCCGGGGTGAGTGGCGGCAGCCCCGCTTCCGCCCAGTTGCCGGCGAACTCGCTGTCGACCTTGGAGGCCATGACCGCGCCCAGCACGGCCGTACCGAGGCTGCCGCCGATCTGCATGGCGGCCTGCTGGAGACCGCCCGCGACGCCCGACAGCTCCATCGGGGCGTTGCCGACGATGACTTCGGTCGCGCCGACCATGACCGGTGCGAGGCCGAGGCCCAGCAGGGCGAACCAGACGGACATCACGCCGCTGCCCGTGTGCGCGTCCAGCGTGGACATGCCGTACATGGCGATCGCGGTGAACGCCATGCCTCCGGCCAGCGGGATACGGGGGCCGAACTTGGTGATCATCACGCCGGCGAGCGGGGAGCCGACGATCATCATGCCGGTCAGGGGCAGCAGGTGCAGGCCGGCGTCGATCGGGCTCATGCCGTGCACGTTCTGGAGGTAGAACGTCACGAAGAACAGACCGCCCATGAAGGCGATGGCCATCAGGACCATCAGGACGACGCCCGCCGACAGCGGGACGGAGCGGAACAGCGCCAGCGGGATCAGCGGCTCCTTCACCTTCGTCTCCCAGACGGCGAAGAGCCCGAAGCCGACCAGCGAGCCGACGATGAACGCCCAGGTCTTCAGGTCGCCCCAGCCCCACTCGGGGGCCTTGATCAGAGCCCAGACGAGACAGAACATCGCGCCGGACAGCAGGAAGATGCCGAGCAGGTCGAAGGAGCGCGGGGCGTTCTCGGCGCGGTGGTCGAGCAGGATGAGCCCGCCGAGGACCAACGCGAGGACACCGACCGGCACGTTGATGAAGAACACCGACTGCCAGTTGACGTGCTCGACGAGCACACCGCCGAGGATCGGGCCGCCCGCGGTGGACGCGCCGATGACCATGCCCCAGATGCCGATGGCCATGTTCAGCTTCTCGGCCGGGAAGGTGGCCCGCAGCAGGCCGAGCGCGGCCGGCATCAGCAGCGCGCCGAACAGGCCCTGGAAGACACGGAAGACGATGACCGCCGTGATGCCCTTCGACAGCCCGATGGCGGCCGAGGACGCGGCGAAGCCCGCGACGCCGATGAGGAACGTCTGCCGGTGACCGAAGCGGTCACCGAGCTTGCCGGCGGTGATCAGGGAGACGGCGAGGGCGAGGAAGTAGGCGTTGGTGATCCACTGGAGATCCGACCAGGAGGCGCCCAGGTCCTTGCCGATCGCCGGGTTGGCGATGGCCACGATGGTGCCGTCGAGGGCCACCATCATGACCCCCACTGCGACGGTGATGAGGGTGAGCCACGGGTGCCCGCGCAGCCCCTTGCCCGGCGTGGCGTCCGACGGATCCGCCGGTGCCCCGCCCCCCGGCCCCGTCGTGTCGATGGTGGTCTGACTAGTCATACCGCGAGGCTAATGACAGCCACTGACAATTGACAAACCAATTCACTAGCCGGTAACTGACACGACATCCCCGTATAGCCTGAACTGCGAGAACACTTCGGACGAGAGGCATGTCTTGAACCTGCGCGAACGCAAGAAGCGGCGCACCCGGGACGCACTGCTGCGGGCCGCGCTGGAACTGTTCGCCACGCGCGGGTACGAGGAAACGACCGTCGACGACATCGCCGCCGCCGTGGACGTCTCGCAGCGCACCTTCTTCCGCTACTTCGCCGGCAAGGAGGAGACGGCGTTCTTCGTGCCGCGGCTGGCGGAGACGCTCGTCGTCGAGGCCCTGCGCACCCGCCCGCCGCACGAGGTGCCGCTGGAGGCGCTGCGCCGGGCCGTGCTGGAGAGCTGGGACGCGATCAACGAGGCCGTCGAGGAGCTCGTGCCGATCGACCTCCACATGCGCGTCTACCGGGTGATCGAGTCCACGCCCGCACTGCTCGCCGCCCATCTGCGGCGGTCGGCGGAGCTGGAGGAGCAGCTCGCCGCGATCATCGCCGAGCGCGAGGGGCTCGACGTGGACGCGGACCCCCGGCCGAGGATCGTCGTGGCCCTCTTCGGCGGGGTGATTCGTGTCACCGAACGGTTGTGGTCCGCGGGAGACGACGTCACCCTCGACGGAATGCGTGAACTCACCACGACATACCTGGATCAAGTGGGACCCGCACTGGCCGGGAACTGGCGTGCGGAGCAGTCCCCTTAGCCCCTCCACCGAAACGTGATCCCGGTCACTTGGTTAACGCGAGACCCTCCCGTTCTCCTAGTGTGTCCTTTCAGTGACTTCCTTCGACACCTCCCCGCAACTGAACGTCTGGCGCGCACTGCTCGCTCTGGCCGTGGTGTTCGTGATGCTGGCGACCACCGGCTGGACGGCCCTGCGCAACCAGCGGGGCGCCTCGCCGCTCCAGGCCTCGCTCTCCGCCTGGGAGCACGGCCGCATCGGCGGGCACAAGCTGCCCGACCCGCAGTCGGAGCCGACGAAGCTCGCCCGGTTCTTCTCCTCGCTCTCCGAGCGGGACCGTTCGACGCTGATCCGCAAGTATTCGCTCGCGGTGGGCAATATGAACGGCGCGCCGGTCGAGGTGCGCTACCGCGCCAACCATCTCGCGCTCGCCAAGGCGCGCAAGGTCGAGCGGGAGCGCATGCACGACGAGCGCCTCACCCCCGCCGGGCAGCACGAGGCGAGCCGCAGGATGCACCGCTACGAGGACCTCATGGAGCCGGGCCGTCACATCCTGGCGTTCGACCCGGAGGGCTCGGGCCGGGTGGCGGAGGTGTTCGGCAACCTGCGCAAGGCGAAGCGGGTCTCGGTCGTCGTCCCCGGCGTCGACACGAACCTGCTCACCTTTCAGCGCACGAACCGCAAGTACTCCGCGCCCGTCGGCATGGCCAAGTCCCTGTACGCGGCCGAGCGGCAGGTGAGCCCCTCGACCCGGACGGCCGTGATCGCCTGGGCCGACTACACGGCACCCAGCGGGCTCGGCATCGACTCGGCCACCGCGATGCGCGCCGAGGAAGGTGCCGTACGGCTGAACAAGCTCGTGCGGGCCCTGCCGGGCGACAAGCCCGTCTCGCTGTTCTGCCACAGCTACGGCTCCGTGGTGTGCGGGGTCGCCGCGCACACGCTGCCCGAGAGGGTGTCCGACATCGCGGTGGCGGGCAGCCCCGGCATGCGGGTCGAGAAGGCCGCCCAGCTGAACACCGGTGCCCGGGTGTGGGCGATGCGGGACTCCGACGACTGGATCCAGGACGTGCCCTATCTGGAGGTCGGCGGGCTCGGTCACGGCGCCGACCCGGTGTCCGCCGGGTTCGGGGCGCGGGTGCTGTCGGCGGCGGGTGCGAAGGGCCACGCGGGCTACTTCGTGCCGGGCACGGCAAGTCTGTTCAATTTCGCAGAGATTGGCGTTGGCGCATACCGCTCGGTGCACTGCGCGCACGAAGACGGCGTCTGCCGTACCGGTTTGTCCGGCACGGCAGCGGCCTGACGCGCGTAGAGGCGAAGGAATTGCGGTCTGCTCGGAAGGGGGACGGAGGAGCTCGTGCCGCATACGATGAGCCGCATGGGTGACGTACTGGCCGGATTTCATGCCGCCTGGGAGTTCGAGTCCGACTCCGTGCTCATCCGCTACGAACGGGGGATTCGAGCACCCAAGCTCTTCCAGGCCCTCGGGGAGCGCCGTGTGCCCCTGGAGGCGGTCGCCGGGGTGACGCTGTCCCGCGGGAAACGCGGCACGGTCGTCCTGCGCCTGGAGACGCGCCCCGGCGCGGACCCCTTGATGGAGGCGGCCGCCGGGCAGCTGAAGGAGAGCGGCGACCCGTATCGGCTGGTGCTGCCCGCCGACCGGGAGGTCCTCGCGGAGTACTACGCCGACGAACTGCGGTCGCTGCTGACGGAGACGGAGTCCGGGCCCACGGACCGGTTCCTCGTGAAGCCGCCTGAGGGGCCACGGTCGTTCAAGGCCTACGACGGCAAGGCGACGTTCGACGGACGCACCGTGAACTTCCGGTGGTTCTGGACGGGGGCGTCGTCGGCGAAGTGGAAGGCCGGCGACCAGAGCTTCTCCGTCGGGGAGCTGAGCGGTGTGGAGTGGCGGTCACCGGAGGTCTTCGAGGGGCATTTGCGGCTTTTGCGCCGAGATGCGGAGGCGTCGGCCGCCCAGGCCGATCAGGATCCCGCGGCGGTGGTGTTCGGGCTGGGGTACGGGCCCGTGCATGAGTCACTGCCGTTCGCCGCGGCAGTGTTGGCGGCGGTGCGGACGTCCAGCCCGGTGGCTGCGGTGCCCGCGCCTCGGCGCGATCCCGCGGACATCGCCGAGCGGATTCGGCACCTGGGTGAGCTGCATCAGGCCGGGTTGGTGACGGATGAGGAGTTTTCGGTCAAAAAGGCCGAGTTGCTCTCTGAGCTTTAGCGTCTGCCGGGATCTCACCGTGGGCGGGCGCGGGTGCGTGCGTGGTTGTTCGCGCCCACGCGGCGGAGCCGCACATCGACACAGCCCCGCGCCCCCGAGGGCGCGCCCCTAAGGGCCTTGCTACTCGCGGCCCGCTGACGTGAACCGCATGTCCGCGTACCTCGGGCCCGCCACCTGGGCCGCTATGCCGTTCAGGAGGTCCAGTTGCTCGTCGGTGAGGGTGATCCCGGTCGCTGCCGCGTTCTCCTCGACCCTGGTGGGCTTGCGGGTGCCGGGGATCGGGATGACCGGGAGGTCGTGGACCGTCGCCTGCTGCTGGGCCCAGGCCAGGGCGATCTGGCCGAGGGTCGCGTCATGGGCCTTGGCCACCGAGCGGATCAACTCCAGCAGGGTCGCGTTCGCCATGGCGTTCTCGCCGGTGAAGCGAGGCTGCTGGCGGCGGAAGTCACCGGCGCTCAGGTCCTGGTCGGCGTCGGTGAAGGAGCCGGTGAGGAAGCCGCGGCCGAGGGGTGAGTACGCGACGAGGGCCACGCCCAGCTCGCGGGCCGCGGGCACGACGTGCGTCTCGATGTCCCGGCTGAACAGCGACCACTCCGACTGCACGGCGGCGATGGGGTGGACGGCGTGGGCGGCGCGCAGTTCGCCCGCCGTGACCTCGCTCAGGCCCAGATGCTTGACCTTGCCCTCGCGGACCAGGTCGGCCATGGTGCCGACGCTCTCCTCGATCGGCACGTTCACATCGCGCCGGTGCATGTAGTAGAGGTCGATGGCCTCGACGTCCAGGCGCTTCAGGCTCGCCTCGACGGCCTGGCGGATGTAGGGCGGGTCGTTGCGGATGATCCGGCGCGTCGGGTCGTCCGGGGGTATCGACAGGGCGAACTTGGTCGCGATGACGACCTCGTCGCGGTGGGCCTTGACGAAGGGCGCAAGGAACCGTTCGTTCTCGCCGGCGCCGTACGCGTCGGCCGTGTCGTAGAGCGTGACGCCCAGTTCGAGGGCCCGCTCCAGGGTGGCGCGGGAGGCATCCGCGTCCGAGGGGCCGTAGGCGAAGCTCATGCCCATGCAGCCGAGGCCCTGGACACCCACCTCGGGGCCGTTGTCGCCGAGCCTGGCCGTCGTGATCCTGCCGTCCGTCATCGGGACCTCTCCGACGCCAGGGCACGCCCGGCGTCCGCGTAGAAACTGATCTTGCGGTCGAGCACGGCGAGGGTGCCCCGGAGTTCGTCGATCCGGGCCAGGACGTCCTCACGGGTCGTCTTGAGCAGTTCGAAGCGCTCGCCGTAGGTGTGGTCGCCCTCGCGCACCAGTTCCGCGTACCGGACCATGTCCGCGACCGGCATGCCCGTCAGGCGGAGCTTGCCGACGAGGTCGAGCCAGTCGAGGTCGCGGTTGGTGTAGCGGCGCTGGCCGGTGTGGGACCGGTCGATGTGCGGCATCAGGCCGATGCGCTCATACCAGCGCAGGGTGTGTGCCGTCAGGCCGGTGAAGGCGACGACCTCACTGATCGTGTAGTGGTCCTCGCCGTCCGGGCGCCGGTCCTGGTGCCGCGTCGGGCCGGCGCAGGTGTCGGCGGTCCTGGTCCCCGTGGTCTCCATCACCGTCATGGCCCCAACGCTAGAACCTTGGAGTGCGCTCCAAGCAAGCGCTGACGGTAAGAAATCGGCAGGACGCGTCTTGATCCGGATGGTTAGCGTACGGACTCATGAGTGTTGTACGTCGCGCCCTGCCCGAGGACGCCGAGGAAGTCCTGCGGCTGCGCCAAGTCATGATCGACTCCATGTTCGCCGCCGATCCCTCCATCGCCTGGCACGGGGAGTCGCTCCCCACCCTGAGGGCCAAACTCGGCGATCCGGAAGGGGATTTCACGGCGTTCGTCGTCGACCACCCGGAGCGGCCGGGGGCGCTGGCCTGCCTGGTGGCCGGGACGATCGACTACCGCATCGGCAAGGCGGGCGATCCGCAGGGCATGGTGGGCTTCGTGTTCAGCGTCGCCACCGACCCGGACGCTCGGCGCCGCGGATATGCGCGGGCCTGCATGAACACGCTGCTGGAGTGGTTTCGCGAGCGCGGCGCCCGGCGGGTGCAGCTGACCGCCTCCTCGGAGGCGGAGCCGCTGTACGTCTCCCTCGGTTTCCGCCCCAAGCCCGACCCTTTGCTGGAGCTCGCGCTCTGAGCGCATAGGCTCGAACGCATGTCGATGAAGAGCCTCGCCCTGATCGAGAACTGGCCGGTTCCCGCCGCTGCGGCGGGTGTCGTACGGGCGGACGGCACCGTCCTCGGAACCCATGGACCGGCCGGGCAGCGGTTTCCGCTCGCGTCGGTGACCAAGCCTCTGGCCGCCTACGCGGTGCTCGTCGCGTACGAGGAGGGGGCCATCGAGTTCGATGAACCGGCGGGGCCCTCCGGGTCGACGGTCCGGCACCTGCTCGCGCACACCTCGGGCCTCGCCTTCGACGAGCACAGGGTCACGGCCCCGCCCGGGGAGCGGCGGCTGTACTCCAACGCCGGTTTCGAGCAGTTGGGCGACCATGTGGCGAAGGCCACCGACATCCCGTTCGGGGAGTACCTGCGGCAGGCCGTGCTGGAGCCGCTGGGCATGACCTCGACGACCCTGGAGGGCTCCCCGGCCAAGGACGGGGTGTCGACGGTGGAGGACCTGCTGCGGTTCGCGGCCGAGGTGCAGGCGCCGCGGCTGCTGGATCCGCGTACGGTCGCCTCGGCGATGACCGTGCACTACCCGGGCACCAAGGGCGTCCTGCCGGGGTACGGCCACCAGAACCCCAACGACTGGGGGCTCGGCTTCGAGATCCGCGACTCCAAGTCGCCGCACTGGACGGGCTCCTCGTCCTCACCGCGCACGTTCGGGCATTTCGGGCAGTCCGGTACGTTCCTGTGGATCGACCCGGACGTGGGCGCGGCCTGCGTGGCCCTGACGGACCGGGCGTTCGGGCCGTGGGCGGTCGAGGCGTGGCCGGCGTTCACGGACGCGGTCCTCGCAGAGCTCTAGGTCATCTCCCAGATCAGCAGCTCCGCGTCGGTGACGCCCTCGGCCTCCAGGCCCTTGGCGTCCGTGATCCGGGCGGCGTCCCCGGCGCCCAGTTCCTCGCCGTCCAGGCGGACGTCCCCGCGTACGACGTGCACGTACGCGTACGGCCCGTCCGGCACCGCCGTGCGCTCCCCCGCCGCCAGGCGCCGCACGTGCAGCATCGCGCCGGACTCCGGGACCGCGTAGGGCGTGGAGTCGGCGATGCCGCGGACGACCTCGTAGAAGGGGTCGCCGCCGGGCCGCAGGGGGGCCAGCCACATCTGGACGAAGGTCAGGGGCTGCGGGCCGTCGTTGCGCTCCACGTGCCGCACCCCGCCCGCCGAGCTGAGCCGCTGCACGTCCCCGGGGCGCACCACCGACTCGTGCCCGGTGGAGTCCCGGTGGGTCAGCTCGCCCTCCACCACCCACGTCACGATCTCGGTGTGGCTGTGCGGGTGCTCGTCGAACCCGGCGCCGGGCGCCAGCCGCTCCTCGTTGCAGGCGAGCACCGCGCCGAACCGGAGGTTGTCCGGGTCGTAGTGCGCACCGAAGGAGAAGGCGTGCCACGACTCGATCCCTGCGGCGGGATCCCCTCCCGGATAGCGCCCGTCCGCGCGCCTGACGTCCATCACACGGTCCACGGTAGACCCGGCGGACCACCTTCCCGTCCGGATAAGGCAGTCTTGTCCCCGTGCCCGAACCCGAAACCAGCAAGAACGAAGCCGCAGCCCGAGACGTCCATCCCCATGCCGCGACGCTGAAGCGGCTGGAGAAGTCGTCCGGATCGCTCGCCGCGCAGGCCATCGCGCGGATGGACGAGACGCTGCCCTGGTACCGGGCCATGCCCCCGGAGAACCGTTCCTGGATCGGTCTGGTCGCGCAGGCGGGCATCGCCGCGTTCACCGAGTGGTTCCGGCGTCCGGACGCCCCGCAGGCCATCTCCACCGACGTGTTCGGCACCGCGCCGCGCGAGCTGACCCGGGCGATCACCCTGCGCCAGACCGTGGAGATGGTGCGCACCACCATCGAGGTCATGGAGAGCGCGATCGACGAGGTCGCGGCGCCGGGCGACGAGCGGGTGCTGCGCGAGGCGCTGCTCGTCTACGCCCGGGAGATCGCCTTCGCCACGGCCCAGGTCTACGCCCAGGCCGCCGAGGCCCGCGGCGCCTGGGACGCCCGGCTGGAGTCCCTGGTCGTGAACGCCGTGCTCAGCGGCGAGGCCGACGAGGGTGCCGTGTCCCGGGCCGCCGCGCTGGGCTGGAACTCCCCCGAGCATGTGTGCGTGGTGCTCGGCACGGCGCCCGACGGGGACTCCGAACTGACCGTGGAGGCGATCCGGCGGGCCGCCCGGCACGCCAAGCTCCAGGTGCTCACCGGGGTGCTCGGCGACCGGCTGGTCGTCATCGCCGGCGGCAGCGACAACCCGCTGGCCGTCGCCAAGTCGCTCATCGGCCCGTTCGCCGCCGGGCCGGTCGTGGCGGGCCCGGTGGTGCCGGACCTGCTGGCCGCGACCCGGTCCGCGCAGGCCGCCGCGGCGGGGCTGAAGGCGTGTTCCGCCTGGCAGGACGCCCCGCGCCCGGTCCTGGCCGACGATCTGCTGCCGGAGCGCGCGATGGCCGGGGACCCCTCGGCCCGTGAGCAGTTGGTGGAGGAGATCTACAGACCGCTGGAGGAGGCCGGGGCCGCGCTCCTGGAGACCCTCAGTGTCTATCTCGAACAGGCGAGCAGCCTCGAGGGCGCCGCACGGATGCTGTTCGTCCATCCCAACACCGTCCGCTACCGGCTTCGACGTGTGACTGACGTCACCGGATGGTCACCCTCCGATGTACGCTCTGCGTTCACCCTGCGGATCGCGTTGATCCTGGGGCGTCTGGTCGATGGAGATCTCCAGCCCTAAGGTTTTGTCGGGGCCCGACAAAACCCCTCCGTGTTCTTCGTCCCTGTCCCCACGGGCGGCCGTGCCCGTACCCAAGAGAGAGTGTGAGAGTGCTCGTACTCGTCGCTCCCGGCCAGGGCGCTCAGACGCCCGGCTTCCTGACCGAATGGCTCGACTTCCCCGGTGTTCGCGGTGCCCTCGAGGCCTGGTCCGACGCCGCGGGACTCGACCTGATCCGCTACGGCACCGAGGCCGACGCGGAGGAGATCCGCGACACCGCGGTGGCGCAGCCGCTGCTGGTCGCGGCCGGACTGGCGTCCGCGTACCTGCTCTTCGACGACCCGGCCGAACTCCCGCAGAAGGTCGGCGCGATCGCCGGTCACAGCGTCGGTGAGTTCACCGCCGCCTCGCTCGCCGGGGTGCTCCCCCACGAGGAGGCGCTGCGCCTGGTCCGCACCCGCGGGCTCGGCATGGCGGAGGCCGCCGCCGTCACCGAGACCGGCATGGCCGCGCTGCTGGGCGGCGACCCGGCGGTGACGGTCCCGCACCTGGAGAAGCTGGGCCTGACCCCGGCGAACATCAACGGCGCGGGCCAGATCGTCGCGGCCGGCACCAAGGAGCAGCTCGCCGCGCTGGAGGCGGACAAGCCCGAGGGCGTGCGCAAGGTCGTCGCGCTGAAGGTCGCCGGCGCGTTCCACACGCACCACATGGCGCCGGCCGTCGACACGCTGGCCAAGGCCGCCGAGGCGCTCGCGCCCGGCGACCCGAAGGTCACCTACGTCTCGAACAAGGACGGGCGGACCGTCGCCGGCGGCGGCGAGGTGCTGGAGCGTCTGGTCGGCCAGGTCGCCAACCCGGTCCGCTGGGACCTGTGCATGGAGACCTTCAAGGAGCTCGGCGTCACGGCCCTGATCGAGGTGTGCCCCGGTGGCACCCTCACCGGCCTCGCCAAGCGGGCCCTGCCCGGCGTGCAGACGCTGGCCCTGAAGTCCCCCGCCGACCTCGACGCCGCTCGCGCGCTCATCGCCGAGCACGCCTGACCGCCGCCCCAAGGAGCCGACCGCATGGCGAAGATCAAGCCCAGCAAGGGCGCCCCGTACGCGCGCATCCTCGGCGTCGGTGGCTACCGCCCGACCCGGGTCGTGCCGAACGAGGTGATCCTCGAGACGATCGACTCGTCCGACGAGTGGATCCGCTCGCGCTCCGGGATCCAGACGCGGCACTGGGCGAACGACGAGGAGACCGTCGCCGCGATGTCGATCGAGGCGTCCGGCAAGGCGATCGCCGACGCGGGGATCTCCGCCGAGCAGATCGGCGGCGTGATCGTCTCGACCGTCTCGCACTTCAAGCAGACCCCGGCCGTCGCCACCGAGATCGCCGACAAGCTCGGCACGGGCAAGGCCGCCGCGTTCGACATCTCGGCGGGCTGCGCGGGCTTCGGCTACGGCCTGACCCTCGCCAAGGGCATGATCGTCGAGGGCTCGGCCGAGTACGTCCTGGTGATCGGTGTCGAGCGGCTGAGCGACCTGACCGACCTGGAGGACCGCGCGACGGCCTTCCTGTTCGGTGACGGGGCCGGCGCGGTAGTGGTCGGTCCGGCGAAGGAGCCCGCGATCGGCCCCACCGTGTGGGGCTCCGAGGGCGACAAGTCCGAGACCATCAAGCAGACCGTGCCGTGGACGGACTACCGTTCCGGCGAGGTCGCCAAGTTCCCGGCCATCACGCAGGAGGGCCAGGCGGTGTTCCGCTGGGCCGTCTTCGAGATGGCGAAGGTCGCCAAGGAGGCGCTGGACGCCGCCGGCATCACCGCGGACGACCTGGACGTCTTCATCCCGCACCAGGCCAACGAGCGGATCATCGACTCGATGGTGAAGACACTCAAGCTGCCGGAGTCCGTCACGGTCGCCCGTGACGTACGCACCACCGGCAACACCTCGGCCGCCTCGATCCCGCTCGCGATGGAGCGGCTCCTGGCGACCGGAGAGGCGAAGAGCGGCGACACCGCGCTCGTCATCGGCTTCGGGGCGGGTCTCGTCTACGCCGCGACTGTCGTTACCCTCCCCTAGGCACTCCGTGCCGGATCATGCGATCCGGCACGGGAGGAAACACCTGCCACACCCTCTGGATATCTACGAAGGAGCGCCAACATGGCCGCCACTCAGGAAGAGATCGTCGCCGGTCTCGCCGAGATCGTGAACGAGATCGCCGGCATCCCGGTTGAGGACGTCCAGCTGGACAAGTCCTTCACCGACGACCTGGACGTCGACTCGCTGTCCATGGTCGAGGTCGTCGTCGCCGCCGAAGAGCGCTTCGACGTCAAGATCCCGGACGACGACGTCAAGAACCTCAAGACGGTCGGCGACGCGACCGACTACATCCTCAAGCACCAGGGCTGATCGACCGATCACGCCTGGGCTGACTGCCCCGCCACCCGGCGGTGGCGCCGCTTAATCCTCGTAACCGTTGGAGAAAGAATTCCCGTGAGCCCGACCAATCGCACCGTGGTCGTCACCGGTATCGGCGCAACCACACCGCTGGGTGGCGACGCAGCCTCTACCTGGGAGGGCCTGATCGCCGGCAAGTCCGGCGTCAAGCCCCTGGAGCAGGACTGGGCGGCCGACCAGGCCGTCAAGATCGCGGCCCCGGTCGCCGTGGAGCCCAGCGAGGTCATCCCGCGGCCGCAGGCCCGCCGACTGGACCGCTCGGCGCAGTTCGCGCTGGTCGCGGCCAAGGAGGCCTGGGCCGACGCCGGTTTCGAAGCGAAGGCCGGTGAGGACCCGAGCATCGACCCCGACCGGCTGGGCGCGGTCATCGCCTCCGGCATCGGCGGCGTGACGACGCTGCTCGACCAGTACGACGTGCTGAAGGAGAAGGGCGTCCGCCGCGTCTCCCCGCACACCGTGCCCATGCTGATGCCCAACAGCCCCTCGGCCAACGTGGGTCTGGCCGTGGGCGCCCGCGCGGGTGTGCACACGCCGGTCTCCGCCTGCGCCTCGGGCGCCGAGGCCATCGGCTACGCCATCGAGATGATCCGCACCGGCCGCGCCGACGTCGTCGTCGCGGGTGGCACGGAGGCGGCGATCCACCCGCTGCCCATCGCCGCGTTCGGCAACATGATGGCGATGTCCAAGAACAACGACGACCCGCAGGGCGCGTCGCGTCCCTACGACACCGCCCGCGACGGGTTCGTCCTCGGTGAGGGCGCCGGTGTCGTGGTGCTGGAGTCCGCCGAGCACGCCGCCAAGCGCGGTGCCCGGGTGTACGCGGAGGCGGTCGGGCAGGGCATCTCCGCCGACGCGCACGACATCGTGCAGCCGGAGCCGGAGGGGCGGGGCATCTCGCACGCCCTGCAGAACCTGATGGACCGCAACGACCTGGACCCGGCGGAGATCGTGCACGTCAACGCGCACGCGACGTCCACGCCGGCGGGTGACATCGCCGAGCTGAAGGCGCTGCGGAAGGTGTTCGGTGACGACGCCGACCACTTCGCGGTGTCCGCGACGAAGTCGATGACCGGACATCTGCTGGGTGGTGCGGGGGGTGTCGAGACGGTGGCGACCGTGCTCGCGCTGTACCACCGGGTGGCTCCGCCGACGATCAACGTGGAGAACCTCGACCCCGAGGCCGAGGCGAACGCGGATGTTGTCCGGGGTGAGGCTCGGAAGCTTCCGGTCGAGGGGCGGATCGCCGCGTTGAACGACTCGTTCGGGTTCGGTGGGCACAACGTGGTGCTGGCGTTCCGGACGGTTTGATCCTGAGCGTTGAATGGCCCGAACTCCTTGGGTGGGGTTCGGGCCATCGCCGTTTTGTGTCGCGTTGCCTGCCGGGTGCGGGCGGGTGGGGGCTTGTCGCGCCCACGCGGCGGAGCCGCACATCGAAACAGCCCCGCGCCCCTGAGGCCGCCCCCCTCAAGTACGTCTACACCACCTGGTGCAACCAGCGGACCGGGGCGCCTTCGCCTGCGTAGCGGAAGGGTTCGAGTTCGTCGTCCCAGGGCTTGCCGAGCAGCTTGTTGAGTTCGGCCTCCAGGTCGGTCTCCCCCTGCCGGCTGCGCTGGAGGGCTGCTCTGAGGCGGTCCTCGGGGATGAGGATGTCGCCGTGGATGCCGGTGACGGCGTGGTAGATGCCCAGGTCGGGGGTGCAGCTGTAGCGCTCGCCCTCGGCCGTTGCGCAGGGCTCGGCGGTGACTTCGAAGCGCAGCAGGTGCCAGCCGCGGAGCGCGGAGGCGAGTTTGGACGCCGTACCGGCCTGGCCCTGCCAGGAGAACTCCGAGCGCCAGGTGCCCGGGGCGGCCGGCTGACGGATCCAGTCCAGGCTGACGCGTGTGCCGAGCACCCCGGCGACGGCCCACTCGACGTGCGGGCACAGCGCGCGCGGCGCGGAGTGCACGTACAGAACTCCACGTGTCGTCACCGGAACCTCCGGGCAGAGCGGGACATGGTGCAAGGGCGGAACGGCTGTGACCGGGCGGGTCACGTTGATGGCGAGGCTACCGTGCGGGGGCGCAAGGAGTGTGACGTACGGTCGGTCCAGGTGCCGGGAAACGCCTGCCATTCACCCAGGGGGACGCTTGTACGGGTGTGAGCCGTTGCACCTGATCGGGCGGGAACCCTCGTGCGTTGTTATGGGTTGGGGAGACAGACACGGCGTGGCGAGGGGATGGACCAGGATGCGGGAGCGAGGCCGTCGTACCCGGGGCGTTGTGGCCGTGGTCGCGGCGGCCGTGCTGGGGGTCGCGGGGTGTGATGCCGTGGGGGGTGATTCCGCGGCCCCGTCCGAGAGTGCGAAGCCGTCGCCGAAGCCGACGCCTCTGTGGGACCGCAGCCCGGGTTCCGTCGCGGCCGTCGGGGACTCCATCACGCGGGCGTTCGACGCCTGTGACGTGCTGTCGGACTGTCCGGAGGCGTCCTGGGCGACCGGTGCCAGCCCCGAGGTCGACTCGCTCGCGGTGCGGTTACTGGGCAGGGAGGGCGCCGCTCGGCGCAGCTGGAACTACGCGGTGACCGGGGCGCGGATGGCCGACCTGCCCGGGCAGATGGCGCAGGCGGTGCGGCGCGAGCCGCAGTTGGTGACGGTGATGGTGGGGGCCAACGACGCCTGCCGGCGTACGACGTCGACGATGACCCCGGTCTCCGCCTTCCGCGCCGACTTCGAGGACTCGCTGCGCTCCCTGCGCAAGGCCCTGCCGAAGGCACAGGTGTTCGTGGCGAGCGTGCCCAATCTGAAGCGGCTGTGGTCCGAGGGCCGCGGCAGCCCGATGGGCAAGCAGGTGTGGAAGCTGGGCATCTGCCCGTCGATGCTGGGCGACGCGGACGCCCTGGATGCGGCGGCGACCCTGCGGCGGAACACCGTGCAGCAGCGGGTGGAGGACTACAACAAGGTCCTGGAGGAGGTCTGCGCCGAGGACGAGCGGTGCCGCTACGACGGGGGCGCGGTGTACGACTACCGCTTCGGCACCGGCCAGTTGAGCCGCTGGGACTACTTCCACCCCAGCGTGAACGGACAGGCCCGGTTGGCGGAGATCGCGTACCGCACCGTCACCGCGAAGGAGCCCCTCACCTAGAGTTCCGCACATGAACGAACTCTTCGGAACACTTTCCGACGGGACCCCGGTGCACCGCTGGACCCTGGAGCGGGCGGGCGTACGCGTGCGGGTCCTGTCGTACGGCGGGATCGTGCAGTCCGTGGAGGTGCCGGACCGGGAAGGCCGGGCCGGGGGCGTGGTGCTGGGGTTCCCGGATCTCGACGGGTATCTCGCCCATCCGGAGCCCTACCTCGGTGCCCTGGTCGGGCGGTACGCCAACCGGATCGCCGGCGCCCGGTTCACCCTGGACGGCCGGACGTACGCGCTGGAGCCGAACAACGGGCCGAACTCACTGCACGGCGGGGCGCGCGGTTTCGACAAGCGGGTCTGGGACGCGGAACCGGCCGGGCACGGGGTGCGGCTGACGCGGATCAGCGCGCACGGCGAGGAGGGGTTCCCGGGGCGGCTGGAGGTGTCGGCGACGTACTCGCTCGACGGGTCGGGCGCGCTGCGGATCGCCTATGAGGCGGTCACGGACGCGCCGACCGTGGTGAATCCGACGAACCACAGCTACTTCAACCTGGCCGGTTCCGGGGACGCCGGTGGTCATGAACTGCGGCTGGCCGCCTCCCGGTACACACCGGTCGACGCCGATCTGATCCCGGACGGTGACCCGCAGGACGTGACCGGCACGCGCTTCGACTTCCGCGAGGCCCGCAAGACCGGCTCCGGCTACGACCACAACTTCGTGCTGGACAAGGGTGTGACGGACACTCCGGTGGAGGTCGCCGAGCTGCACGACCCGGCGTCCGGGCGGGTGCTGACGGTGGCGACGACCGAGCCCGGCCTCCAGCTGTACACCGCCGACCACCTGTCCGGCCCGTTCGCGCCCGGCGACGGCATCGCGCTGGAGACCCAGCACTTCCCCGACTCGCCGAACCGTCCGGACTTCCCGACGACCGTGCTGCGGCCGGGCGAGGTGTTCCGCTCGGAGACGGTGTACGGGTTCGGCGTGCGCTGACCGGCGGGCCCCTGACAGACCATGAGCCCCGGTCCGGAGGTCAGGTCCCGGACCGGGGCTGCTCGATGGGGAACTTGTCCCGGATCAGACGTTAATCGTCGCGGTGATCCTGCGGTCCGTGATCGAGCGTCCGAGCTGGATCTCGTACGAACCCTTCACATACGACCACGAGCCGGTCGCCTCGTCCCAGATTTCGAAAGCTCGGCGTGGCCTTTCGACGGCGGCCTCGACGATCCCCGTCTGAACCCCGCCCATGGCGTGGACCACACCCGTCACGCGATACTGCGGCCGTCCGGCACCGACCCCCCACCGCGACGGAAGGCCTGAACACCCTTGAACTCCATACGCGTTCGCCTCGGCGTCCTCGGTCTCGCCCTGCTGACCGGCTTCACCACCCCGACCGCGGCGAACGCCGCCCCGGCGGCCCCCTCCCCCACCGTCGAGGAGCAGCGGCTCGGCGGTGCCGCCCCCCAGGAGATCCTGCGCCGCTCCGGGTTCGACACCGCGGCCCCGCGGCTGGCCCGGGCGCTGGAGGGGGCCCGCGGCTACGGCGAGGCACGCCGGGCCGTCGCACGCGAGGGCGCGCGGCTGTGGCAGCGTGCGGTCGACCGGGCGCAGGGCCGCGGGCCGGCCGGCGGGGACCTCAGCCGGGATGACGACCGGCCGCTGTACTGGGCGCGGCTCGGCATGACGCGTGAGGTACGCACCTGGCAGCCGGAGTTCGGCCTGACGGACGGGCGACGGGCCGCGCTGCTCGACGAGCTGGAGCGCACCTCACGGGGCCAGGACGCCATCCGGTATCCGCACCGCAAGGGCCTGAAGCGGATCCTGCTCACCGGCTTCGACCCGTTCACGCTGGACCGCGACATCCGTATCTCCAACCCCTCCGGCGCCACCGCGCTGGCCCTGGACGGCACGGTGATCGAGACGGCGGACGGACCGGCCCGGGTCGAGACGGCCGTGTTCCCGGTGCGCTGGCAGGACTTCACGGAAGGCACGGTGGAGCGGACCCTGCGGCCGCAGCTGCCGAAGGTCGACCTGTTCACGACGGTGAGCCAGGGCCGGGTCGGGCGGTTCGACATCGAGCGGACCAACGGCGCCTGGCGGGGCGGCTTCGGGGACAACGAGAACATCGGCCGCACCGAGACCGTGCCGGTGAGCGACCCGGCCTCGCAGCCGCAGTGGACGACGACCACCCTGCCGTACGCGGCGATCAGCGCCGCGCAGACCGGCCGTTTCCCGGTGTACGACAACACGAGCGTCACCGAGATCCCGGCCGGCGGCACCGAGCCGGTGGTACGCCCGGCCGGGCCGACGCCCGGCTCGGTCGCACGCGCGGGCGGGGGCGGGGACTACCTGTCCAACGAGATCGCCTACCGGGCGACGCTGCTGCGGGACCGGCTGGGGCTGCACGGCACGCTGCCGGGCGGGCATGTGCACACGCCCGTGCTGCAGTTCGCCGCCGGGAACACCACCGAGGTCACCGACCCGGAGTTCGTGCGCAACCGGCTGGACATCATCGCCCAGGTGCGGGCGATCCTGACGGTGGCTGCGGAAACGTCGTAGCGGCCCGGTCGCCCGTCTCGCCGCCGTCGCCGTCCTCGTCGATCTCCTCGCCCAGGAGGTCACGCGCCATGAGGGTGGCGCCCGCGACCGCGCCCGGCATCAGGAACACCGCGACGAACGGCACCAGGAAGGACACGGCGAGCGGTGTGCCGAAGCCCCAGACGAGCGTCTTGCGGGAGCGCAGCAGCGCGAGGCGGTCGCGCAGTTCGACGCTGCGGCGCTGGAGGGCGACGGCGGTCAGTTCCTCGGCGAGGAAGAACCCGGTGACGAAGAACCCGATCACCGGGACGACCGTCTGCCCGACCACCGGGATGAAGCCGCACCCGAACAGCAGCACACCCCACAGGGCGGCCCGCACCACGATCCGCAGACTGTCCCGGGCGGAGATCCACAGCTCGCGCCAGAGCGGCAGCCCCGACTCGGGGGCGTGCCCGTCCGGGGACACGTCCCGGTCGACCTTCTCGGAGAGGTTCTCGTAGAAGGGCTGCCCGATCAGCAGGGTCACGGCGGTGAAGGTCACGACGGACAGGAGCAGTCCGAGGGCGAACAGCACGGCGGTCAGGAAGCCGCGGAAGAGCCCGAGCCAGGGGCTGGACCAGTCGTCCGCGAAGGGCGTCGCCCAGCCCACGAGGTCCTCGCCCCACAGCGCCAGCGCGACGAGCGCCCCCGCGTACAGGACGAGGGTGATCAGGCCGGGGAGCAGCCCGAAGCCGTACTGCCTGCCGTGCCGGGCCACCCATCGCTGGCCCTTCAGGAGGTACCGGAAACCCACCCCTAGATCGCGCATGGACAAACCCTATCCGGGCAGGCCCGGCCGCTGCCCTACGGGGCCGTACGGGGCTCCGGTGACACCAAGGCGACCTTGTCGCCGTTGAGTCGAAGCGGCACACCTCGCCGTACCGATCTCAGGAAGCCCCGGAGGAGGCACGCGTGCGCACCACGAGAAGCGTTCCCGCGAGACCTGTACGGATCGCCGCCCTGGCCCTGGCCACGGCGGGTGATCGGGTACGGCCTCTTCCTGAAGCCGGTGGAGGGCAAGGCCTCGGTCGTCAGCGGGGACGGCACGGTCCTCTTCGGCGCCGAACCACTCTTCCGGGACCACCCCGAGGGGGAATTCCCGCAGGTGGCGAGGGCATTGTTCACAGTGGCACACAGCGCTTCAGTCAAGGAGAGCGGATGACGCAAGAGATCCACGGCAGCGTGGCGGACGGCTTCGAGGCGGTGCGCGAGGAGTTCACTGCGTTCGTCGCCGGGGAGCGAGCCGACTACGAGGGGCAGCTGTGCGCCTATGTCCGCGGCCGGAAGGTCGTCGACCTGTGGGCGGGGACCGACGCCGACGCCCTCTACGGTGTGTTCTCGTCCACGAAGGGCGCCGCCTGCCTGGTCGTGGCTCTGCTCGTCCAGGACGGCACGCTCGAACTGGACCGCAAGGTGACGTACTACTGGCCGGAGTTCGCAGCCGAGGGCAAGGGCGCGCTGACCCTGCGGGACCTGCTGGCGCACCGGGCGGGCGTGGTCGGCACGGACACCGGCTTCACGCTCGCGGAGCTGGCCGACGACCGCCAGCTCGCCGAACGCCTCGCCGACCAGCGGCCGTTCTGGCGCCCCGGGACGGCGTTCGGCTATCACGCGCTGGTCGCCGGCGCCCTGGCCGGCGAGGTCGTACGCCGCGCGACGGGCCGCACGCTCCAGGACGTCTACCAGGAGCGGATCAGGACGCCGTACGGGCTGGACTTCCACCTGGGGCTGCCCGCGCCCGCGGAACCGCGCTTCCGCACCACCCAGCCGATGGATCCGACGCCCGAGCAGCAGGCCGTCCTCGACGCCGCGGCCACGGGCCCGCACTCACTGGCGTCGATCGCGTTCAACCGCAACGCGGCCGAGCCGACCGACCTCGTCTCCCTGCCGAACATGCCGCTGATCCGCGCCAAGGGCCCGGCGTCGGTGGGCGGGGTGGCGTCCGCGCGGGGTCTGGCGGGGCTGTACGCGGCGGCGATCAGCGAGGTGGGCGACCAGCCGGCGCTGCTGAAGCCGGACACGGTGGCGGAGTTCGGCCAGCTCCACTCGGCCGGTTACGACCTGGTGGCCCGGGATCACAAATCGTTCGGGCTCGGCTTCCAGACGACGGCTGACACGTGGCACCCGTTCCTCGGTGCCGGGACGATCGGGCACAGCGGGGCGGGCGGCTCCCAGGCGTTCGCGGACCCGTGGAGCGGTCTCGCGTACGGCTACACGCGCCGCCGGTTCGCCTTCCCGGGCGGGGCGGCCCCGGAGAACGACCGGCTGGCGCGGGCGGTGCACACGGCGGCGCTCGCCTCCTGAGCGCCTGCCCTACCGCCCCGGGCCCGGACACGGGCGGAGGCCGCACCCCACGTCCAAGGGTGCGGCCTCCGCCTACGCAACGACCGGAGTCAGACCAGCGTCACGGTGATGTTGCCGCGGGTCGCCTTCGAGTACGGGCAGACCTCGTGCGCCTTCTCGATCAGCGACCGCGCGGTGCCCCGGTCGGCCTTCGGGATGTCGGCCGAGATCTCGACGATGATCCCGAAGCCGTCCCCGTTCTTGCCGAGGCCGACCTTCGCGGTCACGGTCGAACCGGTGAGGTCGGCCCCCTCCTGGCGGGCGACGACACCGAGAGCGCCCTGGAAGCAGGCGCTGTACCCGGCGGCGAAGAGCTGCTCGGGGTTGGTGCCGGTGCCGCTCCCGCCCATCTCCTTCGGCGGGTTGACGACGACGTCGAGCCTGCCGTCGTCGGTGGCGACCCGGCCGTCGCGCCCGTTCTCTGCGGTGGCGACGGCGGTGTACAGGACGTCGGACTGCTGGATCGGCATGCGGTTGTGTTCCTTAGGTCGTCCGCCGCGGCTCGCGCCCGGGCCGGGACGGATTCGGAAACAAGTTACCGCATGCCGGAATCCTGAAGGAAGGTGTCGAAGCTCCCGGGGTCAGAGCTTGACGATCATCTTCCCGGTGTTGTCTCCGCGCAGCACGCCCAGGAACGCCTCCAGGTTGTTCTCGATGCCCTCGACGACGGTCTCGCGGTACTTCAGCTCGCCGGAGGCGACCCAGGGGGCGACCTCCCGCACGAACTCCGGCTGGAGGTCGTAGTGGTCACCGACCAGGAAGCCCTCGATGCGGCCGCGGGTCGCGATCAGCCGGGCGAGGTTCTTCGGGCCCGGGGCGGGCTCGGTGTTGTTGTAGACGGAGATCATGCCGCAGACGGCGATCCGGCCACCCTGGTTGAGGGAGCCGATGGCCGCTTCCAGGTGGTCACCGCCGACGTTGTCGAAGTAGACGTCGATCCCGTCCGGGGCGGCGGCGCGCAGCTGCTCGGCGACGGGCCCGTCCTTGTAGTTGAAGGCGGCGTCGAAGCCGTACTCCTCCTTGAGGAGCTTCACCTTCTCGTCCGACCCGGCGGAGCCGATGACCCGCGCGGCGCCCTTCAGCCGCGCGATCTGCCCGACCTGGCCGCCCACGGCTCCGGCGGCGCCGGACACGAAGACGGTGTCGCCCTCCTTGAAGGCGGCGGTGCGCAGCAGACCCGCGTAGGCGGTGAGGCCGGTCATGCCCAGCACACCGAGGTACGTCGACAGCGGCGCGGCGTCCGGGTCCACCTTGACGGCGTTCTTCGCGCCGACGACCGCGTACTCGCGCCACCCGAAGAAGTGCAGGACGTGGTCCCCGACGGACAGCCCCTCGGCGTTCGAGGCCACGACCTCGCCGACGGCGCCGCCCTGCATGACCTTGCCGAGCTCGAACGGGGCGACGTAGGACTTGGCGTCGCTCATCCGGCCACGCATGTACGGGTCCACGGAGAGGTACTTGTTCCGGACGAGGACCTCTCCCTCACCCGGCTGCGGGACCTCCACCTCGACGAAGGCGAAGTCCTCGGGCTTGGGCCAGCCGACGGGACGGCTCGCCAGGTGCCACTCGCGGCTCACGGCGGGGAGGGTGGGGGTGTCGGTCATGGTGCGTCGTACCTCACTGGCTCGATGCGAATACTTCAGTACCTGAAACAACCATGCTCCTGAAAATTTCAGGTTGTCAAATAAACGGGTACCCTCGATGGCATGGCCTCCACCACACCGACGCCCGAAGAGACGACCAACCGCCCCGATCCGCTGACCCTTGAGGTCGTCGAACTGATCGGGGAGGTCGTGGCGCGGTTCCACGAGGACTACGAGTCGGGGGCGGCCGAGCACGCCCTGACCGGTGCGCAGGCGCGACTGCTCAGCCTGCTGTGCCTCGAACCGCTGCCGATGCGCCGGCTGGCCCAGCAGCTGAAGTGCGAGCCGTCCAACGTCACGGGGATCGTGGACCGGCTGGAGGCACGGGGTCTGGTCGAACGCCGCCCGGACCCGGCGGACCGCCGCGTGAAGGTGGCGGCGGCGACGGAGGAGGGACGCCGGGTGGCCCGAAGCCTGCGCGAATCCCTCCGCTTCGCCCGGGAACCCCTGGCGGGGCTCTCCGAGGGTGAACGGGTGGCACTGCGGGACACGCTGCGGCGGATGCTGACCTGATCCACGACGACCCGCCCCACCCCACCGTGATCGGCCCCGGCCGCCGTGCCCCGAGCGGGGCCCGGGTGACGGCGGTGGGCGCAGGACCCGCACACGGGTCGCAGCGGAGGCGACGGGGCCTTCCGGCCGCTTGTTCCGGAACGACTCGTGCGGTCCGGCTCCTCGCCGGGGCGGGGCCGAGCAGCGCGAGGGCCCGGGCCAGGTCGACGGGATCAGCCCGGCTGTTGCTGGGCGCGGGGTGCAGGGTGCACACCACGGCTCGGCGGCATGAGGCCGATTTCGGGGCGGGGGCCGCCGGAGCGGCATCCTCGCCGGGGACACGGGCCGAACAGCGTGACGGCCCCGGACCAGGTCCGGGAGATCAGCCCGGCTGTTGCTGGGCTCAGGGCGCCGGGTGTACACCACGGCTCGGATGTAGCGGCGGGGGGCGGCCGCCGGAGCGCGCTCTTGCCGGGGCGGGGCCGGGCAGCGTGACGGACCCGGACCAGGTCCGTGTGATCGTCCGAGGTGTCGCCGTGTGTGCCACGGCTCGTACGGCCAGGGGGCCGATTTCGGGCGGGCGGGGGCGAGCGGCGCGACGTCCCGATGGAGTCCGTGGCATCGGCCGAGCCGCCGTTGTGCGCAACACAGCCATGGCGACGCCTCCGGGCCGAGTCGTCGCCGTGTGCGTCACGGTTCCGACGGGGGCGGGGGTGCCGCGTAGCGCGACGGCTCCGGGTCAAGTTCGGGACGTCGGCTGGGCCGAGGCTACGTGCACCACCACAGGAAGCGTTTGCACGGCTCCGACGGGGAGGGGTCCGGGTCCGGGGGTGGGGTGGTGGGGTTCGAGGTCGGGGCGGGGTCCGGGGCCGGTGGGGCTGCCGTGGGGGCGGACGACGGGCGTCCGGCGGTGTCTCCCGCTGTCGCCTCCTTCGTCGGTTCGTCGTCCTTCGGGGACTCCGACTTCTCGTCCTTCGGGGTCTTCGAAGCGGATGGGTCATCAGACACGCTGGGCGAGGCGGAGGTTGAGGTGCCGCCACTCTCCGGCGTCTTTCCGCGGTCCTTCTCGCCCGCCTCCACCGACGCGTCCCCGTCCGGCGACTCACCCCCGGCCGCGGCCGGCTTCGGCGTCGGCTTCGGGGCGTCCATCCCGAGTTCCGCGAGGCTCAGGCCACCGGCCGCCAGCACGAACCCGGCCGCCACGAACAGCGTCCGGCGCCGCCGTCGGCGGTGTGCCGCGGCCTTGCGGTCCCGTCGGCTCGACCCGCCCGGGCCGTCGGCGGCCGGACCGCTTCCGCGCCCGCGCCCACGCCGCCGGGCGGCCCGCCCGAGGTGCTCGCCGTCGCCATCACCGTCGCCATCACCGTAGTCATCACCGTCGTCAGCGGCGTCGGCATCGGCATCCGCATCGCTTCCGGCGTTCCCGGTGCCGTCGTCACCCGCACGGGGGGCGTCGTAGGTGCCGTCATACCCGGCGGGCTCCAGCCCGCGCCCGCGCAGTGTTTCGGCCGAGGTGCCGCACCCCGGGCAGGCAAGGGCGCCGTTGAGGTGCCGTCGGCACGGGTCGCAGTAGTCCATGACGCGGGAAGATTAAGTTCCGCGCAGGTCACGTTCCTAGAGGCCACTGTGAAGGTTCTGTAGGGACACGAGGCACCCGTGGTTTCGAAACTGTCGAAACCGTTATGCGCGCGACCCATTGACACTCCTACCGCCCGATCCTTACTGTCACGCCAGCATTTCGAACGTGTGACGAAATCTCGAACAGACCGAGACGCCGGAGCGCGAGCGGGACGCTGACGAAAGACAATGACGAACTGAGCCGACGAAGCTGCGAGGGACAACCGCCGTGCGCATCACCGGAATCAGCACACACGTGGTCGGGACGCCTTGGCGCAACCTGACGTACGTCCAGGTGCACACCGACGAAGGGATCACCGGAGTCGGCGAGACCCGGATGCTGGGACACACCGACGCCCTTCTCGGATACCTGAGGGAGGCCGAGGCCAATCACATTCTCGGTTCCGACCCCTTCGCCGTCGAGGACCTCGTCAAGCGCATGAAGTACGGCGACTACGGCCGTGCGGGCGAGATCGTCATGTCCGGTATCGCCGTGATCGAGATGGCCTGCTGGGACATCAAGGGCAAGGCCCTGGGCGTCCCCGTCTGGCAGCTGCTGGGCGGCAAGGTCACCGACAAGGTCAAGGCGTACGCCAACGGCTGGTACACCACCGAGCGCACCCCGGAGGCCTACCACAAGGCCGCCCAGGGCGTGATGGAGCGCGGTTATCGGGCGCTCAAGATCGACCCCTTCGGCACCGGCCACTTCGAACTGGACCACCAGCAGACCCTCTACGCGGTCTCCCTGATCGAGGCGGTCCGGGACGCCATCGGCCCCGAGGCCGAGCTGATGCTGGAGATGCACGGCCGCTTCTCCCCGGCCACGGCCGTGCGCCTGGCCAAGGAGCTGGCGCCGTTCAAGCCGGCGTGGCTGGAGGAGCCGGTCCCGCCGGAGAACCTCAAAGCGCTGGAGAAGGTCGCCGCCAAGGTCGACATGCCGGTCGCCACCGGTGAGCGCATCCACGACCGGATCGAGTTCCGGGAACTGTTCGAGAGCCAGGCCGTCGACATCATCCAGCCGGACGTCGGCCATATCGGTGGAATCTGGGAGACCAGGAAGCTCGCCGCGACCGCGGAGACCCACTACATGCTGGTGGCTCCCCACAACGTCGGCGGCCCGGTCCTGACCGCCGCCTCCCTCCAGGTCGGTTTCACCTCTCCGAACTTCAAGATCCTGGAGCACTTCAACGACTTCGCCGACGCGGAGATCAAGAAGGTGGTCAAGGGCGCCCCGCAGGTGAACCCGGAGGACGGCTGCTTCCACCTCTCCGACGCCCCGGGCCTGGGCGTGGAGCTGGACGTCGACGCCGCCGCCGAGTTCCCCCAGCAGCAGGCCCGTTTCGACCTCTGGGCGGAGGGCTGGGAACAGCGCAAGCCGAAGGGCGCGCAGTGAGCACCGCCGTCGTCATCGACGCCCCGGGCGAGCACCGCCTGGTGCCGCACGAGCCCCGGCGCCCCGAGGCCGGGGAGGCGCTGGTCCGGGTGCACGCCTCCGGGATCTGCGGCAGCGACCGCGAGGTCTACCAGGGCAACCGCCCCGAGGGCTACGTCCGTTACCCGCTCACCCCGGGCCACGAGTGGTCCGGGACCGTCCAGGCCGTGGGCGCCGGTGTTCCGGAGTCCCTCGTGGGCCGCAAGGTCGTCGGTGAGGGCTTTCGGAACTGCCAGGTCTGCGACCGCTGCCACGCGGGCGACACGACCCTGTGCACGGCCGGCTACGAGGAGACCGGGTTCACCCAGCCGGGCGCGATGGCGGCCACGCTGACCCTCCCGGCCCGTCTGCTGCACGCGCTCCCGGACGACTGCGACCTCACGGCCGCGGCCCTCCTGGAGCCCGCCGCGTGCATCGCGGCCGCCGCGCTGAAGGGCAACGCCCAGCCCGGCGAGCGCGTCGCCGTGGTCGGCACCGGCACCCTCGGCATGTTCGCCGTGCAGTTCCTCAAGGCGAACTCGCCGTCCGAGCTGCTGGTCGTCGGCACCCGCCGGGACCGTGAGGCGCTCTCGCGCCAGTACGGTGCGACCGACTTCAGGACGAAGGACCAGCAACTCCCGGACGACTTCGACGTGGTGATCGAGACGGCCGGGTCCGCGGACGCCGCCCGGATCTCGGCCGGCCTGCTCCGGCGGGGCGGCCGGCTGGTCCTGACCGGCATCCCGGCACCGGGCGCCGAGGGGCTCGACCCGACCGACCTCGTCGTGAAGCAGCTGGAGGTGCACACCGTCTTCGGTGCGCCGCCGGACGCCTGGGCCCACACGGTGCGGGTGTTCGCCGCCGGTCTGCTCGACCCGCTGCCGCTGGTGACGCACGAGCTGCCGCTCACCGAGTTCTCCCAGGCCATCGAGTTGGTCGGAGCCGGTGATCCGAAGGTGGGCAAGGTCCTGCTCCGCCCCTAGACGTACGCCGGTACGGGGGCAACCTGACGGCTCCCGTACCGGCGTACCCCAGCCTTGCGCTACCCAGAGCCGCGAACCTCGTCCGAAATTTCGAACCAGAAGGACATTGCCGTGACCGACGCTCCCGCCCCGGCCGCCCGCAGGCCCGGGGAACAGGCGCTCAGCGCACTGGGCCTGAGCGCGCCCGCCCCCGATCCCGCCGACGCCTCCGCGCACTCCTTCCCCGGCGGCGGCCGCTGGCGCACCGAGATCCCCTCCTGCGAGGGCCCCGAGGCGCTCGCGGTGGTGCTGAAGGAGGCCTCGCGGCTGGACGTGCCGATCCACCGGATCAGCCAGGGCAGCGGCGTGTGGATGCTGACCGACGCCGAGATCACCGAGATGGTCGAGTCGACGGCCGAGCGCGACATCGAGCTGTGCCTGTTCACCGGCCCGCGCGGCACCTGGGACATCGGCGGGTCCACGCGCACCGACTCGCGGGGGGCCGGGCTGCGCGCCCGCGGCCACGACGCCGTCGCCGGCTGCGTCGAAGACGCCGTCCGGGCCACGGAGTTGGGCGTCAAGTGCCTGCTGATCGCCGACGAGGGCGTGCTGTGGACGCTGCACCGGGCACGGGCCGCCGGGATCATCCCGGCCGACACCACGCTCAAGGTCTCCGCGCTCATCGGCCCGGTCAACCCGGCGGCGTACGCGGTCTACGAGCGTCTCGGCGCCGACTCGGTCAATGTGCCGAGCGACCTGACGCTCGATCACCTCACCGAGATCCGGCGGGTGTCGGGCGCCCCGATGGACATGTACATCGAGGCCCCGGACGACCTCGGCGGCTATGTGCGGATGTACGAGGTCGCCGAGCTGATCCGGCGCGGTGCCCCGCTGTATCTGAAGTTCGGCCTCTCCAAGGCGCCCGGGATCTACCCGTACGGGCACCACATGCGGGAGCTGACGCTGGCCACCGCCAAGGAACGCGTGCGGCGCGGCCGGCTCGCCCTGGACCTGCTGGCCCGCCATGGAGCGGACGGCGACATGGCGCCGCTCGGCTCCCGGCTGCCCGGCGATCTGCAACGGTTCGAAATCTCGTCATAACGTTCCGGCTACTCGCCTTACAAAAGAAGACACAGCCGCGCACAATCCCACACAACTCTTCTCGGTCTTTCCGGCACGACCAACCGGAGCGACTTCGCGCCCCAGACCGAGCCCTGCACACACATCAAGGATGATGATCATGCGTAACCGCAGAGCTGCCCTGACCGCCATAGCCGGAGCCGCTTCCCTCGCCCTCACCCTGTCCGCCTGCGGCCAGAGCGGTGAGGGGGGCAGCAAGGAGAGCGACGGCGACAGCAAGGGCGCCACGATCGGCATCGCGATGCCGACGAAGTCCTCCGAGCGCTGGATCGCCGACGGCAAGAACGTCGTGACGGAGCTGGAGTCCAAGGGCTACAAGACCAGGCTGGTCTACGGCGAGGACGACCCGGACCAGCAGGTCTCCCAGGTCGAGAACCTGATCACGCAGGGCGTCAAGGCGCTGATCATCGCCGCGATCGACAACAAGTCGATGAACAACGTGCTCCAGCAGGCCAAGGACGCCGACATCCCGGTCATCTCCTACGACCGCCTGATCCTCGGCTCGCAGAACGTCGACTACTACGCGTCGTTCGACAACGAGAAGGTCGGCGAGCTCCAGGGCACCTACATCGCCGAGAAGCTCGGCCTGAAGGACGGCTCCAAGAAGGGCCCCTTCAACATCGAGCTGTTCGCCGGCTCCAACGACGACAACAACACCCGCTACTTCTTCGGCGGCGCGATGAAGGTCCTCCAGCCCTACATCGACAAGAAGCAGCTCGTCGTCCGCTCCGGCCAGACCAAGCTCAACCAGGTCACCACCCTGCGCTGGGACGGCGGCACCGCCCAGAAGCGCATGGACGACATCCTGACGTCGGCCTACAAGAGCGAGCGCGTCGACGCCGTGCTCTCCCCCTACGACGGCATCTCCATCGGCATCCTGTCGGCGCTGAAGTCCGACGACTACGGCTCCAAGAGCAAGCCGCTGCCGATCGTCACCGGCCAGGACGCCGAGGTCGCCTCGGTGAAGTCGATCATCGCCGGCCAGCAGTCGATGACCGTCTACAAGGACCTCCGCAAGCTCGCCAAGGTGTCCTCGAACATGGTCGACGCGCTGCTGAACGACAAGAAGCCCGAGGTCAACGACACCAAGACCTACGACAACGGCTCGAAGGTCGTCCCGGCCTACCTGCTGGAGCCGGTCGCCGTCGACAAGAGCAACTACCAGAAGGAGCTCATCGACTCCGGCTACCTCAAGGAGAGCGACGTCAAGTAGTCCCCGCCGCCCACCGACGATTCACCACTGATTGGAAGGCACGACCATGGCGGGACCCGTCCTGGAAATGCGCTCGATCGTCAAGACCTTTCCCGGCGTCAAGGCGCTGTCGGACGTCACGCTGACCGTCCGGCAGGGCGAGGTCCACGCCATCTGCGGGGAGAACGGCGCCGGCAAGTCGACCTTGATGAAGGTCCTCTCCGGCGTCCACCCGCACGGCACGTACGAGGGCGACATCCTCTTCGAGGGAGAGGTCTGCCAGTTCAAGGACATCCGGGCCAGCGAAGAGCGCGGCATCGTGATCATCCACCAGGAACTGGCCCTGGTGCCCTACCTCTCCCTCGCGGAGAACATCTTCCTCGGCAACGAGCACGCCAGCCGGGGGATCATCAGCTGGACCGAGACGCTCCGGCACGCCACCGAACTGCTGCGCCGGGTCGGCCTGTCCGACCACCCGGACACCCGCGTCGCCGACATCGGCGTGGGCAAGCAGCAGCTCGTGGAGATCGCCAAGGCCCTGTCGAAGAAGGTCAAGCTGCTCATCCTGGATGAGCCGACCGCCGCGCTGAACGACGAGGACAGCGGCAAACTCCTGGATCTCATCCTGGAGTTGAAGAAGCAGGGCATCACCTCGATCATCATCTCCCACAAGCTCAACGAGATCCGCAAGGTCGCCGACTCGGTGACGATCCTGCGCGACGGCAAGACCATCGAGACCCTCGACGTGAAGGCCGCGGAGACCACCGAGGACCGGATCATCAGCGGGATGGTCGGCCGCGACCTGGAGAACCGCTTCCCGGAGCGCTCCCCGCACGAGCCCGAGGAGGGCGCGGCCCCGGCCCTGGAGATCCGGGGCTGGACCGTGCACCACCCGATCGACCAGCAGCGCAAGGTGTGCGACGACGTCTCGCTCCATGTGCGGCGCGGGGAGATCGTCGGCATCGCGGGCCTGATGGGCGCCGGCCGCACCGAACTCGCGATGAGCGTCTTCGGCCGGACCTACGGCCGGTACGCCGAGGGCACGGTCCTCAAGGACGGCAAGGAGATCCGTACGAAGTCCGTCCCCGAGGCGGTCAAGCACGGCATCGCGTACGTCACCGAGGACCGCAAGCACTACGGCCTCAACCTCATCGACACCATCAACCGCAACATCTCGCTGAGCGCCCTGGGCAAGGTCGCCAAGCGCGGTGTCGTCGACGAGCACGAGGAGCGGCAGGTCGCCGAGGGCTTCCGCAAGTCCATGAACATCAAGGCGCCGACGGTGTTCGAGCCGGTGGGCAAGCTGTCCGGCGGCAACCAGCAGAAGGTCGTCCTCAGCAAGTGGATCTTCTCGGGTCCGGACGTGCTGATCCTGGACGAGCCGACGCGCGGTATCGACGTCGGTGCCAAGTACGAGATCTACACGGTCATCGACCAGCTGGCCGCCCAGGGCAAGGCGGTCGTCTTCATCTCCTCCGAGCTGCCCGAGCTGCTCGGCATGTGCGACCGCATCTACACGATGGCCGCGGGGCGGCTGACGGGTGAGTTCTCGCGGGCCGAGGCCTCCCAGGAATCGCTGATGCGTCAGATGACGAAGGACAAAGAGGTAACCCGATGAGCACGGACGTGACCGCCAAGAGCCCGGCCCCCGCGCCGCCGGGCAAGAGCGGAGGGGCCGCGGGCGACGGCCTGTTGCAGCTGGTGATGGAGGGCCTGCGCCGCAACATGCGGCAGTACGGCATGCTCATCGCGCTGGGCCTGATCGTGGTCCTGTTCGCCGTCTGGACCGACGGCGACCTGCTGCTGCCGCGCAACGTCTCCAACCTGGTGCTGCAGAACAGCTACATCCTGATCCTCGCGATCGGCATGATGCTGGTCATCATCGCCGGCCACATCGACCTCTCGGTCGGCTCGCTGACGGCGTTCGTCGGGTCGATGGCCGCCGTGTTCATGGTCAAACACGACCTGCCGTGGCCGCTCGCCGTGGTGCTGTGCCTGGCCGTGGGCGCGGTCGCCGGTGCCGTCCAGGGCTTCTTCATCGCGTACGGCGGGATACCGTCGTTCATCGTGACCCTGGCGGGCATGCTGATCTTCCGCGGTCTGACGGAGATCTTCCTTGAGGGCCAGACCCTCGGCCCCTTCCCGAACGGGCTGCAGAAGGTCGCCAACGGGTTCCTGCCCGAGGTCGGCCCCAACACGAACTACCACAACCTCACACTGTTGCTCGGCTTCGCGATGATCGCCTTCGTGATCTTCCAGGAGGTCCGTGACCGCAAGCGGCAGCAGGAGTTCGACCTGGACGTCCCGCCCACCAAGCTGTTCCTGCTGAAGCTGGTCGCGATCGGCGCCGCGGTGCTGACCCTCACCATGCTGCTGGCCAGCTACAAGGGCGCCCCGATCGTGCTGCTCATCCTGGGCGTGCTGCTCGTCGGCTTCGGCTACGTGATGCGCAACGCGATCATCGGCCGCCACATCTACGCCATCGGCGGCAACCTCCCGGCGGCCAAGCTGTCGGGTGTGAAGGACAAGAAGGTCACCTTCCTGGTCTTCCTGAACATGGGCATGCTCGCGGCCCTGGCGGGTCTGGTCTTCGCCGCCCGCTTCAACGCGGCCTCTCCCAAGGCCGGCCTCAACTTCGAGCTGGAGGCGATCGCCGCCTCCTTCATCGGCGGCGCGTCGATGAGCGGCGGTGTCGGCACCGTCCTCGGCGCGATCATCGGTGGCCTGGTCCTGGGCGTGCTGAACAACGGTATGAACCTCGTCGGCATCGGCACCGACTGGCAGCAGGTCATCAAGGGCCTGGTGCTGCTGGCGGCGGTCGGGTTCGACGTGTGGAACAAGCGCAAGGTCGGTTCGTAAGTCAGATCGGGGCCCCGCCACCACGGCGGGGCCCTCTCCTTATACGGGAGCCGCACACATGGAACTGAACAGACGCACGGTCATCGCGGGAGCGGCGGCGGCGGGCATGGCCGCCACCACGCTCGGCGGCACGGCGCACGCCACGGGAGGCAGGAAGCCGGTGAAGACGCTCTTCGGCAAGCTGGCCGACGGCACCAAGGTCTACAGCTGGTCGCTGGAGAACGGCGGCACCCGGCTGAAGGTGCTCTCCTGGGGCGGAGTCGTCCAGTCCCTGGAGATCCCCGACCGGCGCGGCCGCTACGCCAACGTCTCGGCGGGCTTCGACAACCTCGCGGACTACGTCGCCAAGACGCCCTACTTCGGCGCCCTGATCGGCCGGTACGGCAACCGCATCGGCAAGGGCAAGTTCACCCTGGACGGCAAGGACTACCAGCTGTCCGTGAACGACGGTGAGCAGAGTCTGCACGGCGGCGCTCAGGGCTTCGACAAGCGCGTGTGGGACGTCGAGCCGTTCGTGAAGGGCTCCGACGTCGGTCTGCACCTGTACTACACGTCCGTCGACGGTGAGATGGGCTACCCGGGCACGCTCAAGACGAAGGTGACGTACACGCTCACCCGGCACGGCGACTGGCGCATCGACTACGAGGCCACCACGGACAAGGCCACCGTCGTCAACCTCACCAGCCACGTCTACTGGAACCTGGCCGGTGAGGGCAGCGGCACGATCGAGGACCACGAGCTGCACATCGCCGCGTCCCGCTACACGCCCACCGACGCGGGTCTGATCCCCACGGGCGAGCTGGCCAAGGTCGCGGGCACGCCGTTCGACTTCAGCCGGGCCAAGCCGATCGGCCGGGACATCCGCGTCTCGCACCCGCAGTTGGTCACCGCCAAGGGCTTCGACCACAACTGGGTGCTCGACAAGGGCATCACCGCCCGGCCCGAGCACGTCGCGACCCTGCGTGACCCGTCCTCCGGCCGCACCCTGAAGATCGCCACGAACGAGCCGGGCCTGCAGTTCTACTCCGGCAACTTCCTCGACGGCACGCTGACCGGCCCGTCCGGCCGCACCTACCGGCAGGGCGACGCGCTCTGCCTGGAGACGCAGCACTTCCCGGACTCGCCGAACAAGCCGAAGTTCCCGTCGACGGTGCTGCGCCCGGGGCAGACGTACCGGACGACGACGATCCACACGTTCGGCTGCTGAGGCCACTGACAGGCCTTCACGAAATGGGCACATGTTCTGACCGTTTTCCCGACGGTTGAACGGCGCCTCCGTGGTCTCCGTATGAAAGGGCGGCCCGCGCTCCCCCGCGCGGGCCGCCCTTAAACGTCGGGTCCGTCCGTCCCCAACGGACCCGCCCCATACGGAGGTTCCATGGCCGACAACGTCACGTCGCTGTTCCGCAGTACCGCGGCACACAGCCCGTCGATGGCGGCTCTGACACGTGAGGGCGGCGAGGGAGCCGGCCCCGTGGACTTCTGTATCCCCTGCAACCCGTACTTCCCGACCCCGGCCATGTTCGAGGACATGGCGAGCCGGCTGCGCGACATCATCACCTACTACCCGAGCAGCGCCGACACGATCACCGCCGAGCTGTGCAGCCTGCTCCAGCTGCCTCCGCAGTGCGTCGCCATGGGCAACGGCTCGACCGAGCTGATCACCTGGATCGACCACCTGCTGGTCCGTGAGTCCCTCGCCGTCCCCGTCCCCACCTTCGGCCGCTGGACCGACCAGCCCATGGAGACCGGCAAGCGGGTCGACATGTTCCCGCTCCAGGAGTCCAGCGGCTTCGCCCTCGACCTCGCGCAGTACGCCGAGTTCATACGGGCCCGGGGCACCCGTGTCGCGGTGATCTGCAACCCCAACAACCCCGACGGCGGCTTCCTGCACAAGCACGCCATCGTGCAGTTCATGGACGCCATGGCCGACCTCGACCTGATCGTCGTCGACGAGTCGTTCCTGGAGTTCGCGGACGCCGAGGCCGAACCGTCCGTCGTCCAGGAGGCGATGCTGCGGCCCAACGTCGTCGTGCTGCGCAGCCTCGGCAAGAACTTCGGCCTGCACGGCATCCGCTTCGGCTACCTCGTCGCCAACCCCGCGCTCGCGGGCCGGGTCCGCTCGATGCTCCCCAAGTGGAACCTCAACTCCTTCGCCGAGCACGTGGTCTTCATGCTCAAGGAGCACGGCGCCGAGTACGCCCAGAGCCTGACGCAGGTGCGCCGCGACCGCCTCGACATGGCCGGTCAGCTCTCCGCCCTGCCCGGGCTCACGGTCTACCCCTCACAGGGCAACTTCCTCTTCGTGCGCCTCCCTGTGGGCGCCGAGGGCACCGTGGTCAGGGACCGGATGCTCACCGAGCACCGGATCCTGGTCCGCGAGTGCGGCAACAAGATCGGTTCGTCCAGCCGCTTCCTGCGTCTCGTGGTGCGCCCCCAGGTGGACGTGCGTCGCCTGGTGTCCGGCCTGGAACAGGTGCTCTACGGGACGTCCAGGAGGGGAGCCGCCGTACCCGAGCTGGGCAACGGGACCAGCTACAGCTCGGGTACGGCGGCCGTGGACCGGCTGGTGAGCGAGACGAACGGGGCGGGCGTGCGGGGGCTCGCGGCGCAGGCGGTGGGGATGACCGCCGCGCCGGTCGCTCCCGCGGCCACGGGGGCCGGGGGGCCGGGGCTCGCCCCGGCGGCCGCGAGCACGGGAGGGGCGGGGTTCGCCCCCGCCGCGGCGGCCCCCGCCCCGGCTCCCGCTCCGGCCACCGGCATCGGCATGCCGCTCCCCGCCGCCGCGTCCGCCGTACCGGCGGGCACGAGCGGCGGGATGCCGATGCCGGCCGCGGCCCAGATGCCGCAGCCGCAGCCCCAGCCGCAACCGCAGATACCCCAGCCGCGGATGCCGCAGCCCCAGATGCAGCCGGTGCCCCAGCCCACGCCCCAGCCGGTCGCGGCGCAGGCGCCGCCGTTGGCACCCGTGGCACCGGTTCCCGCTCCGGCACCGGCCCCCGCGCCGTCCCCCATGGCCGCTCCCTTCTCCGGCCCCACACCGCCCGGCGTCCCGGCCCGTGGAGGCCTCACGGCGGCCCAGGTACGAGGCACGAACGGCCTGACCCCCGCACCGGCCACGGGCTGGCCCGCAGCCCAGAGCTGGCCCAACGCGGCGGGGATGGGGCAGGCGGGGTAGTCGTCGACGGGGTCAGTAGGCGACGGGCCAGCCGGTGTTCCAGTTCAGGAGGTTGATGCCGAGTTTGGGGGTGCCGTTGTCGTTGGCGTCGTAGTAGTGGTAGACGATCAGGTCCCCGTCGGTGTCCTTCAGGATCGACTGGCCGCCGGGGCCGATGACGTTGCCGTGCGACTCCAGGACGGGCGTGCCGCCGTTGTTCATGAGGTCGACGCCGTTCTTGTCCCGGTACGGCCCGGTGACGCTGGAGGCGCGTCCGACCTTCACCTTGTACGTGGAGCTGGTGCCGGCGCAGCAGGTGTCGTACGAGGCGAAGAGGTAGTAGTAGCCGCCCCGCTTGACGATGAAGGGCGCCTCGACGGCCTTGGTCCCGGTGGGGCGGGAGGCGAGCGAGTAGCGGGTGGTGTTGGAGGAGAGCTGTTTCCCGGTGGCGGGGTTGATCTGGATCATCTTGATCCCCGTCCACCAACTGCCGAACGACAGCCACCACTTGCCGTCGTCGTTCACGAAGAGGTTCGGGTCGATGGCGTTGAAGTCGGCGGAGGAGTTCGAGATGTAGACGGTGCCCTGGTCGGTCCAGCTGCCCGGCCGGCCAGTACTGGAGGTGGCGAGGCCGATGGCGGAGGTGTTCGAGCCGAACTTCGAGACGGAGTAGTACATCAGGTACTTGCCGCCGTGGTACGAGATGTCCGGCGCCCAGGCCTCCGGAACGGAGGAGTAGTTCCGCCACCAGCCGGGCCTGCTCGCGAAGGCGTCGCTTCCGTTGCGGAAGGCGGTGCGGTCGCCGGAGGTCTTGCTCGCGATGCCGCCGCCGGTGGCGTACAGCTGGTACTGCCCGGACGAGGTACGGATCATCGAGGGGTCGTGGGTGACGATGTCGCCGGTGACCCGGCCGGGGTTGGGGTAGGCGGACGCCGTGCTCGGGAGCAGTGCGAGGAGGGCGGCGGCGGGGAGGGCGAGCAGGGTGGTTCGCCTGCGGAGGGTGCGGGGGCTGCGGGAGGTACGGGGGCTGCGGCTCATGGGAGGCCTCTTCCTTGCGGTGGGGGTGGAGTGCTGCTCGACATTTCGAACGGCGATCGCAAGTTCGAACGGACCGTAGAATCGAACCCTTTGCGCGTCAATGGTCCGCGCAGCAACAACCGCGCGGACCATGGGAGACGGCAGTGAGCCGAGGGCTTCCGGCCGGGGCCGTGATGGGTCAGCCGGTGGGCAGGCCCAGGCCGTAGTACCTGACGTGGTAGGCGTCCACGTACTCGGCCTCGCCCCCGACGATCAGGCCGGTCGGCTCCCCGACTCCGACCGCCCTGGCCGTCGCCACGAGCATCTCCGCGAGGGCGCGGCCCTTGGGCTCGCCGGGGCCTCCGGCGTGCACGCGCCACACCGGGTCGTCGTCCCTCCAGACCGAGGCCGTGCCCGGGTGTTCGGCGACGGTGCCCCAGCCGAGCGCGGCCGCGTCGACGCCGTCCGGGACAAAACAGCCGATCGAGAGCCCGTCGCTGTCGCACGTCACGTCGAAGAGCAGGGGCGCTCCCTCGCTGGTCCTCCCGTAGAACGGCATCCCGAACCCGATGCCGAGGGCGACGGCCTCCGCAGGCAGGGTTTCCAGGAAGTCGCCCAGCGACCGGGTGACGGTCTCCCAGCTGCGGGCTCGCCAGCCACCGGGGAATCCGAGACCGGCGTTGGCGGGGTCGTTGCTGCTGCCGAAGAAGCCGCTGATCGCGTGTTCCTCGCCGCTGCCCTGCCGCCAGAACCAGTTCTCGGCCGGGTCGGTGGGTTGCAGGACCAGCTCGGGCCCCGACTTCCCGGCACGCAGTTCGAGCGTGTTCGGCATGCCCCGCCAGCGCACGAAGGGCGCGCCCCACAGGGGGCCGCTGTCGTAGAAGGGGCCCATGTCGCCGTGCGAGCCCAGCACCGAGGGGCGGCCCAGAGCCGACGTCAGTTCCTCACGCGCTGCCCGGAAGGCGGCGGCCTGCGCGGCGGCGTCGGGTGCGGCGGTCGCCACCGGCACCGAGAGCTCGACGTACGACTCGCCGCCGACGTACCGCTGCTCGTAGGTGCCGACGGGACGGAGCCGGGCGTCGCCCGAGGAATGGCCGGTGACGAGGACGGGCCGGTCCGCGCTGCCCCCCTGCTCCCAACCGAGCCCCCGCGAGAGGGCCTCGACGACGTCCGGCCTCCACCCACCGGTGTCCACGGCGAGAAGCCGCCTGGCGAGATCCGGGAGTGCGGGCAGGTCGGTGATCGGTGCTTCAGCCAACGGCTGGTCAGTGCTGCCCCGTTGTTCGTTCATGCGCTCATCGTGCCGCAGTTCCCTCAGCCGATGTCCAGCGCGGTCCACTCCGGCAGCTGGATCTCCGCACGCACGGTCTTGCCGGGCGGTTCGCGATCGATCACCTCCCAGCGGTCGGCGAGGGCGTCGACCAGGACGAACCCCCGGCCGTGCTCGTCGAAGGGCCGAGGCGGGCGTACGGCACCCGGGGCGGGCGGATACGGGGGCCCACTGCGGGTGTCGGTCACCTCCACCCGGACGCTGCCCGTGACGATCGCCAGCCGCAGTTCGAAGTCCCGGCCCGGAACGCGCCCGTGCGTCACGGCGTTGGCCGCCAACTCGGCCACGATCGCCCCGGCCGCGCAGGAGACGTCCGAGCCGTAGGGGATGCCCCAGGAGTGCAACTGGTTCAGCGTGAGGTTGCGGGCGAGGCGGGCACCGCGCGGGGTGGAGCTGAGGCGCTGCCTGAACACACGTACGGTAACCGGGTTCTGGGAGGTGGACTGTGGCGTCATGCCCCCAATCTGGCGGCCTAGAAGGGCGATTCTCCAGGCTGCCGCCGCGTACGCCGCGACAGCGTACGCGGTGACCGACTGGACAGTACCGGTGACTACGCGTGACGATCTCTCCGGGAGGTGACCGACGGTGGTCGATGGCGTGGTGGGGACGGGCACGGGTGGCGAGCCGGAGTCGTCCGACAGTCTGCGGACGTTCGGAGCGGTGGTCCAGGGCTTGCGTGAGCACGCGGGGCTGAGCCGGGAGGAGTTCGGGGAGCTGGTGCGGTTCTCCAAACACACGGTGGCTTCGGTGGAGTTGGGAAGAAGGATGCCGGACGCGGAATTCGTGCAGCGGGCGGAGGAGGTGTTCGGAAGAACGGGGGCGTTGCGGAGGGCGGCGGGTTGCCTGGAGCGACAGCCGGGGCTGGCGGCGTGGTTTCGGCGGTGGGCTGCGCTGGAACAGGCGGCGATCACGTTGTACACGTACGAGTGCCGCATGGTCCCAGGCCTGTTGCAGACCGAGGCATACGCGCGAGCGCTCTTCGCCAATCAGTTGCCGCCGCTGGACGACGGACAGATCGAGGAACGGTGGGCCGCTCGGGCCGAGCGGCAGAAGCTGCTGAAGGGGCGACCGAACACCGCGTTCAGCTTCATCCTGGAGGAGCACCTGTTCCTGCGAGGCCTGGGTGGGGCTGGAGTCACCCTGGAGCTCGTCGATCATCTGCGGGAGATCGCGGAACTGCGGAACGTCGAGGTCCAGATCATGCCGGTGGCGCAAGGGGCACACGCAGGGCTGGCGGGTCCCATGCAGTTGCTGGAAACACCCGAGAACCGGTGGCTCGCCTACAACGAAGGCCAGCGTGGAGGTCAGTTCATCTCTGACCCGAAAGAGATCAGCGTGCTTCACAGGCGGTATGCCAGGATGCGTTCGCAGGCTCTCTCCCTCGAAGACTCCTCGAGCCTGTTGCAGCGGATGCGAGGAAACCTATGAGCACCGTCGAACTGGCCTGGTTCACGTCCAGCTACAGCAGCAGTGGCGACGGCGATTGCGTCGAAGTAGCCGTAACCCCTCACCTCGACACCGTCCACATCCGGGACTCCAAGAACCGGCGGGGCCCCACCCTCCGTCTCTCCCCCACCGCCTGGACCGCCTTCCTCACGCACGCCGCTCGGTGACCGCCGGGGCCCGTCGGCGCGCTGCCGACGAACGTGCCCCGTGCCTCACCGTCGCCCGCCGAACTCCCAGTCATGCACCTCGATCGCGGCGTACCGCTGCGCTGTCAGCACCGCACGCGCCGCCTCCGCATCCGCGGCCCGCACCAGTGCCGCCGTGCCCACCCACACGGCACCGTCGTCGGACAGCAGCGGCCCGTAGGCGATCAGTTCGTCCTGCCGGGCGCCCGGCACGTCGAGGTCGGCGCCGTCCCCAGAGCCGAGCCCGAGAACGAGGTACCGCTTCCCGCCCGTCCGGCCACCGGGGAACTCCCACATGGTGCGGCGCAGCAGGTTCCGCCACCGTCGCACCAACACGTCCCGGTACGCACCGGCCTGGTAGTTGGGCTCCTCGAAGGCGAACGCCCGCGCGGCGGCGGCATCCGGCAGGTCGACGATGTGCACACTGCCGGTGGGCGTCTCCCCGTCCTCGGCGAAGGTCGGGCCCCGGGCGATCAACTCGGCCTCGTAGCCGTCCATGTAGGCCCAGTGCGCCTCCCCCAGCTCCTCCCGCAGCGGCAGGGAGCCGGGCCGGTCACGGTGGTAGCAGAAGAATTCCATGGCTCATCCAACCTCAGTGGCTACTCTCGTCTCTCCCACCGTCGTGACCACAGGAGAGCAGACCGTGCGCAGCGCCGCCGTAACGCCCGAGGGCGACCAGATCCGCTGGGTCGAACTGCCGGGGCAGGAGCCGCCGCGCGTCTATCTGCACGGGCTGGGCGCCACCTCGCCCGCCTACTTCACCGAGGTCGCGGTCCATCCGCTGCTCGCCGGGCATCGGTCGCTGCTGGTCGACCTGCTGGGTCACGGCCTCAGCGACCGTCCCACGGCCTTCGGCTACACCCTCGAATCGCACGCCGACGCGCTGGCCGGCGCCCTGTCCGCCGCCGGCGTGTCCGGTGCCGAGGTGATCGCGCACAGCATGGGCGGCTCGGTGGCGATCGTCCTGGCGGCCCGCCATCCCCGGTTGGTGTCCCGGCTGGTGCTCATCGACGCCAACCTCGACCCGATTCCGCGTACGCCCGGCTCCTTGGGCAGCAGCGGCATCGCCGCCTACTCCGAGGAGGAGTTCGTCACCGGCGGGGGGTGGGAGGAGGTGCGTGACCGGGTCGGCGCGCACTGGTGGTCCACGATGCGTCTGGCCGGACGCGAGGCCCTGCACCGCAGCGCGTTCCATCTGACGCGCGGCACCGTACCCACGATGCGGGAGCTGTTGCTGGACCTGAGGATTCCGCGCACCTTCCTGCTCCCCGAGGCGGACGGGCCGCTCCCCGGCTCCGGCGCCCTCGGCGAGGCGGGCGTGTCCGTCGTCGCGATTCCCGACTGCGGTCACAACATCATGCTGGACAACCCGGAGGCGTTCGTGCGGGCCACCGCCGCTGCGCTGACGCCCCGGGGCTGACCCGCGTGCGAGAGGGGCGGCTCGTCGGCGTGGTGAAGCCGCCCCCCGTCACACCGTCACGACTTCTTCGGGCACTCCTTCCACGCCAGGTGGTACACCGTGCTGATGTCCCCGTCCGTGGAGTCCATCGTCATGAAGCTGACCTTGTCGGCCGACTGGGAGCCGGCGTTGACGCGGAGCTCGGTGTTGATGTTGAAGTTGCGCTGGACTCCGCAGGGTGCGTAGACCAGCTGGGCCCAGTCGGTCTCGTCGGTGGCCTGCCAGTTGTCGTTGAGGGGGCCGCTGAAGGGGTGGTTCCTGTACACCGTGCTGGGTGAGCCCTGGAAGTAGTACGAGGCCCGCTGCGTGGCGCTCGCGCCGCGCTGGAGAGAGGCGAATCCACGGTAGTCCGCGCTCGCGATGGCGTAGGTGAAGCCGCCGGGGACGTGAACCTTGAGGTTGAGCTGGCAGTTCCTGCGGAACGCGGTCGGGTCGGAGTTTCCGCCGGCCTGGGCCAGATAGTCGCTGTAGGTCACCGTGAAGGCGGTGTTGTCCTCGGAGACGGCGACCGCTGCCGTGCCCTGCGGGCAGCCGGAGCCGTTCACCGTGGCGACCTGGATGATGATCTTGTCCGGGGGCGGGTCGTCGAACCCTCCGGAGGACGGGGTTTGTGCGGGAAGTGCGCTGGTGAGGAGCGCGGCTACCGCACCGCTCAGGAGCAGGCCACCGGCCATGGTTCTCCCATCCGTACGTGGGGGGTGGATCGTGACAGTGGTTGAACAAGTGATTGAACATGCACATGTCAAAATGACAGGCGCACGCGCCCCCGACCTGTGACCATTCCATGAAGGGGATGTGAAGAGCGGGAGCGGTCGCATCGTACGCAGCACGGCAGGGGTGGGCCAGGTCGCTCTCCGGCCATTCACACTGGCGGGAATTCAACAGGGACACCGGCAGGCGCATAGGGTGCGTTGCACCAGTGCGTCAGACCGAGGACATCCCGAGGACGGAATGAGGATCACGCACAGCGCCGCGCACGGCCGCAGCCCCTCAGGGGTTCTCCCAGGCCGCCGGTTCCGCCGCCAGCCGCTCCACCGGCTCCGGCAGCGCCCCCGCCGCGAGGTCGGCGATCGTCACGCCCTCCAGGATCCTGCGCACATTGGCCCGCAGGGCGATCCACAGCGGCAGCAGCGGCTCGGCGGTGCCGGAGTAGGCGAGACCGGTCGGCCGTTCACCGCGTACCGAGACGATCGGCCCGTCAACGGCCCGGATCACGTCCGCGACCGTGATCTGCGCGGCCTCCCGGGCCAGCCGGTAGCCGCCGCCCCCGCCGCGCCGGCTGTCGACGACCCCGCCGCGCCGCAGGTCCCCGAGGATCCCCTCCAGGAACTTGTGGGGGATGTCCTGCGCGGTGGCGACGACCTCCGCCTTGACCGGCCCCTCCCCCTGCCGGACGGCCAGCTCCACGACCGCTCGTACCGCGTAGTCCGCTCGTGCCGAGATCCTCATAGGACCATTGTCGCCGTGACCCTGTAGACATTGAGCACACGCACCACGGATCGCATGCACGTATCGCATGGCACAACAGGAGGCGCTCCCTTGGAGCTCAGCAGGCGTACCTTCCACGCTCTGGCCGGCACGGCGGCGCTCGGCTTCGCGCTGACCGGCAGCGGGTCGCCGACCTCCGCCAACCCGGCACGCACCGCGCCCACCGGCCCGCCGCCCCCGGTGCCGAGCGCGGACGGCAGACCGCACGAGATCGGCTTCGACCACTACTCGCTGCTGGTCGACGGCCGCCGCCTGGTGCTCTGGTCGGGCGAGATGCACCCCTTCCGGCTGCCGAGCCCGTCGCTGTGGCGGGACATGCTGGAGAAGATGCGGGCCCACGGCTACAACGCCGTCAGCGCGTACGTCGCCTGGAACCACCACTCCCCCGCCCCCGGCCGCTACGACTTCACCGGCGTGCGCGACCTGGACCTGTTCCTGCGGACGGCCGCCGAGGTGGGGCTGTACGTGATCCTGCGGCCCGGGCCCTACATCAACGCGGAGGTCGACGCGGGCGGCTTCCCCGGCTGGCTGACCGCCACCGAGGGCCGGGCCCGGACCTCCGACCCGACCTATCTGCGCTACGTCGACGAGTGGCTGACGGCCGTCAACGCCATCGTCGCGGGGCGCCTGTTCACCCGCGGCACGGGCACCGTCCTGCTCTACCAGATCGAGAACGAGTACGACGTGTACGCCGACGAGCCGTCCGGGCGCGCCTACATGTCGTACCTGTACGAGAAGGTCCGCGCCGACGGCATCGACGTACCGCTGTTCCACAACGACAAGGGGCCGGGCGGGCACTGGACCCCGGGGTCGTTCGGCACCGGCGGGGAGAAGGGTCGCTGGCTCTACGGGTTCGACGCGTACCCGGAGCCGGACCAGGAGCCGTCCGACTGGGGGCTGTTCGGAGCCGGCGGGGCGAAGGGCGGGGCGTCGGCCAGTCCGAGGACGCCCGGGTTCGTGCCCGAGTTCGGCGGGGGCTGGTTCGACCCGTGGGGCGGTTCGGCGTTCGACGGCAAGGGATACGCCGAGGCGCGCCGGACCCGGGACGCGGCGTACGAGCGGCGCTTCCACCTCACCAGCCTCGCCAACGGCATCACCCTGCACAACGTCTACATGACGTTCGGCGGCACCTCCTGGGGCTGGCTGCCCGCGCCGGTCGTCTACACCTCCTACGACTACGGCGCCGCCTTCGACGAGGCCCGCAACGCCACCCCGAAGCTCGCGCCGATGCACCAGACCGGGCAGTTGCTGCGGTTCGTGCCCGACCTGGCCAAGCTGCGCCGGGCGAAGACCGTGCGGGCCACCGACGAGCGGATCAAGGTCTACCACCTGACCAACCCCGACACCGGGGCCCACTTCTACGTCCTGCGCAACGACACCGGCGAGGCCGTCTCCGTGACGCTGCCGGACGCCGGGATCGGTGTGCCGGTCATGGTCCCCGCACGGGACGCCAAGCTGATCGCCGCCGATCTGAGGCTCGGGAAGCGGACGCTGGTGCACTCCACCGTGCAGCCGATGCTGAGCCTGACCGGGGGACGGCAGGACATCGCCGTGTTCGCGGGCCGGCGGGGCGATCTCGCGCAGGTCGTGCTGGAGTGCGTCGACGAGCCGACTCCGATGCGGCTGGACGCGGAGCCCGCCTGGTCCTGGAACCTCAACAAGCTGAACATCACCGCCCCGCTCGGCGCCGGCGGGCTGAGCCGGGTGCGGGTCGAGGGCGACGGGGTGGACCAGCCGATGCTGGTGCTGTTCGCGGACGACGCCACCGCGCTGCGGCTGTGGCCCTACGAGACGCCGTCCGGCCCACTCCTCGTCTACGGCCCCGCCCTGCTGCGCTCCGCGGAGCTGCGCGACTCCACGGTCCACCTCACCGGCGACACCATCGGGCAGACCGGTCTGGAGGTGTGGGGGCCGCGCGGGATCACCCACGTCACCTGGAACGGGCGCCCGGTCGCGACCCGGATCAGCGCCTCGGGCAGCCTGCTGGCGCTGCGGCCGCTGCCCGGGGTGACCCGGCCGGCGCTGCCCGCCCTGGAGGGCTGGCGGCGCCGGGCCGGGAACCCCGAGTCCGAGCCGGACTTCGACGACGCGGACTGGACGACGGCCGACAAGGAGACGACGTTCAGCACCACGCCCGTGCCGGACGGGCGGCCCGTCCTGTTCGCGGACGACTACGGCTTCCACTACGGCGACGTCTGGTACCGGGGCGAGTGGACCGGCGCGCCCGGCGTCGAGTCCGTCTCCCTCGCCTACAGCACGGGCACGCAGGGCCTGCTGATGGCCTGGCTGGACGGCGAGCCGCTGGGCACGCACCGTATGCCGGTCCCGGACAAGGAGCGGGCGCGGCAGGGGACGTGGACCGCGAAGGCCGCCTTCGACCTGCCCCAGGAGCTGCGCGAGAGGTTCCGCGAGGAGCGGGAGAAGCAGCGGGAGCAGGGTGAGAAGGGTGCGAAGGGTGAGCGGCATGTGCTGTCGGTGCTCGTGCGGCCGATGGGGCACGATCTGGACGGCGAGGCCCGCGACACGCACAAGGCCGCGCGGGGTCTGACCGCCGTCACCTTCGAGGGCGGTTCCCCCGAGGTGACGTGGCGGATCCAGGGCGCCGCCACGCCCGATCCGGTGCGCGGGCCGATGAACACCGGTGGGCTGCACGGGGAGCGCGAGGGCTGGCATCTGCCCGAGTTCGACGACGGGGACTGGAAGGACACCGAACTCCCCCGGTCCGAGCGGCGGCAGGGCGTCACCTGGTACCGGACGGACTTCCGGCTGGACGTCCCAGCGGGGGTCGACGCCTCGGTCGGGCTCGTCCTCGACGACGACCCGGGCCGGGCCTATCGCGTGCAGGTCTTCCTCAACGGCTGGAACATGGGCCAGTACATCAACGACGTGGGCCCGCAGCACACCTTCGTGCTGCCCAACGGGGTCCTGCGCACACGGGGTGCCAACACACTGGCGCTGGCGGTGTTGTCCGACGGGACCACACCGGCCGGGCCCGGAGAGGTGCGGCTGACGCTGCTGGGCGCGGCGGCCGGAGGCGTGCCGGTGAAGCCGGTGTGACCGGATCGGGCCGTCCGCGCGCCTTGCCTTCTTCGCCGGGCTGGTTCACCGTGTTGTGCCTTCGGGCCGCGACAGGGAGGGGACTTCTGTGCGAAGACGGCGATTCATCGGCGGATTAGCCGGTGCGGGGGCGGGTCTGGGACTTGCCCCGGTGGGCACCGGGCGGGCCGTGGCGGTGCCGGCCCGGGCCGCCGGGGCGCCCCGGGAGTGGCAGGCCGTGCCGGTGCCGGACGGCGCACCGGCCGCCCAGCTGCGGGACGTCGCCGCCGCGGGGCCCGGTCTGGCGTGGGCGGTGGGCGAGGAGGGCCGCGGCGCAGGCGCCCTCGGCTCGCCCCTGGCTCTGGTGTGGGACGGCACGGCATGGGCCCGCACGGACCTCGCCCACCTGGGCTTCCGTGGCTATCTGCACTCCGTCGCCGCGACGTGCGCCCGCTCGGCGTGGGCGATCGGCACCGACACCTCCGGTCTCACGCATCTGCTCGCGTGGGACGGCGGAACCTGGCGGGAGTCCGACTTCCCCGACCGAGGCGGGTCCGGCACCTCCCTCACCGGCGTCGCGGTCGACCCGGGCGGCGGATCCTGGTTCTCCGGGCGCACCTCCGACGGCCGATTGCTCCTGCACCACGAGCGGGGCGTCTGGACCTGGCTCCCCGCACCGCCGAGCGCGCCCACGGTCACGCCCTCGGGTGTCCGGCTCACCCCGCGCGGCGACGTCTGGCTGTACGGCGTCGGCATCGTGGCCCGCTGGAACGGCTCGGCCTGGACCGAGCTGCCCGGCTACCGGGGCCTGCGCGCGAGCATCACGGGGCTGTTGCCGGTCGCCGACGACGACCTGTGGCTCGTCGGCCACGACTACGGTGCGGGCGGCCCGGTCGGCAAGCCCCCGGGCGTGCTGCTCCTGCACGGCGACGGCAGCACCTGGCGGGGCGTGAGCGGGCCGTTCGGTGTCGGCATGCTGAGCGGGATCACCGCCGACGCGCGGGGGCGGCCCGACCGGATCGCAGGCTGGGACTTCTGGGACCAGACCCGGGCCCACTACCTGCGCTGGGACGGCACGGCCTGGGTGAGCGAGCGGGGGCCCGTGGCCACGACCCCCGTCGTCATGAACGCCCTGGCGAAGGTGCCGCGTTCGGGCGGCTACTGGGCGGTCGGGACGACCGCGACCTCGGTGTCGTCGGCCGCCCTGCCACGGGTCGAGCGCTGACCGGGGCCGTCACGCCAGCCGGATCACGTTCCAGGACAGCGGCTCCAGGACGGCGCTGAGCGTGCCGTCCCGGAGGGCCGTGCCGTCGGCCGGGTGCGGGGCGACCCGCTCGGGGTCGTCGAGGGTGTTGCGGGCGTCGGGGTCGGCGTCGGCGAGGACGCTGTGCTCGACGACGTCCGTCAGCTCCAGTCCGTTCAGCGCGACCTCGATCGGCAGCGCCTCGGTGCGGCTGCGGTTGACCGCGAACACCGTGACCGAGCCGTCCTCGGCGCGGACCGCGGTGGCGTGCAGCAGGTCGGCCTCGCCGTACTTCCGCGTCTCGTACGTCGGCGAGTCGACCCGGACGTCGAGGACCTCGCCGCGGCCGTACCGGGAGGCCTGGGCGAAGGGGAAGAACGTCGTCTGGCGCCAGGCCGGGCCGCCGGGCTCGGTCATGATCGGGGCGATGACGTTGACGAGCTGGGCGAGGCAGGCGACCGTGACGCGGTCGGCGTGCCGGAGGAGGGCGATGAGGAGCGAGCCGAAGACGACCGCGTCCATGACGCTGTAGTTGTCCTCCAGCAGGCGGGGGGCCTCCGCCCAGTCCCGCGCGCCGGAGTTCTCGATCTCGTGCCACTGCGAGATGTACCAGACGTTCCACTCGTCGAAGGAGAGGTTGATCTTCTTCTTGGACTTCAGCTTCGCGCCGATGTGGTCGGCGGTGGCGACCACGTTCTCGATGAAGGACTCCATGTCGACGGCGGAGGCCAGGAAGGAGTCGACGTCGCCGTTCTCGGGCTGGTAGTAGGCGTGCAGGGAGATGTGGTCGACGAGGTCGTACGTCTCCTCCAGGACCGTCGCCTCCCAGGCGGCGAAGGTCGGCATGGACTGGCTGGAGGAGCCGCAGGCGACGAGTTCGACGCCGGGGTCGATCTGGCGCATCGCGCGGGCCGTCTCGGCGGCGATCCGGCCGTACTCCGTCGCCGTCTTGTGGCCGGTCTGCCAGGGGCCGTCCATCTCGTTGCCCAGGCACCACAGCTTGATGCCGAAGGGGTCCTTGTCGCCGTGGGAGACGCGCAGGTCGGAGAGCGCGGTGCCCTCCGGGTGGTTGGCGTACTCCTGGAGTTCGAGGGCCTCGGCGACGCCGCGGGTGCCGAGGTTGAGGGCCATCATGGGCTCGGCCTGGGGGCCGACCTTCCTCAGGAAGGCGATGTACTCGGACAGGCCGAAGCGGTTGGTCTCGGTGGAGCGCCAGGCCAGGTCGAGGCGGCGGGGGCGGTCCTCGACGGGGCCGACGGAGTCCTCCCACTTGTAGCCGGAGACGAAGTTGCCGCCGGGGTAGCGGATGGCGGTGACGCCGAGTTCCCTGACGAGGTCCAGGACGTCCTGGCGGATGCCTTCGGCGTCCGCGGTGGGGTGGCCGGGTTCGAAGATGCCGGTGTAGACGCAGCGGCCGAGGTGTTCCACGAAGCTGCCGAAGAGGCGAGGGTTGACCTCGCCGACCGTGAAAGCGGGGTCGAGGGTGAAGCGGGCGGTGTGCATGTGCGCCTTTCGGGGTGGGTGGTTCTGTTCTGTGGCGGCTGCGGGTGGTGCGTGGCTTGTCGCGCCCACGCGGCGGAGCCGCACATCGAGCACAGCCCCGCGCCCCTTTCGGGGCCGTTACTGCCCTGCCAAGCCGGTGTGGGCCACACCCGCCACGATCTGCCTCTGGAAGAACACGAAGACGATGATCAGGGGCAGGCCCGCCATCAGGCCGCCGGCCATGAGCTGGGCCCACTGGATGCCGTAGGAGTTCATGACGGTCGCGATGCCGTTCGGCATGGTCATCAGGTCGGGGTTGTTGGTCACCATGTAGGGCCAGAGGAAGTTGTTCCACGACGCGATGAAGGTGAAGATGCCGACCGCGGCGAGGGAGGGGCGGGAGAGCGGGAGGACGATGGTGAAGAAGACCCGCCAGCGGCCCGCGCCGTCGATGAACGCGGCCTCCTCCAGTTCGCGCGGGATGCCCTGGAAGAACTTGTAGAGGATGTAGACCATCGCGGCGGGCGCGCACTGCGGCAGGATCATGCCCCAGTACGTGTCGACCATCCCCATCTGCTGGACCGTGGTGAACAGCGGCACGCCGAGGACGGCGGGCGAGATCATCAGGCCCGCCATGACCAGGCCCATCAGGACGTTCCTGCCGCGGAACTCGGTGCGGGCGAAGCCGTAGCCGGCGAGGGCGCTGACGAGGAGCACCACGGACGTCACACAGACCGAGACGACCAGGGAGTTCACGAACCAGTTGGTGATGTTGCCGGACTCGAACAGGGCCTTCCAGGCCTGGCCCGTCCAGTCCTTCGGGAGCCAGTGCGCCGGGACCTCCACCGCCTCGGTCTCGGACTTGAGGGAGGTGAACAGGCCCCAGGCGAAGGGGGCGAGGAAGACGACGGAGACGGCCGTGCCGAGGAGGGTGAGCAGGATCTGGCTGGGGGTCCACGCCTTGGTGGTCATCGGGCGGTCTCCTCTCGGGTGCGCAGCAGCCACATCCGCGCGAGGGCGACGGCCGCGATGATCACGAAGAAGACGACGGAGATCGCGGAGGCGTAGCCCACGCGGTAGCTGGTGAAGCCCTCTTCGAGGGTGTACTGCACGAAGGTGCGGGTCGATCCCTCGGGTCCGGGGAGGAAGTCCATCATCACCACGGCCTGGTCGAAGACCTGGAGCGAGGCGAGGACCTGGAGGGCGACGACCAGGCCGGTGATGTTGCGCAGCATCGGCAGGGTGATGTGGACCGTGCGGTGCCAGGCGTTCGCGCCGTCCAGCCGCGCGGCCTCGTAGAGGTGGTCCGGGATGCCCTGGAGGGCGGCGAGGTAGAGCAGGAAGCTGAAGCCGACGGTCCACCACAGGGTGGTGATGACGATGGCGAGCATCGCGTAGGACTTGTCGGTCAGCCAGGGCGTGTCGAGGCCGAAGACGTGGTCGATCATGCCGGTGCCGGGGTTGAACAGCCACTGCCACAGGTTGGCCGCGACGGTGGACGGCAGCAGGAACGGGGCGAAGAAGCAGAGCCGCCACAGCCACTTCCCGCGTTCGATGTGGTGGGCGAGCATCGCGAGGAGGAAGGCGAGGACGGTGATGCAGGGGACGACCAGGAGCGTGAAGTACGCGCTGTGGCCGAGGGAGTCCCACACCAGGGGGTCGTCGAGGGCCTCGCGGTAGTTGTCGAGGCCGACGAAGCTCGCGCCCTCGCCCGTGATGTTGGCGTCGGTGAAGCTGAGGTAGACGCCGCGCAGCAGCGGCCAGATCACGAACAGGGCGAAGAGGAGGAGGAACGGGGCGACGAACCAGCCGCCGTGCTGGAAGCCCTGTCCGCGGCGGAGGGTGGCGCCGCCGGTGGCGGTCCTCGCGCGTGCGGGTGCGGCGATGGGGTGGGCGCTGGTCGCCATCAGGCGGCACCTCCTTGCGCGGCGGTCTTCCCGTCCATGGGGTTCTTGGTGGCGAGGAGCTGGGTGAGTGCTCTCTTCATGCGGTTCGCCGCGGTACCGGGCTCGGCGGAGCCCATCGTGGAGGAGACGACGATCGGGCCGACGCGCTGGGCGAGGATGCCGGTGGAGCCCGCGAACCACACCTTGGGTTCGGTGGCCTGGTGGTCCATGGCGGAGACGTACTCGCTCTGCGGGTTCAGCTTCTTGTACGCCGCCGTGGACAGGGTGGGGGTGTACGCCGGGATGTGGCCGCCGGCCGCCCACTGCCGGGCGTGCCGGACGACGTAGGCGGCGAGCCGGTGGGCGGCCTCGTTGGTGGGGCCGCCGCGGTCGGACTGGTGCGGCAGGACGAAGGAGTGGGACTCGGCGTGGGTGGCCTGCCTGCCGAAGACGGGCGGCAGGGGCATCGCGCCGTAGTCGACTCCGGCTCCGGAGTAGACCGGGACGGACCAGTTGCCCTCCCAGACGAAGGGGGAGCCGTTGAGGAACTGCTCGGCGCTCGCGAGGCCGCCGAAGCCCGGGTCGGAGTATCCGTCGGTGACGTGCCGGCGCAGGAACTCCAGGACCTGGACGGCCTTGTCGGTGTCGAAGGTGACCTCGGTGTCGTCGCGGTCGAACCAGGTGCCGCCGAGCTGGGTGTAGAAGGCGACGAAGAACCACCACTGGAAGTTCTGGTCGGCGTTCCACATGCCGATGGTCTGGAGGCCCTTCTTCGTGGCCCGCTTGGCCTCCTTGAGGACGTCGAACCACTCGTCGGTGGAGGTGACGGGCACGATCCGGCCGTCGTCGCCGAGCAGCCCGGCCTTCTTCAGGACGTCCTTGCGGTAGAAGCAGAGCTGGACGTGGATGTCGAGCGGGAGGGCGTAGAGCTCGCCGTCGATGACGCCGCGTTTCCACAGGGTGGGGTTGTAGTCCTGTTCACGGACGCCGTACTCGGCGAGCAGGTCGATGTCCCAGGGGTCGAGGAGGCGGCCGGGTGCGAAGCCGGTGACGCGGCCGAGGTGCATGACGCCGAGGTCGGGGGCGCGGTTGCCCGCGGCGGCCATGGCGAGTTTGGTGTAGAAGGGGCTGCCCCACTGGAGGGTGGAGTCCTTGACGGCGATGTCCGGGTTGGCTGCCCGGAAGGCGTCCAGCATGGCGATCATGTTGGAGCCGTCGCCGCCGCTGAAGAGGTTCCAGTAGCGCACCCGGGTGTCGGCGCCGGAGGCGAGTGCGTCGGCGCCGGTGCCGAGGGCGGCGAAGCCGAAGCTGCTCGCGACGAAGAGGCCGCCGAGCCCGCCGAGGAGCTGCCTGCGGTTCAGGTCAGGTCGTCCCATGCCCTGCCCTTGCGGTCGGTGATCAGAAACCGTTCAGTATGTTCAGCATGCATACGTTCGACATTTCGGATGGCGCTCGTTACTTCGAACGGGACCGTAAGTTCGAAGCGCTTGCGCGTCAATGGTCCGACCGCATTTCGGCCGGGACCTTCCGGGCGGGAACGGTCGTTCTCGGTTGAACATCGGACGTCGGATCGCATGACGCGCACACTTTCGGGCGCGTAGTCTCGTCACGGTCGGCAGGCCGTACGCCGGCGGTGAGAAGGGGGAGCGATGGACATCGCGGGCGCGCGGACCAGGGCCGCCCGAGTCGCCGCCGCGCTGAGGCGCTCACGCAGTGGCTCCGCCATGCGCGGCCTGGCCGCCGAACTCGCCACCGCGGTCCGGGAAAGACCCCGATACCCCACCGACGTACGGTCGTTGTGCCGGGCGCTGTGCGAGGAGATGAGCACCCGGCGCGGCGGACGGCCCGTCGAGCTGCGCTTCGAGCGCTTCCCGGACGAGATCGAAGTGACCGGCCTGTGGGTGGAGTTCACGGACTTCGACCTGGTCATCGTCGAGGAACGGGCCGAGGCCGTACAGCAGTTGGTCATCCTCGGTCATGAACTGTGGCACCTGCACGCGGGGCACGGCCATCACCATGTCGTCGGCACGGCGGCGGCCCGGGCGCTGGACCACGAGCCCGGCTGGACTTCGGTGCCGCTGACCGTGGCGGCGCGGAACGGCTCGCGCCGGCGGGACGAGGCCGAGGCCGACGCGTTCGGGCACCGGCTGGCCGCCGCGTTCCGCTCGATCGCCGACGGCTCCGCCGCCGGTGGACACGAGAGGGAACCGGCCCTCGATCCCGTGCGGCGGTCGATGGGCTACCGGGGACGCGGAGACGGTGCGCGATGACCTCCGCACGGGAGGCCCTCGACTCCTTCTCCGTCTCCTTCTGGCTGCCCATCGGGGCACTGACCGTCGCCCTGGTCATCAAGCTGCCCAGCCTGGTGAAGATGTGGCGGGATCCGATGCTGCGGGCCGTCGGCGGGCTGCTGCTGTTCGCCTGCGCCGTGTTCGTCTTCGCGTCCCCCTCGGTCATCGGCTGGACCAACCGCGTCACCGGCGTGCCCAACATCGCGGCGCCGCTGGTGTACTCCCTGCTCACCGCGTTGTGCGCGTCATGGCTGCTGCTGATCGTCGCCTGGCGCAACGGCCTGTCCGACCGCTCGGCCTCGACCCGCCGCGCCGCGCGCCGGGTGGTCCTCGCCTACGCCGGTGTGGTCCTCGCCCTGTGGGTGCTCTTCTGGCTCGCGGACGTCCCCGTGGAACGCCGCCGGGACCTCGACACGTACTACGCGAACACGCCCTTCATGCGCGAGGAGATCCTGCTCTATCTGCTCGCGCACACCGTGGCCTGCTCGGTGACGGCCCGGCTGATCTGGAACTGGGTACGCACCGACGGCCTGGACGCCTGGCTGCGCTGGGGCCTGCGGTTCCTCGGTGTCGGCTACGCCACCAACCTGCTCTTCGACGCGGCCAAACTCACCGCCGTCACCGCCCGGCTGACCGGTCATGACCTGGACTGGCTCAGCACCTATCTGGCCCCGTCCGCCGCCTGTGTGTCGGCCACCTTGGTCGCGACGGGCTTCATCATCCCGCACGGCGGACAGTATCTGCACGAGCGCTGGCGCATCCGGCTCGCCCACTGGCGGCTGCGCCCCCTCTACCTCCTGCTGCGCAAGGTCAACGGCGGTGCTCCCTTCACCCCGCGCGCCACCGGCGAACTGCGCCTGATCCGCCGCGAGACCTACATCCGCGACGTGCTCCTCCAACTCGCCCGGCACCTCGACGAACAGCTGCGGGAACGGTCCTACGACGCTGCCCTGGCGCTCGGCTTCGAGCCCGGCCGGGCCAAGGCCCTGGCCGCGGCCGTGACGATCCTCGACGGTGTCGCCGCCCGGGAGCGGTCCCCGCAGAGCGACAGCGTCGCCTCCCCGTCCGGCCCCGACACCACCTATCTGCTGCAGGAGATCCAGGCCGTGTCCCTTGCCCTGCGCCACCGCCACCACATCGAGGCGGTACGCTCGCGCGCCGCCGCCCCCGGAGAGAGAACGCCCGCGCATGACTGACAGCACCACCCCCGCCAGAACCGCCGTCGTCCTGGGGGGATCCCACAGCGGCATGCTCGTGGCCCGCGCCCTGGCCGACGTCGCCGACCGGGTCGTCGTCGTCGAGCGCGACACCCTGCCCACCGCCCCCGTCCCGCGCAAGGGGCTGCCGCAGGCCCGGCACGCCCACATGCTCTGGTCGGGCGGGGTGCGCGCCATGGAGGACCTGCTGCCCGGCATCACCGGGCTGCTCCGGGAGGCCGGGGCGAACCGGCGGCCCGTCACGACCGACGTCGTCGCCCTGGGGACACGGGGCTGGTTCCGGCGCTGGGCCGAGTCCCACCACGTGATCCTGGCCGGGCGGGACCTGCTCGACGCGACGGTCCGCGCGCGGGTCCTGGCCGACGAGCGGATCGAACTCGCCGAACGGGCCGAGGCGGTGGGCCTGACCGGCTCGGGCACCGCGGTCACGGGCGTCCGGATCCGGCCGTACGACGGCCCGGAACGGGTCCTTGCGGCGGACCTGGTCGTCGACGCCTCGGGCCGGGGCTCCCAGGCCGCGCACTGGCTGACCGGCCTCGGACTGCCCCCCGTGGAGCGGCGCGAGGTGGACGCCGGCCTCGCCTACGCCAGCCGCCTCTACCTCGCACCACCCGCGGCCCGCGACGGCTTCCCCGTCGTCAACATCCAGCCGGACCGGCGCGAGGGCGGGCCCGGGCGGGCGGGCTTCCTGCTGCCCATCGAGGACGGCCGGTGGATCGTCACCCTGTGCGGCACACGCGGCGGCCGGCCGTCCCCGGAGAACGACGACTTCGTGCGCTTCGCCCGCGAGGACCTGCGCCACCCGCTCATCGGCGACCTGCTCGAACAGGCCGAGCCGCTCTCCGACGTGTCCTTCACCCGCACCACCGTAAACCGCCGGTACTTCTACGAACGCGTCCCCGCGTGGCCCTCCGGCTTCGCCGTCCTGGGCGACGCCCTCGCCGCGTTCAACCCGGTCTACGGGCACGGCCTGGCCGTCGCCGCACAGAGCGCCCTGCTCCTGCGCGACACGGTGCGGCGGCACGGCTGGGGCGCCCCCGGCCTGTCCCGGCGGATCCAGAAGGCGGTCTCCCGGCCGGTCGGCGCGGCCTGGGACCTGGCCATCGGCCAGGACGTGTTCTACCCCGGCGCGACGGAGCAGGGCCCGACACCGCGGGACCGGCTCGTGACGTCGTACGTGGACCGGCTGATGCACACGGCGACGGGCAACGGGCGGATCGCCCGCCGCGTGACGGATGTGACGTCGCTGGAGCGCGGGGCGGGGGTGCTGCTGACGCCGTCGGTGTTGCTGGCCGCGGCGGTGGGCCCGCTGAAGCCGGGCTTGAGCGGACCCCCGCTGACCCCCGGGGAACGGAAGGCGGCCGGGCTCGCCTAGGGTCTGTCGTTCGGATCAGGTCGCAGGGAATCGGCGGTGCTGGTCAACGCGGATCAGCCCGCGAACGGCGGCTGTGGCAGGCCCTTGCCCGCTCCCGGTACCACGAACAGGGAGCCCGCCAGGGCGGGTGGGTCGGTGAGGCCGACGCGGGCCGTGGTGATGTACAGGTCGCTCAGGTCGGGCCCGCCGAAGGCGCAGGCCGTGACCAGGGGGACCGGCAGCTCGACCACCCGGTCCAGGTCACCGTCGGGGGTGTACCGCCGTACCGCCGAGCCTTGCCACAGGGCGACCCACACGCACCCCTCGGCGTCCACGGTCAGCCCGTCCGGGAAGCCCGCGCCCTCCTCGATCTCGGTGAGGGTCCGCCGCCCGGTGATCCGCCCGTCCTCGTGGTCGAAGACGTCGACCCGCCGGGTCGGGGAGTCGATGTAGTACATGCGGCGCCCGTCGGGGCTCCACCCCGTGCCGTTGCTGACGGCCACGTCGTCGAGAACGACCACGACCGAGCCGTCCCCGGTGACACGGGACAGCGTGCCGCCCCCCGGCGCCTCGTCGTAGCGCATCGTGCCCGCCCACAGCGCGCCGTCGGGCGCTACGGCGGCGTCGTTGGCGCGGCGGCCGGGGACCGGCTCGTGGTGGAGCCAGCGGAACCCGCCGTCGGGGTCGAGGAGGCCGATCCCGTCGCGCAGGTTCAGCACCAGCCCGCCGCCGGCCCGGGGCTTGACGGCGCCGATGTGCTGTTCCGTGCGGCGCACGGTGCGGCGTCCGGTGGCCGGGTCGTAGGTGTGCAGCCGGGAGCCGAGGATGTCGATCCACAGCAGCCGGCCGTTCGCCGCGTCCCAGGTGGGCCCCTCGCCCAGCTCGGCCTCGGCCCGCACCGCGACCTCGTACGGCGCCGTCACGCCATGCCCCGGTGCCCGAGGTGCTCGGACAGCTCGGCGGCGCCCTTGGCGGCGAGCTGCTCCAGCTCGCCCCGGCGCTCCTCGCTCCAGCGGATCATCGGCACGGAGATCGACAGGGCGGCGACGACCTGCCCGGTGCGGTCGCGGACCGGTGCGGCGACGCAGGACACGTCCGGGTTGGACTCGCGGTTCTCCACGGCCAGGCCCCGCTCACGGATCTCGGCCAGGGCCTCGCGCAGGGCGGCCGGGTCGGTGATGCTGTTGGGGGTCATCGCGACCAGCTCGGCGCCGTCGGGGATGCGCGCGGTGAGCTCCGCCTCGGGGAGGGAGGCCAGCAGCATCTTGCCGACGGACGTGCAGTGCGCGGGCAGCCTGCGGCCGGCCGCCGACACCATGCGCACGGCGTGCGTGGAGTCGACCTTGGCGATGTAGATGACGTCCGTGTCCTCCAGGATCGCCACGTGCACGGTCTCGTCGCAGGTCTCGGCGACGGTCCGGGCGACCTGCTGGCCCTCGGCCGCGAGGTCGAGCTGCTCGGAGTAGCGCGCACCGAGCTGGTAGGGCCGCACGCCGAGCCGGTAGCGTCCGGGCTGGCCCGGCATCGGAACGATGTACTTCCGGGCGGCGAGCGTGGTCACCAGCTCGTGCACGGTGGTGCGCGGCAGCTGGAGCCGGCGCACGATGTCGGGGGCGGAGAGCGTCCCGTCCCCGTCGAGAAAGAGCTCGAGAATGTCGAGAGCCCGGGTCACAGCTGGTACGAGGCGTCCCACGACCGGCACCCTCCCTATCGGTCTCAGGCGCCTGTGTTCGATATTTCAACAGGCGATCGGCATGACGAACACAGGCTAGCCATAGAGGAATGCCCGGGCAATGGGCAGAGGCCCCGCACACGGAAACCCGCGAGCGGCCCCCGACCGCGTGGTGTGCCCATTAAAGTGCCCGGTGTGCGACACGTCACAGGTGTCGCAGAGGTGGGGGGATTTCTGTGCGTGACATGACCATGGGCTCGAACGTGTCCCTGACGGCCCTGAGCGAGAACATCGGCTCCGCGATCGTCAGCCTGGGCTGGTCCAGCCCGACCGGAGAGGGCGACGCCGACGTGTCCGTCCTGCTGCTGGACGGACACGGCAAGGTACGCAGCGATGCCGACTTCTACTTCTACAACAACCCCGTTGCCGCCGACGGCAGCGTGCAGCTGCTCGGCAAGGAGCCGGCGGGAGACGGCAGCGAGGACCGGATCAGCTTCGACCTGACCGCGGTCCCGGCCGAGGTGGAACGGATCGTCGTGGCCGCGAGCCGCTACGAGGGGGCCCGCTTCGGCGAACTGGACGATCTGCGGGTGACCCTGACCGACGCCGTGGGCGAGAGCCTCCTGCGGTTCGTCATCGAGGACGGCGGCCAGGTGAGCGCGATCATCTTCGGCGAGCTGTACCGGCGGGGCGAGGAGTGGAAGTTCCGGGCCGTCGGACAGGGGTACGAGAGCGGGCTGGCCGGGCTGGCGACGGACTTCGGCGTCGACATCGAGGACGACGAGGCGGAGCCCGAGGCCGACCCCGAGGCGGAGGCCGCGCGGGAGAACCCCGTGAGCAGCCCCGGTACCGCGCCGCAGACCATGCCGGAGACGGTGCCGGACGCGGTGCGTACGGCTGTGCCGGAGGCGGTGCTGGACGCGGTCCCCGCGCCGCGTACGCCGGCCGAGGAGGAGGCCGCGCCGAAGAAGCGGGCCGCTCGGCCCCGCACCGCGAAGAAGAAGGCCGCCCCGCCCAGGGCTCCCGTGAAGAGCCTGGCGGAGAACGAGTCCTGGCGGCAGGCCCGGCTCTTCCCGGTGTCGGCGCTCAAGAACGACCGGGACCGCGAGACGCGGGCCACCTCGGTGCTGCTGTCGGTGATGGCCCAGGTGCCGCGGTTCGGGCGGCGCATCACCGCTCCCTTCGGCGCACCGTCGGGCCGTATGGAGACGTTCACCGAGGTCTCCCTGCCGCACGGGGACACGCCCCGGCGCCCCGACGGAGTGATCCGCGTCGAGCGCGCGGGCAAGCTGTGGACCGCCCTGGTCGAGACCAAGACCAACGGCAACCCCCTGAAGTCCGACCAGGTGCAGGCCTACATGGACATCGCGGCCCGGCGCGGCTACGAGGCTGTGATCACCCTGTCGAACGACGTGGCACTGGAGGGCCGCCCGCTGGTCGACGTGAAGATCGACCGGCGCCGCAAGCACCAGGTGGCGCTCTGGCACCTGTCCTGGGCCGAAGTCGCCCACCAGGCCCAGATGCTGATCCGGCACGAGGGCGTCGGCAACGCGGCGCGCACCTGGCTGCTCCAGGATCTGCTCCACTACCTCCAGCACGACAACTCGGGCTGCCACGGCTTCCAGAACATGGGCGCGGCCTGGGTGCCGGTGCGCAACGGCATCAACGACGAGACCCTCTGCCAGGGCGATCCCCGTGCCCTGGAGGTCGTGGAGAACTGGGAGCGGCTCGTCCGGCAGGTGTGTCTGCGGCTCGGGGGCGAGCTCGGTCAGAAGGTGCTGCCCGCCCAGCGTTCCCGGCGCGGCACCGACCCCGGGGCCCGTCGCGCCCGTCTGGCGGACCAGTTGTGCCTGGAGGGCAGGCTCCAGGCGGAGTTGCGGGTGGAGGGGGCGCCCGGGCTGCTCACCCTCAGCGCCGATCTGCGCACCGCACGGCTGCGCACGTCCGTGGAGATCCCGGCGCCCGAGCAGGGCTATCCGCTGACCTGGGTCAAGCGGCTGCTCCGGCGGCTGGCCGAGGCCCCGGCGGACCTGCATGTGGAGACCCTGGTGGAGGGCGGGGCGGGCGGCCCACGGGGCACGCTGGAGCGGTTGCGTCCCGAACCGGGGGATCTGCTTCCGAAGGACGGCTCGGCCCGGATCACCGGTTTCCGGCTGTCCCTGTTCAAGGGCATGGGAAGCGGCCGCGGCAGCGCGGAGTCCGGATTCATCCGGAGCGTCGACGACGCCGTGCACCGCTTCCACACCTCGGTGATGGCCCACCTGGACGCTCCCACCACCGGGCGGACGGCGATGACGGTGGCAGCGCGGGAGCGGGCCGCGGTGTGACGCCGAGCGACGGCGCCGTTCGCCGCCGGGCCTCGCCGAGATGCCCTGGTACGGCGCCGTTCACCGCCTCTTCCGCTCCCGCATCACCCCCAGTTCCCCCCGCAACCGCTGGGCCCGCAGCACCAGTTCCAGTTCGAAGCGGCGGTCCGGGTCGTCGATCTCGTCGCCCCACAGTTCGCGGATCTGGCGCAGGCGGTAGCGGACGGTCTGGGGGTGGACGCCGAGGCGGGTGGCGACCTCGGGGGCGCCGCCGCGGGTCTCCAGCCAGGCCAGGAGGGTTTCGGCGAGGCGGCGGCCGTGGGTGGGGCCGCAGTGGGTGAGGGGGGCCAGGCACCTCAGGGCGAGGTCGTCGATGAGTTCCTCGGGCTGGAGGAGGACCAGGGCCTCGGTGTGCTCCGTGCAGTAGAGGACCTCACCCGACGGGAGGAGGCCGCGTTCCATCAGGCGCACCGCCGCCTCCGCCCAGCGCAGGGACTTCGCCGCGTCGGTGAGCGGCACCGGCGGGCCGATCGCGCCGGACCAGCCGGCCAGGGCCCGGTAGACGAGCTCGGGCCGGCCCGCCGCGTCCGGCTCGGGCACGACCATGCGGGGCTGCTCGTACTCCATGTCGAGCAGCACGCCCTGGCCGACCGCGGGGGCCATCGCCTCCCGGGCCGGGCGGAGCAGCACGCCCACCGCGACCTTCGCCGGTAAGGGCCAGCCGATGCGGGCGGCACGCTCGGTCAGGGCCTCGGCGGGGTCACCGCGGTGGTGCTCGGCGAGGAGCAGTTCCATCAGGCGGCGTTGCAGGCGCAGCCGCTCCCCGGCCTGGCGGGCGGCGGCCTCGGCGTAGCCGCGTACGGACTGGTCGACCAGGCCGTCCAGGTACTCGTAGCCCGCGTCGACGAGTTCGTACATCGCCGGGGGCGGGATCTCCACGCGCTGGCCGATGTCGGCGAAGCGGCGCCAGGCCAGGCGTACGCCCATGCGGTAGATGGCCTGGAGGGAGTCGAGGGAGCGGCCGTTGAGACCCTCGCCGCGGCCGAAGTCCTGGAAGACGCCGGGCGGGACGGTCGGGCGTCCCTCCGAGTGCTCCAGGTGCTGCACGAAGACCTCGATGGCACGGCGGATGCCGACCAGGGCCATCGGCTCGCCGGAGTCGTCGAGGACGACGGGCAGATGAGGGTATTCGCGCTGTATCTCGCGCAGGATCTCCTCGGCGAGCGCGGGCGCCTCCGCCATGGCGATCGCGGCGAACCGGCGCACCTGGAAGCGCGGTACGTCGTGCCAGGCCGAGCGCGTCGAGAGGGCGGCTGCGGTGCGGGCGGCCGTCACGCTCAACTCCCCTGGCCTTCTTGTTCGTACGTGATCAGGGGGGTGTTCGGCTGGTCGGGTGTGGCGTCGAGCAGCGCGACCACGCCGAGGGCGGCGCCCACGGCGAGGGCGGCGCCGAGCGCGACGGTCAGCGCGGCAGCGAGCAGTCTGGACATCGCAGGGTCAGCCTCTCTGTCCGGATTCGTCCGGAGAACAACCGGAGGTTTCCCCACCCCGGCTTCCCGTCCCTGCCTGTCGCGCCCAGTCTCGACAAGCATTGACACCCCGTCAAGAGCGGCCTACGGTTCCCGGCCCAACCGCACGCGCCGTTTCCCGAGCCGTGCCGGCCCTCTCGTACGTCGAGCCGCCCCAAGCCACTGGAGTGCCCGGATGCGCCGTACAACCTCCCCCTTTTCCCTGGTCCTGCTGGGTCTCGGCACGTTCCTGCTGGTGCTGGCGCCCCTGCTCGCCTGGTACGTGGAGCCGCGTGCCGCGGTGAACCCGATCGACATCGACACCACCGCCGTCTACACCGGCCGGGGCAGCGTCTTCGACACTGACCGGATCGAGACGGTGCCCGACCGGAAAATCACCGTGACCCAGCGGGTGCGGGGCAACGTCGAGGACAGCGAACGCAGTGGCAACGCCGTCTGGGACGTGACGACCACGGTCGACACCGACAAGTCGCTGCCGGCCGCCGATCCGCACGACGCGCTGGACTTCGTGCCGCACCGCTGGGTGATGGACCGCGAGACGACGCGGCCGGTGCACTGCTGCGGGGAGAAGCCGTACATCGAGGGCGAGGCGTATCTGAAGTTCCCCTTCGCTGTGCAGAAACGCTCCTACCAGTGGTGGGACAACACCCTCGGCGACACGGTGGTGCTGCGCTACCGGGGCACCGCGAAGGTCCAGGGTTACACCGGCTACAAGTTCACCGGCTCGGTGCCGCCGACCAGGACCGGTACGCGCATGGTCCCCGGCAGCCTCGTCGACCAGCCGGACCGGCCGCAGGTGCTGGCCGAGGAGTGGTACTCCAACCACGGCTTCGAGCTGGTCGTGGACCAGGCGACGGGTCGCGTGATCTACGCGCAGACGGGTCCGAAGCGGACCCTGCGGGCCCCCGGCGGGAAGGAGGACGCGGCGGTGCTGCTGGACAGCCGGAAGGTCTCGTTCACCACCGCGACCCAGAAGGAGGCCGTGCGGCAGGCGAAGCGGGACAGCGGGCAGCTGCGGATGGTGGGCACGACGCTGCCGATCGGGGCGGCGGTGGGCGGCTTCGTGCTCGCGCTGGTGGGCGCAGTTCTCGTGGCGCGCGGGCGGAAGGAGCCGGAGAGCAACGTTCCGGCCGATACGCCCGAAACGCCCCAGCCGACGCTTACGAAGTGATGTGGCGTCAGCTTCAACAAAGCCCGAAATTGTCACGCCGGTGAGTAGCCGTGGCGAACGTCCGGGCGAAAACTGTCCAACCCCACCCGAGCACATCCCGTCCACACTCCCCTCCCAGGAAGAGCTCAGGCTCCCCACGAGCCGACCCCTCCGTGACGACCACACCCCCCACGTTTCCCCACGCTGAGTTCCGCACCCCGAGACGAGTTGGAGCACCCATGCCCCAGCACGTACCGTCCAGGCTGCGCGCCTCGTCCCCCGGCGCGCAGCACCCCCCGGCGCTCCCCCCACATCCGCGCCGGATCGTCTTCCTCGCCCATCGTGATCTGGACAACCCGTCCGCCGGCGGCTCCGAGCTGCTGGTCGACAAGCTCGCCGACGGCCTGACCCGCCTGGGCCACCAGGTGACCCTGCTGTGCGGGGGGCCCGCGGCCTTCCGTGACTACCGGGTCGTGTCGGCGGGCGGCCCGTACGGGCACTACCTGCGCGCACGCTCGACGTTCACCCGCCAGGTCGGCGACTGCGACCTGCTGGTCGAGGTGTGCAACGGCATGCCGTACCTGGCGCCGCTGTGGCATCAGGGACCCACGCTGACGCTGGTCAACCATGTCCACACCGACCTGTGGCGGATGCGCTTCGGCGGACCGCTGGCACCGGCGGCCCGGATCGGCCGAAGACTGGAGCACTGGGCGCTGACCGGGGCGCAGCGGCGGAACCTGCTCGTCGCGGTGTCGTCCTCGACCGCCCACGCGTTACGGGCGATCGGAGTGGAGCGGGACCGGATCCGGGTCGTGCACAACGGGGTCGAGGAGCCGGGCCCGCGGGCCGACCGCTCGGCCGAGCCGCTGTTCGTCGCCGTCGGGCGGCTGGTGGAGTACAAGCGCATCGATCTGCTGCTGCGGCTGTGGGAGCGGGTGCGGCCGGTGACCGGCGGCCGGCTGGTGATCGTCGGTGACGGGCCCGAGCGGGAGCGTCTGGAGCGGCTCGCCGGGCCCGGTGTGGAGTTCACCGGGTATGTGACGGAGGCCGAGAAGCACCGGCTGCTGTGCGTGGCCTGGCTGTTGCTGCACCCTTCCGCGGTGGAGGGGTGGGGCCTGGTCGTGACGGAGGCCGCGGCCCGGGAGACGCCGAGTGTCGCCTTCGACGTGCCGGGACTGAAGGACTCCGTGGTGGACGGGGAGACCGGCGTGCTCGCGCGCGGTGAGTCGTCGTTCGCCGCGGCCTGGTGTGCGCTGGCCCTGGCCGGGCCGGAGCGGGAGTTGATGGGCAAGGCGGCGCGCGAGCGGGCGGCGCAGTTCCGGTGGGACCGGACGGTGCGGGCGTTCCGGGTGGTGGCCGCCGAGGCGGTGAGGGGCGGGGGGACGTGACGCTGCGCCTGCACCGTGTCGGTGCTGTCGTGTCGCGTGTGCGGGTGCCGCGTGGCTGGTCGCGCCCACGCGGCGCGGCCGCACCTGTCGCGGCCCCGCGTCCCCCGACCGCGTTGAAGGACCCCTCGTTCCGGCGCTCCCTCGCCCTGTTCCGTGCCTTCCTCCACGAGCAGGACGATCCCGAGGCCTGTTACTCGTTGCTGGCCCACGACGCCGTCGACCAGGTCGAGTCCTACGACGGGCCGGTGGCCGGGCGTACCGTCCTGGACGTCGGCGGTGGCAGCGGGTACTTCACCGAGGAGTTCCGGCGGCGCGGGGCGCACGCGTTCCTCTTCGAGCCGGACATGGCCGAACTCGGCGCGAAACCCCCCGACTCGGCCGTTGTCGCCGACGGGTATCTGCTGCCCCTGCGGGACGGCGTCGCCGACGTCACGTTCTCCTCCAACGTGCTGGAGCACGTGGCCGATCCGGAGACGTTCCTCAGTGAGCTGGCCCGGGTGACGCGGCCCGGCGGGCTGATCTACGTGTCGTTCACCAACTGGCTGTCGCCGTGGGGCGGGCACGAGTGGGCCCCCTGGCACTACTTCGGTGCGCGGCGGGCCCGGGCCCGCCATCAGCGGCGTACCGGCAGGCCCGCCAAGCACACGCTCGGCGAGAACCTGTTCGCGGTGCACATCGGCTCCACCCTGCGGCAGGTGCGTGCCCGGGACGACGTCACGGTCGTCTCGGCGCGCTCCCGCTACTGGCCCTTCCTCGCGGAGACCGTCGTCAAGGCGCCGGGCCTGCGCGAGTTCGCCACCTGGAACCTCCTTCTCATCTTGCGGCGGTGTCCCCCATGACGACCACGGTCCAGGCTCCTCCCCCGGCAGCCGTTCCCACCTCCGCGACCACCGCGGGCCCGCCCGACGGCCCGCGGTCGCGGCGCTGGCTGCTCGGCTTCTGGGCTGTGGTGTTCGTGTTGTTCCTCGCGGTGCGGCCGGGGCGGCAGACCTTCGACACCAAGCTCGGGGTCACGGTCGATCCGGGGCAGTTCCTCGCCGATCTGGGCCAGTTGTGGCACGACCGGGCCGGGTTCGGCGGGATCCAGGACCAGTACGTCGGCTATCTGTGGCCGATGCTGCCGTTCTACTGGGTGTGCGACCTGGTGCGGCTGCCGGTGTGGCTGGCGGAGCGGCTGTGGATGTCGCTGATCGTGTCCGTCGCCTTCTGGGGGGCGTTGCGGCTGGCGGAGCGGCTGCGGGTGGGCAGCGGGGCGTCCCGGCTGCTCGGCGCGGTGGCGTACGCGCTGTGGCCGGTGTTCACGACCGTCATCGGGTCGACGTCGGCCGCGGCGCTGCCGGGGGCGTTCCTGCCGTGGGTGCTGCTGCCGCTGACGAACGAGCGGTACGCCGCCCGGGTCGCGGCCCTGCGGTCGGCGCTGCTCGTGCCGTTCATGGGCGGGGTGAACGCGTCGGCGACGCTGGCCTCGCTGCTGCCGGTCGGGCTGTATCTGCTGTCCCGGCCGCCGGGGCCGCGGCAGCGCAAGCTGATCGCGTGGTGGGCCCCGGCCGTGCTCGTGGTGACGGCCTGGTGGTGGGTGCCGCTGCTGCTGCTCGGGATCTACGGCGAGAACTTCCTCCCTTATATAGAGACGGCGCGGACGACCACGGACACCATGTCGGCGACCGAGGCGCTGCGCGGCGCCGGGAACTGGGTGGCCTATCTGCACCTCGGTGAGGCGTGGCTGCCGGCCGGCTGGGCCGTGGCCTCCTCCGTGCTCGTGATCCTCTGCTCGGCCCTCGCGGCCGGACTGGGGCTCGCCGGACTGGCCCGGCGGGACATGCCCGAGCGGCGGTGGCTGGTGCTGACGGTGCTGGTGGCGGCGCTGGTGCTGCTCGCCGGGTACGGCGGGGCGTTCGGGGCGCCGTTCCACGGGGTGGTGCAGGGCTGGCTGGACGGGTGGCTGTCGCCGTTCCGGAACATCTACAAGTTCCAGACGGGTGTGGCGCTGGCGCTCGTGCTGGGGCTGGCGCATCTGGTGGGGGTGGCCGCCGAGCCGCGCGGGGCCCGGCGGGTGCGCGGGCGGCGCTTCGCCCCGCTGGTCGCGGCCGTGCTGATCGTGCCCGGACTGCTGTGGCCGTACCTCAACGGCTCGATCCTGAACCCGGGTTCGTTCCAGAAGCTCCCCACCTACTGGCAGGCCACGGCCGACTGGCTGGAGAAGTACTCGCCCGACTCGCGTGCCCTGGTCGTCCCGGCGACCGCGCACGGCGTCTACTCCTGGGGCTCCCCGATCGACCAGCCGCTCGATGTGCTGGCCGAGTCGCGGTGGGCGCAGCGCGACTACGTGCCGTTCGGCACGCCCGGCAACCGGCGCGCGATGGACGCCGTCGAGCAGGCGCTGCTGTCCGGCTCCCAAGTGCCGGGTCTGGCCGACTACTTGAGCCGGGCGGGGCTGTACTACGTCGTCGTCCGCAACGACCTCGACCCCGACCAGATCGGCTATGTGCCCACCGCCACCGTCAAGCGCACCCTGGAGCAGTCGGGGTACGAGCGGGTGACGGGCCTCGGGCCGGTGATGACCGGCGGCCGGATCGCGCAGGACGCGCCGCTCCAGGTGGAGGGGCTGTACCCGCGGCAGCGGGCCGTGGAGATCTACCGGCCGACCGGGCCGGACGTGGTACGGCCCGGGCAGGCCGGCCTCGCCCCGGTCGCCGACACGGCCGTGGTGTCGGGCGGTCCGGAGGCGCTGCTGCCGCTGGCGGAGCGGCTGCGCGGGCGGGCGAGTGTGCTGACCGGCGACCACCACCCGGGGCTCGGCACGCCCGCCGTGCAGGTGCTGGGCGACGGGCTGCGGCGGGCGGACACCCGCTTCGGGCTGGTCAACGCCGGTACGTCGTACACGTACACGCGCGACGAGCGCAACGCGCCGGACGCGCTCCAGGAGCCGGGCGAGAAGCCGCGCCAGATCCTGCCCACCGAGGGCACGGATCATCAGACGGTGGCCGAACTGCGCGGCGCCCGCTCGGTGTCGGCGTCCTCCTACGGCAACTGGCTGTTCCACCTGCCGCAGTACGACCCGGTGAACGCCTTCGACGGCAACCCGCACACCGCGTGGGCGGAGGGCGCACCGGACACACCGGACGGACAGTGGCTGCGCATCGGCTTCACCGGCTCCTACGACATGCCGTCCTCGTTCAAGGTCACGCCGCTGCCGCAGCAGAGCGTGCGCGCCGCCGCGACGAAGGTGCGGGTGGAGACCGAGAAGGGTACGAAGACCAGCTTCCTGCGGCCGAACGGCACGACCCAGCGGATCAAGGCGCCCGCGGGCGCGACAGGGTGGATGAAGCTGACGATCGTGGACTCCGTGGCGCGCCGGACCGGTCTCACCGGCGCCGGCTTCTCCGAGATCGACCTGCCGGACGTGCAGGTGACCCGTCTGCTGCGGCTCCCGTCGGACGCCGAGAACGCCACGTCGGACGCGACCGTCGTCTCCCTGCACCGCGCCTCCGACCCGACGGGCCTGTCCGCGACCGGCACCGAGGCCGGGCTGCACCGCCGCTTCACGACCCCGGCCGCCGGGACGTACGAGGTGACGGCGCGCGCGGTGCCGGTGCCGGGTGAGGAATTCGACGAGCTGCTGTACGAGGTGGCGCCCGAGCAGCAGGCCCGGATCGTCGCCACCGCCGACTCGACGGCACGTCTCGGCGCGGGCCTCACGGCACGCAACCTCACCGACGGCGACCTGACGACGGCGTGGGTCGCGGGCGACCGGCCGGTGATCCATCTGCGCTGGCAGGGCAAGCAGCCGGTCGGCGAACTGGTCCTGGCCCCGGCGGGCGGGCTGTCCGCCCGGGCCTCCGAGGTGCACATCAGCTCCCCGGACGGCGCGGCCATCGCCGGCGTCGACGAGAACGGCTGGGTCCGCTTCCCGCCGATCACCACCGACCGGCTCGACATCACGATCACCGAGACCGCGCCGCTGACCCTGCACAACCCGGTCGCCGACGAGGACCTGCGCCTGCCCGTGGGCCTCACGGAGGCGTACCTGCCCTCCCTCGACCAGTACCGCACCCCGCAGCCGGACGGCACCCGGACGTTCTCCCTGCCGTGCGGCAAGGGCCCGGACGTGGCGCTGGACGGGGAGCTGTACCAGACCAGCGCGAAGGGCACCGTGCGGGACCTGGTGGAGCGGCGGGGCGTTGAGGTGACGCTCTGTCAGGACGGCCGGAGCGACGCCGAGGTGCGGCTCTCCTCCGGCGACCACCGGCTGGAGGGCGGGGACGCCGGCCCGCTCGCGCTGACGGACGTGACCCTGACCCGCGGCTCGGTGCCCGAGGCCGCGGCGGCCGGACGGGACCTGCGGATCCGGGACTGGCTGGGCGACCGGCGCGCGGTGACGGTCGGCTCGGGCGCGGCCTCGTACCTGACGACGTACGAGAACTTCAACGACGGCTGGAAGGCCACCCTGAACGGCAAGGAGCTGAACCCGGTGCGGCTGGACGGCTGGCAGCAGGGCTGGCGGGTCCCGGCCGGGGCGGGCGGCGAGGTGAAGCTGTCCTACGAGCCGGCCACGACGTACGACGCCGCCCTGATCGGCAGCGGCGTCGGCTTCGCGGTCCTGCTGGGTCTGGCGCTGTGGCGCCGCCGCTCCCCCAACCCCGACGCGCCGCAGCCGGTCGCGCCGCTGCCCGGGCTGTGGCTGGGCACGGTGGCGCTGACCCTGGTCGGGGTGGTGATCGCGGGCTGGTTCGCGCTGCTGGTCCCGGCGCTGGCGCTGCTCGCCGCGCGACGGCACGCCCTGCTGGTGCCGATCGCCTTCGCCGCCCTGGCCGGTGCCGGGATCGTCGCGGCGTTCGGGGCCGGGGAGCCGGTGGGCGCGGGCGAGGGAGCGTACGGGCACCTGGCCCAGCTGCTGGCGCTGATCGGCCTGTTCGCGGGGCTGGTGAGCCTGCGTGAGGAGCCGCCGCCGTCGGAGGGACCGCCGCCGGAGGCGCCGACGCAACGGCTGCCGAGGACCGAGACGGGGGAGGGCAAACCCGTATGACCGCACCGGTACGGATCCCGTTCCCGGTGGTGGACGAGGTCTCCCGGCACTGCCTCCAGGAGGCGGAACCCGAGACGGTCCACATCGAGGTCCACCTCCCGGGCCCCCTCGACCACGCGCGGCTGCGCAAGGCGTTCCTGGCGGCCCTGCACCGGCATCCGCGGATCCTGATGCGGGAGGCGCGGGGGCCCTGGTACCGGCGCAGTTATGAGTGGGAGCTGACACCGGAGCCCGATGTGGAGGTGGTGAGCTTCGCCCCGCCGGGCCCGCGCGCCCTGCACGACGCCCGGACGCGGGCGCTGGCCGAGGCCCCGCCGCTGTCGACGTCCCCGCCGGTGCGGCTGGAGGTGGTGGACTCGGTGCTGCTGCTCACCATCAACCACACCGCCCTGGACGGCCCGGCGTGCCTGCGCGTGCTGGCCACGGCCGCCGAGCTGTACGGGGGCCGGGACAACGCCCCGGCGGCGCCCCCGACCCGCGCCGCCGAGCCCCGGCAGGACCCCCCGGACGCCCCGGCCGGCTGGACACCCCCCGCGCGGGTGGCGCACGGCACCCCCGAGCCCTCCCCCGGCAACGGCCTGCTCGTCACCGAACTGCCCCTGCCGCACCGCCCCAAGGGCTCCCCGTACACCGTCAACGACCAGCTCATGGTCACCACGGCCCTGACCATCGCCCACTGGAACCGGGAGCACGGCGCCCGCCCCCGCCCGCTGCGCATCACGATGCCGGTGGACGACCGCCCCCGCGACACCACGATGCCCATCGGCAACGGCACCCGCCTGGTGGAGGTCCCGTTCGCGCCGCGCGAGCTGGACGTCACCGGGATGCCGGCCCTGCTGCGCCGCACCGCGGAGCGCACCCGCGCCCTGAAGTCCCTGCCCCGACCCCAGCTCGGCCACGGCGCGGCCCTCCTGACCTCCCCCTGGGCACCGGTCGCCGCCCGCGCCGCCCTCACCCGCACCCTGCGCCGGGCCGCCGCGCCCTGGACGTCGACGACCCTGCTCAGCAACATCGGCCGCATCCCCTACCCCCTGGACTTCGGCGAGGAGGCGGGCCGCGCGCACGCGGTCTGGTTCTCGGCACCGGCCCGGATGCCCCGCGGCCTGACGGTCACCACCGCCTCCACCGCCGGGCGTCTGCATCTGGCCCTGCGCTGGTCGAAGTCCCTGCTCAGCCATGGTGACGGCGCCCACCTCCGCGACCTCTTCGAGCACTATCTGCACACCACGGAGGTGACGCCGTGACCGCGTCGACGACCACCGGGTCCCCGCCCCACGATCTGCGCGACTTCTACGAGAACCCGGCCGTGCCGGTCGCCTCCGGCACCCCGCGCAGCCTCCGCCAGGCCCGCATGCTGGCCCGCGCCCTGGGCGGCCCGGCGGGCGCGGGCCCGCGGACGATCATCGACATCGGCTGCGGGGACGGCACCGCCGCCGCCACCGCCGCCCCGCTCCTGCCCGGCCACCGCGTCATCGGCGTCGACTGGTCCCAGGACGCCCTGCGCCGCGCCCGCACCCGCATCCCCTACGCCGTACGCGGTGAACTCACCGGTGGCGGGCTGCCGTTCGCCTCCGGGTCGGCCGACGCCGTGCTGTTCAGCGAGGTCGTCGAGCATCTCGTCGACCCGGACGCCGCGCTCGACGAGATCCGGCGGATCCTGCGCCCCGGCGGCCATCTGATGCTGTCCACGCCGAACCTGGCCGCCTGGTACAACCGCGGTCTGCTGCTGGCCGGGGTGCAGCCGGTGTTCTCGGAGGTCAGCCTGCGCGGCATCCACGGCCGCCCGGGCTCGGAGGTCGTGGGGCATCTGCGGCTGTACACCGCACGCGCGCTGAAGGAGTTCGTCGCCGCGTCCGGGTTCACGGTCGTGGGGCTGGAGGGGGCTCCCTTCCACGGCGTGCCGCGTCCGCTGCGCCCGCTGGACCGGCTGGCCTGCGCCCGGCCGCAGCTCGCGTCGATCCTGCTGCTGCACGCCAGGAGGACGTAGCCCATGTGGTGGGGAGTGGCCGCGGCCCTGCTGGCGAACACCCTCTACAGCCTGGGCTTCGTCCTGGAGAAACGTGCCCTCACCTCGCTTCCCGAGGTGACGATCCGGCAACCGGCGCGGCTGCTGCGCCTCGTCATCGGCAGCCCTCTGTGGATCGGCGGGTCCCTCGCCCTCGCGGCCGGTTTCGCCGCACAGCTCGTCGTCTACCGCACCCTGCCGATCGCCGCCGCCCAGGGCATCTTCGTCTCCGGTCTCGTGCTGCTGGTGCTGCTGTCGGCGCGGCTGCTCGGGGAGGAGACCTCCGGCCGGGAGCGGTACGCGCTGGGCGCGATCCTGCTGGCCCTGCTGATGGTGGTGCTGTCGCTGCGGGAAGGTACGGACACCGTCGGCCGGGACGCGCCCTACCAGCTGATCCTGCTGGTGTGCGTGCCATCGCTGGCGGCCGGGGTGTGGCTGTACGTCTCTGCCGAGCGGCGCACCCGCAACCGGCACCGACGGCCGACGACCGGCGTCGAGTACGGCGTGGCCGTGGGCCTGCTGTACGGGGTCAGCTCGCTGGCCATCAAGGGCGTCTCCAGCCGCCTGACGACCGGCGGGATCGGCGGTGCGGTGCCGGCCCTGCTGGGCTCCCCCTATCCGTATCTGCTGCTGTTCACCGGCGCGTTCGGCCTGGTGATGTCGCAGGCGGCGCTGCAGCGCTGCCGGGCCTCGCTGATCGTGCCGGTGTGCACGACCGTGACGAGTCTGTTCACGGCGGTGCTCGGCACGCTGTCGTTCGGCGAGGCCCTGCCGGACGAACCGCTGCGGCTCGCGCTGCGGGTGGCGGGCACGGCCCTGGCGGTCGCCGTGCTGCTGACCATGCCCAAGCACGACACCGCTCCCCGACCCTCCCCACCCGCCAAGGAGCTGGCATCCCCATGAAGCCCGACGACCCGCTGCTGAAGATCCTGGCGTGCCCGCTCGACAAGGGGCCGCTCCATCTGCTGGCCGAGGAGGCCGGGCGGGAGGAGGCGCTGTACAACCCGCGTCTGCACCGCCGTTACCCGATCACCGACGGCATTCCGCAGCTGCTGCCGTCCTCGGGTGAGCAGGTGCCGGACGACGAGCACGAGGAACTCCTGAAGAGGATGGCGCCGTGACCAGCCTGGCGGCCCGGGTCGCCCCCCTGCTGCCGACCCGGCTGGTGGCCGCGACGGCCCGGGCGCTGTACCCCCGCTTCGAGCCGGAGCTGGCCCGGCTCGCCGAGCTGTGCCCGCCGGGCTGCGGTACGGCGGTGGACGTCGGCGGCTGGTACGGGCCGTGGACGCACCGCCTGTCCGGTCTCGCCGAGCGGGTCGTGACGGTGGAGCCGGTGCCCCATCTGGCCCGGCTGCTGCGCGCCGCCGCCCCGCCGAACGTCCGGGTGGTCCGGGCGGCGGCCTCGGACCGGCCGGGCATCGCCCGCCTGTGGCTGCCGCCGGACGACGCGGGCGACCGGGGCGTGTCCTCGCTGGTGCGGCGCGACATCCACGGCCGGGCGCTGGACGTCCCCTGTGTCACGCTGGACGAACTGGGCCTGCGCGACGTCGGCTTCGTCAAGATCGACGTGGACGGCAACGAGTCGGCGGTGCTGCGCGGGGCGACGGGCCTGCTGGCCCGTGACCGGCCCGCCCTGTTCGTGGAACTGGAGTCCCGCATCCAGCCGATCGCGCCGGTGGTGACCTACCTGTCGCTGCTGGGCTACGACGGCTGGGTGCTGCCCGGCGACACCTGGGTGCCGCTGGCGAAGTTCCCGCTGGCCGACCACCAGGCGCGCGCGTCCTACGTCGTCTCCCACGGCCTGCTCCGCCGCGTCCTGCCCGCCCCGCTCCGGCGCGGCCCGCGCTACGTCAACTCCGTGCTGTTCCTGCCCGACGGCCGCCGCCCCGGCAAGGACCCGGTGGGCGACCATGGGTCCCATGCCTTCCGCGAAGCACCCCGCTAGCCCCTTCACCCCGCTCGACTTCCAGCTGGTGCTGCTGCGCCGCATGGCCGACCACAACCCCGGGCTGGTGGAGGACGCCCGCCATGAGCTGGGGGTGTCGATCGCGGACCTGCGCGAGGCGAACCGGCGCTGGCAGGCGATGGTCCGCTCCCCGCGCTCCCGGGCGCCCCTCTCCCGCTATCGCCAGGTGCTGGGCGACCCGGAGTTCCGTACGCCGCGCCGGATCGGCGACCTGGACTGCGAGGCCTGGCTGTGGCCGGTGCCGCTGTGGCCCACCCTGCGCTTCGAGGTGCTGACCGCGCCGAACCGCGCGGTGTGGAACGAGTGGCTGGTGCGCGCCCCGGGCGCGAAGGGCCCCGCCTTGCGCACCCTGGACGACCTCACCCCCTGGTCCTGCACCGTCGACGAGGCGGCCCGGGCCTTCGCCCCGGCGCGTCCTCTGGAGGGCACGGCCCCGACCCGGTGGGGCCTTGCGTTCACTGCGCCGGACGCCGGGGGCGTGCGGCGGGAGGTCGTCGCGGAGTTCACCTGGGGGCTGTTGCAGCGGGTGTCGGTCACCGGCCGTCAGGACTGAGGGGGGTCTTCGCCGGGACGCACCACCACGCGAGGACCGCCGCCGTGAGATACGCGAGCGCGCCGATGCCCATGCTGATCCGGATCCCGGTGCCGTAGTTCGCGGCCGAGGCGAGCAGGCTGCCGCCGAGCGCGACGCCGGTGGCGCTGCCGACCTGGCGGGTGGTGTTGAACAGAGCGGAGGCGGCGCCCGAGTAGGCCGGGGGCGCGGCGCCCATCACGGTGGCGGTGGAGCCGGTGAGGGCGAAGGACGTGCCGAATCCAGCGGCCATCATCGGGAGCACCAGCAGCGCGTAGGCGGGGTCGGCGCCCGCCGCGGCCCAGCCGGCCAGCCCCAGGGCGGCCAGGAGCATGCCCGAGATCACCAGCGGCCGGTGGCCGGTGCGGCGGGACAGCCGGCCGGACAGCACCGAGGCGAACATGGTCATCGCCACCGCCGGGAACAGCGCGAGGCCGGTGCCGAGGGCGCTGTAGCCGCGCTGGTGCTGGAACTCCAGGCTGGCGGTGAACACCATGCCGTAGAAGCCGAAGTTGAACAGCAGGCCGATGACGGCGCCGCCGCCCATGGCGCGCGAGCGCAGCAGCTCCAGCGGGAGGGCCGGGGAGCGGGCCAGCCGCTCGCGCAGGGCGAAGGCGGCGGCGGACAGCACGGCCAGGCCCAGACCGGCGAGCACGGCCGGGTCGGACCAGCCGCGCCGCCCGGCCTCGTTGAGCGCCGCGGTCAGCAGGGCCACGGCGGCGACGACGGCGATCTGCGCGGGCACGTCCAGGGCCCGGTCGGCGCGCCGGGGCGAGCGGGCGACGTGCCGCAGGGTGAGCGCGAGGCAGACCGCGCCGACGGGCAGGTTGACGAGGAACACCCAGCGCCAGCCGACGGTGGAGACGAGCAGCCCGCCGAGCAGCGGCCCGGCGGAGGCGGCGATGCCCGCCATCGAACCCCACAGCCCGAAGGCCCGCGCGCGTGCCTCGGGCTCCGGGTAGGCCTGCTGGAGCAGGGCCAGCGAGCCGGGCACGATCAGTGCCGCACCGAGCCCCTCGACCAGCCGGGCCACGACGAGGAAGGCGGTGCCGGGCGCGAGTGCGCAGGCCGCGGAGGCCGCGGTGAACACCGACACGCCCGCGCAGAAGACCCGCCGGTTGCCCAGCCGGTCCCCCAGCGCCCCGCCCGTGAGCAGGAACCCGGCGAAGACCAGGGTGTAGCCGTCGGTGATCCACTGGATGCCGGTGAGCGAGGCCGACAGCTCCCGCCCGACGACCGGTACGGCGACGTTGATGACCGTGACGTCCAGGATCACCATGAAGTACCCGGCGCACACCGCCAGCAGCGGTGCCCAGGTCCGTTGTTCGGGGGGCATGCCGGTACCACTACACCAAAAGCCTCATCCGGTGGCGTATGCCCCGCGCGTGGGGCTCAGCGGGCGGCGGCCAGCACCGCCTCCACCACCCGGGGCAGGGAGTCCGGGTGCAGTCCGAGGAACAGGTTCGGCTCGATCAGCTCCAGCTCCATCACGCACGGCTCGCCGCCGGGCCCGGTCGCCAGGTCCACGCGCGCGTAGAGCAGCTCGGCGTCGCCGGGCACGGCGGCCAGCGCCCGCTCGGCGACGGCCAGTTCGGCGCGGGTCGGCTCCCAGCGGCGCAGGTCGGGGTGGGCGACCTTGTCGGCGTCGTACGGGGTGCCCGGGGCGAGGACGGCGCCCTTGACACTGGCGTGCAGCAGGCGTCCGCCGAAGAACTGCAAGGCCCGCTCGCCGTGCGTGTCGATGCCGCTCAGATAGGGCTGCACCATGGCGGTGAACCCCTCGGCGTGCATGCGCTCGACCTGCGCCACAGCGGCGTCCCGCTCCCCCGCCGGATACCGGGCGGCATACCGGGCACCGGCCCCCGAGGCGGGCTTGACGACGAACTCGCGGTCGGCGGGCAGCTCCACGACGTCGCCGGGCGCGAAGTACCGGGTGGGCACGGTGGGCACCCCGGCCTCGGCGAGCTGCCCGAGGTAGCGCTTGTCCGCGTTCCACCGCACGACCCCGACCGGGTTGGCCAGCCGCGTCGCCTTGCCGCACCGCTCGGCCCACGCCGTGAACTCCGCGGCGCGCCAGCTGTAGTCCCAGGTGGAGCGGATCAGGGCAAGGCCGAAGGCGGCCCAGTCGACGTCCGGGTCGTCCCAGGGGACGTCGACGGCATCGGCCCCGGCCTCCCGCAACGCCGACACCAGCACCGGCAGGTCCCGGTCCTTGTGCTCCTCGCCGCGGGGGTCGTAGGTGACGACGGCGATACGCGGGGTGCCGGCCACGGCGACTCCATCCTCGTACGGGCGATCGATTCGATATCCGTCGCAGGCTAACAATCGGGTCCGGAACGGCGACACCCTGCTCGATCTCCACCTCGCCGACCCGGACGTCGACCGCGAGCGTTTCTTCCGCCAGTTGATGGTGTACGGAGGGATTGTGGTCGCGGTCGTCCCCGCGGCGGCGTGGCCGGTGACGGCCGCCCCCGGCTGGGGGCAGCCCACCCGCCGACCAGTGGTGCAGGCGAACAGCTAAGGAGATACGACGCGTGACCTCCCTCTTCCCGACCCTGACCGGCGCCCCGGCCGACCGGCCCGCCCTGCGGTTCGGCGAGCGCTCACTGACGTACGGAGAACTCGCCGCCGCGGCCGGAGCGCTCACGGGCCGCATCGGCGGAGCCACGCGGGTCGCCGTCTGGGCCACCCCGACCATGGAGACGGCCGTCGCGGTGGTCGCCGCGCTGCTCGCCGGAGTCCCGGCGGTGCCGCTCAACCCCAGGTCCGGTGAGAAGGAACTCGGGCACATCCTGTCCGACAGCGCCCCCGCACTCGTCCTCACCGCTCCCGACGACGTCCTCCCCGCACCCCTGCGGGACCTGACCCGCGTGGACGTCGACGTGCACGCCACCGGCCCGGTCCCCGAGGACCGCGCCGCGGACGAGGACCCGGCCCTGGTCGTCTACACCTCCGGCACCACCGGCCCGCCCAAGGGCGCCGTCGTCCCGCGCCGGGCGATCGCCGGCACCCTCGACGCCCTGGCCGACGCCTGGCGGTGGACCGGCGACGACGTCCTCGTCCACGCACTGCCCCTGTTCCACGTGCACGGCCTGGTCCTGGGCACCCTCGGCCCGCTGCGGCGCGGCGGATCCGTGCGGCACCTGGGCCGCTTCAGCACCCAGGGCGTCGCCCGCGAGCTGAACGGCGGCGCGACCATGCTGTTCGGCGTGCCGACGATGTACCACCGCATCGCCGAGGCCGTGACGAGCGACCCGGACCTGGTGAAGGCGCTGACCGGGGCCCGGCTGCTGGTCTCCGGCTCGGCGGCGCTGCCCGTGCACGACCACGGCCGGATCGCGGCCGCGACCGGACGGCGGGTGATCGAGCGGTACGGCATGACGGAGACGCTGATGAACACCAGCGTCCGTGCCGACGGCGAGGCCCGCCCGGGCACGGTCGGCGTGCCCCTGCCCGGAGTGGAACTGCGGCTGGTCGAGGAGGACGACTCGGAGGTCACCGCGTACGACGGGGAGACGGTCGGCGAGATCCAGGTGCGCGGGACGAACCTGTTTGTCGTACGGCCCCAGGAGCTGCGGGAGACGCTCGGGCGCTGGCTGCGGCTGCTGACCTGCCCGTCCACCACGCCCGCCCCGCCGCCCGAGCCGCTCGGAGGGTCCGCGGTCCTGCCCGTCACCGGCTGGGACGCCGTCCGCCGGGCCCGCTCCCCGCAACGGCCGCGCGCCGCGGCCTACTTGGACGCCTACTTCACCGACCGGCTCGCGATCGGCGGCGACCGCTGCGGCGGCACCGACCCGGACGGCATGCTGTGCGGCTTCGGTACCCACGAGGGCCGTACGGTCGCGTACGCCGCGCAGACCGGGACCGCGACCCGCCCCGCCGGCTACCGCACCGCCGCCCGGCTGATCCGCCTCGCGGACCGGCTCGGCGTCCCGGTGCTGACCCTCGTGGACACGCCGGGCGCGGCCAACGACGCGCAGGCGGAACGGCAGGGCGCGGGCGCGGCGATCGCCGATCTGTTCGGCGCGGTCGCGAGCGCCCGCACCCCGGTGACGACGCTGGTGATCGGCGAGGGGGGCTCGGGCGGCGCCCTGGCCCTGGCCGCCCCCGGCAACACCTGGGCCACACCCGACAGCTACTTCTCGGTGATCGCGCCGGAACTGGCCGCGGCCATCCTCAAACGCCCCCCGCGCGAGGTCGAGTCGACGGCGGACCAACTGCGCATCAGACCACAGGATCTGGTGGAGCTGGGGGTGATCCGGGGGACCGTCGGTGGGTGAGTTCCGTGAATGCCCTCGGCGTCCTCGCGCACCTTCCGTCACAATGGTGCTGCCCAGCGCAATCGGACGACGGGGGTGTCGTGGACGGGTTGGTCGAGTTCAAGACCGGTGACGGGGCCGTGGTGGCGGTCGAGGCGGTTTCGGAGCGGTCCGGCTCCCGGCTGGTCTCCCGCGACGGCACGGTCCAGGCGGCCCGCACCTTCGAGGGCGCCCTGGACGGTGTGCGGGCGGCGGCCGAGTCCGCGCTGCGCGTCTTCCGGGACGGCACGCTCAGGCCCGACGGGGTGGAGATCGAGTTCGGGGTGAAACTGGCCGCCGAGACAGGGGCGTTCATCGCCAAGGGCACCGCCGAGGGGCACCTGGTGGTCAAGCTGACCTGGTCCCCGTCCGCGACGGACGCTCCGGCCACGCCGGGTGCCCCGCCCCTGCCGGAGGCCGCCTCAACTCCGCGGGTACCGCCCCCGTCGGATGCCGCCCGGGCCCCGGGGGCCGGCGCCGCCTCATGAACAGCGCCGTGGACGGCACAGCGACGAGCGCGCTGAACAGCGCCGAGTGGCACGCCCGGATCGAGTTACGGGGCCGGGTGGCCGGAGCGGGTTTCCTGGTCACCCCGAGCCTGGTGCTGACGTGCGCTCATGTCGTGGGCGACGGCGAGGATCTGGCGGTGACCTTCACCGAACGGCCCGGCACCCCGGCCGTTCCCGCCCGGGTCGTCGCGCACGGCGGCTGGAGCGGCGGTGTCACCGACCCGGGCGACCTGGCCGTGCTGGAGCTGGACCGGGAGATGCCGATGGCCCCGGCCGCCCTGGCCCCGGTCGACGCGGCGCACGGCCCGACGGCCCGACGGCTCGTCGTCTACGGCTTCCCGGCCGGCTGGGAGGAGGGCACGCTCGCCGAATGCCGGGTCACCGCACCCCAGTTGATCAGACGCGAGTGGTTCCAGCTGGAGGCCTGGCACCGCAGCGGGCAGCCCCTGGCCCCCGGCTTCAGCGGGGCCGCCGTCACCCTGGCCGACACCGGCGAGGTCGTCGGCATGGTCACGGCCGACTCCGGCAGCGGCGAGGTGCGCACCGGCCGGATGATGCCGACCCAGGTCATGGCCCGGTACTGGCCGGACCTGGAGAGCCTGGTCCCGACCTCGGACCACACCAGCGCCGACCGTGCCCGGCTGCGCGCCCTGGTCGAGAAGGCGGCCCGGGCCGGTGTCGACTGCGACCCGGCGCGGCTGTACACGGCGGCGGCCGGTCCGTTCGACCCCGCGCCGCCCGAGGAGGGGTTCGACTCGCTGTGGTCGGCGGCCCTGTTCGTGCTGTGCGAACTCGACGGCCCGGGCGCCGCGGCGACCGTCGCCCGGTTCGCCGACCGGCTCCAGGATCTGCTGCACACCCCGGCCGTGGAGCCGTCGGCGCCCGACTGGTCACCGATCCTGGTGGAGCTCGGGCACAGCGGGGCGGGCGACGGGTTGGTCCGGGTCGAGGTGTCGGCGTACAGCGGGGGGCGGCGGCATCCCGTCGAGTCCGGCACGGTCGAGCGGCACCGGCTGCACGCGTACGTGCAGGAGGGGATCGAGGCGGCCTTCCGCTATCTGACGCCCGGCGCCGACGAGTTGGTGGCGTTCGCGCTGCCCCGGGACTGGCTGGACTGGCCCGTCGACCGCTGGGAGAGCGCCCCGGACGACGACACTCCGCTCGGCTGTGTCTACCCGCTGGTGGTCACCGACCACTCCCGTCGCAAGGCCAGCACCCGGCATGTGCTGACCCGGGCGTGGAAGCGCCTGGACGCGCTGCCGGGAGCGCGGGTGCACCGGGTGGAGTGCGGCGGGCCGGAGGAGCCCGGGCGGCTGCGGTTGCGGCTGCGCCAGCGCGACGCGTGCCTCGCCGGGTTCGGCACCGCCCCGGCCGCCGCCCGTACCCGGCCGCAGTTCGACGTCTCGCTCGCCGCTCCGGCCCCGGTGATCGTGTGGTCGCGGGGTGGCTGCGGCTCCGGGCAGGAGGAGTGCGCCGGGACGGACGGCTGCACCGGCAAGGCGTTCCTCGACGCGCTCGACGCCCAGGTCAGGGCCGTACCGCCCGCCGAACTCCCGCGTCATGTCCTCGCCCTGCGCGAGGAGGCGCTCGCCGAGGAGGACCACTGGGCGCACGGCATCCAGCTGCTCTGGGACGACCCGCGGCTCTTCGCCGACCCGCATGCCGTCGCCGCGGCGCACGCGAGGTCGCCGGTGGCCTGACCCACCCGCACGCACCGGGCCTCGACCTTGAGCAGCACCGCACGCGACGCGCTCGACCTCAAGCAGTCCCCGCACGCGCCGCGCCCCGAGAACCACCCGCACGAAAACGGAGAGCGGAGACCACTCCCCATGCCGCACTGGTCCGTCTACACCGGCCGCGACGAGCCGCACGACGGCATCGACGACCTGCCCGCCCCGCCGCCCTGGCGTGCCTTCGACGGCGGGCCGGCCCTGCCGCCGCCGCACGACGGCGACGACGCGACGGCCGTCTCCCCCGACCGGGTGCACCGGGCGAAGTCGTACGTCGCCGGCGAGGAGAGCGTCCGGCTCGTCAACGCCGCGCTGTGCCTGCGCCGCCCCCTGCTCGTCACCGGCCCGCCCGGCACCGGCAAGTCGTCCCTCGCCTACGCGGTGGCGCGCGAGCTGCGGCTCGGCCCGGTGCTGCGCTGGAACATCACCAGCCGCAGCTCGCTGGCGGACGGCCTCTACCAGTACGACCCGCTGTCCCGGCTGTACGCGGCCCGGGAGGGGCAGCAGGGGCCCGGCGGCGTCGAGGACCATCTGCGGCTCGGCCCGCTCGGCACCGCCCTGCTCCCCTACGAACGGCCCCGCGCGCTGCTCGTCGACGAGATCGACAAGAGCGACCTCGACCTGCCGAACGACCTGCTGAACGTCCTGGAGGAGGGCCAGTACGAGATCCCGGAACTGGTCCGTGCCGCCCGGCACTCCGGCGACGGCACCGCCGAGGTCCTCGCCGACGGCACGGACACGCCGGTCTCCGTCCAGCGCGGCCGGGTCCGCTGCCGGGCCTTTCCGTTCGTGGTGCTGACCAGCAACGGGGAGCGCGAGTTCCCGCCCGCGTTCCTGCGCCGCTGCGTCCGGCTGAAGCTGCGCCGCCCCGACCGGGACCAGCTGACCCACATCGTCCGGGCCCATCTGGACCCGCCGGGCGGGGACGCGGACCGTCTGATCAGCCGCTTCCTGGAGCGTGCCGCCGGTGGCGAACTGGCCACCGACCAGCTGCTGAACGCCCTGTACCTCACGGGAGTGGCGGGCCTGGACGCCGAGTCCCGCGACGACCTCGCCGAGCAGTTGATGCCGTACCTCAGCGCGGCGGCGGACGGCGATGGCTTCTGAGGCCGGTTCCGGGCCGTCCCCGGTCGCCCGGCTGGCGGCGGCCCTCTCGGCGGCGGGCGCCGCGCCGACGCCCCGGGAGATCGCGGAACTGCTCTGGCTGGCCGCCCGGTTGGAGCAACCGGCAGCGGGTTCTCCCGTCGGGGAGGACCCGCCCGGACGGCCCGGGACCGGCCGCCCGGGCCACTCCGAAGCCCCCGGCGCTCCCGCCACCGCCGAAGACCCGTCCGGCCCCGCCGAGCAGACCCCCGCCTCGCCCCCACCCGCGCACACCACCACCGAGCCCCCGGCCCGGGCCGCCTCCGACCGGGTTCCCCTCCGCCTGCCCTCCCCGCGCTCCCCGGACGGCCCGCAGCACCAGCCCGGCGGCGGTGGATCGCCGCTCCTCGCGCCCGCGCCCCCGATGCTCCCCCACCCCCTCGCGCTCCAGCGCGCCCTGCGCCCGCTCCAGCGCAAGGTGCCCTCCCCGCACGCGCGCCTGCTGGACGAGCGCGCGACGGCCGACCGGATCGCGCGGCTCGGCGCCCACCCGGACGTATGGCTCCCGGTGCTGCGCCCGGCCCCCGACCGCTGGCTGCGCCTGAACCTCGTGCACGACACCGGCCCCACCATGCCGGTCTGGCGCCCCCTGGTGAGCGAACTGCACACGGCGCTCGCCCAGTCGGGCATCTTCCGCACGGTCACCCTGCACCCGGCCACGCCCGAGGGCCGGGCCCGCCAGGTCCCCGTCCTCGACGACGGCCGCACCGCCACCCTCGTCGTCAGCGACTGCATGGGCCCGCAGTGGCGCCCGGGCGAAGCGGGTGACCGCTGGTACCGCACCCTGCGGAAGTGGGCCCACCGCATGCCGCTCGCCGTGGTTCAGCCGCTCCCCGAACACCTGTGGCCGACCACGGCGTTGCCCGCCGAGCCGGGGCTGCTCACGGCCCCGGCCCCCGCGGCCCCCACGGCTACCGTCGCGTTCACCCCGTACGACGCCTCACCGCCGCCGGCCGGTGCCCTCCCGCTGCCGGTCCTGGAGCCGGGCGCCCCCTGGCTCGCCCACTGGGCCGCCCTGCTCGCCGACCCCGGCGGCGCCCGTACCCCCGGCGCGGCGGCCTGGCTGCCGCCCGCTCCCGCACCCCCCGCCGAGCCCGCCCCCGACCTCACCACGGCCTCCCCGGAGGAACTGGTCCTGCGCTTTCGCGCGACCGCGTCCCCCGAGGCCTTCCGGCTGGCCGGGCATCTCGCGCTGGCGGACCCCTCGGTCCCGGTGATGCGCCTGGTCCAGCGCACCCTGGACCGCGATCCGCGCCCCCAGCACCTGGCCGAGGTGATCCTCAGCGGCATGCTCACCTCCGTCCCCGGCCCACCCGGCTCCTACGCGTTCCGGCCCGGGGTACGGGAGTTGCTGCTGCGCTCCCTGCCCCGCACGGCCCGCGGCCGGACCCGGGAGTTCCTCGCCCGGGTCGGGGGCCTGATCGACGAGCGCGCGGGTCTCGCGGCAGGACAGTTCCGGGCCGAGGCGGGCGGGAGACACCACGAGGCGGGCCCGGCGTTCGCGACGGTCAGCGAGGAGACGGTGCGACGGCTGGCCGGGACGGAGCCGCTCCCCGGGGCGGACCCGCTCCCCGGGGCCGACCCGCACGCAGGCACGGACCAGCCCCCCGGGGCGGACCCGCACACAGGCACGGACCAGCCCCCCGGGCCCGACCCGCTTACCGCCACGAACCCGCACCCCCGCGCTGACCCGCACCCCGGCAATGACCCGCACCCCGGCGAGGAAGCCGACGCCCCCGCGATCCGGTTCGCGTCCGACGACCTCACCGGCCACCCCGAGGCCCGCATCACCCTCGAATACGCGGTGCACGAGATGCTCTCCCGCGGCGCGCTCGCCCCCCACCGGTTCGACGTGCGCGTCCGCGACAGCGGCTACGACGTCCACACCGAACCCGGCACCTACCTCCTGCCCGTACTGGTAGCCGTCCTGCGCGGCCTGCCCGAGGTGCTCACCGGGCTGGTGGACCCACCACCGCTGACCGTCACCTTCTGGGACCGGCCCGTCCCGCCGCCCGAGCCGCCACCCGTGCCCGCCGACATCCAGGTGATCGTCTCCCCGGCCGTCTACGAGCAGTTCGCCGCCAGCTCCGCCGCCCAGGGCCCCCAGCGCTTCCAGCCGCTCTACCAGGACGGCGCCACCGACACCCCGCCCGTCGCCTGGTACTGCCCGCTGTCCCCCGCCGCCACCCCCGAGCCCGAGGCCCGCGACCTCGTACAGGGCCCCTTCATCACGCGTGACCTGCGACTGCTCGGCATACCGGCCCCGGGCCGCACGGCCGTCGTCCACACCCGGCCCGACGGCCCGCTGACCCTCCTCAACCCCGCCCGGCCGCACGGCGACGGCCCGCCGCGGCTCGTGACGTACTACGAGGTCGACCTCACCACGCACCAGGCCCACCACCGGGTCTCCCTGCCGAGTTCCGGCAAGGGCGCCTTCGCCGCGGCGGTCGAGCTGTCCTGGCACGTGGAGGACCCGGTGGCCTTCGTACGGGCCGAGGTCTCCCGGGTGTCCGAACCCCTGCTCGGGCACCTGCTGGAGGAGGCGGCCCGCATCACCCGCCGGCATCCGCTGCGCCGGGCCGGTGCCGCCCAGCGCGCGGTCAACGCCGGGCTGCGCCGCTGGCCGGTGCCCGGTCTTTCGGTGACGGCATCGGTGCAGCTGGACCGGGAGAGCGCGGCCCTGCCCGAACCGCAGGGGGCCGCACCCGCACGGCTGCCGCTGCCGCGGCTGCTCGGCGAGACCGAGACGGTCCTGGTCGGCTTCGACGGTCCGATGGCCCGGCTGTTCTCGGCGAGCACCGCGCGCGAGGCCGTGCTCGGCCTGCTCGCCCTCGTCGACGAGCACCGCGACTCGCGGCACGCCCTGCCCGCTGCGGTGCGGGAGACGTTCGCGCATCCGCTGGACGTGCTCCGGGCCTTCGCGCAGGACCCGCTCGGGCCACTGCTGCGCGAACGCCTGGACGAGATCGAACTGCGGGCGGTGCCGCACGCCCCGGCCACGCACAACTCCGCGCCCCTGGTGCGCACCCTGTACGCCGCCGGCCGCCGCGTCTGCGTCGTCACGGACGTCTGCGCCGAGGCCGTACCCCGCTATCTGCGGCCCTACGGCACCCTGCCGCTGGCCGGGGTGCACGGACGCGCCGAGGACCTCACGCTGCTCACCCCGCACCCGGACTGCATGCTGCGCGCCCTCGACACCTGCGCCGGGTCGGCCGCGACGGGCCTGGTCATCGGGTCCACGGTCGCCGAGCTCGCCGCCGCCCAGCGGGCCGGGCTGCGCTTCGTCGGCCTCGCCCGCAACGCCACCTCCGACCGGGAGCTGCGCAAGGCCGGCTGCGAGACCACCGTGACCTCCCTCGCGCCGCTGCTGGAGGCCGCGCGCTCCCTGTGACCGGGCGGCGAACCCCCCGTTCGGCGGCACCCCGCCCGGCCCCCCACGAAAGGCGGCCCGGCCCCCTGCCGCGCACGATGCGAAAGAGGCCCGCCGATCCGGCGGACCCACGTCTGCGAGGCCCGCCACCTGGCGGCCCCCCACGGTCTGTGCTCTCGGGAGGACCTGCCATGACCGCCAGTCTGGAGCAGTTGCGCCGCTGCCACTTCGCCGTCGACCTGGGGGCGGCCCGCACACGCGTCTACGTCAAGGGCGCCGGGCTCGTCGTCGACCAGCCGTCCGCCGCCGCCGTGAACACCCGCACCGGCGCGCTGATCGCGGTTGGTGAGCTCGCCGAGAAGATGACGGGCCGCACCCCGCACTACATCCGGGTGGTGCGGCCGGTCTCCGGCGGCACGGTCGTCGACATCGAGATGGCGCAGCGCATGCTGCGGCACCTGCTCGGCGACAAGATGCGCCGCGGCCTGCGCCGCAAGCCGATCCTGCGCGCCGCCGCCTGCACCCCGCACGACGCCGACCCGCTGGCCCAGCGCGCCGCGATCGAGACGCTCGTCGGACTCGGCGCGCGCCGCGTGGAGCTGGTCGACACGCTCATCGCGGCCGCCGTCGGCTGCGGGCTGCCCGTGGAGCAGCCCGAGGCGACCATGATCATGGTGTGCGGTGCGGCGGCCACCCAGGTGGCCGTGCTCTCGCTCGGCTCGATCGTCACCGCCGAGCGCATCCCGGTGGGCGGCGAGGCCGTCGACCACGCGATCGTGCAGCACCTGCGCCACGAGCACGAGCTGATGCTGCCGAGCCAGTCGGTACGGCCGTTGCAGCTGGCCCTGTCCGGCAACGGCCTCACCGCGCAGGGCCCGGCCTCCACGGAGATCCACGGCCGGGACGTCGCCACCGGCCTGGCCCGCTCCGTCCAGGTCGACACCGCTGCCGTCCGGGACGCCATCCAGACACCGCTCACCGCGGTCCTGGACGGTATCGGCAAGGTGCTGCGGGTCTGCCCGCCCGACCTGGTCGCCGACCTGGCCGACCGGGGGATCATGATGGTCGGCGGCAGCGCCCTGCTGCCGGGCCTGGACCAGATGCTGCGGCAGGCCACGGGCATGCCGGTGCACATCGCGGAGCGGCCGGACGTGTGCGCCGTGCAGGGGCTCGGGGCGATGCTGGAGGGCCGTATCGCGCCGCTCGCGCTGGACCCGCTGAGCACCTGAGTACCTGACACCTGGCCGTCAGGCGACGGTCAGCGGGCGAACCAGCAGCGCACGGTCGTGCCGGTGTCGCCGCGGTGCACCCGCACCAGGTCGGCGATCAGGTTGACCAGCAGGATCCCGCGTCCGCCGCGCTGGTCGCGGGGCACGGGCCGGCGTCCGGCCAGCGGGTCCACGAGCCGCCCCTCGTCACGGACCTCGCACACCACGTACCCGTCCTCGGCCCACACCCGCAGCACGCCCGAACCCCCGCCGTGCACCACACTGTTGGTGGTGAGTTCGGCCGTGGCGAGGGCCAGGTCGTCCAGCTTCACACCGGTCAGGCCGAGCCGCGCGCCCTCCCCGACGGCCACGTGCCGGGCCTGGGAGAGCGACTCGGAGACGAAGGGGAACGTCAGCGCGCCGGGCACGGGCGCCAGCGGCTCGTTGTAGCGGCTGACGACGTCCTCGGGGGCGTACGCCTCGTTGCCCCGCGGCGTGCTGGAGCCGGGGTGGATGACGGTGGGGTGGGTGGCGTAGGCGTCGGTGACCATGTGCTCGGGCAGCCGCGCCACGTCGTACGGGCACATGATCGTCGCCGTACGGCCCTGGAAGACGGCGTTGATGAGCGCCTCGTGCTGGGCGCAGGCGGGGTACTCGATGTCGGAGCGGCCCGCCCAGACGGGCTCGCCGATGATCCGCACCCGGCGGCCCTCGGGCTGGGCGTCGGCGAAGGCGCGCAGCACGCCGGGGATGATCCGCCCGGGGTTGCGTCCGGCCTCGCGCATGTCCAGCAGCCGCACGGCGTCGGCGGCGGCGCCCAGCGCGTCCCTGATCAGGGCGAGGTTCTTGCCGGGCACGGCGACGGCGACCGGCTCCCCGGCGTCCAGGCCGTCGTGCACGAACGGCAGGGTGCCGGCCAGGTACTCCTGCTCGTCCCGGTAGAAGAGCGCCGGGTGGGCGAAGGGGTCGAGCGGCCCGACGGGCTCGGTGACGGCTGCGGTCATGACGTGGACACCTCGATTCCGCTCTGGCCCGGCCACAGCAGGTCCAGCGTGCGCCGCAGGGCGGGCGGCGGCCTGCGCACCACGAACCGCCGGCCGTCCCGGAGCCGCCCGGCGGCGGCCGCGAGCGCGCCCGCTCCCGCGACGTCCACGAACGTCACGCCGGACAGCTCCAGGTAGTACACGTCATCGTCCTCGCGAACAGCCTCTTCCAGTACGCCTTCCCAGATCGCACGGGTCGTCAGACCCACCTCACCGGCCGCCCGGACGCCCTGCTGCCCGGCCAGCGGGAAGACCGCCAGGCCCGGCACGGTACCGCGAGGGCCGGTCTGCGACATCTGTTGCCGAGTGTTCAAGGCCCTCTCCCGATGTTCCGGACCACAGCGCACGTACCCGTACGACAAGAGCTCATTCCCCCGAAGGGGGTGTAGTACGCCGTACGGCGGGCAGGCGCACCTCACATCGACGTCCACGGGGGCGAGTGACGTCGCGCAGTCCGGCGAGCGAGACGAACCCGACCGAAGAGGACCGACAAGGCGGTGACATGACCTCAGCGGCATCACCACATCTCACAGGAGGGCTGGACACCCTGGTCATCAGTGGCCGCGTCGACGCGGACCGCGCCCGGCTCACCCCTCGCGGTGAGCTCGTTCACGGCTGCGCGGACATCCTGGCCCGGGCCCTGGCCGGTCTGCCGGCCACCGTCACCCGGGTCGACCTGGACATGGCGGGCGTGCACTTCATGGACACGGCCGGTCTGCAGTTCCTGGACGTGCTGGCCGACCACGGCCGGCAGCGGTCGCTGACGGTGACGGCGACGAACTGGAACGGCCAGCCGCGCCGGATCCTGGAGCTGGCGGGCCTGGACACGACCGACCCGCTGACCGGTCTGGCCGCCGCGGGCCCGGTTCCCGCGGGGCCGCCGACCGCCCCCGTCTCCTCGGCGGTCGCCCTGGAGCGTGCGGAGTGCCTGCACGGGCTGCGCGAGGAGGTCGAGCAGCTGCGCCAGGCCATCGCCTCCCGCCCGGTCATCGACCAGGCCCGGGGCATCCTCATGGCCACGCACGGCTGCACCTCCGACGAGGCGTGGCACATCCTGCGGGAGACGTCCCAGCTGGCGAACACCAAGCTGCGCGAGGTCGCGGCGGCCGTGACGGCGAGCGCGGAGGCGGACGGCCCCCCGCCGCCCCCCGAGCTGCGCACGGCACTGCAACGGGCCGTCGCACGACGCCGCCGGGTCTGACGGACGGCCGAGGGGCCGGCCGGAGACGAACAGGCCACATGGAGGCGGCGCGACGGGGCACCTGTATCTCCCCGACCAGTCAGAGGAGTTACTCGTGATCGTCGCGGTCGTCATCGCCGGGTGCGTGCTCCTGGCCGTCCTCGCCTTCCTCGTCCCCCGCCTGTCGCGTCACCCCGAGCGCGGCACCCAGCGTTCGCTCGGCGCGGGCGCCCGCGCCGGCGGCAAGGCACCCGGAGTCCTGGGCAGGCTCTTCAGCAAGCCCTTCCACACGAGTTCCCGCGCGGTGAGCCGCAGCGGCTCGGCCGGTCGCCGCACGCGTGGCCGTATGCCCTTCTGACCCGTCGGCCGGACGGGGCGCCGGGCATGCTGGTCCGGTACACAGGGCGGGCAGAAGGAGACCTTCTCGATGGGTACCGCTGTGCATGTCCCGCAGACGCGGGACATGATCGGGGAGGAACTCTCCGGAGACGAGGCGTTCACCGCGCTGCGGCGCTACGGGGGCCGCCGGCTGCTCGTCGACGCCTTCACCCGCTTCCGCTACGCCGACGGCTTCAGCAACTCCCGCTCCCTGGCCTTCCAGGTGGTCCTGGGCATGGTGCCGTTCACCATCGCCCTGGTCGGCGTGGCCACCACGGTGCACACCGAGAGCGTGGGGCGGATCATCGAGCTGACCCTCGGCCGGATCGTGCCGGGCGCCAGCGCGGAGCTGATCGAGGACGCCCTCGACGGCACCGAGCGCAGTGCCGTCTCCGGCGTCTGGGGCGCTGTCGCGATGTGGACGGGCCTCGGCTTCGCCGTGCTCAACCTGGCCTCGGCGATGGCCCAGGTCGAGCGGGGCGCCAACCGTATCTACGGCATCGAGCGCGACCGGCCCTTCCTGGCCAAGTACGGCCGTTCCCTGCTTCTGGCCCTCGCCGCGGGCATGCCGATGGTCCTGGGGTTCGTCGTGCTCGTGGCGGGTGACGCGGTGGGCGACGCGGTGGTGGAGACCCTCGGCTGGTCCGGCACCTGGCTCGACTGGTGGGGCGCCCTCGACGTGCCCCTGGGCGTGCTGCTCGCCTGGGTCGCGTCGGCGGCGATCTTCCGCTGGGCGCCCCGCCGGGACCAACCGGGCTACACCTGGCTGGCGTTCGGCTCGGCGGTCCATCTGGTGCTGTGGGTCACGGCCACCTGGCTGCTGGCCCTCTACGTCGCCGAGAGCGGTTCCTTCGGCGCGGTGTACGGGCCGCTGACGGCGTTCGTCGCCCTGCTGCTGTGGGCCAACCTGACCGGGGTGGTGCTGTTCCTCGGCATCGCGTTCGCCGCCCAGCTGGAGGCGGCCCGGGCCGGTATCACCGAGGCGGTGCACCCGGACCCGGGGCCGGGCCCGTGACGCCCCCCGCTGACGCGCGCCCGGCCCCTGTGATCACCGCGCAGAACCAGGACGTATCGTCCTCGGTGTGAGCGACGTGCCCCCCGCGACCACAGCACCGGCAGCCCCCGAAGCGACCCCCGCACCCCCCGGACCTGACGGCCCCCCGCCGGCCGGCGACGACCCGGCCCTGCGGGCGGCCTACCGGTTGTGCCGGCGCCGGACGAAGGCCGAGGACCCGGCGGAGTACGCGCTGATCCAGCTGGTGCCCGCGGCCCTGCGCCCGGCGCTGCACGCCCTGTGGGCCGCCGCCAACGCCCTGGACGACCTCGGCGACGACCGCACCGCGCCCGCCGCCGAGCGGGCCGCCCGGGTCGGGGCGTGGATCACCGCCCTGCACCGTGAACTGCCCACCGGTTCCAGCCCGGACCCGGTCCGCCGCGCCCTGGTGGACACCGCGAACCGCTGGCGCCTGGACCTGTCGGAGCTGCGGGACGCCATGGCCCAGGTCCAGGAGGACACCGGCGGCAGGCACTTCGCCGACTGGGCGGAGTGGCGCACCTGGGGCCGGGACAACCTGCTGCCCTGGTTCGGCCTGGTCCGCACGGTCTTCGACCGGGCCGGAGTCCCGGTGGCCCTGCGTCTGGACACCCGGGAGGCCTACGAGGAGTTCCTCGACGGCGTCCGGCTCACCGACATCCTCACCGACCTGGCCGCCGACCTCGCCCAGGGCGACCTGCTGCTGCCCGCCGAGGCCCTCGACCTCCACCCCGGGTCGGCGGCCGACCTGGCGCGGCGCCGCTGGAGCCCCGCCGTCGCCGCCCTGGTCACACGGCTGACCGGGCTGGCCCGCCAGTGGGTGAGCCAGGAGTCCCTCACCCGCGGCATGCACCCCGGCCCCGCCACGGTCCTGCACACCATGGCCGCCCTGCTGCGCGCCCAGCTCGACGCGATCGACGCCGCCGGTCCGGCCCTGCTCCGCTCCCCGCCCCGGCCCGCGCTGCGCACCCGGGCCCGCATCCTCGCCCCGGCCCGGACCCGCGCGGCCCTGGCCTGGCGCCTGACCCCGCTGACGGTGCCGGCGCCGCAGCATCCCGACGCGCACCGGCCCCCGGCGCCGGTCCGGCCGGCCACCGCCCCCGGCACCTTCCGGCTGCCGCCGCCCCACCCGAGCGGCGCGCAGCCCCCCGGGATCCCGCCCGGGGATCTGCCCGCCCACGTCGCCGTGATCATGGACGGCAACGGCCGCTGGGCCCAGCAGCGCGGCCTGCCCCGGCACGAGGGCCACCGGGCCGGTGCCGCCGCGGTCCGCGAGGTGGTGCACGGCGCCCTGGACGTCGGACTGCGCCATCTGACGCTCTACACCTTCTCCACCGAGAACTGGCACCGGGACGCGGAGGAGGTCGACGCGATCCTCGACCTGCTGCGGCGCGAGATGACCGACAACCCCTTCCGGGACCTCGACGTCCGGCTGCGCTGGCACGGCCGCGCCGGCCGGCTGCCCCCCGACCTGGCCGACCTGCTGCACCTGAGGGAGCGCACCACGCGGGCCCGCACCGGTCTGACGCTGACGATGTGCATCGACTACGGCGGCCGGGACGAGCTCACCCGCGCGGCCGCCGCCCTGGCCCGCCGGGCCCGGGAGGGCCGTGTGGAGCCCGGCCTGATCGCCGAGGAGGACTTCGCGCGGCACCTGCCGCTGGCGGACCTGCCGGACGTGGACCTGCTCTGGCGCACGGGCGGCGAGCAGCGCGTCTCCAATTTCCTGCCCTGGCACGCGGCGTACGCGGAGCTGCACTTCACGCCCGGCCTCTGGCCCGACACCGACCGCCGCGACCTCTGGCAGGCGCTCACCGCGTACACCCACCGCCAGCGCCACCACGGCGCGACCCCGGACCCGGCGGGTGCGGACGGACCGTCAGCGGCCCACCGTTCGACGGCTGCCGCGAGACCCGGCGGGTGACCCGGATCTCACCGGATGCCGGGCGGCGGCCCGGTCGCCCTGCCGACCGGGGGGCGATACCCCGCCGTGTGGCGGGAGCTGCCGCCCGTCGGGCGGCAGGGGCTCCGGGCCGCTTTAGGGTCGAGGCGGCATGGGTGGCAGAGCCTGGGTGAAGGTGAGGCGTAGCGCGTGATCCGGGTAGTGGTGGTGGACGACGAGGCACTGGTCCGCTCGGGGTTCGGGCTCATCCTGGGCGCGGCCGAGGACATCGAGGTGGTGGCGACCGCGAACGGGGGCGACGCCGTCGAGACCGTCCGCCGGGAGCGGCCCGACGTGGTCCTGCTGGACATCCGGATGCCGGACGTCGACGGACTCACCGTCCTGCGCGAGCTGCGGACGAGGCCGGACGCTCCGGTGGTGGCGATGCTGACCACGTTCGACGCCGACGCGTACATCCTGACCGCGCTCCACTCCGGCGCGGCCGGTTTCCTGCTCAAGGACACCGAGCCGGAGCAGCTCGCCCACCTGGTGCGCACCCTCGCCGCGGGCGGTGTGGTGCTGTCGCCCAAGGCGTCGCGGGCCCTGCTGCACAGCCACCCGGGCACCGGGGCGGCCGTCGACGAGGAAGCGGCCCGCGTCCGGCTGCTCACCGCCCGCGAGCGCGACGTCCTCGTCCTGGTGGCCGAGGGGCTGACGAACGCCGACATCGGGACCCGCGTCCACCTGAGCGCCGGCACGGTCAAGGACCACGTCAGCGCGATCCTCACCAAGCTGCGGGTGTCCAGCCGGGTGCAGGCCGCACTGCTGGCGCAGCGGGCCGGTCTGCTCGACGAGCGCCCGCGGTCGGAGGCCGGCCGATGAGCCGTGCTCGCGCCGTGTGGCAGCGGGTCCCCGCACCGGTCGTCGACGTCGCCCTGGTGGCGGTGGCGGCCTTGGACGTGTGGCTGAGCACGTGGGAGAACACGGGCCTCGACATCGCGCCGGCAGCGGTCGGCTGCGCCGCGTTGCTGTTCCGTCGCAGGTTCCCGGTCTGCGTGTTCCTGCTCACCCTGCCCATCGCGTTGATACAGGACGTCGCCGTCGCCGTGCTCGTGGCGCTGTTCACCCTGGCAGCACACTCCCGCGACCGCCGTCTCCTCGCGGCGTGCGTCGCTCTGACCGCCGTCGCGGGCAGCATCCCCTCGCCCCTGACGGAGATCGACCGGACCATGACGCTGGTCTTCTTCGTCTACGGCCTGGCGACGGCCGCGGCGCCGGTCCTGTTCGGTCAGCTCCTCCAGGCGCAACGGGACCTGGCGCGACGGCTGGCCGAGATCGAGGAGGCCAGGGAGCACGAGCGGACCCTGCACGCCCAGGCGGTGCTGGCCCGCGAGCGCGCCCAGCTGGCCCGCGAGATGCACGACGTGGTGTCCCACCAGGTCAGCCTGATCGCCGTACGGGCCGGGGCCCTTCAGGTCGCCACCAAGGACGCGGACGCCGAGGAGGCCGCCCGCACGATCCGTTCGCTGAGCGTCACCACGCTCGACGAGCTGCGCACCATGGTCACGCTGCTGCGCGCCTCCGGCGGCCACGCCACCGAGCTGACGCCCCAGCCCACTCTGGCCGACCTGCACAGGCTCGTGGAATCGAGCGGCACGCACGCGGAGTTGTCGGGCGAGCTGCCGCCCGCCGTGGGCACCCCCGCCCAACGGGCCCTCTACCGCACGGTCCAGGAGGCGTTGACCAATGTCCGCAAGCACGCACCCGGCGCCCGGGCGCGCGTCGAGCTGTGGCAGGACCGTGATGACGTCGGAGTGACCGTCACCAACACCCCGCCCACCCGCCCCTCGCTGTCCCTGCCCGGTTCGCAGCAGGGTCTGGTCGGCCTGCGGGAACGGGCCGAGATCCTGCACGGCACGCTGGACGCGAGCCCGACCCCGGAGGGCGGTTACCGGGTGCGGCTGCGGATTCCCCTCGGCGCGGACTGACCGACCGGGCCGGAGCGGAGGGCAACGCGGTTGCCCTACCCCAGGCCCGCTGGGGGTGGGTCACCGGGCGGGGGTCAGGAGCTGGGTGGCCGCCAGCCGCGCGTACAGCCGGTCCTGGTCCACCAGTTCCTCGTGGGTGCCGACGGCCCGGACCTGGCCGCCGTCCATGACGACGATCCGGTCGGCGCCGGTCACCGTCGACAGGCGGTGGGCCACCACCAGGACGGTGGTCTCACGGGCCACCTCGGCGATGACGTCCCGCAGCGCCAGCTCGTTGACGGCGTCGAGCTGTGAGGTCGCCTCGTCCAGGAGCAGCAGTCGCGGTGCGCGGAGCAGGGCGCGGGCGATGGCGACGCGCTGCCGCTCGCCGCCCGACAGCTTCGAACCGCGGTGTCCGACGGGGGTGTCCAGGCCGTGGGGCAGGCGCTCGACGAGGGTGTCGAGCTTCGTCCGGGCCAGGACCTCGCGGACGTCGCCGTCCGTCGCGCCGGGGGCCGCGAACAACAGGTTCTCCCGCAGCGTGCCGGCCAGCACCGGAGCGTCCTGCTCCACGTACCCGACGGCGGAGCGCAGTGCGGACAGGGACCAGTCCTGTACGTCCTTGCCGTCGACCAGGATCCGGCCGCCGGTGACCTCGTGGAACCGCTCGACGAGCGCGAACACCGTCGACTTGCCCGCGCCCGAGGGACCGACGAAGGCCGTCATCCCGGTGCCCGGCACCTCGAAGGTCACCTGCCGGTGGACGTACGGCAGGCCCGGACGGTAGCGGAACGACACGTCCTCGAAGCGGACCGACGCCGGACCCGGCGCCGCTGCCCCGCGCCGCGGCAGGGAGTCGGTCTGCCGGTCGGCGGGCTCCGTCGCCAGCCGTTCCACCTGCGCGATCCGGGAGAGCGCGGCCGCCCCCTCCTGATAGGAGGTCACGGCGTCGATCAGCGTGGACACCGGCTCGATCAGGTAGAAGAGGTAGAGCAGGAAGGCGATGAGGGTGGACACGGGGATCTCCCCGGACGCCACGCGCGCCCCGCCGACCGCGAGGACGGCGAGGAAGGCCAGCTGGACGGCGAGTTCGTCGGCCGAGCCCGCCGCGGCCTCCCACTTCGCGCTCTTCACGCCGTGCCGCCAGGCCCGCCGCGCCGCCGCCTCCACCCGGGCGGTCTCCCGCGCCTCGGCACCGGAGGCCTTGACCGTGCGGAACGCCCCGAGGGACCGCTCCAGCGCGACGGAGATCTCCCCGACCGCCTCCTGCGCCCGCTCGGTGGCCCGAGCGATCCTCGGCATCACCAGCGCGACGGCCCCACCGACCAGCACGACCACCCCGAGCGTCACACCCAGCAGCACGACGTCGAGGAACGCCATCATCACGATCGCCGCGACGAAGGCCACCGCTCCGGAGGCCGCGGAGACGACCGCCTGGGTGCTGACCGCCCGCAGCATCGTCGTGTCCGACGTGACCCGGGACATCAGGTCACCCGGCGGGATCCGCTCCCACTCCGCGAGCCTCAGCCGCAACAGCCGCCCGACGAGGGTGCGCCGCGCGGCCAGGACCACCGACTCCGCCGTCCGCTCCAGCACGTACGCGCCGAACGCCTCGACCGCCGTGCCCACCACCACCAGGACGGTGAGGGCGGTCAGGATCCCGGTGACGGTCTCACCGGAGGCGAGCCGGTCCACCAGCGCCTTGGTGGCCAACGGCTGCAGGAGTCCCCCGGCGGCCCCGGCCAGGGCGCACAGCAGGCCCAGGGCGACGGCCCACCGGTGCGGCCGGACGTATGCGCAGAGGGCCTTGACCGTCTCTCGGGCGGGCAGGGACGCCTCGTGGGACTCATCCGTCGCCGGGGCGGATGCGGTGTTCACGGAATTCCTCTCTCGGACCAGGACGTGAGCCGGTGTCAGCTCAGTGCCTCAACCCTGGCCGCCCGGCCGCCCCGCGCCCATCCGGCAGCCGTCGGGAGCACCCCCGCCGATCGGCGGTGGACGGCCGCCGACCGGCGGGGCCGTCGCCGAAGACTGCCGGATGGTCCGCCCCCTGAGCTCCCGGCGAGGTTGGCCGTATGACACAGACACAGCCGCCACAGGAGACATCGGCGCCGCAGGAGAACTCGCCTCCGCCGCCCCGAACCTCCCCCGAGTCCGCCGTACCGGCCGCGCCCGGCCCCTCGATGGGACGCCTCGTCGGGGTGGACCTGGCCCGCGCGCTGGCGGTGTTCGGCATGTACGTCGTGCACATCGGCCCCCCGCTGTCCGCCACGACCGGTGTGGCGAGCTGGGTCCGCTACATGGCGGACGGCCACTCTTCGGTCCTGTTCGCCACTCTTGCCGGGTTCTCACTGATGCTGATCGCCGGCCGCCGCGAGCCCAGGACGGGCCTGGCCGGCCGGCAGGCGAGGGCCCGGATCGCGATCCGGGCCGTGGTCCTGCTGGTGCTGGGCACGGTGCTGGCGATGGAGTACGGAGGAGTGATCATCCTCGGCTTCTACGGGGTCTACTTCCTCCTCGCCCTGCCCCTGGTGCGACTGCGTGCCAGGACACTCGCGATCATCGCGGTCGCGTCCGCCCTCGTCACACCGCAGCTCGCGTTCGCCCTGAACGCACTGCTGAGCCCCGCCGTCCAGCAGAGCGTCAACGCCTACGACCCGCTTCGCCGCCTCAGCGAGGTGGGAGTGCTCGATCTGCTGCTCACCGGCTTCTACCCGGCGCTCACCTGGATGTCGTTCGTGATCGCGGGCATGGCGCTGGGGCGCCTCGACCTGAACTCCGGCACCGTCCAGCGGCGCCTGGCCGCGCTCGGCGCCGCCCTCACCGTGACCGCGTACGGCATGTCCCTGCTGCTCGCCGGGAGGGACGCGTTGAAGAGCCTCGCGGAAGGCGGATCGTCGTCCTCCGGCTCCGGCTCGATGCCTCCCGGCAGCGGGTCGATGCCCCCCGACGGCGGCTCGTTCCCCGATATGCCCGCGTCCTCGCTCCTGGCGGCCGGGCCGCACAGCGGCACCACGTTCGACATCATCGGCAGCGTCGGCGTCGCGATCCTGGTGATCGTGGGCGCGACGGTGGCGATGAACCGCCTGCCGCGACTGCGCCGCCTGGCGAAACCGGTCATCGCGGTGGGCACCATGTCCCTGACCGCCTACGTCGGTCACTTCCTCGCCCAGTCCGCGCTGTCCGTGTCCGCCGGGACCAGCAGCCAGACGTCCTGGGTGCCGCTGCTCATGTTCGTCCTCGGGGCGATCGTGTTCGCCGCGATCTGGTCCCGCTTCTTCCGCCGCGGACCGCTGGAACATCTCCTCAACGCCGCCACGAAACCGGCGAAGCGCATCCGCTGAACCGGAAGGGTGCCCCGGCGCTGAGATGCGGGAGCCTCGACTAATCGATTCTCCTCGCGTAGCGCAGAGTGGGGCGGGTGGGACTCGAACCCACGGCCGACGGATTATGAGTCCGCTGCTCTAACCGGCTGAGCTACCGCCCCATAGCGGCGTGTCGCGTACATGTGTGCGCGCCGTCTGCCGCAGCATAGCCGCTCATACGATCTCCTGCTTCGGCTGGGCGGCTACGCACGGCCTACGTGACCATGAGGACTGCGCCGGGTGCCGCGCGGTTCCCGGGACAGCGAATCGGACATGAAAAAGGACCCCTGAGAGGGGTCCTCGTTCGTCCTGCTCCCCCGACTGGACTCGAACCAGTAACCTGCCGGTTAACAGCCGGCTGCTCTGCCAATTGAGCTACGGAGGACCGAGCTCCCCGGACTGGACTCGAACCAGTAACCTGCCGGTTAACAGCCGGCTGCTCTGCCAATTGAGCTACCGAGGAAGGTCTCGTTTGCATCGAACGTACCTACCTGGGTATCCGCCAGGGGGCGCGCGTTCGCTGCGACACATACATTAGCGCAAGCAGGGGGGTGCTCCGCCAATCGGTACTCCCCGGCACCGACGCCGCACCGGAGACCTACGCAAGAGAAGGGTGGCCGCCATGCGTTACCGGCTCACGTTCGTCGCCGGAGTCGTCCTGGGTTACGTGCTGGGCACGAGGGCCGGACGCGAGCGCTACGAGCAGCTGAAGAAGTCAGCGAGGCAGTTCGCTCAGAATCCCGCCGTCCGCAACACCGCGGAGACGGCGGCCCACCAGGGCCGCGAGTTCGCGGGCAAGGCGTACCACGTGGTGAGCGACAAGGTCGGCGACCGGATGCCCGAGTCCGTCGCGGACCGAGTCCGTCACCTCCGCGACCGAGCCACCCACAACGGCGGCGAGGACGACTGGGGCACGAGCAACACGTGACCCTCTGATGTCGAGCATGGCAGCGCCCCGAAAGGGGCGCGGGGAACGGCGCGACCAGCCACGACGAAGCCTGAACTCGAAACCCGGCACAAGCCCCCACGGCGCCCACGGCTCCAGCCAGCGCAGCGGTACGGCAGAATTTTGGCCATGGGGATAGTCGCCGGGTTGGACAGTTCACCCGATTTCACTCGTATCGTCGTCTGTGACACGGACTCCGGAGCCGTGCTCAGGCAGGGATATGCACCGCATCCGGTGGAGAGCCCCGAGGGCGGCGGCCGGCCGTCGGACGTCGATCCGCAGGCCTGGCTGCTCTCCCTGGGCGAGGCCGCGGGCGGCGGGCTGCTGGAGGGCGTGCAGGCGATCGGCGTCTCGGCGCAGCAGAACGCCGTCGTGCCGCTGGACGCGCAGGGCAACACCGTGCGCCCGGCAATGGTCGGCGGCGACAAACGCACGCAGGTGGCCGCGGCCGATCTGGTCGACGCGCTCGGCGGGCGCGAGGCGTGGGCGCAGGCGGTGGGCTGTGTGCCGCAGGCCGCGCAGCCGATCACCAAGCTGCGCTGGCTGGCCCGGACCGAGCCGGAGAACGCCCAGCGCACCGCGATCCTCCTCCAGGCGCACGACTGGCTGGTGTGGCAGCTGCTGGGCCGGCCGGTGCGCAGGACCACCGACCGGGGCGGGGCGTCCGGCACCGGCTACTGGTCGGCGGCGAGCGGCGGCTACCGGCCCGACCTCGTGGAGCTGGCGCTCGGGCACCAGGTGATGCTGCCGGAGGTGATCGGTCCGGCGGACGCCGCCGGTACGACGCCGGAGGGGCTGCTGATCTCCGTGGGCACCGGCGAGACCATGGCGGCGGCGTTCGGGCTCGGCATCGGCCTCGGTGACGCGGTGGTGTCGCTGGGCGCGTCCGGGTCCGTGATGGCCGTACACCCCGAGGCGCTGGTCGACGGGTCCGGGATGATCACCGCGCTCGCGGACGCGACCGGCATGCACCTGCCCGTCGTCACCACGCTGAACGCCGTACGGACGCTGCGCGGGGCCGCCGAGCTGCTGGGGCTGCCCGATCTGGAGAGCCTGTCGGACCTCGCGATGAAGTCGACGCCCGGGTCGCACGGGCTGGTGCTGCTGCCCTATCTGGAGGGTGAGCGGACGCCGAACCTGCCGCACACCGCCGGGACGCTGGCCGGGCTGAGACGGGAGTCGATGAAGGCGGAGCATCTGGCGCGGGCGGCGTTCGAGGGGATGCTGTGCGGGCTCGCGGACGCGCTGGACGTGCTGCGCGGCCGGGGGGTGGAGGTGCGGCGGGTGTTCCTGCTCGGGCCGGCCGCCGAACTGCCCGCCGTGCAGGCCGCGGCGCCCGCGCTGTTCGGGACGCAGGTCGTGGTGCCGCAGCCCGCCGACTACGCGGCGATCGGCGCGGCCCGCCAGGCGGCCTGGGCGCTCGGGGCGTCGCAGGGCACGCTCGACGTGCGCAACCCGCCGGCCTGGCAGGGCCCGGTGGCGCAGGTGCTGGAGCCCGGGGACGAACTGGCCGTGGGGCAGGCGGTGCGGCAGCAGTTCGTGGCGGTACGGGAGCAGACGCACCCCGGGGCCCTCTGAGGGTTTGACCGCCTGTTGGGTTAATTCGCTTGAGGTAACGCCGGTGGAGTGTTCGACGATAGGGGCCAGGGGCAACCACTCGCCCCGTCGTCCACTCCGAGAGAAGCAGCGTGCTCATACGACTCCTGCGGACCTGCCTCAGGCCCTACAAGAGACCCATCGCCCTGCTGGTGCTGCTGCAGTTCCTGCAGACCTGCGCCACGCTCTACCTGCCCACGCTGAACGCGGACATCATCGACCAGGGTGTGGTGAACGGCGACACCGGCTACATCCTGGGCTACGGCGGCCTGATGATCGCCATCTCGCTGGTCCAGGTGGTGTGCAACATCGGCGCCGTGTACTACGGGGCCCGTACGGCGTCGGCGCTGGGGCGGGACCTGCGGGCGTCGGTGTTCGACCGGGTGCAGTCGTTCTCCGCGCGTGAGGTCGGTCACTTCGGGGCGCCGTCGCTGATCACGCGGACGACGAACGACGTCCAGCAGGTGCAGATGCTGGCGCTGATGACGTTCACGCTGCTGGTGTCGGCGCCGATCATGTGCGTGGGCGGCATCGTGCTCGCGCTCGGTCTCGATGTGCCGCTGTCCGGGGTGCTGGTGGCGGTCGTGCCGGTGCTGGGCATCTGCGTGACGCTGATCGTGCGGCGGCTGCGGCCGCTGTTCCGGTCGATGCAGGAGCGGCTGGACTCGGTGAACCGGGTGCTGCGCGAGCAGATCACCGGCAACCGCGTGATCCGCGCCTTCGTCCGCGACGAGTACGAGCAGCAGCGCTTCCGCAGGGCCAACACCGACCTCACCGACTTCGCGCTGGGCACCGGCAACCTGCTCGCGCTGATGTTCCCGATCGTCATGACGGTGGTGAACCTGTCGTCGATCGCCGTGGTGTGGTTCGGCGCGCACCGCATCGACAGCGGCGGGATGCAGATCGGTGATCTGACGGCGTTCCTGGCCTATCTGATGCAGATCGTGATGTCCGTGATGATGGCCACCTTCATGTTCATGATGGTGCCGCGCGCGGAGGTGTGCGCCGAGCGCATCCAGGAGGTGCTGGACACCTCCTCCAGCGTCGTGTCGCCGTCGGCGCCGGTGCGGGAGCTGCGCCGGCACGGGCATCTGGAGATCCGCGGGGCGGGCTTCCGCTACCCGGGCGCCGAGGAGCCGGTGCTGCGGGCGGTCGACCTGGTGGCCAGGCCCGGTGAGACGACCGCCGTCATCGGCTCGACCGGCAGCGGCAAGTCCACGCTGCTCGGGCTGGTCCCGCGGCTGTTCGACGCGACCGGGGGGCAGGTGCTCGTCGACGGGGTCGAGGTGACGGAGATCGATCCGCGGCTGCTCGCGAAGACCGTCGGGATGGTGCCGCAGAAGCCGTATCTGTTCGCGGGGACGGTGGCGACCAACCTGCGCTACGGCAATCCGGACGCCACCGACGAGGAGCTGTGGCACGCGCTGGAGGTGGCGCAGGCCAGGGACTTCGTGGAGGGACTGGAGGGCGGGCTCGACGCGCCGATCGCGCAGGGCGGCACGAACGTCTCCGGTGGTCAGCGGCAGCGGCTCGCGATCGCCCGGACGCTGGTGCAGCGGCCCGAGATCTACCTGTTCGACGACTCCTTCTCCGCGCTCGACTACGCCACCGACGCCGCGCTGCGGGCCGCGCTGGGGCGGGAGACCGCCGAGGCGACCGTGGTGATCGTCGCGCAGCGGGTGGCGACCATCCGGGACGCCGACCGGATCGTCGTCCTCGACGAGGGCCGGGTCGTCGGCGCCGGGCGGCACCACGAGCTGATGGCGGACAACGAGACCTACCGGGAGATCGTGCTCTCCCAGCTGACGGAAGCGGAGGCTGCCTGATGGCGGGGCCCATGGGGCGGATGATGGCCGGAGGCGGTCCCGACTCCCGCTCGCTCGACTTCAAGGGATCGGGCAAACGACTCGTCGCGCAGTTCCGGCCGGAGCGGGTCACCCTCTACGTGCTGCTGCTGTGCGTGGTGCTCAGCGTCGGCCTCAGCGTCGTCGGGCCGAAGATTCTCGGCAAGGCGACCGACCTGGTCTTCGCGGGCATCGTCGGGCGGGGCATGCCCGAGGGGGCGAGCAAGGAGCAGGTGCTCGACTCGATGCGGCAGCGCGGCGACGGCGAGGTCGCCGACATGCTGCGCAGCACCGACTTCACCCCGGGCGAGGGCATCGACTTCACCGCCGTCGGGCATGTGCTGGTGCTGGCGCTGGGTGTGTTCACGGTGGCCGGGCTGCTGATGGCGGTGGCGACGCGGCTGGTGAACCGGGCCGTGAACCGGACCATGTTCCGGATGCGCGAGGACGTCCAGACGAAGCTGTCGCGGCTGCCGCTGTCGTACTTCGACCAGCGTCAGCGCGGTGAGGTGCTGTCGCGGGCGACCAACGACATCGACAACATCGGGCAGACCCTCCAGCAGTCGATGGGGCAGCTGATCAACTCGGTGCTGACCATCATCGGCGTGCTCGCCATGATGTTCTGGGTCTCCTGGATCCTGGCGCTGGTCGCGCTGGTGACCGTGCCGCTGTCGTTCGTGGTGGCCACCCGTGTGGGCAAGCGGTCGCAGCCGCACTTCGTGCAGCAGTGGCGCTCGACGGGGCAGCTGAACGCGCACATCGAGGAGATGTACACCGGTCACACCCTGGTGAAGGTGTTCGGGCGGCAGGAGGAGTCGGCGCGGCAGTTCGCCGAGCAGAACGACGCGCTGTACGAGGCGGGGTTCAAGGCGCAGTTCAACAGCGGGGTCATGCAGCCGCTGATGATGTTCGTGTCGAACCTGAACTATGTGCTGGTGGCGGTGGTCGGGGGGCTGCGGGTCGCCTCGGGCTCGCTGTCGATCGGTGATGTGCAGGCGTTCATCCAGTACTCGCGGCAGTTCTCGATGCCGCTGACACAGGTCGCGTCGATGGCGAACCTGGTGCAGTCGGGTGTCGCCTCGGCCGAGCGGGTCTTCGAGCTGCTCGACGCGGAGGAGCAGAGCGCCGACCCGGTGCCCGCGCTGCGGCCCGAGGAGCTGCGCGGGCAGGTGGCGCTGGAGCACGTGTCGTTCCGCTACGACCCCGCCAAGCCGCTCATCGAGGACCTGTCGCTGAAGGTCGAGCCGGGGCACACGGTCGCCATCGTCGGCCCCACGGGTGCCGGCAAGACGACCCTGGTGAACCTGCTGATGCGGTTCTACGACGTCACCGGCGGGCGCATCACCCTCGACGGCGTCGACATCGCGCGGATGTCCCGGGACGAACTGCGGTCCGGGATCGGCATGGTGCTCCAGGACACCTGGCTGTTCGGCGGCACGATCGCGGAGAACATCGCGTACGGGGCGTCCCGGGAGGTCACCCGCGGGGAGATCGAGGAGGCGGCCCGGGCGGCGCACGCGGACCGGTTCGTGCGGACGCTGCCGGACGGGTACGACACGGTGATCGACGACGAGGGCACCGGGGTCAGCGCGGGTGAGAAGCAGCTGATCACGATCGCGCGGGCGTTCCTGTCCGACCCGGTGATCCTGGTGCTGGACGAGGCGACCAGCTCGGTCGACACCCGGACCGAGGTTCTCATTCAGAAGGCCATGGCGAAACTCGCGCACGGGCGGACCTCGTTCGTCATCGCGCACCGGTTGTCGACGATCCGGGACGCGGACGCGATCCTCGTCATGGAGAACGGGTCGATCGTCGAGCAGGGCACGCACGAGGAGCTGCTGGCCGGGGGTGGTGCCTATGCGCGGCTGTACAAGGCGCAGTTCGCGCAGGCGGTGGCGGAGGTCGACTGAGGGCCCGTCGTGGCTGGTCGCGCAGTTCCCCGCGCCCCTTCAGGGGCGCGGGGAACTGCGCGAATCACCCCCACCGGCCCGCAGCCGGAATCAGTCCAGATAGCCCCTCAGTTGGTCCGCGAAGGCGTGATCCCTCAGCTTGTTCAGCGTCTTGGACTCGATCTGCCGTATCCGTTCGCGCGTCACACCGAAGATCCTGCCGATCTCCTCCAGCGTGCGGGGGCGGCCGTCCGCGAGGCCGTAGCGGAGTTGGACCACCTTCCGCTCCCGCTCCCCCAGCGTCGACAGCACCGCTTCCAGGTGCTCCCGGAGCAGCAGGAACGCCGCCGACTCCACGGGGGACGTCGCGTCGCCGTCCTCGATCAGGTCGCCGAGGGCGACGTCGTCCTCCTCGCCCACCGGCGCGTGCAGCGACACCGGCTCCTGGGCGAGGCGCAGGACCTCGCTGACCCGCTCCGGAGCCAGCTCCAGGTGGGCCGCGACCTCCTCGGGCGTCGGCTCGTAGCCGCGCTCCTGGAGCATGCGGCGCTGGACGCGGACGACCCGGTTGATGAGCTCCACGACATGGACCGGGACCCTTATCGTGCGGGCCTGGTCGGCCAGGGCGCGGGACATGGCCTGCCGGATCCACCAGGTCGCGTACGTGGAGAACTTGTAGCCGCGGGCGTAGTCGAACTTCTCGACCGCCCTGATCAGGCCGAGGTTGCCCTCCTGGACGAGGTCGAGCATCGTCAGGCCGCGGCCGACGTAGCGTTTGGCGACCGAGACGACCAGGCGCAGGTTCGCCTCGATCAGGCGGCGCTTGGCCATGCGGCCCATGACGACGAGCCGGTCCAGGTCGAGTGCGAGCTGGCTGTCCAGGTCGGGGGTGAGCCGCAGCTTCTCCTCCGCGAACAGGCCGGCCTCGACGCGGCGGGCGAGTTCGACCTCCTCGGCGGCGGTCAGCAGGGGGATGCGGCCGATCTCCCGCAGGTACTGGCGGAACAGGTCCGAGGAGGGGCTGCCGGAGTCGGTGCGGGCCGGGGTCGGTACCACGACCTCAAGGGGCTCGGCCGTCTCGACGGCCTCGGCGGGCGGCTCCTCCGGCTCCGGTTCCGGCTCCGGGTGCTGCGGGGCGCGGCTCTGCGCCGGGACCGCGGAGAGGGCGTCGGCCTCCGCGTCCGGCGCGGTGCCGTCGGCACCGGGCGCGGCACCGGCGTCGGTCTGGGTGAGGGTCTGGGTCTGCACGGGGGCGACCTCCAGGATGATCGCTGCCGAGGAGGGCGGCAGCGGTACTTCGGGGGCGGAGTCGGCCTCGCCGCTTTCCGTCCCGTACGCGATGAGCGGAACCGCGGGGGTCTGGGACCCGTGGGTGACGGATCGGCCGCGCTCCGAGGACTCAGGCACCGGAACCCAGTGTGGGGTAAGACACATCGTCGCCACGAGGGGCGTGCGATGACTTTTTGCTTCCGGTCCGTGACCGCGTGGTGACCTCAGAGCGCGGCGGCGCCGTGTTCCCGGAGGGTCTGGTCGTACTGCTGGAGGACCCACAGTTCGTTCTGCACGGCGGCGAGCTCGGCCGGGTCGCCGTGGGTGCCGAGGCGGGTGAGCCGGCCGGTGATCTCGCGGATCCGGCGCTCGACGGCCCGGCGGCGGACCGTCACCAACTGGGCGCCCGCGTACACCTCGTCGGCGCCCTTGACGCCCTTGTGCAGCATGATCGCCTCGACGGCCAGCTCCGTGACCATCGCGCGGACCGCGTCGTCGGGGGCGGCCTCGCGGACCCTGACCAGGTAGTCCTGGGGGTCGGCGACGCCCGGTTCGGCGCCGCCCGCGTCGTGGATGGCCTGGCGGACGGCGGCGTAGGGCGGGGCGGTGAACTCGTCCACGCCGTACGCGTCGAAGGCCGGAGAGACCAACTCGGGGCGCTGGAGGGCGAGTTTGAGTAGTTCCCGTTCGGTGGCGAAGACCGGGTTGCGGAGGTTGAGGGCCGGGCCGCGGGGGGCGGCGTTCTGGGGTGGGCCGGAGTACTGCTGCCCCGGGTGGTGCCGCTGCGGGGCGGGGCCCTTGCCGCCGCGGTCGCGGGCCCAGCGGGCCAGCTGGGCGACGCGCTTGACCACGAACTGGGTGTCGAGGATGCCGAGCATGCCGGCGAGCTGGACGGCGACCTCGTGCTGGGCGCCGCTGTTCTTGATACGGGCGACGATCGGGGCGGCCTCGTCCAGGGCGGAGGCGCGGCCGGCCGGGGTGTCGAGGTCGTAGCGGCTCACGATCTGGCGCAGGGCGAACTCGAAGAGCGGGGTACGGGGTTCGACGAGGTCGGCGACGGCCTCGTCGCCCTTGGCGAGGCGCAGGTCGCAGGGGTCCATGCCGTCGGGCGCGATGGCGATGTAGGTCTCGGCGGCGAACTTCTGGTCGTCCTCGAAGGCGCGCAGGGCGGCCTTCTGCCCGGCGGCGTCGCCGTCGAAGGTGAAGATGACGCGGGCCGAGCCGTTGTCCATGAGCAGCCGGCGCAGGATCTTGATGTGGTCACCACCGAAGGCGGTGCCGCAGGTGGCGATGGCGGTCGTCACACCGGCGAGGTGGCAGGCCATGACGTCCGTGTAGCCCTCGACGACGACCGCGCGGGACGCCTTGGCGATGTCCTTCTTCGCCAGGTCGATGCCGTAGAGGACCTGGGACTTCTTGTAGATCGCGGTCTCGGGCGTGTTCAGGTACTTCGGGCCGTTGTCCGCCTCGTAGAGCTTGCGGGCGCCGAAGCCGACGACGTCGCCGCCGATGTCCCGGATGGGCCACATCAGACGGCCGCGGAAGCGGTCGATGGGGCCGCGGCGGCCCTCCTGGGAGAGGCCGGAGAGGATCAGCTCCTTGTCGGTGAAGCCCTTGCCGCGCAGGAAGCGGGTGAGATGGTCCCAGCCCTGAGGGCTGTAACCGACGGAGAAGTGCTGCGCGGCGGCCTGGTCGAAGCCGCGCTCGGCGAGGAACTGGCGGCCGGTGTCGGCCTCCGGGCTGATCGCGAGCTGCTCCATGTACCAGTCGGCGGCGATCTTGTGGGCCTCGACCAGGCGGATCCGCTCACCGCGCTGGTGGGAGGGGTTGTAGCCGCCCTCCTCATAGCGCAGGGTGATGCCCGCCTGACCGGCCAGGCGCTCGACCGCCTCCGAGAAGGTGAGGTGGTCGATCTTCATCACGAACGTGATGGTGTCGCCGCCCTCCTGGCAGCCGAAGCAGTGGAAGAACCCCTTGCTCGGGCTGACCTGGAAGGACGGCGACTTCTCGTCGTGGAACGGGCAGAGTCCCTTGAGGTTGCCACCGCCCGCGTTGCGCAGCTGGAGGTACTCGGACACCACGGCGTCGATCGGGACCGCGTCCCGTACCGCCTTCACGTCCTCGTCGTTGATCCTTCCGGCCACGCGTGAAGTCTACGGGGGCGGACCGACACTCCTGACAGCCCCGGCGGCTATGAGGCGAGGCTTTCCAGCGGGACGTGCGGGTCCGCCAGCGCCTCCGTGTTCACCCTCTCCTTGGAGCGGATCAGGCGCTGGATCTTGTCCGTGACGTCCCACACGTTCACGTTCATCCCGGCCAGCACCCGGCCGTCCTTCACCCAGAACGCGATGAACTCGCGCTTGCCCGCGTCCCCGCGGATCACCACCTGGTCGTAGGAGCCCGCGGGCGCCCAGCCGGAGTACTCCATGCCCAGGTCGTACTGGTCGGAGAAGAAGTACGGCACCCGGTCGTACGTCACCTCGCGGCCCAGCATGGCGCGTGCCGCCGCCGGGCCGCCGTTGAGGGCGTTGGCCCAGTGCTCGACGCGCAGCCGCGTGCCGAACAGGGGGTGCGGGAAGGAGACGACGTCGCCGGCCGCGTAGATGTCCGGGTCGGAGGTGCGCAGCCGCTCGTCGACGACGATGCCGCCGCCGTGGGCCCGGTCGGCGATCTCCAGGCCGGCCGCCTCCGCCAGGTGGGTGCGCGGGGCGGCGCCGATCGCCGCGAGCACGTCGTGCGCCGGGTGCTCCTCGCCGTCGTCGGTGCGGGCCGCGAGGACCATGCCGTCCTGGCCGACGATCTCGGTGAGCCGCCTGCCGAAGTGGAAGCGCACCCCGTGCTCGCGGTGCAGGTCGGCGAAGAGCCCGCCGAGCTCGGGGCCCAGCACGCCGTGCAGCGGGGTCGGGCCGTGTTCGACGACCGTGACCTCCGCGCCGTACTCGCGGGCCGCCGCGGCGACCTCCAGGCCGATCCAGCCGGCTCCGGCGATGACGAGGTGGCCGTTGTCCCGGCCGAGGTTGGTCAGGACGTGTTTGAGGCGCTCGGCGTGGGCGAGGCGGCGCAGGTGGTGCACACCGGCCAGGTCCGTGCCCGGGACGTCCAGGCGGCGGGGCTCGGCGCCGGTCGCCAGGAGCAGCTTGTCGTAGCGTACGAGGGTGCCGTCCTCGCCGAAGCGGACCGTCTTCGCCGCACGGTCGACGGCGTCGACGGTCTGGCCGAGGTGCAGCTCGATGTCGTGGGCCGCGTACCAGGCGGGTTCGTGCACGAAGACGCTGTCGCGCTCCTCCTTGCCGAGGAGGTAGCCCTTGGACAGCGGCGGGCGCTCGTAGGGGTGGTCGCGTTCGTCGCAGATCAGTATCACGCGGCCGGTGAAGCCCTCCGCGCGGAGCGTCTCGGCCGCCTTCGCGCCGGCCAGTCCGCCTCCGACGATGACGAATGTCTGATCCGCGTCGACCACTTGATGCCTCCTCGTCAGGATGTCGCCACTTGCGAGCGTCCCGCACGGAGCGTGATGCGGGAAGAGGGAGTGACCCGATCAGGCCACGGAGGGTCACATTCGGGGGTCTCGCGTCCCGCCCGTCGCGCCAGTCTCACCCCTGCCCCGTCAGACGGGCGTGAAGCGAACGGGCGGACGCGTCGGTGAGGGAGGCGATCTGGTCCACGATCACCCGCTTGCGTGCCCTGTCGTCCGCCGCCCGGTCGAACAGGGCGCGGAACTGCGGGTCCAGTCCGTCCGGGGCGCGGGCGGTGAGCGCCTCGGCCAGTTCGGCGACGACGATCCGCTGGTCGGCGCGGAGCCGCTCCTGCTCGGCGCGCTGCATGACGTAGAGGTCGGCGACGGCCTTGAGGACGGCGCACTCCAGCCGGGTCTCGCGCGGGACGACCAGCTCGGCGGCGTACCGGGTGAGCCGCCCGGCGCCGTAGGCGGTACGGGTCGCGCTCTCGGCGGCCAGGCAGAAGCGTCCGATGAGCTGGCTGGTGGCGTCCTTCAGGCGGGCCTGGGCGACGGCGGTGCCGTCGTAGCCGTGCGGCCACCACTCCTGGGCGAGGAGCCGGTCCAGGGCCTCGGCGAGCTCGGCGGGGTCGGTGTCGGCGGGCACGTACCGGCCGCGGGCGACCTCGAAGACGTCCCGGCGTTCGGGGTCGGCCTGGAGGCAGTTCGGGTCGATGTGACCGGCGTGCAGGCCGTCCTCCACGTCGTGCACCGAGTAGGCCACGTCGTCGGACCAGTCCATGACCTGCGCCTCGAAGCAGGTGCGGGTGCCGGGGGCGTCCTTGCGGAGCCAGTCGAAGACGGGGCGGTCGTCCTCGTAGACGCCGAACTTGTTCGAGGCCGGGTCGGTGGGGTGGGCGCCGCGGGGCCAGGGGTACTTGGTGGCGGCGTCGAGGGCGGCGCGGGTGAGGTTGAGGCCGACGGAGCCCTCCGGGGTGAACCGTTTGGGCTCGATGCGGGTGAGGAGTCTGAGGGACTGGGCGTTTCCCTCGAAGCCGCCGCAGTCCGCGGCGAACTCGTTGAGGGCCTGTTCGCCGTTGTGTCCGAAGGGCGGGTGGCCGAGGTCGTGGGAGAGGCAGGCGGCTTCCACGAGGTCGGGGTCGCAGCCGAGGGCCGCGCCCAGTTCGCGGCCGACCTGGGCGCATTCGAGGCTGTGGGTGAGGCGGGTGCGGGGGCTGGCGTCCCAGGCGGGGCCCATGGTGCCCGGCGTCACCACTTGGGTCTTGCCGGCGAGGCGTCGCAGGGCGGCGGAGTGCAGGACCCTTGCCCTGTCGCGTTGGAAGGCTGTGCGGCCGGGGCGTTTGTCGGGTTCCGGGGCCCAGCGGTCGACTGACGTCGGGTCGTAGGCCGGGGGGTTCTGTGCGGTGCCTGCCATGTGACGACAGTACGGGCACCGGTGCGCCGTGCGCCTTCGCGTGTGCCGAGTCCGGTGGTGTGGCGTCTGCGGGCTCGTCGTGGCTTGTCGCGCAGTTCCCCGCGCCCCTCAGGACGCGACCCCACGCCTGGTTTCAGGCCGAGGCCAGTGCCGGTTCGGCAGCCGTCGCAAGGGCTTCCTCGTAGCGGTGGAGGACGAGGTCGGCCATCGTCGGGTGGGTGCCGAGGGGGGCGGCCGCTATCCAGGGGGCCTGCTGGGCGCACTCCGTGGCGAAGCGGCCGGGGGCTGTGAAGTAGGACGCGAGGGCGATGTGGCGGCGCCCCCTCGCCAGGAGCGTGCGGACCGCGGTCGGGACCGTGGGGGTGGCGGCCGAGGCGTAGGCCGGGACGACCGGGACGCCGAGGCGGGCCGCGAGGAGGTGGGCCGTGCGGGCGGTGTCCGTCTTCGCGTCCGGGTCGCGGGAGCCCGCCGCGGCGAGGACCACCGCGCTGGTGCGGTGGGGTGTCCCGCCCCAGCCGGCTTCCGTGAGGCGGGCCTGGAGGGCGTCGACGAGGAGGGGGTGGGGGCCGAGGGGGGCCGCCAGGTGGGTGCGGGCTCGGGAGGCCGCCGCCATTTCGGGGATGTCCCGCTTGACGTGGTAGCCGCGGCTGAGGAGGAGGGGGACGAGGACCGCCTCGCTGTCTCCCAGGGCGGCGAGCGTGTCGGGGAGCAGGGGGGCGTTGAGCTCGATGTGGCCCAGGTGCACCGGCACGTCGGGGCGCAGGGCGCGGACCCGGTCGAGGAGTGCGCTCACGGTGCTCAGCGCGCGGGGGTCGCGGCTGCCGTGCGCCACGACCACGAGGGCGGGCGCGGTGGGGCGACGCGGGGCGGGCGGCGGGACGAGGCTGAGCTGACTGGGCATGCACCGATGGTCGCGGCGCCACGTTGCCTTCCCGTTGCCTGGGCGTCACGGGTGTTTTCCAGCGGTTCACGATGAAGGACAGGGGGAGTGTGAGGTGGTTTGAGCTGCGGTTTCCATGAAGTGAGTGAAGCTGGTCACGTGCGGGGGGATGAACCGGGCGGGCCGCCGGGACGTCCCTGACTGTCGAGGGGCCGACCTGGGGAGGGAGCGTCCGATGCGCCGTATGACGTTGCGCCGGCCGCGGCTGCCGCGTACCCGGCGGGGGCAGCGGCGGCTGGTGCAGGCCGTGATGGCCGGGTGCGTGCTCGCGCTGCTTCCGGCGACGTGGATGTACACCGTGGCGGGTGACCGGCTGCGTACGACGGCCGATGTGCCGCGTACCGATGTGGCCGTGGTGTTCGGTGCCGGGCTGTGGGACGGCGAGCCCTCGCCGTATCTCGCGCACCGGCTGGACGCGGCGGCGAAGCTGTACCGGCAGGGGCGGGTGGAGGTGGTGCTCGTCACCGGGGACAACAGCCGCGAGGACTACGACGAGCCGGACGCGATGCGCGCCTATCTGACCCGGCACGGGGTCCCCGACGGGCGGATCGTCAGCGACTACGCGGGGTTCGACACCTGGGACTCGTGCGTGCGTGCGAAGAAGATCTTCGGGGTGGACGAGGCCGTGCTGATCAGCCAGGGCTTCCACATCCGGCGGGCGGTGGCGCTGTGCGAGGCGGCGGGGGTCGCGTCGTACGGGGTCGGGGTGGACGCCGTGCACGACGCGACCTGGTACTACGGGGGCACCCGGGAGATCTTCGCCGCCGGGAAGGCCGCGCTGGACGCGGTGTTCCGGCCGGACCCGCGGTTCCTCGGGCCGCGGGAGCCGGGTGTGGAGAGGGCCCTGGCGGCGGCCGAGGGCCCTCTCCGTTAGGGCCTTCCGTCAGCGTCCGTCAAAGCGCGGGGGGCGCTTCTCCAGGAACGCCGTCATCCCCTCCTTCTGGTCGTCGGTGGCGAACAGGGCGTGGAAGACGCGGCGTTCGAAGCGGATGCCGTCGCGCAGGCCGGTTTCCAGGGCCCGGTCGACGCACTCGCGGGCGGCCCTGACCGCAGCGCGGCCGTAGGAGGCGATCGCCGCCGCCGCTTCGAGGGCCTCGGGCAGGACCCGGTCGTCCGGGACCACACGGGAGACGAGACCGCAGCGTCCAGCCTCCCGTGCGTCCATGGTGCGGCCGGTGAGGACCAGGTCCATGGCGGTGGCCCGGCCCACCAGCCGGGTCAGCCGCTGGGTGCCGCCGATGCCGGGGATCACACCCAGTTTGATCTCGGGCTGCCCGAAGACCGCCGACTCCCCCGCGACGACCAGGTCGCACATCATCGCGAGCTCGCAACCACCGCCGAGGGCATGGCCGTTGACGGCGGCGATCTTCGGGGTGCGGAGGTCGGCGAACTCCTCCCAGGCGCCGAAGTAGTCCTCGGCCGCCATGCCCGCGGCCGACTTCCCGGCCATCTCCTTGATGTCGGCGCCGGCCGCGAAGACCGTTTCCGAGCCGGTGACGACGAAGCATCCGACCTCGGGGTCCGCGTCCAACGGACGGAGTGCGTCGAGGAGTTCGGTCAGCAGCGCCGAGCTGAGCGCGTTGCGTACGTGCGGGCGGTGCAGGCGTACGGTCACGACCCGGCCGTCCCGCTCCAGCTTCAGGTGGTTCATCGGTATCCCTTCTACGAGTCCCAGATCGCGTCTACGAGTCCCAGATCGCGCCGTACGCCGGGACGCCCCGCCGTTCCAGGCCGTGGACCACCTGCCAGGTCAGCTTCTTGTTGGAGATGCAGATGACCGCCTCGGCGCCGAAGTCCCGGCAGGCCTGGTGGGCGAGGTGCACCATGTCGGGCTTGCCGTGCCGGGAGGTGTCCCAGATCAGGGCGTGCGGCTGGACGGCGAGGATCTCGTCGACCAGGGCGTCGCCGTAGGTCGCGCGGGGGTCGCGGGTCGCCCAGACGAGCCGGGAGGGCACCTGGGCGGCGAGCAGATGGGGCAGGCAGGGGCCGATGCCGCTGCCGGTGGCGACGTAGACCACCTTGGTGAACAGGACTTCGATGTTGGCGACGCCGGCGGTGGTGATGCCCTTGACCCACACCTGCCGGGGCAGGTCGTCGATGAAGGAGCCGGTCCAGTCGCCGGCCCGGGAGATCGTGAGCCGGAAGCCGGATTCGCCGGGGGCGGGGACGTTGGCGAAGGAGTGCCACTCCTTCAGCGGGCTGCGGCTGATCGCGGTGGAGGAGCCCGCGAAGGGGGTCTCACCGTGGTCGAAGCGGGCCAGGACGACATGCGAGGAGGGTCGTTCGAGGTGGACGTCGACCTTGCGCAGCCGCAGCCAGGGCAGGGCGACGCTGAAGGTGACCACGGCGAGGGTGCCGACCTCCCAGGGGCCCGGTGAGGCCAGCAGGGTGTGCGTCCAGAACAGGGCCAGCGCGCTCCAGCCGCCGAAGCGGTGGATCTTCTCGAACCGGTCGTGATGGCGGGAGCGGAAGGGCGGCAGGGCGGTGGCGATGATCAGGGCGAGGAGGCCGATCAGGGTCCAGCCGACGGCCCTGAGGGTGCCGCTGGGTGTCGTGATCGTCAGGGCCAGGAACCAGGCCGTGCCCGCCAGCGCCCCGCCGACGTGCAGGCCGCCGAAGTGGTACACCTTGCCCAGCGTCCAGCGGACCCGCAGCGGCCAGCTGGTGGGGGCCGAGGTCGCCAGCCGGAACAGCCAGTTGATGACGTACTGCTGGCGTACGACGACGGCGAGGGCGAGGTTGGCGAGGGCCGCGTGCCCGAGGGTGGCGGTGTCCAGCGGCCAACGGGCCCCGGCGAAGGCGACGTTGCCGAGGAGCACCAAGGCGGCCAGCCGGTTGTAGTGCATCAGACGGGGGTGTTTGAGCAGGCGGCGCGGGGCGGGCAGGAGTGGTGGGAGTCCGCCGTCGGTCTGCCGGTTCCGGGGTGGGGACGTGGTCATCGGGCCACCGCCACGCGCTGCTCGATCATGTGCAGCAGTGCCTGTTTGTCGACCTTGCCGCGGTCGGTCTCGGGGAGGAAGGCCAGCGGCACGACCTGCTCGGGGACGCAGTAGTAGGGCAGGGCGTCCCCGACCGCGCGGCGGGCCGCGTCCGGGTCGACGTCCGCCGGGCAGACGAAGGAGACGAGCGTCCGGGCGTCGCGTCTGAGGGTGACGGCCCGGGTGCAGCCGACGGCCGACTCCAGGACCGAGGAGACGGAGTCCAGCTCGACGCGGAAGCCGCGCACCTTGACCTGGTCGTCGGTGCGGCCCAGGTGCTCCAGTTCGCCTCCGGGGGTCCAGCGGCCGAGGTCGCGGGTGCGGAACATGCGGTTCCCGCCGCCGAGGAACGGGTCGGGGGCGTAGCGCTCGGCGTTGAGGGCGTCGTCGCCGAGGTAGCCGGCCGAGACGCAGGCGCCGCCGGCCCACATCTCGCCCACCTCGCCGATCGGCAGGGGGCGGCGGTCGGCGTCCAGGACGTAGACGGTGTTGTTGGGGGTGGGGCGGCCGATGGTGAGCAGCGGGGCGGCCGGGTCGTGGCGGCTCATGGTGTTGACGATGGTCGTCTCGGTCGGTCCGCAGCAGTTGAAGAAGGCGGCCTGCCGGGCCCATCGGTCGGCCAGTGGGCGCGGGCAGGGCTCCCCCGCGACGGCGACCGTGCGCACCCGGGGGCAGGCGGCCGGGTCGAGGCCGGACAGCACGGTCGGGGTCGCGATCAGCACGTCGGCGGTGCGGGCCGCGGCGGTGAGGTCCTTGCCCCGGACGACGAGGGTGCCGCCGTGGGTGAGGCAGCCGAGGATCTCCCAGGCGGCCATGTCGAAGGCGATGTTGAGGAGCTGGGCGACCCGGTCGCCGGGCCGGATGCCGAGGCCGCCGGGTTCGGTGAGCAGAAGGCTCGCGATGTTGTGGTGGGTGACCTTCACGCCGTTGGGGCGGCCGGTGGTGCCGGAGGTGAACAGGACGTAGGCGCCGTCGTCGCCGGTGACGCGGACGCTCGGGGCGGGGGCGTGGGGCAGCGGCTCGTCGAGCGGGAGCAGCAGATGGCCGTCCGGGAGGGGCACGCGGTGGGCGTGCTCGGTGACGGTGAGGACGACGCGGGTGCGGGCGGTGCGGATGACGTGGGTGAGCTGGGCCGGGGGCGCGAGGCCGATGTCCTGCGGGACGTAGGCGGCGCCGGCCTTCAGGACGCCGAGCAGGCCGACCAGCATCGGGATCGAGCGGCGGACGAACAGGCCGACGTGGTCGCCGGGGCGTACGCCCTCGCGGACCAGGCGGGCGGCGAGGGCACCGGCGTACCGGTCGAGCTCTCCGTAGGTGATGCGAGCGCCCTGGTGTTCGGCGGCCACGGCGTGCGGGGTGGCCCGGGCGTGCCGGGCGATGGCGTGGTGCAGGAGCGGGTCGGGGACGGGGACGGTCGGGCCGTGGCCGTACTGCCAAAAGAGTCGCTGGTCATGGGGGGTCAAGTGGCGCAGAGGCATGATCGGGTGGCCTCCTGGCTGTTTCGAGGTCGGATTGCCACCCGCGGGTCTGCCGCGGGTGGATGCAGCCGTGATCGGCGGGCATGCCCGGGTGTCGAACGCCGTGCGGAGTCGTGCGAGCGCTGCGCGTAGCGAGAGCGTAATGCGGCTGCTTCAACTCTCAACGAGGTCGGACCGGCCAAGAAAGGAACGCAATGAGCCACATGTGGCGTTTTTCGTCCCACAGGCAACGTCCGTGGCGGTCGGTGACGACCTCAAGGAGTGCGGGACTGTGTCCGGCCAGGGCGGCACGCCGTTGCCTCACGCGGCCGGGTCCGTGGCGGGGAGGTTGCCGTCCCGGCCGCGTAACAGGGGACCGGCCCCGGGCGTAACACGGCCGACGCAGGCTGAACGGTATGCAGAGCACCGTGACGCCCACGCACTGCCCGTACTGCGCCCTGCAGTGCGGGATGAACCTGACGCCCGTGCCGGACGGGACCGTCGAGGTGAGCGAGCGTGCGGACTTCCCGGTGAACCGGGGCGCGCTGTGCGGCAAGGGCCGGACGGCCGCGGCGGTGCTCGCGCCGGGCGTGCGGCTGACCTCGCCGCTGGTGCGGGACGAGGGCGGCACACTGGTGCCCGCCTCCTGGGAGGAGGCCCTGGACCGGATCGCGGCGGAGCTGGGCCGCACGCGCGCGCGGTACGGGCCGGACGCGCTCGGGGTGTTCGGCGGGGGCGGGCTGACGAACGAGAAGGCGTACGCGCTCGGCAAGTTCGCGCGGGTCGTGCTCGGCACCTCGCAGATCGACTACAACGGCCGGTTCTGCATGTCGTCGGCGGCGGCCGCCGGCATCAAGGCGTTCGGCCTGGACCGGGGGCTGCCGTTCCCGCTGGAGGACATCCCGAAGTCCGGCTGCGTGATCCTCGTCGGGTCGAACCTCGCGGAGACCATGCCGCCGTCGCTGCGGTTCTTCACCGAGCTGAAGGAGAACGGCGGCACGCTGATCGTCATCGACCCGCGCCGCACGAAGACCGCCGAGCAGGCGGACCTGCACCTCGCGCCCCGGCCGGGCACGGACCTGGCCCTCGCCCTGGGCCTGTTGCACCTGGTGATCGCCGAGGGGCGGGTGGACGAGGAGTACGTCGACGAGCGGACCGTGGGCTGGGAGGACGCCCGGGCCGCCGCGATGGCGCACTGGCCGGAGTACGTGGAGCGGATCACGGGGGTGTCCGTTCCGCAACTGCGGGAGACCGTACGGCTGTTCTGCGAGCCGGAGTCGGCGATGGTGCTCACCGCGCGCGGGCCCGAGCAGCAGTCCAAGGGCACGGACACGGTGGGCGCGTGGATCAACCTGTGCCTGGCGACCGGCCGGGCGGGCCGCCCGCTGTCCGGGTACGGCTGCCTGACCGGGCAGGGGAACGGACAGGGCGGACGCGAACACGGGCAGAAGGCCGACCAGTTGCCGGGCTACCGCAAGCTCGACGACCCGGCCGCGCGGGCGCATGTCGCCGAGGTGTGGGGCGTCGACCCGGACAGCCTGCCCGGGCCGGGGCGCAGCGCCTACGAGCTGCTGGACGCGCTCGGCACGGACATCAAGTCCCTGCTGCTGATGGCCTCCAACCCCGTGGTCTCGGCGCCGCGTGCCGCACACGTCGAGGAGCGCATCAGGTCCCTGGACTTCCTGGCGGTCTGCGACGTGGTGCTGTCCGAGACGGCGGCACTCGCGGACGTGGTCCTGCCGGTCACCCAGTGGGCCGAGGAAACCGGCACGACGACCAACCTGGAAGGCAGGGTGCTGCTGCGCCGCCGCGCGCTCACCCCACCGGACGGCATCCGCAGCGACCTGGAGGTGCTGCACGAACTGGCCGGCCGCCTGGGCGTGGAGAAGGGCTTCCCGACCGACCCGGAGGAGGTCTTCGAGGAACTGCGCCGGGCATCGGCGGGCGGGGCCGCGGACTACTCGGGGATCACCTACCGGAGGCTGGTGGAGGAGAACGGGGTGTTCTGGCCCTGTCCGGCGGAAGAGGCGGAAGAGCCGCGGGGCCCTGAGGACCGCCGTTCCTCCGTGAGGACAGGGTCGGGGATCCCCGCGCCCGGCCCGCACGGGCGGCCCGCGCCGAAAGAACCGGCCGGGTCCGACGACGTGACGGGCGGCCCCGACGCGGACGGTGCGGCGAGCGGCCCCGGCGCGGACGGTGCGGCGGGCAGCCCCGAGGCCGACAGTGCGGCGAGCGGCCCCGGCCCCGGCAGTGCGGCGGGCGGCCCCGGCGCCGACAGCGCGGCGAGCAGCCCCGGCGCGGACGGTGCGGCGGGCAGCCCCGACACCGACAGCGCGGCGAGCGGCCCCGGCAGTGCGGCGGGCAGCCCCGACGCCGACAGCGCGGCGAGCGGCCCCGGCAGTGCGGCGGGCAGCCCCGACGCCGACAGCGCGGCGAGCGGCCCCGGCAGTGCGGCGGGCGGCCCCGACGCCGACAGCGCGGCGGGCGGCCCCGGCGCGCAAGGGGGCGCGGCGGGCCGTCCGGCCGTCACGGGCGACGCACCGGTGCGGGTCCACCCCGGCACGCCCCGCCTCTTCCTCGACCGTTTCGCCACTCCCGACGGCCGGGCCCGGTTCGTGCCCGTGTCGCACCGGGCGATCGCCGAGGAGCCGGACGACGAGTACCCCGTACTGCTCACCACCGGGCGGGTCGTGGCGCAGTACCAGTCCGGGGCGCAGACGCGGCGGGTGGCGGAGCTGAACGCCGCCGCGCCCGGGCCGTTCGTGGAGCTGCACCCGAGGCTGGCCGCCCGGCTGGGGGCGGCCGAGGGGGACCCGGTGGCCGTCGTGTCGCGGCGGGGCCGGGCCGTGGCGCCCGCGAGGATCACGGACGCCATCCGGCCCGACACCGTCTTCATGCCGTTCCACTGGCCGGGCGAGGGCCGCGCCAACACCCTCACCAACCCCGCGCTCGACCCGACCTCCCGGATGCCGGAGTTCAAGGCGTGCGCGGTGCGGCTGGAGACCGTCGAGCGGTAGGGGTCAGCTCACCGCCACGGCCTTCCAGGCCGCGGCGACCGTCTTCTGCTCGGTGCTGTCGGCGCCGTAGAGGTCCTTCGCCGCGCTCAGGGTCGCCTTGCGGGCGTCCGCGTAGTCCGTCGAGGACGTCATGTAGACCGTCAGGGCGCGGTACCAGATCTTGCCGAGCTTGGCCCGGCCGATGCCGGTCACCGTGGAGCCGTCACAGGTCGGGGAGTTGTAGGTGACGCCGTTGAGGGACTTGGCGCCGCTGCCCTCCGCGAGGAGGTAGGCGAAGTGGTTGCCGACGCCGGAGGAGTAGTGCACGTCGAGGTCGCCGAGCTTGGCGTCCCAGCAGTCCGCCGACTTGCCGTCCTTGGACGGCTTGTCCATGAAGCGCAGGGCCTCGCGGCCGAGCCCGGAGCGGACGACCTTCTCGCCGATGAGCCAGTCGCCCCGGTCCTCGGCGTTGGCGGCGTGGAACTCCACCAGGGTCCCGAAGACGTCCGAGGTGGCCTCGTTCAGGCCGCCGGACTCGCCCGAGTAGGTCAGTGCCGCCGTCTTCGACGTCACGCCGTGGGACATCTCGTGCCCGGCGACGTCCAGCGACACCAGCGGGCCCATGAGCTTGCCGTCGCCGTCGCCGTACGTCATGCAGAAGCAGGTGTCGTCCCAGAAGGCGTTGTTGTAGTCCTTGCCGTAGTGGACGCGGTTGAAGGAGCCCTTGCCGTCGCCGGCGATGCCGTCACGGCCGTGGACCTTTGAAGCGGGACCGTGCCGCCGTAGAGGGACCTGCCCTCGCCCGACGCCGACTCCATGGTGTCCCAGGCGTCGATCCGGGCGCCGGTCGTCGCGTCGGTCAGGACCGTCCGCCCGACGGGGTTGCCCAGCTCGTCGTGGGCCACCGCGTCGGTCTGCCAGGCCAGCTTCGGGGCGCCGTGCAGGGCGTCGACGACCAGCCGCGGCTTGGCGGTCAGCCGCTTCAGGGTCTCGCCCAGATGGGCCGCGCGCAGCAGGTTCGCCGCGAGGTCGGCGGCCTTGGGCGCGGCCACCTTCGGCGTGACGCTCGCCAGGGACAGCGCGGACTTCGTCGCCCGGCTCGTGCCGCGGTACGTGCCGTCGGGGTTCAGATGAAGGACGAAGTCGCCGCCGAGGACCGGGAGCCGGTGGTAGGTGCGGTCGTAGCGGACGTGCCGGGTGCCGTCGTCGTCGACGACGACGTCCCGGACCTTCGTCTCCTGCGCCGAGGTGAGACCCAGGGCTCCGGCCCGGTCCGCGAGCACCGCCTCCGCGTCCTCGATCGCGGCCGACCTGGTCGGCCGGTCCGCCGCGCCGGCGGCCGGGGAGAGAACGGCGGCCAGCAGGGCGGTGGTGCCGGTGACGGCCACACCGGCGAGGGCGAGACGGGAACCGCGGACATGACGTATCCGACTCATCGGTCTCCTCATACGGGCGCACCCGGTCGCGTGGGGTCGACCGGGTGCGGCGTTGATGTTGACCGCGAGTTAAGGCGGCGCCGACATGGCATGTCCATAGCGCCGCTGTGGAGGTGTGTGAGGGTGCAGAATCGTTCCTGTGACCCTCCCCTCGCCCCTCCCCTTCTTCGTCTACGGCACCCTGCGCCCCGGGGAGGTCAACCACGCCCACTTCCTGCGCGGCCGCACCCGCTCCGAGGAGCCGGGCCGGCTCACGGACGCGGTGCTGTACGCGGGGCCGGGCTACCCGTACGCGGTCGAGGAGCCGGGCGGCGGCACGGTCGGCGGGGAGCTGGTCACCGCACTGCCGGAGGCGTACGAGGGGCTGCTCGCCGAGCTGGACCGGCTGGAGGAGTACGTGCCGGGGGATCCGCGCAGTCTCTACGTGCGCGTCGAGCGGCAGGTCGTACGGGAGGCCGACGGGGTGGCCGTGCCGGCCTGGGTGTACCTGGCCGCGCCCGCCGTCGCCGCCCGGCTGCGGGCCCGGGGGCGGGCGATCGCGGGCGGGGACTGGCGGGCGCGGGTGTGAGAGGCGAGGGGTGAGCCTCCGGCCGCTTCACGCGTGCCGAAGCGGGTTCAGACCCCGTACGTCGGGTCAGCCCCCGTACGGCCGGGTCGCCCGGGCCTCCCGCAACGCCCGGCCCCACCACACCAGTTGGTCCAGCATGGTCTTGGCCGCCGCGTCCGGGCCGGACGGGTCGCGCAGGGCGCCCCGGTCGTCGAAGGAGGCACCGGCGTTGTGGAAGGAGACGGTGTCGCGGACCGTCACGGCGTGGAGCTCCGCGAAGACCTGACGCAGGTGCTCCACCGCACGCAGGCCGCCGGCCAGACCGCCGTAGGAGACCAGGCCGACGGGCTTGGCCTGCCATTCGGTGAAGTGCCAGTCGACGAGGTTCTTCAGGCCCGCCGGGAACGAGTGGTTGTACTCGGGGGTGAGCACCACGAAGGCGTCCGCGCGAGCCAGCTTCGGGGTGACGCCGGACAGCGCGGCCGTCGCCTCCGGGGTCGGTTCGAGGGACATGGGCAGTGCGACCTCGGCGACGTCCACGACGTCGACGAGAAGGTCGTCACGGTCCCGGACGCGGCCGAGGAGCCAGTCCGCGACGACGGGGCCGAATCGGCCGTGCCGGTTGCTGCCCACGACGAGGGTCAGACGGAGGGGCGCGGCGGCGGAGGGTGCGGTGGTGGTTGTGGTCATGCCGCACAGCCTCATACCTCAACCTTCCTTTAGGTCAAGCGGAGGGCGGCGGCCATGGCGTACGCACCCGGGTCACCCGTTCACACGCGCACCCCGCGCATTTCCGCACCCCACCGCCCGAACGCCCGTGACCTGCCGAAACGGCAGCGAGCAGCCCCTGGCTCGCCTCCCCCTGACACCCATTCACCCCAATTCTGACGCTCCCTCAGGGGGCGCGGCCGCCCCGCTGCCCGTTACCTCGGAAGGGCAGCGCACGACCGACCCGCTCGAAGGGGGAGCACCGATGCGACGTACCGCCCGGCCGCTGACCGGCATCGCGCTCGCGGTCACCGCCGCGGCTCTCGCCGCCGCCCCCGCGTACGGCGCGTCCGACGGTGGTCTGGAGGTGTCCCCCGCCTCGGTCGTGCCGGGCGGTCAGGTCACGGTGCTCACGGCGGCCTGCGGCGACGGCGGCGCGGCGACGGGTGACGCGAGCGCGGTGGGGGCCGGCTCCCTGAGCCTGGCGCCGGACGCGCACGGGCAGGACGCGACCGGGCGGTTCCGGGTGCCGCCGAGTGCGCAGCCGGGGACGTACGAGATCACCGCGACCTGCGACGGCAGCGGCCGGCGGACCACCGGGGACCTGGTGGTCACACTGACGTCGATGCGCGGGCAGGTGCATCCACGGGGGAGCGTGAAGACGGGGGTCGGCGGCGCACTGGGCCCCGACCCCGTGCAGACCGCGGCCGGCGTGGCGGCTCTCGCCGTCGCCGCCGCGGGCGGTACCTGGCTCCTGCATCGCCGGGCGAGAGGCGACGGGATCTGACGGACACCCTCCGCTGTCCGTCGCCGGTACCGCATGTCCCCTCCCCCTCCGGGTCCGACGCCCCTCGCGGCCCGGAGGGGGGTACGGGGCCGAAGCCCGGAAAGGGGTGGGTGGGTGTGCGCGGCTCCACCAGGTTCGGCAGCGGCCCTCGCCGCCCCGCGAACGCGGCCATGGCGGCCGTCACGGTGTTCGCCCTGTGCTCCGGGGTGTGGCTGCTGCGCGACGGCGCCGTCACCCACGCACCGCCCCAGCCGTCCGCCGCGCAGGCCCGGGCCGGGCTGGACGGCCGTGCCGGGGAGCGGCCCGCCGTGCCCGCGCTTCCGCCCTCGCCGCCCGACCGCGTCCGCATCCCGGCGATCGGGGTCGACGCCCCGCTGACCGGGCTCGGTCTGACGAGGACCGGCAGCCTCGACGTACCGCCCGCGGCGGACGAGAACCTCGCCGGCTGGTACGAGGCCGGCACCACCCCCGGGGAGCTGGGCACGGCGATCGTCGCCGGGCACGTGGACAACGCCGACGGCCCCGCCGTCTTCTACGACCTCGGCGCCCTGGCCCGGGGCAGCGCCATCGAGGTGGACCGGCGGGACGGCGGTGTCGCGGTGTTCACCGTGGACGCCGTGGAGGTGTACGCCGCGAAGGACTTCCCCGACGAGAAGGTCTACGGCGCCGCCCACCGCCCCGAACTGCGGGTCATCACCTGCGGCGGCGGCTACTCACGCGACACCGGCTACCAGGGCAACGTCGTCGTCTTCGCCCACCTGACCGGCAGCCGGTGACCCGGCCTAGGCGATCCACTGCTCGTACGCCAGGTTCCCCACCAGGGCGAAGACGACCGTCAGCAGGACGACGCGGACGAAGCCGCTGCCCTGCTTGAGGGCGGTGTGGGCGCCGAGGGTGCCGCCCGCCAGGTTGAAGACGGCCATCAGCGCGGCCAGTTGCCACAGGACCGCGCCCTGCCAGGCGAAGGTGGCGAGGGCGCCCGCGTTGGTACAGCAGTTGACGATCTTGGCGGTGGCGGAGGCCGTGACGAGGTCGAGGTGGAGGATCGCGGTGAGCGCGAGGACCAGGAACGTGCCGGTGCCGGGGCCGATGAGTCCGTCGTAGAAGCCGATGCCGAGGCCCGCGAGGCCGATCGCGGCGAGGACGCGGCGGGGTCCGGCCGGGCCGGTCGCGGGGGCCGTGCCGAAGGTGGGCCGCAGGATCACGAAGGCGGCGACGCCGAGCAGCACCACCATGATCACCGGCTTGAGGACGTCAGTGCTCATCCCCGCCGCGAAGAACGCCCCGGCCGAGGACCCGGCGAGGGCGGCCAGCCCGATGCGGACGGCGGTGCGGACGTCCACGGGCGCCTTGCGGGCGTACGTCACGGCCGCGCCGGTGGTGCCGACGATGGCGACGGCCTTGTTGGTGCCGAGCGCGTGCGCGGCGGGCGTCCCGGCCGGCAGCCCCAGCAGCAGCACCGGCAGCAGGAGCAGCCCGCCGCCCCCGACCACGGCGTCGATCCACCCGGCGGCGAGGGCCGCGAGGCAGAGCAGGGCGATCATGGTCAGGGATATGTCGGGCATGATCGAGACCCTATGCGAGGCCGCTGCGAGCCCCTCGCATCCCGGCATCGCCGGGCTGCGACAACCGCCACGGACGCCCCTGGCCCCGGCAGCCCGCCGTACCCACGCCCCGCGAACCGCCGCGGCCGCGCCACGGACCGCCCGTGCCCGCGCTACGGCAACCGCCGCGGACCGCCATGGCCGCGTCGCGGGAACCGCCGCAGACCGGTGTCGCCGCGACACGAGAAGCGCCGCCGACCGGCGCCGCCGCGCCACGCGAACCGTCGCGGAGCGCCGGGGCCGCGCTACGGGTGTCGCAGTCCACCGTGGCCGCAACGACCGGCCTCGCAGCGCCACGGGACCGCCGCAGACGGCCGTGACCGCGTCGCGCGAACCGCCACCGACCACCGTGGCCGCGCCACGACACCCACCGCAGACCAGCCTCGAAGCGCGTCGCGGGGTGCGCGGAGTTTCGTGGCGCGGAACCTCTCACAACCCCGTTCCTCGCACCTCAGGAAGCCTCACACTCCGTGCCGTCGTCCGCTGAGGGCAGCGTTCCTCGGGGGAAACAGAGGTGATGCTGCCGGGTAACACCGGCACCGCACGCTCAAGGGCATGACCTCGAATGAGCGTGTGGTGGTGATCGGCACCGGCCTCGCGGGCGTACGGCTCGCCCGGCGGCTCGGTGAGCTCGGCACGCCCGCGCTGCTGATCGGCGAGGAGGAGCACCGGCCCTACAACCGCGTGCTGCTCGCCGAGGTGCTGGCCGGACGGTACAGCCCCGAGGTGATCGCCCTGCCGGCGCCCGCGGCGCTGACCCGCGGCCGGGTCACGGACATCGACCGCGCCGCGCGTACCGTGCGGTGCGCGGACGGCTCGGTGATCGCATACGACACACTCGTGCTGGCCACCGGATCCAACCCCGTGCTACCGCCCCTGCGCGGCCTGTTCACCGAGAACCGCCAACTCCCCGAGGGCGTACACGCGTTCCGCACCATGGACGACTGCCTGGGCCTGTCCAAGGCGGTCCGGCCGGGCACCAAGGCCGTCGTCATCGGCGGCGGGCTCCTCGGCGTCTCCGCCGCCCGCGCCCTCGCGCTGCGCGGCGCCCAGGTCGTACTCGCCCAGCAGTCCGAGCGGCTGATGGAGCGCCAGCTCGACCCGGCCGCCTCGACGCTGGTCCGGCGTCACCTCGCCGACCTCGGCGTCGAGGTGCACACCGACCTGCGCGTCCGCGACGTGCGCTGCGTCGGCGGCGCGGTCCGCTCGGTGGAAATGGCCGACGGATACGCCCTCGACGCCGACCTCGTGGTCCTGGCCTGCGGGGTCCACCCGCGAGTGGGCCTGGCACAGGCGGCCGGCCTGGAGGTGCGCAAGGGCATCGTCGTCGACGACGAGCTGCGCACCTCCGACCCGCGCATCCACGCCCTCGGGGACTGCGTCCAGCACCACGGCACGGTGTACGGCCTCGCCACCCCGGCGCTCGAACAGGCCGACGCGCTGGCCGAGTTGCTGGCCGGTGACGCCACCGCCCGCTACACCGGCACGCGTTCTCTGACCCGGCTCACGCTCAACGGGCACGACAGCCCCTTCGACCTCGCCGCGTTCGGCGAGACCGAGGCCCTCCCGGGCGACGACGTCGTCCAGCTCGCCGACGCCACCCGCGGCACCTACCGCAAGGTCGTCGTCCGCGACGACCGCCTGGTCGGCGGGGTCCTCGTCGGCGAACTCGGCACCGTCGGCGCGCTCGCCCGCGCCTGGGAGGGAGCAGAGCCGCTCCCCTCCGACGGCGGCCCGCTGCTCCACCTGCTCACCAACGATGGAGGCTCCTGATGACCGCCACCCCGGAGGCCACGGAGGCCACCCCCACGATCGTGCTCGTCGGCCACGGCATGGTCGGCCAGCGCTTCCTGGAAGCGCTCGCCGAGCGCGGCCTGACCGCCACGCACCGCGTGGTCGTGCTCTGCGAGGAGCCGCGCCCGGCCTACGACCGCGTGGCCCTCACCTCGTACTTCTCGGGCAGGACGGCCGAAGACCTGTCCATGACCGACCCCGAGTTCATCGCCGCGCACGGCATCGAGCTGCGCGTCGGCGACCCGGCGGTCTCCGTCGACCGTGCCGCGCGGAAGGTCACCGCCCGGTCCGGTGAGGTCTTCGAGTACGACACGCTCGTCCTCGCCACCGGCTCCTACCCCTTCGTCCCGCCGGTGCCGAACAAGGACGCCGAGGGCTGCTTCGTCTACCGCACGATCGAGGACCTGCTCGCGATCGAGGAGTACGCGAAGTCGAAGGCCACCACGGGTGCCGTGGTCGGCGGCGGGCTGCTGGGCCTGGAGGCCGCGGGCGCGCTGAAGGGCCTGGGTGTCGAGTCGCACATCGTGGAGTTCGCGCCCCGGCTGATGCCCGTCCAGGTGGACGACGGCGGCGGCGCCGCGCTGCTGCGCACCATCGAGGAGATGGGCCTGAGCGTCCACACGGGCGTGGGCACGCAGGAGATCCTGGTCGACGCCGAGGGCGCCGTCACCGGTATGAAGCTCTCCGACGGCTCCGAACTCGCCACCGACATGGTGGTGTTCTCCGCCGGTGTCCGCCCCCGTGACCAGCTGGCCCGCGACTGCGGTCTGACGGTCGGGGAGCGCGGCGGCATCACCGTCGACGAGCAGTGCCGTACGGTCGCCGACCCGCACGTCTTCGCGATCGGCGAGTGCGCCCTGGCCTCCGACGGCCGGGTGTACGGCCTGGTGGCCCCGGGTTACGAGCAGGCCGAGACAGCCGCGGCCACGATCGCCGCGGACGAGGCGTCCTTCACCGGCGCCGACCTCTCCACCAAGCTGAAGCTGCTCGGCGTGGACGTGGCGTCCTTCGGTGACGCGCACGGCACCGCCGAGGACTGCCTGGACGTCGTCTACTCCGACTCCCGCGCGGGCCTGTACAAGAAGCTGGTCATCGGCCGGGACGGCACGCTGCTCGGCGGCATCCTGGTCGGCGACGCGGAGGCCTACGGCACGCTGAAGGCCTTCACCGGCTCGGTCCCGCCGGTCTCGCCCGAGTCGCTGGTGCTGCCCGCCGGGGCCGGGGAGTCCGTGCAGCTCGGCCCGTCCGCGCTGCCCGACGAGGCGATCGTCTGCTCCTGCCACAACGTCTCCAAGGGCACGATCCGCGGCGCGGTCACCGACCACCGGTGCACGACGGTGCCCGAGGTGAAGAAGTGCACCAAGGCCGGCACCGGCTGCGGCTCCTGCGTCAAGGTCCTCGGCCAGCTCGTCAACGCCGAGCTGGAGGCGAGCGGCGTCGAGGTCGACAAGGGCCTGTGCGGCTGCTTCGGGCAGACCCGCGAGGAGCTCTACGAGATCGTCCACGCCCTGCGCATCACCACCTACCAGGACCTGCTGGACCGGCACGGCCGCGAGGAGGCCCGGGGCGGCGACGGCTGCGAGGTCTGCAAGCCGGCCGTCGGCTCGATCATCGCCTCCCTCGCCCCGGCGATCGGCGTGAGCGGCTACGTCCTGGACGGCGAGCAGGCCTCCCTCCAGGACACCAACGACCACTTCCTGGCCAACCTCCAGAAGAACGGCTCGTACTCGGTCGTACCGCGCATCCCCGGCGGCGAGATCGCCGCGGAGAAGCTGATCGTGATCGGCGAGATCGCCCGCGACTTCGGCCTCTACACGAAGATCACCGGCGGGCAGCGGATCGACATGTTCGGCGCACGCGTCGAGCAACTACCGCTGATCTGGGCCCGGCTGGTGGACGCCGGCTTCGAGTCCGGCCACGCCTACGGCAAGTCGCTGCGCACGGTGAAGTCCTGCGTCGGCCAGACCTGGTGCCGCTACGGCGTCCAGGACTCCGTGCGGATGGCGATCGACCTGGAGCTGCGCTACCGGGGGCTGCGCTCCCCGCACAAGCTGAAGTCGGCGGTCTCCGGCTGCCAGCGCGAGTGCGCCGAGGCCCAGTCGAAGGACTTCGGCGTGATCGCCACGGCCAACGGCTGGAACCTCTACGTCGGCGGCAACGGCGGGGCGACCCCGCGCCACGCGGACCTGCTCGCGCAGGACCTGTCGGACGCCGAACTGGTCCGCCTGATCGACCGGTTCCTGATGTTCTACATCCGCACCGCCGACCGGCTGGAGCGCACCTCCACCTGGCTGGAGCGGATCCCGGGCGGCCTCGACCACGTGCGGGACGTCGTCGTCCACGACTCGCTCGGCATCTGCGACGAGCTGGAGCAGCTGATGCGGGCGCATGTCGCGCACTACCGCGACGAGTGGGCCGAGACGGTCAACGACCCCGAGAAGCTCGCCCGGTTCGTGTCCTTCGTGAACGCGCCGGACACCCCGGACCCGGTCGTCGCCTTCGTGCCCGAGCGCGACCAGATGAAGCCCGACCTGCCGCTGCTGTCCATCGGCATGCGACCCGCCGCCGACGTACTGGAAGGAAGCGCCCAGCGATGACCCTGGCCCCCGAGACCACCGACCTCAAGATCGAAATCGCCCTGGACGACGAGTGGTTCACGGTCTGCGACCTGACGGCGCTGCTGCCGGGCCGTGGGGTGGCCGCGCTGCTGCCGGACGGCCGGCAGGCCGCGATCTTCCGCGACCGCTCCGGTGACCTGTTCGCCATCGACAACCGCGACCCCTTCACCGGCGCGGCGGTCCTCTCCCGAGGCCTCACGGGCACCCACCAGGGCCGCCCCTTCGTCGCCTCCCCCCTGCTGAAGCAGCGCTTCGACCTGACGACGGGCGAGTGCCTGGACGACGAGGCGGTCCGGGTGACGGCGTACAAGGTGCGCGTCGCATAGCCAGGTCCCTGACCGATCGCGGTGGCGTGCACGCCTGCTCGGGCGGGCACGCCACCGCGTCATGTCCCACCGGCGGTCAGCACACGAAGGGTGAGCGCGCGTGCTCCTCCGGGAGGGGCCGCGTGTCGAGGTAGAACCACTCGGCGTCCGCGGGCGGCCAGGGGCGCGGTTCCGCCATGGCCTCCTCGGGGGCGGCGACCGGACGCCTGGGCAGCGGCGCCGCGGCCGGAGCCTCGAAGGCGGACGGCGGCGCGGCGGCGGCCCGCTTCGCCTCCCCCGGCATCAGCAGCTCCACCCGCAGCCCCAGTTTCCGCTGCTGGGCGGTGAACTCCTCGACCTGCTGGCGGCAGGCGTGGTCCAGGTGGGTCACGCCGGTCAGGTCGAGCCGGATCCGGGGCTTCCCGGACGCGGCGGCCGCCTCCAGCGCGTCGATCACCTTGGGCAGCCGCAGGAACGTGGCGTTGCCCGCCATGACGACCTTCGCCGTGTCCTGCTCCACGTGCTGGCGGATCACGGTCTGCGACATGCGCAGCGCGGCCAGCACGATCCCCGCGGCGAGACCGAACAGCACGCCCTCCAGTAGCGCCGTCGCCACGATGACCAGCATCGTCAACGTCATCACCGCGAACTCGCCCCGGTCCTGCCGCCACATCTTCGGGAACTCGGCGGGCCCGAAGAGCTTCCAGCCGCTGTGCACGAGGACACCGGCGAGCACGGAGATCGGGATCAGCGCGAGCACCTGCGGCAGCAGCAGCGCGAACAGCAGCAGCCACAGGCCGTGCAGGGTGCGCGAGAGCCGGGTCTTGGCCCCGGCCTGGACGTTCGCCGAACTGCGCGCCACCACCGCGGTGATGGGCAGCGCGCCGACGAGGCCCGCGAGGGTGTTGCCCGCCCCCTGTGCGATCAGCTCGGTGTTGTAGCGGGTGCGCGGACCGCTGTGCATCCGGTCCACGGCGGCGGCCGTGAACAGGCTCTCCGCGGACGCGATGACCGTGAAGGTGAGGATCGCGGTGATGATCGTCCCGTCGGCGAGCCCGGCGAACTGCGTGGCTCCCGGCAGTTGCACGGAGTTGAGCAGGTTGCCCACCTGGAGCGTCTTCACGTCCACGCCGGGCAGCGCGGCGACCACCATGCCGATGGCGACCGCGACCAGGGCCGCGGGGATCTTCCCGGCCTGGCCGGGCACCTTCTTCCACACGAAGCTCAGCACGATCGTGACGACGCCGAGCAGGGTGGCGATCATCGCCTGCGGGTTCGTCACGATGTCGGCCAGCAGCCCGGGTATGCCGGCCATGTTCTCCAGCGCGGCGCCGGGGGCCTTGGCGTCGGCCATCGGATAGGCCTGGCTGAACATCAGCGGCACACCGATGCCCGCGAGCATGCCCTGCACCACCGCGACCGAGATGGCCTGGAACATCCGGCCCAGCCGGACCAGCCCCAGGACGATCTGGAGGATGCCGGAGAACAGCACGATCACGCCGAGCATGGCCACCCCGACCTCGGCGACGGTCTCCGCGACCAGCGCGGCGAGCCCGGCGGCCGGGCCGCTGACCTGGAGCGTGCTGCCCCGGACCGCGCCCACGACCAGACCGCCGATCACCCCGGAGATGATCCCCAGTTCGGCCGGCACGCCGGAGGCGACGGCGACACCGATGCACAGCGGCAGGGCGACGAGGAAGACGACGAAGGAGGCGGTGATGTCGGTGGCGAGATCTCCCCTGGCCCCCACGCCGCCGCCGAGTCCCTTGCCACCAGGTTCCTTGCCGCGGGTGCCCCTGCCGCCGGGCACCTCGTCACGGAGATCCGTGCCGCCGCCGACGCCCTTGCCTCCCAGGCCCTTGGCGCCGCCGACACCCTTGCCCCCCAGACGGCCCCTGGCGCCGCTCATCGCCCCGCGGATCAGCCCGCCCAGGGCGCCACCACCGCCGGGGGGAGGGTCACCGGCCGTCGCGCGGGTCGACCGCCCCCCTTCTGCCGACCCGCCCCTCCCCCAGGCGTCCGCCGACCCGCCGGTCCCCCAGCCGAGCCCCGACCCGCCGGTCCCCCGGCCGTCTCCCCCACCGGCCATGCCTCCCCCGAGGCCCCCCGGCGCACCCCCCGGCCCCCAGGCTCCCGCGCCCCCGATCCCGATGCCCCCGTTGCCCCCGTTGCCCCCGCTGCCTCCGGCTGTTCCGGCCGCTCCGGACGTCCCCCACCCCCCGGCCCCCTCCAAGGGCTCCGTCGGTGCCCAGCCCGCGGTGTCGCCGGCATCCCAGCCCGCGGCATCCCACCCCGCGCCGGCGTGGGTCCCCCGATCCGCCGCGCCCCCCGCCGGATGGGCGGCCCGGCCACCCCGTGCCCGCCCCCGCGCGTGCGCCCCGCTCACGCGGCGTGCACCCGGAAGTCGCCCTCGTCGCCGAGTTCGTAGACGAAACCGGTGTCGACCTCGTAGTACCAGCCGTGCAGCCGGAGCCGGCCCTCGTCGAGGCGCTGCCGCACCACGGGGTAACTCCGTAGCGCCGCCAGCTGGTTGACGACGTTGCCCTGGGAGACCTCCGGCAGGGACGGGTCGTCCGGCGCGGCCTCCAGTACGGAGGTCAGCTCCGGGCGGGCGAGGCGGAGCCAGGCGTCCACGCCGGGCAGGGACGAGAGGTCGTCGCCGGACTTCAGCGCGCCCATCGCACCGCAGTGTGAGTGACCGCACACCACGATGTCCTGAACCCCGAGCACCTCCAGCGCGTACTCGATGGTGGCCGCCTCGCCGCAGGCCCCGGGCCGTCCGTAGGGCGGCACGATATTGCCCGCGTTCCGTAGCTCGAATATCTCACCGGGCTGTGCACCCGTGATCATCGCGGGTATGACACGAGAGTCCGAGCAGGTAATGAACAGCGCCTCCGGATATTGCCCTTCGGCCAGTTTCCGGTAGGCGACGCTGTCGAAATCGACGCGCGTCCTGAATGTGCGGGCACGATCCAGCAAAGCCTTCAAGGCAACCTCCTGAGCTGGGGGTTCATCTTGTGCACCCCACCGTAGACCGCCGACCTACAGCAGAAGGTTAAGTAAACTCCAGAGCCCGGGCAGAAATTGAACATTCTTTGCCCTGATTCCCCAGACGCAGCGTCTTCTTGTAGCGTGTGAACTCCATGGCGGGGAATGCGAATTCGCCCTGTCCGGATTCATGCCGGTTTCACGGAGAGACGGGACGTATGGGCCTACGAGTGCTGCTCATCGAAGACGACGAGACGATCGCCGAGCCGCTCATGGAAGGGCTCGGCCACTTCGGACTGGCGGTCGACCACGTCGCCACCGGCACGGACGGCCTGAGAGGCCCGTACCACGACGTCGTCCTGCTCGACCTGGGCCTGCCGGACATGGACGGCATCGACGTCTGCCGCGGCATCCGGCAGGTCTCGGACGTGCCGATCGTCATCCTCAGCGCGCGCGGCGAGGAGGCCGACCGTGTGCTGGGCCTGGAACTGGGCGCCGACGACTACCTGGCGAAACCATTCAGCGTGCGGGAGCTGGTCGCCCGGGTCCGCGCGGTGACGCGCCGCACCCAACGCGCCCACCAGCCGTTCCCCGAGGCCCCGGGCGCCCGGAACCTGCCCGGGCCGCCGCCGTACGAACCGGCTGCGGCCCAGGCGTACGAGCCCCCTCCTGGCGTCCTCGCCCACGGCCCGGCTCCCGCTCCGGGCGTCTCAGTCCACGACCCGGCCCCCACTCCCGCTCACGCCCCCGCGTCCGAGCCGGCCCCGGCCCTGTCCTACGAGCCCCCCGTACCCGCCGCGCACGACCCCACCCCCGGGTCGCCGCCCGACCCGGGCCCGCTCGTCGTGGACCGCCGGACCCGCCAGGTCTGGGTCGGCGACACCCCCGTCCCGCTCACGCCCAAGGAGTTCGACCTGCTGGCGCTGCTCAGCGAGGACCCGGGCGCGGTCTACTCGCGGCAGCAGATCCTCGACCGGGTCTGGGACCCGCACTACGACGGCCCGACCAAGACCCTGGACGTCCATGTGGCCGCGCTGCGCCGCAAGTTGGGGCACCCGGCGTGGATCAGGACGCTGCGGGGCGTCGGGTTCCGGCTGGCGGTGCACACGGGGCCGACGGCGCAGGTGGCCGCTCCGTGACCCGCAGGCTGCTGCTCAGCTACCTCAGCCTCGCGGCGCTGGTGCTGCTCTGCCTGGAGATCCCGCTGGGGTTCGTGTACTCGCGCGGCGAGCGGGAGCGGGTCGTCAACGCGGCGAAGGACGAGGCCGAGTCGGTGGCCGCGTACGCCGCGCTGTCCCTCGCGGCGGGGCGGGCCGAGCGGGACCTGCCGGGGCGGGTGGCGCACTGTGCGCAGCGCATCGGGGGCAAGGTCGTGATCGTCGACGCGGCGGGCACGCTGCTGGCCGCCTCGCACCGGCTGGACCCCGGGATGTCCGGCACCCTGGCCGCCCGGCCGGGTATCGCGGCGGCGCTGCGCGGCACGTCGACGGTGGACGTCCGGACCTCCACGATCGGCGGGGTCGAGTATCTGTCGGTGGCCGCGCCGGTGGGCCAGGAGGCGCGGCCGGTGGGGGCGGTGTGGCTGACGGTGCCGACGAGGACGGTCCATGAGCGGGTGCACCACGTCTGGCTGCTGTTGGCGCTGGGCGGGTTCGCCGTGCTGACGGCGGTCGCCGTGGTCGGGTTCGCCTTCGCCCGCTGGGCGGGCCGTCCCATCCGCGAACTGGAGCAGGCCACGCACGATCTGGCCGACGGCGGCCGGTTCGCGCCGGTGACCATCACCAAGGGCCCGCCGGAAGTACGCAGTCTGGCCGCCGCGTTCAACCACACGGCGGCCCGGCTCGCCCATCTGCTGGCGTCCCAGCGGGCGTTCGCGGGCGAGGCCTCGCACCAGCTGAAGACCCCGCTGGCGGCGCTGCGGCTGCGCCTGGAGAACCTGGAGCCGGACATCGGTGCCCGGGCCCGGGGCAGCCTCACCGCCGCCGTCACCGAGACGGACCGGCTGGCCCGTATGGTCGAGCACCTGCTGGCCATGGCCCGGCTGGAGGAGCACGCGGCCACCCCCACCACCGTCGACCTGGGCGCGGTCTGCGCCGAGCGGCACCGCACCTGGCATCCCCTGTTCGCCCGGGAGGACGTCTCCCTGGTGCTCTTCGCGGGGAGCGTGGGCCCGGTGCTCGCGGTGCCGGGGGCTGTCGAGCAGATCGTGGACAACCTGCTGTCCAACGCCCTGCGGGCGTCCCCGCCGGGCAGCACCGTCACGATCGAACCGCGGTTGCAGGCCCCGTCCCGGCGGGCGTTGCGCGACAGCCGGCCGCGCTGGGTCGACCTGCACGTCACCGACGAGGGGCCGGGTATGACGGAGGAGCAGCGGGCCCGCGCCTTCGACCGCTTCTGGCGCGCCCCGGGTGCCCCCAAGGGCGGTACCGGTCTCGGCCTCGCCCTGGTGCAGCGTCTCGCCCACGCCAGCGGCGGCGAGGCGGCCCTGCGCGCGGCGGCGACCGGCGGCCTGGACGTGGTGATCCGCCTGCCGTCCGCCCGCCCTCCGGCCGAGAACACCCCCACCCCGCACGACGACCGCCCGAGGCGCCCGAGACGCCAGGCCCCGGCGCTCCCGGCGTAGTCAGCCGGCACCAGAAGCCCGGCACTTCTCGGCGCGGGCAGGCACAGGAAGCCCGTTCCGCTCGGAGCCGACGAGCCTGACTTCACACAACCATCACAACTTGGCCACTTCCCCCTCACCCCGCCCGACCCGGCCCTACGGTCATCCCCTCACGTATCAGCCCTGGGGGGATGACCATGACCAATCCGTACACCGGCCCGCACAACACCCCGTACCCCGCACCGCCCGTGCCCGGGCCCGGCCGGCCGGCGCCCCGCTGGGCCCGGAAGCGCTATGCGCTCCCCGCGCTGGGTCTGGCCCTGTTCATGGGCGCCGCCATCGGCGCGGCAGGCGGCGGGGAGAACACCGCGGACGCCAAGCCCGCCTCCGCCGAGCCGCGGCCGACGGTCACGGTCACCGCGACGACCACCGCCACCGCGACGCCGCCCGCGAAGAAGCCGGAGCCCGCTCCCACCGTCACCGCCACCAAGACCGTCAAGGTCACCACCACGGTCACCGCACAACCGGCCGCGGCGGGCGGCGGGTCCGACGACGGCGGCTCGGGAGGCGGCGGGGACGTGTACTACGCCAACTGCACCGCCGTCCGTGCCGCCGGGGCCGCCCCCATCCACCGGGGTGAGCCCGGCTACGCCTCCCACCTGGACCGAGACGGCGACGGGGTCGCCTGCGACACCTGAGCCGCACCTGCCGGTGACCATCCGCCGGTCCGGCCGTTCCACCGTTCGGGGCAGTTCGTTCCGGGCTGTCCAGACGACGGAAGGAACACCACCGTGGACACGACCGTGCCCGTCCCGAAGGCGCCAGGTGTGCTGCCCCGTGCCGAGTGGGTCAAGACACTGCCGCAGACCATCGTCGCGGCGTGCGTCCTGCTGCTCGACGCCGAGGACCGGATCCTGCTGCTGCGCTACGCCGCGGGCCAGCCCGCCGCGGGCCTGTGGGGGCTGCCGGGCGGCATGCTCGACCACGGTGAGGACCCGGTCGGCGCCGCACGCCGGGAGCTGCACGAGGAGACCGGCATCGTCCTGGCAGAGGACCCGCGGTTCATCGGCTACGACCACCGGGCCGATGTACTGGGTACGGGACCGGTGATCGACTTCTACTTCCACGGCGGCCGGCTTCCGGCCGCGCAGCCCGTCCGACGCAGCCCGGAGCACGACCACCACGGCCTGTTCGCCCTCTCCGAGTCGGAGTCCGTGCCGCTGGCGACCGGGCTTCCCATGCTCACGGCCCTGCTGACCGCGGCCCGCACCGGCACCGTCGTATGCCTGCGGGACGGCCTCCCCGGATAGGGACGGACGCCGACGGGGCGGCACCTCCGCACAGGTGCCGCCCCGCTCTTCTCCGTGCACCGGAGCCGCCGCGATCGGTGAGGGTCGGGGACCGCCGACGGCTCCGGATTCTCTGCGCGCTCCGGTCAGCGGTGGTCGCTGCCCGTGGAGCGGACCGCCGCCCGGCCCGCTTCCAGGCGGGCCACCGGGATGCGGAACGGGGAGCAGGAGACGTAGTCGAGTCCGACCTCGTGGAAGAAGTGGACCGACTCGGGGTCCCCGCCGTGCTCGCCGCAGACGCCGAGCTTGAGGTCGGGGCGGGTCTCGCGGCCGGCCTTGGCGGCCAGCTTCACCAGCGAGCCGACACCGTCCTTGTCGATCGTCTCGAACGGGGAGACACCGAAGATGCCCTTCTCCAGGTACGCCGTGAAGAAGCTCGCCTCCACGTCGTCCCGGGAGAAGCCCCACACCGTCTGGGTGAGGTCGTTCGTGCCGAAGGAGAAGAACTGCGCGGCCTCGGCGATCTGACCGGCGGTCAGCGCGGCGCGCGGCAGCTCGATCATCGTGCCGATGGACAGCTTCAGCTGCGTGCCCGAGGCGGCCTCGACCTCGGCGATGACCGCGTCGGCCTCCTCGCGCACGATCTCCAGCTCCTGGACCGTGCCCACCAGCGGGATCATGATCTCGGCGCGCGGGTCGCCCTTGGCGGCCTTGCGCTCGGCCGCGGCCTCGGCGATCGCCCGGACCTGCATGGTGAACAGGCCGGGGATGACCAGGCCGAGACGGACGCCGCGCAGACCCAGCATCGGGTTCTGCTCGTGCAGGCGGTGGACCGCCTGGAGCAGGCGCAGTTCGTTCTCGTGCGGCTCCTGGCGGGACTCGGCGAGGGCCACGCGGACCGAGAGTTCCGTGATGTCGGGCAGGAACTCGTGCAGCGGCGGGTCCAGCAGGCGGACGGTGACCGGCAGGCCGTCCATCGACTCGAAGAGCTGCACGAAGTCCTGCTTCTGGAGCGGGAGCAGCTGCTTGAGGGACTCCTCGCGCTCGGTGTCCGTGTCGGCCAGGATCAGCCGCTCCACCAGCTCGCGCCGGTCGCCGAGGAACATGTGCTCGGTGCGGCACAGGCCGATGCCCTGGGCGCCGAAGCGGCGGGCGCGCAGCGCGTCCTCGGCGTTGTCGGCGTTGGCGCGCACCCGCAGGCGGCGCTTGCGGTCGGCGAAGGCCATCATCCGGTGGACGGCCTCGACCAGCTCGTCGGCGTCGTCGGCGCCCGGGTGCATCCGGCCCTCGAAGTACTCCACGACCGGGGAGGGCACGACCGGTACCTCACCGAGGTAGACCTTGCCGGAGGAGCCGTCGATGGAGACGACGTCGCCCTCCTCGACGACGTGCCCGCCGGGCACGGTCATCCGGCGGCGCTTGGTGTCGACCTCCAGCTCCTCGGCGCCGCAGACACAGGTCTTGCCCATGCCGCGCGCGACGACGGCCGCGTGGGAGGTCTTGCCGCCGCGGGAGGTGAGGATGCCCTCGGCGGCGATCATGCCGTCCAGGTCGTCGGGGTTGGTCTCACGGCGGATCAGGATGACCTTCTCGCCGGAACGCGACCACTTGACGGCCGTGTAGGAGTCGAAGACGGCCTTGCCGACGGCGGCGCCCGGGGAGGCGGCGATGCCGCGCCCGACCTGGGAGACCTTCGCGTCCTCGTCGAAGCGCGGGAACATCAGCTGCGCGAGCTGGGCGCCGTTGACGCGGGTGAGCGCCTCGGCCTCGTCGATCAGGCCCTGGTCCACCAACTGGGTGGCGATACGGAAGGCCGCGCCCGCGGTGCGCTTGCCGACACGGGTCTGGAGCATCCACAGCACACCGCGCTCGATGGTGAACTCGATGTCGCAGAGGTCCTTGTAGTGGTTCTCCAGCGTCTCCATGATCTGCATCAGCTGGTCGTACGACTTCTTGTCGATCTGCTCCAGCTCGGCGAGCGGCACGGTGTTGCGGATGCCCGCGACGACGTCCTCGCCCTGCGCGTTCTGGAGGTAGTCGCCGTAGACGCCCTGGTGGCCGGAGGCGGGGTCACGGGTGAACGCCACGCCCGTACCCGAGTCGGGGCCGAGGTTGCCGAAGACCATGGAGCAGACGTTGACCGCGGTGCCCAGGTCGTGCGGGATGCGCTCCTGACGGCGGTAGAGCTTGGCCCGGTCGGTGTTCCAGGAGTCGAAGACCGCGTGGATGGCGAGGTCCATCTGCTCGCGCGGGTCCTGCGGGAAGTCCCGGCCGGCCTCGGTCTTGACGATCTTCTTGAACTTGGTGACGAGCTTCTTGAGGTCGGCGGCCTCCAGCTCGGTGTCGACCGTGACCTTCTTGGCCGCCTTGGCCGCGTCCAGCGCGTCCTCGAACAGCTCGCCGTCCACGCCCAGGACGGTCTTGCCGAACATCTGGATGAGGCGGCGGTAGGAGTCCCACGCGAACCGGTCGTCGCCGGCCTGCTTGGCCAGGCCCTGCACCGACTTGTCGGAGAGGCCGATGTTGAGGACGGTGTCCATCATGCCGGGCATGGAGAACTTGGCGCCCGAGCGTACGGACACGAGCAGCGGGTCGTCGGCCTGGCCGAGCTTCTTGCCCATGCGGGCCTGAAGCGCGTCGAGGTGTGCACTCACCTCGTCACGCAGTGCCGCGGGCTCCTCGCCGCTGTCCAGGTAGACCTTGCAGGCCTCGGTGGTGATGGTGAAGCCGGGAGGAACCGGCAGGCCCAGGTTGGTCATCTCCGCGAGGTTCGCGCCCTTGCCACCGAGGAGGTCCTTGAGGTCCTTGTTGCCCTCGGTGAAGTCGTAGACGAACTTCACGCCCTCAACGCTGGTGCCGTGCTCAGCTACCTGAAGATCTTTGTTTTCCGACACGGGTCTCGACTCCTCGAGGACGCGGTGGCTGCCCTGACGGGCAGGAACATACCCAGATCAAAGGCGTCTGGGTACGTCCACTCGTGCGTCATGCGCCCGCAACCGTTCCTCCGCCAGCGGATCGAAAGTCAAGGCTGAGCAAGCGATCTCGGCCGCATGTTTTCACTTCTTGAACGCAAGAGCCTTCCTGAGGCCCTCAGGTCGCTCATCTGAGCAGAGTTTCCGCACATTTGATTTCGCTCGATGAACGATCAAAGGGTGGCACTCAGTGCCACCCTTTGGAGAAGTGCAGTCGCTCAAGATCCGCTCATCTGAGCGCAACCCTTATCAGGGGTGGCGAGAATCACGCTGCCACAGCCGCCGGGATTTCACCATGCGGACGTCTCCCGGACCCGGAAAACGCCGCCGTCACACCCCGAGCGCGCGCAGCCGCTCCTCGACCCGTTCGGGCGCGTAGAGGTGCTCCACGACCATCGCACCGGCTCCCACCAGCGCGGCCCGCTCACCCAGCCGCGCGGTGACCACCTCCAGGTGGGCGGTGGAACGGGGCAGGGCGCGCTGGTACAGCAGTTCCCGCACCCCTGTCAGGAAGGGAGTTCCGGCCAGATCCCCGGCGATCATCAACACGCCGGGGTTCAGCAGCGTCACCACCGTCGCGAGGACGTCCCCGACCCGCCGCCCCGCCTCCCGGGCGAGTCCGACCGCCTCCGGGTGCCCGGACGCCAGCAGGTCCCGGACGTCCGAGCCGGACGCCGCCGGCACGCCGGTCTCCGCCAGCCGCCGCGCCACCGCGCCACCGCTCGCCACGGCGGCCAGACAGCCGTAGGAGCCGCACCGGCACAGCGCCCCGGCGCCCTCCGGCACCCGGATGTGCCCGATGTCGCCGGCGCCGCCGTCGATGCCCCGGAACAGCGCGCCGTCCACCACGACCCCGGCGCCGATGCCGGTGGAGACCTTCACCAGCACGAAGGCGGAGCAGCCCGGGTAGCCGGTGCGCTGCTCGCCGTAGGCCATCAGGTTGGCGTCGTTGTCCACCAGCACCGGCACCCCGGCGGCGCCCGCGTGCTCGGTGAGCGCCCGGGCCAGCCGGCTCCTTATGTCGTAGCCGTCCCAGCCGGGCATGATCGGCGGCTGGACCACGCGGCCGGTCCCGGTGTCGACCGGGCCGGGCACCGCCAGCCCGGCCCCGCAGACCACCTCGGCCCCGTGCCCGGTCTTGGTCAGCAACTCGGCGAACCAGCGGCCGAGTTCGCCGAGCACGGCGTCCGGCCCGTCCTCGATGACGAGGGTGCCCGCGTGCTCGGCGAGGAGCTCGCCGCTCAGCGACAGCACGGCCGCCCGGGCGTGCCGGGTGTCGAGGTCGGCGGCCAGGACCACCGCGTGCTCGTCGTCGAACTCCAGGGTGATGGAGGGCCGCCCGCCCAGCGGGGAGCCGACCGGCCCCCCGGCGCCCTCGCGCAGCCAGCCCGCGCGGAACAGCCGCTCCAGCCGCTGCCCGACGGTGGCCCGGGACAGTCCGGTCGCCTGTTGCAGGGCACCCCGGGTCACGGCGCGGCGACTGCGCACCAGTTCGAGCAGATCGCCGGCGCTCGCCTGGCCCGCGCCGCGTCCGGTTCTTCCGGGCTGTCCGGTCATGCACACCCCCTTGTGTTTCCCAACCTTGCCTTACATAGTGGGTTTTGCGTGTTAAATAGACGTAACCCCACGGTAGCCGCAGCCGAACCGGCCGGCCGGACGTCTTTTCGGAGAGCCCCGAGTGGACCGCACCGCCCAACGCGCCCCGCGTCCCCCAGGACGCACCACCGCATACGATCCGGCCCGCGCCGCGCCTCCCCTGCACGTGCGGGCCGCCGCCGTGCTGGAGGCCGGCTGGACGGGGACGTCGACGGTGCCCTCGCGCCGCCTGTACCCGCACCAGTGGTCGTGGGACTCGGCGTTCATCGCGATCGGCCTCAGGCACCTGTCACCGTTACGGGCCCAGACGGAGCTGGAGACGCTGCTGGCGGCCCAGTGGGCGGACGGGCGGATCCCGCACATCGTCTTCAACCCCTCCGTCCCCCTCGACGCCTACTTCCCGAGCCCCGACTTCTGGCGTTCGTCGACCGCCGGGCGCACCGCGGGGGCCCCGCGCACCGTACAGACCTCCGGGATCGTGCAGCCACCGGTGCACGCCCTGGCCGCGTGGCTGGTGCACCTCGCCGACCCGGGCCTGTCCAGGGCGCGCGGCTTCCTCGGCCGGGCGTACCCCCGGCTGGCCGCCTGGCACGGCTACCTCCTGCACCGGCGCGACCTCGGCGGGGGCGGGCTGGTGTCCGTGGTGCACCCCTGGGAACAGGGTATGGACAACAGCCCCTGCTGGGACCGCCCGTTGTCCCGGGTCACCCCCGCCCCGGCCCGCTCCTTCCGCCGCGCCGACCTCGACCACGGCGCCCCCGAGGACCGGCCGACGGATCTGGACTACGGGCGGTACGTACGGCTGGCGGCCGACTACCGGGACCGCGGTTACGCCGACGGCCCCGGCGAGTTCGCCGTGGAGGACCCGGCGTTCAACGCGCTGCTCGCCGCCTCCGAGGACGCCCTGGACCGGATCGCCCACGAGCTCGGCGAGACCGGCTCGGGCCGGCGGGACCGCGCCGAGCGGCTGACGGCGGCCCTGGTGGAGCGGCTGTGGGAACCGGCGGCGGGCATGTTCCTGTGCCGGGACGTGCGCGCCGGGGAACTGGTCCCCGAGCGCGGTGTCTCCGGGCTGATCCCCCTGTTGCTGCCTGACCTGCCCCGCGACCTCGCGGCCACCCTGGTCCGTACGATGTGCGGCCCGCACTTCGGCCTGGGCGGCAGCACCCGTCTGGTCCCGAGCTACGACCTGCTCGGCGCGGCCTTCGACCCGCACCGCTACTGGCGCGGCCCGGCCTGGTTCAACACCAACTGGCTGCTGGAGCGCGGACTGCGGCGGCACGGCGAGAGCGGCCGGGCCGACGCCCTGCGCAAGGGCATGCTGCACACCGCCGGTGCCTCCGGCTTCACGGAGTACGTCGACCCCTACACGGCACAGGCCTGCGGCGTCACCGGCTTCGGCTGGACCGCCGCGCTCACGCTCGACCTTCTGCACGACCGGCCCGCACGGGGCAGGAACGGCCTCACGGCGATCAAGGGAGAGGACCGGGCATGACCGACCGGCATCATCTGCTCGTGCACGGCCGGACGTTCGCCGCCGTCGGCGATCGCGGCGACATCAGCGGCTACCGCGGCGGCAGCGCCCCGGACGGCATGTTCGTACGGGACGCCCGGCACTTGAGCCGGTGGCAGCTCACCGTCGACGGGGCGGTGCCCGACACGCTGACCCCGGTGGCCGACGGCGACACCGCGCGCTGTGTACTCGTGCCGCGCGGCGGCCGGGACGAGCCGCCCGCGTACACGCTCTTCCGTGAACAGGCCGTCGGGGACTCCTCGTTCGTGGAGTCGCTGCGCGTCACCAGCAATCGCCCGGTGCCGACGACGGTCCACCTCGCGGTCACCGCCGACGCCGACTTCACCGACCAGTTCGAGCTGCGCTCCGACCACCGCACCTACACCAAGGCCGGAGCGGTCCGCTCCCGTCACACCCTCACCCACGGCGTGGAGTTCGCCTACCGGCGCGGCGACTGGCACTCCGTCACGACCGTGACGGCCGACCCCCGGCCCGACACCGTCGAGGAGACCGGCACCGGTGCCCGCCGCATGGCGTGGACCCTGGACCTCGCACCGCACGGCACCGCCGAGCTGACCCTGCGGGTCATGGCCCGCCCGCACGGCGACCGGCGCGCCCTGCGTGTGCCCCGCTCCCCCGCCGCCGTACGAGGTCAACTGCGCTCCCGGGAAGACGAGTTCGTCCAGGGGGTGGCCTTCCCCCAGGGGTGGCCCGAGCTGGCCGCCGCCTGTTCCCGGGGGCTCGCCGACCTCGCCGCCCTCCAGGTCCCGGCGACCGGGCCGGACGGCGAGGACCTGCGCGTCCCGGCCGCCGGTGCCCCCTGGTTCCTGACACTGCTGGGCCGGGACGCCCTGCTGACCTCGCTGTTCGCCCTGCCCTACCGGCCGGGGCTCGCCGCCGCCACCCTGCCCGCGCTCGCCGCGACCCAGGCCACCGGGACCGGCCCCGACGGGATCGCCCAGCCCGGCAAGATCGTCCACGAGGTGCGCCACGGCGAGCTGGCCCACTTCGGCCAGGTCCCCTACGGCCGCTACTACGGCTCGGTCGACGCCACCCCGCTGTTCCTCGTCCTGCTCGGCGCGTACACCGAGCACACCGGCGACACCGGCCCGGCCCGCCGCCTCGAACCGCACGCCCGGGCCGCCGTCACCTGGATGCTCGACCACGGCGGCCTCACCTCGCGCGGCTACCTCGTCTACCGCGCCGACCAGGGCGGCCTCGCCAACCAGAACTGGAAGGACTCCCCCGGCGCCATCTGCTCCGCCGACGGCACCCGCCCGCACGGCCCGGTGACGGCCGCGGGCGCCCAGGGCTACGCCTACGACGCCCTGCGCCGCACGGCGGGCCTCGCCCGCACGGTGTGGCAGGACACCACGTACGCCCATCTGCTGGAGCAGACGGCCGGTGACCTGCGCGACCGGTTCCAGCAGGACTTCTGGATGCCGGAGCGCTCCTTCCCCGCCCTCGCGCTGGACGGCCGGGGCCGGCAGGTCGACGCGCTGGCCTCCGACGCCGGGCACCTGCTCTGGTCGGGGCTGCTGGACAAGGAGTACGGCGAACTCGCCGGACGGCGGCTCCTCGAACCCGACTTCTTCTCCGGCTGGGGCGTGCGCACGCTGGCCGCCGGGCAGCCGGCCTACCATCCGCTCTCCTACCACCGCGGCTCGGTCTGGCCGCACGACAACGCGCTGATCGCGCTGGGCCTGGCCCGCTACGGGCTGCACGACGAGGCTCGCGCGATCGCCGGCGGCCTGGTCGACGCGGCGGGCGCGACCGGCCACCGGCTCCCGGAGGTCCTGGCGGGCTACGGCCGCGACACGCACCCGGAGCCGGTGCCGTACCCGTACGCGTGCGTGCGTGAATCCCGTTCCGCGTCCGCCCCGTTGGCGCTGCTCACGGCGGTCGGTGTGGGCTGAGGGGCCGGTTGGCCCGCCGTTTGCCGGGTGTTTGCCGAGCACTGGCCCGGCGGGCTGAACACACCTGGTGGACGCGCCGTAGGGAACAGTGGCGGACCCGTACCCCCACCCGGGTCCGCCACCTCAACGGTTCCGTACGGGAAAGGACCTCCGGGTGCCTGGCTTCACACGACCCCTGCTCGGGCACCGTTGGACCCACCTGCGCGCCTGGCGCACCCGCCATCCCCGTACCGCTCGCGCCCTCCGGCTGATCACCACCGCCGTCGCCGCCGCCCTGGTCCTCGGGGCGCTGCTCCTCCCCAACACGCTCCCCGCCCTCAGGGCCGTCAGCTTCGCGCGGATCCCGGCCGAGGCGGTCGCGGGGGCCGTGGTCGTACTGGCGCTTCCACGTCGGCCCCGGCTGGTGGCCGCGGTGCTGTACGGGCTCGGCCTCACCGCTCTGACCACGGTGAACCTGCTCGACATGGGGTTCAACGCATACCTCGGCCGGGGCTTCAACGCCGCGCTCGACTGGGACCTGCTGCCCGACGCGCAGGGTTATGTCCGGGACACGCTGGGCGGGGGCGTGGCGACGGCCGCCGCGGTCGGAGCGGTGGTGCTCGTGCTGCTGGTGGCGGCCGTGATGGTGGCGGCGGCGATCCGGCTCGCGTCCGTGCTGGCCCGCCATCGGGTGCGGGCGACCCAGGGCGCCCTGATCGCCGGCACGGTCTGGGTCACCTGTGCCGCCCTCGGCCTGACCCTGTTCGGCGGGCCGATCGCCTCCGAGCGCGGGGCCGGTGCCCTCCGGGTGCACGCGCAGCGGACGGTGGAGTCGCTGCGGGACGAGGCCGCGTTCGCGGAGCAGGCGAAGGCCGACACCTTCGGCAACACCCCGCCCGGCGAACTGCTCCCGGACCTGCGCGGCAAGGACGTGATCTTCACGTTCATCGAGAGCTACGGCCGCAGCGCCATCGAGGACCCGGTCATGGCACCCGGTGTCGAGCGCACCCTGGACACGAGCACCGAGGCGCTGCAGAAGGCCGGATTCGCCGCCCGCAGCGGCTGGCTGACCTCGGCGACGTACGGCGGCAGCAGCTGGCTCGGTCACTCCACGACCATGTCCGGCCTGTGGATCGACAACCAGCGGCGCTACCGCACGGTCAGCGCGGGCGACCACCTCACCCTCACCAAGGCCTTCCAGAAGACCGGCGCCTGGGACACGGTCGGCGTCATGCCGGGCGTGCAGAAGGGCTGGCCGGAGCAGAAGTGGTACGGCCTGGACAAGCTGTACGACGCGTTCGACCTGGGCTACCGGGGGCCGAAGTTCAGCTGGTCGACCATGCCCGACCAGTACGCGCTGGAGGAGTTCCAGCGGCGGGTGCACGGCAAGAAACGGGACAAGCCGCTGATGTCGTTCGTCATCCTGACCTCCAGCCACCAGCCCTGGGCGCCCATCCCGAAGATGGTCGGCTGGGACGAACTCGGCGACGGCTCGGTCTTCGAGGCGATCCAGAAGGCCGGCAACAAGGCCTCGGACGTCATCACCGACACCACCAAGTCCCGCGAGGAGTACGGCAGGTCCGTCCAGTACTCGGTGACCGCCCTCACCCAGTGGCTGGAGCGCTACGGCACCGACGACACCGTGCTGGTCTTCCTCGGCGACCACCAGCCGATCGCCCGGGTCAGCGGGAACCACGCCTCCCGGGACGTGCCGGTGTCGATCGTCGCGAAGGACCCGAAGGTCCTGGACAAGGTCGACGGCTGGAACTGGACGGAGGGCCTCAGGCCCGGCCGCGACGCGCCCGTGTGGAAGATGAGCTCCTTCCGGGACCGCTTCCTGACGGCGTTCGGCTCCACGCCCCGCCCCTCGAAGGGCTGATCAGCCGCCCGAGGTGTCGAGCTCGGCGTCCTCGCCGACCCCGGCGCAGTCGTAGGGGTCCTTCAGCCAGCCGTCCGGCAGCACCACGCGGTTGTTGCCGGACGTGCGGCCACGCGGCCCGTCGGCGCCGGTGGGCCAGGGCTGGTCGAGGTCCAGCTCGTCCAGGCCGGAGCGCAGTTCCTCCAGGGACGAGGTGATCGCGAGGCGCTTACGCATCTCGGAGCCGACCGCGAAGCCCTTGAGGTACCAGGCGACGTGCTTGCGGAAGTCGATCACACCCCGGGCCTCGTCGCCGATCCACTCCCCGAGGAGGGTGGCGTGCCGGACCATGACGTCGGCGACCTCGCGCAGGGCGGGGCGGGCGATGTCCTCGGTGCGGCCCTCGAAGGCGGCGACCAGGTCGGCGAAGAGCCAGGGCCGCCCCAGGCAGCCGCGGCCCACGACCACGCCGTCGCAGCCGGTCTCGCGCACCATCCGCAGGGCGTCCTCGGCCGACCAGATGTCGCCGTTGCCGAGCACCGGGATCTCCGGGACGTGCTCCTTGAGCCGGGCGATGGCGTCCCAGTCGGCGGTGCCGCCGTAGTGCTGGGCGGCGGTGCGGCCGTGCAGGGCGATGGCGGTGACGCCCTCCTCGACGGCGATCCGGCCGGCGTCGAGGAAGGTGATGTGGTCGTCGTCGATGCCCTTGCGCATCTTCATCGTCACGGGCAGGTCGCCGGCGCCCCTGACGGCCTCGCGCAGGATGGCCCGCAGCAGGTTCCGCTTGTACGGCAGCGCGGAGCCGCCGCCCTTGCGGGTGACCTTGGGCACGGGGCAGCCGAAGTTCAGGTCGATGTGGTCGGCGAGGTCCTCCTCCGCGATCATGCGGACGGCCTTGCCGACGGTCGCGGGGTCCACGCCGTACAGCTGGATGGAGCGGGGGCGCTCACTCGCGTCGAAGTGAATGAGCTGCATGGTCTTCTCGTTGCGCTCGACCAGCGCCCTGGTGGTGATCATCTCGCTGACGAACAGGCCCTTGCCGCCACTGACTCCACCCTCTGGTTCGCCTTCGGCGAAGTGCCTGCACAGGGTGCGGAAGGGCGCGTTGGTGATCCCGGCCATGGGGGCCAGGACGACGGGGGGCTGGACGCGGTGCGGGCCGATCAGGAGGGGCGTGGACATGCCTCCATTGTGCCGTGCAATGAGATGGCAAAATTCATTAGTTAGCCACACTATCGAAATGGGCGTACGATCGGGCGCATGCCCGAGCTCAGTCACCGCCGCCGCATGCTGGTGCTCGCGATCTGCTGTATGAGCCTGCTGATCGTGAGCCTGGACAACACGGTCCTGAACGTGGCCCTGCCGTCGATGCAGCAGGATCTGCACGCCAGTACGTCGGGCCTGCAGTGGACGATCGACGCGTACACCCTGGTCCTCGCCTCGCTGCTGATGCTCGCGGGCTCCACCGCCGACCGGATCGGCCGCAAGCGGGTCTTCATGGCGGGGCTGGTCGTCTTCACGATCGGCTCGGTGCTGTGCTCCCTCGCACCGAACCTGGAGGCGCTGATCGCGTTCCGGATGGTGCAGGCGGTGGGCGGCTCGATGCTGAACCCGGTCGCCATGTCGATCATCACCAACACCTTCACCGACCCCCGCGAGCGGGCCCGGGCGATCGGCGTCTGGGGCGCGGTCGTCGGCATATCGATGGCCGCCGGGCCGCTGGTCGGCGGACTGCTGGTCGACTCCGTCGGCTGGCGCTCCATCTTCTGGATCAACCTGCCGGTGGGCCTGGCGGCCCTGCTGCTCACCCTGCGCTTCGTCCCCGAGTCCCGCGCCCCGCACGCCCGCCGCCCCGACCCCGTCGGGCAGGTGCTGGTGATCGCGCTGTTCGGCTCGCTCACGTACGCGATCATCGAGGCGCCGAGCACCCCGTTCGGGTCGATCGCGCCGCTGGCCGCCGTCGTCCTCGCCGCCCTGGTGGGACTGCTCCTCCACGAGCCGCGCCGCGAGGAGCCGCTGATCGACCTGCGGTTCTTCCGGTCGGCGCCGTTCAGCGGGGCCACCGTCATCGCGATCAGCGCGTTCGCCGCGCTCGGCGGCTTCCTGTTCCTGTCGACGCTGTACCTCCAGAACGTCCGTGGTCTGACCGCCCTGGAGGCGGGCCTGTGGATGCTGCCGATGGCGGTCCCGACGTTCCTGTGCGCGCCGCTGTCGGGCCGCCTGGTGGGCTCGCGCGGCCCGCGCCTGCCGCTGCTGATCGCGGGCTTCGCGATGACGACCAGCGGTGTCCTGTTCGCCGCGTTCAAGGCCGAGACCTCCGACGTCACGCTCTTCGCCGGCTACGTCCTGTTCGGCGTCGGCTTCGGTTTCGTCAACGCGCCCATCACCAACACGGCCGTGTCCGGCATGCCGCGCGCCCAGGCGGGGGTGGCGGCGGCGGTCGCCTCCACGAGCCGGCAGCTCGGACAGACGCTGGGGGTGGCCGTGGTGGGCGCGGTCCTCGCCTCGGGCGTCGGCGCGTCCGCGTACCGGGAGGCGTTCGTGTCCGCGGCCCGGCCCGGGTGGTGGATCCTCGCCGCGTGCGGGTTCGCGGTGCTGGCGCTGGGGGCGGTCACGAACGGACGGTGGGCCCGGGGCACCGCCGAGCGGGCCGCACGGCGCCTGGAGTCGGCGCCGGTGCGGGAGGTGGCGGTGACGGCGGACCGCTGATCGCCGGTGCCGTGCTCCGTGACCTACCGCGACAGCGGCTGAGGGCTCGTCTCCCTGCTCAGTGCCATCGCCTGGAGCGTGTCCAGCCGCTCCCGGGACTCCTCGTCCGCCGGGACGTAGGTGACGATCCGCGGCCCCGTCCCCGGCGTCAGCCACAGGTCCGTGTGGTCGACGGTGATCCGGCCGACGTGGCGGTTGCGGAACTCCTTGCGCTTGGTGCGGTGGGCCACGACCTCGTGGCGGTCCCAGGCCGTTCGGAACGCGGGGGACTCCGCGTACAGCCGGTCCAGGAGCATCTTCCAGGCGGGCTCGGCGAGATGGCCGGCCATCGTGGCGCGGAAACGGGCGGCCATGAGGCGCTGGGTCTCCTCCAGGTGCACGATCGAGGACTGCCACTCGGCGTGGGTGTAGGACAGCAGGATGCAGTTGCGGTCCTCGGGCGGGACGGCGTCCAGGTCGCACAGCAGCAGCCCGTAGGTGCGGTTGTGGGCGAGGATGTCGTACCGGCTGTTCTGCAGGCACGCCGGGAACGGCTCGACCTGCTCCAGCACCGCGCGCATGGCCGGGGTGACCGACGGGCAGCTGGTCGCCGGTGTCGGGTCGGCGGCCCCGGCCAGCCGGAAGAGGTGGGCGCGCTCGCTGGGGTCGAGCAGCAGGGCGCGGGCGAGCGCGTCGAGGACCTGTACGGAGACCTGGATGTCGCGGGCCTGTTCCAGCCACGTGTACCAGGTGACGCCCACCGCCGAGAGCTGGGCGACCTCCTCGCGGCGCAGCCCCGGTGTGCGGCGCCGGCGGCCCCGGGGCAGGCCGACCTGCTCGGGGGTGATCCGCTCGCGGCGGCTGCGCAGGAACGCCGCCAGTTCGTGCCGGCGGACGTCCGCGTCACGGGGCGCCCCGGGGGTGCGCGGCGTCGTCTCTCGCGCCATGGTCGTCATGGTCTCCAGCCTGCCGCCGTCCGGACCCTGTTTCCAGGTGCTGCCACTACCAGGATAAGGACACTCTGGTACCAGCCTGAGTGACGTCGCAGGCTCGGGAGCGTGACCACCGAATCCCTCGCCCCCAGTCCCGTACGTTCCCCCGCCGCGCCGTCGCCCGCGCTCGGCGGTCTCGGGCTGTTCGCCGTGCTGCTGGCCGCGGCCCTGCCCCTCGTCGACTTCTTCATCGTCAACGTCGCCCTGCCCACCATCGGCACCGACCTCGCCGCGAGCGAGTCGGTCCTCGAACTCGTCGTCGCCGGGTACGGGGTGGCCTACGCCGTCCTGCTGGTCCTCGGGGGCCGGCTCGGCGACCTGTTCGGCCGGCGGCGGCTGTTCCTGGCCGGCATGGCCGCCTTCGGGCTGACGTCGCTGGCCTGCGGACTGGCGCCGGACGCCTGGTCGCTGGTCGCCGCCCGGGTCGCGCAGGGCGCGTCGGCCGCCGCGATGCTGCCGCAGGTGCTCGCCACGATCCAGGCGACCACGACCGGCCCCCGGCGTGCCACGGCCATGGGCCTCTACGGCGCGACCGCCGGGCTGTCGATGGTGGCCGGGCAGATCCTCGGCGGGGTGCTGGTGGCCGCCGACATCGCGGGGACCGGCTGGCGTTCGGTGTTCCTCGTCAATGTGCCGGTCGTGCTCGCCGGGCTGGTGCTGGCCTTCCGGGTGGTCCCCGAGACCCGGTCGGCGCGGCCCGAGCCGGTCGACGTCCCGGGCACGTTCCTCCTGGCGGCCTCGCTCCTGACCCTGCTCGTGCCGCTCACCGAGGGCCGGGCGGCGGGCTGGCCGCTGTGGACGTGGCTGTCGCTGGCGGCGTTCCCGTTCGTGGCGGCGGCGTTCTACGCGGTGGAGCGCCGGGCCGACCGCGAGGGCCGTACGCCGCTGGTGCCGCCGAGCCTGTTCGCGCTTCTCTCGCTGCGGCGCGGGCTGCTGCTGGTGCTGCCGTTCTCGATCGGCTTCAGCGGCTTCATGTTCGTGATCGCGGTGGCGTTGCAGCAGGGCGCCGGGCTCGGCCCGGTGGCGGCTGGGCTGGCGCTCCTGCCCCTGGCGGTGGTGTTCTTCGTGTTCTCGCTGCTGGGCCCGCGCCTTGTCGCCCGGTACGGCACCCGCGTGGTGACGGCCGGCGCCGCCCTCCAGGGTGTGGGGCTGGCCCTGATGGCGCTGGCCGCCTGGCGGTTCTGGCCGCACCTCGGCTTCGTCGAGCTGCTCCCGGGCGCGGCCGTCGCGGGCGCGGGCCAGGCGCTGCAACTCCCCGTCGTCTACCGGGTGATCCTCTCCGAGGTGCCGCCCGCCCGGGCCGGTGTCGGCAGCGGCGTGATGATCACCACCCAGCAGTCCGCGCTGGCCCTCGGGGTGGCGACCCTGGGCACGCTGTTCCTGTCCCTGGTTCCGGGGATGGGCATGCGGGACGCCCTGGTCACGACCCTGCTGGTGCAGCTGGGCGGCGTCGTGCTGACCGGCCTGCTGAGCCTGCGGCTGCCCCGCAGCGTCGACTGAGGTCCCTCACGGCCTGATAACTCATCTCCGGGGAAACCCTGTTGCTGTCGGTCTTGCTGCACACTCCTTGCTGCGAGCAGACCGGAACGCCGGATTTCTCTACGCGGGAGGGGCCATGACGCAGATCGACACGAGCAAGGTCAGCCGGTGGGACCAGCACGGCCGGGAGCACGTGGTGCGGGTACACCGCACGGGCGTCCAGCGCACGATCAGCTGCGACACCTGCGGCTGGCGCAGAGGCGCCCAGTTCCTGCCGTGGCTGAAGGCCCAGGAGCACCTGGCGGAGGCCCACCAGGCCACGGTGGACCCGACGGCGGCGTAGGGAGCGCGCGGCTGGCGTGCCGGCGCGGCCCGCGCGGAGTGCGGTTCCCCGGGGCTCACGAACTGCGGCAGGAACGCGAAGAGAGATCGCGGCGCTGGAGGCCACTCCCCCCGTGGGACACCGTGAACGCGGCGGTGCCGGGTCCCTCCGAGGAGGAACCCGGCACCGTGGCACGGCGACCGGCGGTCAGCAGCCGATCAGGCGGGAGGCCAGGTAGCCCTCGATCTGGTCGAGGGAGACGCGCTCCTGCTTCATCGTGTCGCGCTCGCGGACGGTCACCGCGTTGTCGTCGAGCGTGTCGAAGTCGACGGTCACGCAGAACGGCGTGCCGATCTCGTCCTGGCGGCGGTAGCGGCGGCCGATGGCGCCGGCGTCGTCGAACTCGATGTTCCAGTTCTGCCGGAGCGCCTGGGCGAGACCCTTGGCCTTCGGGGACAGCTCGGGGTTGCGGGACAGCGGCAGCACCGCGACCTTCACCGGGGCGAGGCGGTGGTCGAGGCGCAGCACGGTGCGCTTCTCCATCTTGCCCTTGGCGTTGGGGGCCTCGTCCTCGATGTAGGCGTCCAGCAGGAACGCCAGCATGGCGCGGCCGACACCGGCCGCGGGCTCGATGACGTACGGGGTCCAGCGCTCGCCGGCCTCCTGGTCGAAGTAGGTGAGGTCCTGGCCGGAGGCCTTGGAGTGGGCGCCGAGGTCGTAGTCGGTGCGGTTGGCCACACCCTCCAGCTCGCCCCACTCACTGCCGCCGAAGGAGAACCGGTACTCGATGTCGGCGGTGCGCTTGGAGTAGTGGGAGAGCTTCTCCTTCGGGTGCTCGTACCACCGCATGTTCTCCTCGCGCAGGCCCAGGCCGGTGTACCAGTTCCAGCGCTGCTCCATCCAGTACTCCTGCCACTTCTCGTCCTCGCCCGGCTTGACGAAGAACTCCATCTCCATCTGCTCGAACTCGCGGGTGCGGAAGATGAAGTTGCCGGGCGTGATCTCGTTGCGGAAGGACTTGCCCATCTGGGCGATGCCGAACGGCGGCTTGCGGCGCGAGGTGGTCTGCACCTGGGAGAAGTTGGTGAAGATGCCCTGCGCGGTCTCGGGCCGCAGGTAGGCGACGGAGCCGGAGTCCTGGGTCGGGCCGAGGTGCGTGGACAGCAGGCCCGAGAACTGCTTGGGCTCGGTGAACTGGCCCTTGTTGCCGCAGTTGGGGCAGTTGACGTCGAGGAGGCCGTTCTCCGGGGCGCGGCCCTTCTTCTCCTCGTAGGCCTCCTCCAGGTGGTCCGCGCGGAACCGCTTGTGGCAGGAGGTGCACTCGGTCAGCGGGTCCGTGAAGGTGGCGACGTGACCGGAGGCGACCCAGACCTCGGGGGCCAGGATCACGGACGAGTCGATACCCACGACGTCCTCGCGCGACGTCACCATGTAGCGCCACCACTGGCGCTTGAGGTTCTCCTTGAGCTCGACACCCAGGGGGCCGTAGTCCCAAGCGGCGCGCTGACCGCCGTAGATCTCACTGCAGGGGAATACGAAGCCACGGCGCTTGCTCAGGCTGACGATGGTGTCGATCTTGTCGGCGGCCACGGTGCTCTCTTCATTACGACGACGGGCGACGGGGGGTTGCTTCCAGCGAATGCTTCAGGTTACCGGCGGGGGCGCCCCCACAATCAAATCGCTCCCCCCGCGGCGCCCTCAAGGCCCCGGTCAGGACGTTTGTTGACAACGGTTTCCATATTTGTTGAAAATGAGTGTCATGAACGTACGACGACGCCTCATACCCGCCGCCGCGGCCGCCTCTCTCGGCCTCGGTGCCCTGACCGCCTGCTCCAGCGACAGCGTGGCCTCGGGCAACACGGACAAGTTCGACGTCGTCGCGTCGTTCTACCCGATGGCGTTCCTCGCCGAGCAGATCGGCGGCGCCCACGCGAACGTCACCACTCTGACCGAGCCCGGCCAGGAGCCGCACGACCTGGAGATCAGCACCAAGCAGCGCGCGCGGCTGGAGGAGGCCGACGCGGCGCTCTACCTCAAGGGCCTCCAGCCGGCCGTCGACGAGGCCGTCGGCCAGACCGGCATCAAGACCAAGATCGACGCGGCCACGCTGACCCACCTCGAGGACCACGGCACCGGCGGCCACAGCCACGAGGGCGAGGAGGGCCACTCCGAGGAAGGCCACTCCGAGGAGGACGAGCACGGCCGCGATCCGCACGTCTGGCTCGACCCGGTGAAGTACGCCGAGATCGCCCAGGGCGTCGGCAAGGCCTTCGAGAAGGCCGACCCGGACCACGCGGCCGACTACAAGAAGAACACCGAAGCCCTGGTCACCAAGCTCAAGGGTCTCGACGGCGAATTCGAGAACGGCCTGAAGAACACCCGGTCCAAGGTCTTCTTCACCAACCACGCCGCCTTCGGCTACCTCGCCGAGCGCTACGGCCTCACCCAGGAGGCCATCTCCGGCGTCGACCCCGAGAGCGAGCCCAGCGGCGCCCGCGTCCGGGAGCTCCAGCAGGAGGCGAAGGCCGACGGCGTCACCACCGTCTTCTACGAGACACTGGTCTCCGACAAGACCGCGAAGACCCTGGCCCGGGACGCGAATCTGAAGACCGACGTCCTCGACCCGATCGAGGGCATCACCGGCAAGTCCCGCGGCGACGACTACTTCCAGGTCATGGAAGCAAACCTCAAGGCCCTCAAGACGGCCCTGGGAGCCAAGTGATCGACCCATCGGAGGACGGCATGACCGAGCCCGTCGTATCCCTGCGCGGCGTCCGCGCGGACCTGGGCTCGCGCCCCGTGCTGCGCGGCATCGACCTCACCGTGCACCGCGGCGAGGTCGTCGCGCTGCTCGGCGCGAACGGCTCGGGCAAGTCCACGGCCGTGCGCAGCGTCATCGGCCAGGTGCAGACCGGCGCCGGGACCATCGAGCTGTTCGGCACACCCCGCGCGCGGTTCCGCGACTGGCACCGCGTGGGCTACGTCCCGCAGCGCACCACGGCCGCCGGCGGCGTGCCCGCCACGGTCACCGAGGTGGTCTCCTCCGGCCGCCTGTCCCGGGCCCGCTTCGGCGTCCTGCGCAAGGCCGACCACACGGCCGTACGGCGCGCCCTGGACCTCGTCGGCATGGCCGACCGGGCCAAGGACTCCGTCGACGCCCTCTCCGGCGGCCAGCACCAGCGCGTGCTGATCGCCCGCGCGCTCGCCTCCGAACCCGAGCTGCTGATCATGGACGAGCCGATGGCCGGTGTCGACCTGGCCAGCCAGGAGGTCCTCGCCCACACCCTCACCGAGCAGGTCTCCCAGGGCACCACCGTGCTGCTCGTGCTGCACGAACTGGGCCCCCTGGAGCCGCTGATCGACCGGGCGGTCGTGCTGCGCGACGGCTGCGTCGTCCACGACGGGCCGCCCCCGAAGGCCGTCGGCCAGCACGCCCTGCCCGGCCACGACCACGTACACCCGCACGCACCCGCAGGCGCCGAACCGATCCGCACGGGACTGCTGAGCTGATGGACTTCCTCGACTACGCCTTCATGCAGCGGGCCCTGCTCGCCGCCGTCCTGGTCGGCATCACCGCCCCCGCGGTCGGCATCTACCTGGTCCAGCGCCGCCAGGCCCTGATGGGCGACGGCATCGGCCACGTCGCCATGACCGGCGTCGGCCTCGGCTTCCTGCTGAGCTGGTCCCCGGTGTGGATGGCGACCCTGGTCTCCGTCCTCGGCGCGGTCCTCATGGAGCTGATCCGCTGGTACGGCAAGACCCGCGGCGACATCGCCCTCGCGATGCTGTTCTACGGCGGCATGGCCGGCGGTGTGATGTTCATCAACCTCGCGCCGACGGGCTCCAACGCCAGCCTGACGTCGTACCTGTTCGGCTCCCTGTCGACGGTGTCCCAGTCGGACGTCACCGCGATCTGCGTGCTGGCCGCGTTCGTCGTCCTGGTCACCCTCGGTCTGCGGCGGCAGCTGTTCGCGGTCAGCCAGGACGAGGAGTTCGCCCGGGTGACGGGTCTGCCGGTGCGGGTCCTGAACCTGCTGACGGCGGTCACCGCGGCCGTCACGGTGACGGTGGCGATGCGGGTGGTCGGGCTGCTGCTGGTCAGTGCGCTGATGGTGGTGCCGGTCGCGGCCGCCCAGCAGATCTCCCGCAGCTTCGCCGCCACCTTCGCTATCGCGGTGGCCATCGGGGTCAGCGTGACCATCGGCGGCACGGTCACCTCCTACTACCAGGACGTGCCGCCCGGCGCGACGATCGTGCTGCTGACCATCGGCGCGTTCATCGCCCTGACGGCGCTGGCGGCCCCGCTGGCCCGGCGCCGCGCCCGCGCGGCGGCCGCCTCGGACGCGGCGGGCGACCCCGCCGAGTGCGCGATCCCGGGCAGCCGGACGGCGTCCGACGAAGTCGGCGTCTGACCGCCCCCACCCCGGGCTGGCACAATGGCCCGGGCAAGGCAGACGTGAGGAGGCAACGGTGACGACCGCTGGACCGTCCGTGAAGGGCCGCGCCACCAAGCAGCGGGCCGCTGTGGCGGCGGCCCTGCAGGAGGTCGACGAGTTCCGCAGCGCGCAGGAACTGCACGACATGCTCAAGCACAAGGGCGACTCGGTCGGGCTCACCACGGTCTACCGCACCCTGCAGTCCCTCGCCGACGCCGGTGAGGTCGATGTCCTGCGCACGGCCGACGGTGAGTCGGTGTACCGGCGCTGCTCCACGGACGACCATCACCACCACCTGGTGTGCCGCGGGTGCGGCAAGGCCGTCGAGGTGGAGGGGCCGGCGGTGGAGAAGTGGGCGGAGTCCATCGCCGCGGAGCACGGGTATGTGAACGTGGCTCATACGGTGGAGATCTTCGGGACCTGTGCGGATTGCGCGGCTGCCTCGGGCGGTTCAGCGCCGTAGGGGTGACCGGGCGTTGCCGGGTGCGGGTGAGGTGTGGCTTGTCGGGCAGTTCCCCGCGCCCCTGAGGTCGGTGCCCCTGGGCCGGTCTAAGCGGCCCGGGCGCCCAGTGCGCGGCGGGCCAGCAGGGAGAGGGCCGAGGAGGCCAGGATGATGGCGCCGCCCACACGCAGGATGAGGTCGTAGGCGCGTTCCGGGCCGGTCTCGGGGGTCAGTGAGGTGATGGCCGCCGCTACGGCCGCCAGGCCGATGGCGCCGAGGATGACGAGCGCGGTGAGGACGACGCCCGAGGCCTCTCCGGCGCGGGCGGGCGACACGACCTGCTGGGTGGCGACGCTGGCGAAGGTCCAGCCGAGGCCCAGCCCCAGCGCACACCAGGTGAACACGGGCAGATAGGCCCACCAGGACCAGGCGAAGCTCAGCCCGATCATGCCGGTGCCGGCGATGGTCCCGGCCAGCGCCATCACACTGGTGGCCCGCATCCGGCCGGACAGCCAGGCGCCGATGGGCCCCGAGCAGGCCACCAGCACCGCCGGGGCGAGGAAGACCGTGCCGGACAGGATCGCCGACAGACCACGCACCTGCTGCAACTGGAGCGTGGCGAGGAACACGGTGACGGCGTAGCCCATGTTGGCGACCGAGCCCATCACGGTGACCAGGTCGAAGCGGACGTTGCGGAAGAGCCGGAAGTCGACCAGCGGATGCCGGCAGGTCCGCTCCCGCAGCACGAAGAGGGCGCCGGCCACCACGGCGATCCCGAACAGGGTGAGCGTGCGGGCGTGGTCCCAGCCCCAGGCGCTCCCCCGCTCCACGGCCAGGGTCAGTGCGGCCAGACTCGTCACGACGGCCAGGCAGCCCGGCAGGTCGATCTGACGCGGGGCGCTCTCGTCCCGGGAGTCGGGGACGTACCGCAGGGCGACCAGCAGGGAGAGGGCGCTGAGCGGGGCCAGCAGCCAGAAGATCCAGCGCCAGCCGGGCCCGTCGGTGAAGCCGCCGCCGACGAAGGGGCCGAGGGCGGTGCCGACGTTGGCGATCCCGAACATCGCCCCGAGCGCCCTGGCCCGGGTCTCCTCGGGAAAGGCGTTGGTGATGACGGAGACCGACATCGGGAAGATCAGCGCCGCGCCCGCGCCCTGCACGATCCGGGCCGTGACCAGCACACCGAGGCTCGGCGCGAGGGCGCAGCCGACGGATGCGGCGGCGAACAGCCCGGTCCCGGCCAGCAGGACGGGACGCCGGCCGAGAAGATCGCCCAGCCGCCCGCCGACGATGAACAGACAGCCGATGGCGAGCATGTACGCCGACAGCGTCCACTGCGCCGCGGAGACACTCGTGCCCAGTTCGTCGGCGATCCCGGGGATGGCGAGATTGAGCGCGAAGAAGTCCAGCTGAATACAGAGCAACGCCAGCGAGGCCGCGACGAACACCCCGGCCTGCCGCGCACTCCCCCGCGCCACACCAACAGCAGTCACACCCATCCCACCAGCACACCGCCGGTACAGCCGAACTGCCACCGGAGAGACGCCGGGACCCTGGTGACGACTGCGGGCCGGGGGGCGGGGGGGCCACGGGGGGGCGGCTGTGGGCCGGGGGTGCGGCGGGGCCACGGGGGCGGTTGCGGGCCGAGGGGGCGGTGGGGCCACGAGGGGGGCGGCTGCGGGCCGGGTACGGCGGAAACACGGACGCGGCTGCGGGCCGGGGGTGCGGTGGGGCCCACGAGGGTGGCTGCGGGCCGGGGGTGCGGCGGAACCACGGGGGGCGGCTGCGGGCCGAGGGTGCGGTGGGGCCCACGGGGACGGCTGCGAGCCGAGGGTATGGCGGAACCACAGGCGCGACGCGCGGCTACGAGCCGAGGGCCGACGGGGCCACAGGCGCGGCTGCGCGACCGAGGGTGCGGCGGGGCCGGGGGCCCGGGGCCCAGACGCCGCCCCGGCACGAGGGCCTGCCGAGCCGTGTGCGCGGCGGTGACGCCAGCCCACCGGGCCGCAGGGCCTGCGATGGCGCGAGGGCCCGCCGTGCCTCGGCGGCGGCTGCGATCGATCGGAGGCTGCCAGGCACCGCAGGCCCGGCAGCGACGACAGAGCCCACCGGGGCGCAGGCCCGGCAGCGACGGCAAGGTCCGCCGCGCCTCGGCGGTGGCTGCGACGGAGCAGGGGGTCGGACCGAAGACCCCGTGGCGACGCGACGACCCGCTGGGCCGCAGGCGCAGCGGTGGCCCGGCGGCCACGGGGCGACGGCTACTGCTGGTTGCCCTCTGTGGCCAGGAGCTGTTCGTTCGGGATGGCGCCGCCGAAGCGGCGGTCCCGGGAGGCGTACTCCAGGCAGGCACGCCAGAGGTCGCGGCGGTCGAAGTCCGGCCACAGGACGTCCTGGAAGACCATCTCGGCGTAGGCGCTCTGCCAGATCAGGTAGTTGGAGGTGCGCTGCTCGCCGCTGGGGCGCAGGAACAGGTCCACGTCCGGCATGTCCGGGTAGTACATGTACTTCGCGAAGGTCTTCTCGCTGACCTTGGCGGGGTCGAGCCTCCCGCTCTTGACGTCCTCCGCCAGCGCCTTGGCCGCGTCGGCGATCTCGGCCCGGCCCCCGTAGTTCATGCAGAAGTACAGGGTCAGCCGGTCGTTGTCCTTGGTCTGCTCCTGGGCGATCTGGAGCTCCTTGGCGACCGAGCGCCACAGCTTGGGCATCCGGCCGACCCAGCGCACCCGGATGCCCAGCTCGTCGAGCTGGTCACGGGTCTTGCGGATGAAGTCGCGGTTGAAGTTCATCAGGAAGCGGACCTCGTCCGGCGAGCGCTTCCAGTTCTCGGTGGAGAAGGCGTACAGCGAGATGGCGCCCACGCCCATCTCGACGGCGCCCTGGAGCACGTCCAGCACCCGCTCGGCGCCGACCTTGTGCCCCTCGGTGCGCGGCAGCCCCCGGTCCTTGGCCCACCGGCCGTTGCCGTCCATGACGATCGCCACATGCTGCGGTACGAACTCCCCGGGGATCTTCGGGGGCCGCGCGCCGGACGGGTGCGGCTCCGGCGTCCTGTACTCCCGGCGCTGGCGCCCCAGGATCCCGCGTACGGCCATGTGTCTCTCGTCTCCTCGTGCTCGCTTGCTCTGTACTTCCGCTGCTCGCGTTCTTCGCCGCTCGCGCTACTTCTCGACGTAGCGCAGGGAGCGCAGCCCGCGCTCCATGTGCCAGTGCAGATACGCGGACACCAGCCCGCTGCCCTCCCGGACGTAGCGCGCCTCGCACGCGTCCGCGGTCTCCCAGTCTCCCGTAAGCAGGGCGCCGAGGAGTTCCAGGGCCTGAGGCGAGGGTACGACGCTGCCGGGTACGCGGCAGTCCACGCAGACGGATCCGCCCGAGGCGACCGAGAAGAACCGGTTGGGCCCGGGCATCCCGCACTTCGCGCAGTCGGTGAAGCTCGGGGCGTACCCGTTGACGGCGAGGGAGCGGAGCAGGAACGCGTCGAGCACGAGGTGCGGCGCGTGCTCGCCCCGGGCGAGGGTCCGCAGCCCGCCGACCAGCAGCAGGTACTGCTGCACGGCCGGCTCCCCCTCGTGGTCGGTGAACCGCTCGGCGGTCTCCAGCATGACGGTGCCGGCCGTGTACCGGGCGTAGTCGGTGACGATCCCGCCGCCGTACGGCGCGATCGTCTCGCTCTGGGTGCACAGCGGCAGCCCGCGCCCGACCAGCTCGCTGCCCTTGGCGAAGAACTGCACGTCGACATGGGAGAACGGCTCAAGGCGCGCACCGAACTTCGACTTCGTCCGGCGCACGCCCCGGGCCACCGCGCGTACCCGTCCGTGACCGCGCGTGAGCAGCGTGATGATCCGGTCCGCCTCACCCAGCTTCTGGGTGCGCAGCACGATGCCGTCGTCGCGGAACAGACTCATGGAGCCATTCTGGCAGGGCCGTCACGTCAAGGGACCTCGCCCCTGCTGCGGGCGTTGGCGTACGCGGTGGCCGCGCGCAGCCGCTCGGCGGGGGTGGCGTGCCGGACGGCCCCGGGGTCGGCGTCCCACTCCCTGCCGCCCCCGTACGGCCGCAACTGCACGTAGGGCCCCTCATGCCCCATGACGATGCCGATGCGGCCGCTGCGGGTGTCCACGACGTAGGCGCCGACGGGAGGCTTCATCGCCGCACCGCCGCGAGGCGCCGGGCGGCCCCCGAGGGAAGCCGGGTCGATTCGACGAGCGGGCAGGGCGCTTCCCGCACAAGACTCACCGGGTCAAGTCCCGGTGAGGGCAGGATAATTCCGGCCTTGGCGAGTTCTGCCCGCAATTCTTTCACCGTGTCCTCCGCTTCTTCGACGCAGAGCGCCGAGTGTCGTGCCTCCACCGTGCTCCCCTTCCTTTCGCGTTTTCACTCTTCGCGTCCCCCTGGTGACGCTCCGCGACTACACTTCGGAGGGTTCTGTGTCCTACAACTGCGCGGTGACACAAAGGGGTTCGGCGCGCCATGCCGCAAATCAGGGGCATTTTCGGGCGGTTGAGCAGGCAACCGATTGACGGAATACGGTATCATGGCGAGGCCCTGCCAGGAACCGAGGGAAATGGACGCATATGGCTGCATGGTCCACCCGGACGGCACTCCTCTCCGACTTGGATCACCTCCGCTCACTTCTGGCCGATTCCTGCGATTCGGAGATCATTCCGCCCTCCGACGTCCTCGCGAGCAGCGTCGAGCGCGAGCTGGTCCGGGTTGCCGAGGCCGAAGGCGTGCTGGTGGGGTGCGTCGTCGCGGAACTGCCGTCACCGGCTCATGCGCGCCTGTCGTTGATAGCGGTCCGGGACGGCATGCGGCGCCGGGGAGTGGCCCGGCGGCTGCTGGACGAGACGGTGCGGGAACTGCCCGGGAGGTCGAGCGAGCCCCCGCTGATCTCCGCGGTGGCCCGGACGGCGGAACTGACCGTGGCGCGTCTCCTGCTGACCGGCGGCTTCCTTGGGACCCGGTTGATACGGACCGGCCCGTCGGGCCGCGCCGACCACCTCTACTTCCAGTACAAGTCGCGGGTCGAGTACATCGATCCGGACGCGCGGCATCTCGTCCCCGCCACCGCACGCGAGCAGCTCGCGGAGTCCCTCGGGCCGTCCGACCACGCGGTCACGGCGCTGCTGAGCCTGGGCGGTGAACCCGCCTTCGAGATCGCCCGGTTCGAGCAGGACGACCCCGCGACTCTCCAGTCGGGAGAGGCAGCGGCCGGAATCGCCTTCTCCGGTTCGATCCTGGCGGCCATCACCTTCCTGCTGGGTTTCGCCTTCTCGTCGAGCCGGTTTCCCGACGATGTGCGGCTGCTGCTCATCGGGGCGACGTTCAGCACCGTGCTGTCCCTGATCGTCTATGCGAGTGCCTCGGGCGAACTGGCCCGAATCCGCTCGAACTCGTTCGGACGGATAATGAAGTGGGGAAACGTGCTGTCCGAGTACGGGGGCGTGTTTCCCTTTCTCATTTCACTGCCCGTCACCTATGCACAGGTGAGCGACAATCCCTGGACGACCATGGTGCTGGCCGTGCTGCTCAGTTCCGCGGTGGCGTGGTACGAGCGGTCGGAATTCTCCATCGCGCACCGGTTCCGCAGAAGCAGGACCGAGATCACGCTGATGGCCCTCACGGCCGCCGCACCGACGATCGGCGCGGCACTGGTGGCGGCCAACGCCGTCAGCTGGCCCTGGACCACCGTCCTGACCTTCACCCTCGTGGCCCGGACCTGGCTGTATCTGTTCCGCAGAGGCCCGGAGGCCGACATCGCCGAGCGCCGGCAGTGGCAGATCAGGAACTAGTACCCACTGCCGCGCGGACTCGCTCGGCCACCTCGCGGGCGCACCCCCAGGACAGGGTGAGGCCGGCTCCGCCATGGCCGTAGTTGTGCATCAGCAGGGTGTCCGCGTGCCGTTCCCCGGCCAGGCGGACGCTGCTGCGGGCCGGTCGCAGTCCCACCCGGTGCGCGACGATCCGGGCCCCGGCGAGCGACGGTTCGACCGTGGCGCAGCGGCGGACGATCGCCTCGGCCTCGGCCCGGTCCGGGCTCAGGTCCCAGTTGCCACGCTCGGACGTCCCGCCCAGGACGACGACGTCGGGGTGCGGATAGATGTAGGTGAGGTCCACCGCGCCGGGGGTGTCGTCGCAGAAGAACCGCCGGACACCGGGGTTCTCCACGACGACGAGCTGACCGCGGACCGCCTCGACCTCGGCGTCGGCGGCCAGGGACCGGGCCCCGGACCCCGAGCAGTTCACGACCACCGGTGCCTCGGGCAGCGCGGCGTCGAGCGAGTCGTAGTGGTGTTCGCGGATGCGCCCGCCGGCCTCGGTGAGCCGGTCCACGAGGTACTGGAGGTAGCGGGGCATGTCCACGAGGGGGGCGCGATAGTGCCAGCCGGCCACGAAGCCGTCGCGGAGTTCGTCCGGCGGGCACGAGCGCGCTCCGACCAGGGGGCCCCAGGTGGGCAGCTCACACGGAACCCTGGATTCCTGCGTCCCGTCCAGCAGCCGGACACCGGTGCCGGCGACGCCGCTCAGCTCGGTCAGCACCGGCAGGGTCTCCCGGCTCCAGCGCTCCACCCGGTCGCGGGGCTCGACCAGATAGGGGTCCCACATGGCGCCCGCGGCCGCCGAGGTCGTCGCGCCGGGCGGCCGGTCGGTGTCCACCCGGACCTCCATCCCGGCCTCGGCCAGGCACACCGCCGTGGTGAGCCCCGACACTCCGGCGCCGATCACCACCGCACCGACCGACACAGCTCACTCGCCTCCTCGTCCGACGGCCCCGGACCCGCCGACGTCACCCGGCCCGGGCTGCCGAGCCTAGCCCGAGGTGTCCCGCAGCCGTTGAAACAATCCGTCCGTGGACACAGCAGAGGGTCACCCTGAACCGGAATGGGACATCCGCCCCGCGCGGCCGGCGGACGTCGAGGCGATAGCGGAGCTGCGGGCGGTGGTGATGCGCCCGGACCTGGAGCGGCTGGGCATCTACGACGAGCACCGGGTCAGGCAGCGCCTGCGGGACGGCTTCTCCCCGCGGCACACGTCGATCATCGTCTCCGACGGCACCTTCGCGGGCAGCGTCACCCTGCGCCCGTCCGACAACGGCCACTGGCTGGAGCACTTCTACCTCACCCCGGCGCTCCAGGGCCGGGGCCTGGGGTCGGCGGTCCTGCGGGCTCTGCTGACCGGGACGGACGCCTCCGGCGACCTCGTCCGGCTGAACGTCCTCGCGGGCAGCCCGGCCCGCCGGCTCTACGAGCGCCACGGCTTCACGGTGGAGGCGCGGGACGCGATCGACGTCTTCATGCTGCGCCGCCCGGAGACCGGCCGACCCACCGAGGCGACAGCGGCCCGATCCGCGTCCGTCCGCAGTACGCCCTAGGTCCACGGCCCCACCGGCCTCCGCTTCGAGCCCGATGTCCGGCGCGGGCCGGCGTGGCAGAGTCCCCGGTGTCGCCATGCGAAGGGATCACCATGTCGTACCCAGAACCCCGCTACCTCGGTGAGAACGGGGAGATCAACGCCGTCTTCAGGTCCGTCGAGACCCCGCCCGACCTCGTCTCCCCGGGCGGCACCCGGACCCACTACCTCGCCTCTCACGCCACCACCGGGGGCGAGTTCGGGCTGTACAAGGTGGACATGGGGCCGAAGGCACCGGGGCGCGACGACACACTTCCACCGGACCATCTCCGAGTCCTTCTACGTGCTGTCCGGCGAGCTCCGGCTCTTCGACGGGGAGAACTGGGTGACCGGGCGGCAGGGGGACTTCCTGTACGTGCCCGTGGGCGGACTGCACGCGTTCCGCAACGACAGCGACGACCCCGTGTCCATGCTGATGCTGTTCTCCCCGGGCGCGCCGCGCGAGGAGTACTTCGAGCGGGTCGCGGAGTTCGCGCAGCGCGGCGGCGAGGAGCTGCGGGAGTTCCAGGTGCGGCACGACAGTTACTTCACGCAGAGCCCCGAAGCGCCGGAGGGGCGGGGGTAATCCCCCTGCCGCACAAGGCAGTTACCCGGATGGGGTCCGCTCACCGAGTCGGTCACGCTGCTGGGTATGAAACGGATCACGAAATGTGCGGCGCTGGTCGCCGCTGTCGGTGCGGTGCTCGGGTTCGCCGGGCCCGGCGAGGCGTCCGGAACCGGGCCCGGCTCCCTCGACTGGGGCGAGTGCGCCGGGCCCGGTCTCGACCCCCGGCAGCAGTGCGCCACCCTCGACGTCCCCATGGACTACTCCCACCCCGGCAGCCGGACGATCCGGATCGCCGTGTCCCGGATCCCGAGCGAGAACCCGGACGCACGCCGGGGTGCGCTGTTACTGATCCCGGGCGGCCCCGGCGGGGACAGCCTCGCCGACCCCTCCGGCAAGGGGCAGAAGCTGCCGCAGAGCGTGCGCGACGCCTACGACCTCATCGGGTTCGCGCCGCGTGGCATGGCCCCGTCCACCGCCGTGGACTGCGCACTCGACCCCGCCGACCTCGGCATGACCAAGCGCCTGCCCTGGCCCGCCCCGGACGGTTCCCTCGACGAGAACATGGCCACCGCCCGGCGTACGGCCGCGGCCTGTGTCCGCAACGGCGGTGAGCTGATCCGGCACATCAGCACCGCCAACGAGGCCCGCGATCTGGACCGGCTGCGGGCCGCGCTCGGCGAGGAGAAGATCTCCGCGTGGGGCGTCTCCTACGGCACCTACGTCGGAGCGGTCTACAGCCAGCTGTTCCCGCACCGCACCGACCGCATCGTGCTGGACAGCAACAACAACCCCGACCACACCCGCGTGACCCGCAACTGGCTCGCCGCCTTCGAGGTCGGTGTCGAGGACAACTTCCCCGAGTTCGCCAAGTGGGCCGCACGCCCCGGCAATCCGTACCGGGTCGCCCGTACGCCCGCCGAGGTGCGGTCCGGGTTCCTGCGCCTGGCCGCCCGGCTGGACCGCGCGCCCCTGCCCTGGCCCGGCGCCAACCCACCGCGGCTCGACGGCAACGCGCTGCGTCAGACCATGCTGTCCAGCCTCTACGACCCCGACGACTACCCGACCCTGGCCAAGACCATCCGGGCCGCCCGCGAGGGCACCGCGCCACCGGCGCCCGAGTCCCCGCCCGAGTCGGTCCTGCAGAACGTCGCCGCGGTCGGCGTCGGCACCATCTGCAACGACGTCGACTGGCCCGACTCGGCCTCCGCGTACCAGAAGGGCGTCGCGGAGAGCCGGGCCGCGTACCCGCTGACCGCGGGCATGCCGCGCGGGCCGATGGTGTGCGCGGCCTGGCCGTACGCGCCGAGGGAACCTGCCGTGCGGATCACCGACCGCGGGCCCTCCACCCTCCTGCTCGTGCAGAACCGGCGGGACGTCGCCACCCCGCTCGCCGGAGCCCTGAAGCTGCGCCGGGCCCTGGGCGACCGGGCCGTCATGTTCACGGTCGATTCCACCGGCCATGACGCCTACCTGGCCAACGGCAACGCCTGCGGCGACCGGGCCGTCTCCCGTTTCCTGGCCACCGGCGAACGGCCCGCCTCCGACCTCCACTGCGGCTGAACGGTGCCGGCCGGAGGAGGCTCAGCCCTGCCCGAACCGGCGTACGTACCGTCGCTGCCAGGGCGTTTCCACGGCGTGTCGGTCGTAGTGCCGCCGGACGTACGCCACCGCCTCCTCCCCCGGCACCCCGTCCAGCACCGCCAGGCAGGCCAGTGCCGTGCCCGTACGGCCGCGCCCTCCGCCACAGGCGATCTCCACCCGCTCCCCGGCGGCCCGCTCCCGTACGGCGGCCAGCTGCGCGCGGGCGGCCGCCGGGTCCGCCGGGAGGCGGAAATCGGGCCAGCGGATCCAGCCCGACTCCCAGGGGACCTCGGGCGGTTGCCGGCCGAGCAGGTAGACACCGTAGGAGGGCAGGGGCGCGGCGGGGTCCAGGGGGTGGCGCAGCCCCCGGCCCCGGATCAGCAGTCCGGAGGGCAGCTTCAGGACACCGGTGTCGCTCTCACTCCACAGCTCGCTCACGCCCCCATCATGGGGTCAGGCGCTCCCGGGCGTCACCAGCCCCGACTCGTAGGCGACGATGACCAGTTGCGCCCGGTCGCGGGCTGACAGTTTGCCCATGATGCGGCTGACGTGGGTCTTCGCGGTGAGCGGGCTCAGGCCCAGCGCCTCGGCGATCTCCGTGTTGGTCAGGCCGCGCGCGACCAGCGCGAGCACCTCGCGCTCCCGGCCGGACAGGCACTCGGGCCCGCCGGTCGGGGGCGCGGAGGGGCTGCGCAGGAACCGCTCGATCAGCCGTGCCGTGGGACCGGGTGACAGCAGGGCCTCGCCGGCCGCGACCGTGCGGATGGCGTCGAGGAGTTCGGCCGGCCGGGTGTCCTTCACCAGGAACCCGGAGGCCCCGGCGCGCAGGGCCTGAACGATGTGCTCGTCGGTGTCGTACGTGGTGAGGACGAGCACCCGTACGTCCGCGAGGGCCTCATCGGACGCGATGAGCCGGGTCGCCTCGATGCCGTCCAGGTCGGGCATGCGGATGTCCATCACCACGAGGTCGGGGCGGGCGGCGCGGGACAGTTCGACGGCCTGCCGGCCGGTGGCGGCCCGGCCGACGACCTCCATGTCGCGGGCCGACTCCACGAGCATCGCGAACGCCTCCCGTACCAGCGTCTGGTCGTCCGCGAGCAGCACGCGTACGGTCATCCGGTCCTCTCCCCCGTCGTGGCCAGCGGCAGGACCGCGGTGACCTCGAAGCCGCCCCCGGTGCGCGGTCCGGCGTCGAGTGTGCCACCGACGCTGCGGGCCCGCTCGCGCATCCCCACGAGCCCGAAGCCCGGGGTGCCGCCCGGGGTCGGTCCGGTGCCGTCGTCGCGGACCGACACGTGCAGGGCGCCGTCCCTCTCGTCCAGTTCGACGTGGACTCCCGGTTCGGGTCCCGCGTGCCGTACCGCGTTGGTCAGGGCCTCCTGGACGATCCGGTAGGCGGCGGCGCCGACGGCGGGCGGTGCCTGCGCCACGCGTACGGTCTGCTCGACCCGGGCACCGGCCAGCCGCGCGGCCTGGGCCAGGTCGGGCAGCCCGTCGAGGCCGGGCAGCGGGCCGCGCACGTCCGGCGGGCCGTCGCGCAGCACCTCCAGGGTCGTACGGAGTTCGCCGCGGGCGCTGCGGCAGGTCCCGGCGATGTCGTCGAGGGCCTTGGCCACCGTCTCCCGGTCGAGCCGCTCGGGGTCGGCGGCCAGCACATGGGCGGCGACGGAGGTCTGCACGCCGATGAGGGTGATGCTGTGGGCGAGCAGGTCGTGCAGGTCCCGGGCGATGCGCAGCCGCTCCTCGGCGACCCGCCGCCGGGCCTCCTCCTCCCGGGTGCGTTCGGCCCGTTCCGCGCGTTCCACGATGGAGGCGACGTACTGGCGGTAGAACCGCACGTCGATGCCGCAGAAGAGGAACGCGAGGACCCAGCCGGAGATCCGCACGAGCTCCAGCGTCCCGCCGGGGTTGGTGAGGGCGTTGAGGAACAGGGTCACGCCGAGGACGGCGGCGCCGGTGAGCAGTGTGCGGCGCACCGTGCCGGTCGCCGCGACCGTGTACAGCACGACCATGGTCGCGAAGAGAGGCGCGGCGTGATTGTTCTCCAGGGCGTGGTACGGCGTGATGCAGGCCATCACGGCGAGCAGGACCAGCAGCGGGCGGTGGCGGCGCCAGGCCAGGGGGACATGGGCGGCGAGCAGCAGCGTCCAGCCCAGCGCGTCGGGCCGTGCCTCACGGTCGCCGAGCAGGGCCAGGGCGGTGGCGAGGGCGGCCCAGGCCACGGCCAGCAGCGCGTCGTTGCGGGTGCGGTGCGGGGCGGTCAGCGGGTCACGGTTGATCGCGGCCATGACCCGCTCGGCCGACCGCGACCAGGTTGTCCGGGGGGTGATGGGTGCCTGCACGATCCTCATCCTCGACCAGGAAGGCGCCCCTCCGTGAGGGAGGGGCACCACACAATGCCCTCAGCTGCGGGCACGCGTGCCGCCGGGGACGGCTCCCGTCCCACCGAGAGCGGCACCCCGCTCCGCCGGGTCGCGCAACCCCCCGCCCGCAGACTCAACGGGCGGTTCCGGTACCCGGGAGAGCCTTCCCGGCCACCACACCCACCGCCCCAGCAGCACACTCACCGTCGTCACCAGATACGTCCGCACCAGGAACGTGTCCAGCAACACCCCCACCGCGATGACGAACCCGAGCTCCACCAACCCCACGATCGGCAGCGTCGTCAGTACCGCGAACGTCGCCGCCAGCACCACCCCCGCCGAGGCGATCACGCCACCGGTGGTCCGCAGCGCGGTGAGCGCCGCCGCCCCCGGCTCGGCCCCCCGCACGGACTCCTCCCGCATCCGGTGCATCAGGAAGATCCCGTAGTCGACGCCGAGGGCGACCAGGAACACGAAGGACAGCAGCCCGAGCCCAGGATCACTCCCGGCGAACCCGAACACCGGCTCGAAGACCAGCCCGCCGATCCCGAGCGCGGCCCCCCAGACCGCCACCACCGCCGCCAGCAACAGCAGCGGCGCGACGAGAGAGCGCAACAGCCCGACCAGGATGACGAACACGGCGGCCAGGACCAGCGGCACGATGACCTTCCGGTCCCGTGACTCACTGTCGGCCAGGTCGATCTGCTGGGCGCTGGGCCCGCCGACGTACGCGCCGACCGGGTCGAGCCCGGCCCGCAGCGCCTCGATGGTCCGGGTCTCGCCCGGCGTCTCGGGCGCCGAGGTGGTGAACACGGCGATCTCGGTCCATCCCGACCCGCTGCGCCCGGGGGCCACCTCGGCGACGCCCTCGGTCGTCCGGGCCCGGTCGGCGACCGTCTCGGCCCGCTCCTCGGGCGCGATGACCGTCACGGGCCGGCTGCTGCGCTCGGGGTACTCCTGGGCGAGCGTCCGCATCGCCGTGATGGACTCGGGCCGCTCGGTGAAGGAGTCCTCCTGCTTGAGGCTGCCGGACAGGTTGAGCGTGCCGAGCGCGAGGGCGCCGAGCAGCGCGGCCCCGCCGACGAGGACGGTGACGGGCCGCCGGGTCGCCGAGGTGCCCATCGCGGCGATCAGCGACCGCCGGGCCTTCGGCTCGCTGCCGAAGGCGGGGATCAGCGGCCAGAAGACCCGCCGCCCCAGCAGCACCAGGACCGCCGGCAGCAGGGTCGTCATGGCGACCAGCGCCGCGAGCACCCCGACCATGCCGACCGGCCCCATGCCCCTGCTGCTGTTGAGGTCGGCGGCGAGCAGGCACAGCAGTCCGGCCGCGACGGTCCCCGAGGAGGCGAGGACGGCCGGGCCGCAGCCGCGCAGCGCGGCGCGCATGGCGTCGTACGGCCGCTCGTGGCGCCGCAGTTCCTCGCGGTAGCGGGAGACGATCAGCAGCGCGTAGTCGGTGCCGGCGCCAAGGACCAGCACGGTCATCACGCCGCCGCTCTGGCCGGTGACGGTGACGTCGAACAGTTCGTGCAGCCCGTACCCGGCGGCCATCGACACGGTGGCGGCGACGCCCGCCACGGCGAGCGGCACCAGCCACAGGAAGGGGCTGCGGTAGATGAGGATGAGCAGGACGGTGACGACGCCGAGCGTGGCGAGCAGCAAGGTGGCGTCGAGCGTGCCGAACACCTTGTTCATGTCGGTGTTGAGGGCGCCGGGCCCGCCGACCTCGGCGCTCAGCCCGCCGCCGCCCTCGACGATGTCGCGCACCCCGTCGACGAAGGCGTTGCGGGCCTCCTCGTCCTGGCCGGGCTGGGTGCTGGAGACCGGGTACATCAGAGTGGAGCCGTCCTTCGACGGGATGCCCTTGGGCTGCCCGGCCAGGTCGTAGGCGCCGCTCACCTCGGTGATCTGCCGGCCGGCGGTGCGCCGGTCGGCGTCGGTGAGTCCACCGCCGCGGTGGTAGACGAGCACCAGATCGGTCGCCTCACCACCCGGCAACTCGTCCTGGACGCGCGCCACCTGCGTCGAGTCGGCGCTGTCGGGCAGGTAGTCGACCGCGCGGTTCTGCTGGACGTCGGCGAACTTGCCGGCGAGCGGCCCGACCAGCACGAGCGCGGCGAGCCACAGCCCCACCACCACCCAGGGCACGGCCCGCCTGCGCCCGGTACGCGTCCTTACGGCCCCCATGGGTCCGGCTCCCTCCGGTCGGTGTCTGGATCGGTCTCCAGACTCCCGCCGGACGGGCGCCGGTTCGTCGGGCGTGAGGGCGAGCCGGGGGGTACTGCGAGGGGCGGTCCGGGCCGCGCGTTACTCCCCGGGGAGTACGCGAAGGCGGGTCCTACGAGGGGGTGCGGGCCGCCTCGGCCAGCAGGCGGGTCACGTCGTCGGAGCAGATCGTGAGCGCGGCGCCGACCGTGGCCAGCGCGTCGCGCTCGGCCGGGGTGTACGGCCCGTCCGCCAGGGCGATGCGGGCGCCCTGGAGCAGGATCGATTCGCGGCCGACGGTGGCGAGGTGCGGGGCGAGCGGATCCAGGGCCTCGTGCAGCTCTATGGCCAGCCCCGCGCCGCAGGGTTCGCCGGCGATCCGGCCGGTGTCGGCCTCCAGCGCCTCGACGAGGGCGGCCAGCTGCTCCTCGGTGCAGTCGTCGAAGCCGGCCGCGCGCACGGCGAGCACGGCGGACTCCAGGGCCGAACGGGAACCGGCGCCACCGGCGGCGAGCACCGCGAGGGCGACCGTGTGCACGGCGTCGCGGAGCATCGCGGAGAAGCGGGTGGTGGTCGGATGGTCGAGGACGTCCGTGCCGAAGTGGCGGCGGCAGGCGGCGCACTCCACGACCGGGCCGGTCTCGCCGCGCGGCAGCACGGGCAGGCCGAGCAGGGTGAAGCGGCGCTGTCCCGTCAGCCGCTGGTAGTTGCGGTCGCCACCGCAGCCGGGGCAGAAGAACTCCCCGTCACCGGCGGCCGTCCACGCCGTCCGGGTGCCCAGGACGCGAGAAAGCCTGGCGGCATGGCCGTTTCGTCCCCGTCCTGGCAGCACGTCGCACCTCCGTCACGCCGCACGGCAACGTCGCCGCGCTTGCGTGATGTTAGCCACATCCGAGACGAGGAGTCAGCACCCCGGAGGAGACCTTTCCGTGACCTCCACAGCAAATGGCCGGTAACCGACGGGGCTCCGCCCGCCGGACATCGGCGGACGGAGCCTCTGTGGCACCGGTGAGCGGCCGGTGGCCGCGAACCCGTACGGTCGATCAGCGAGCCGCGCGGTTGACGGCCGAGACGACCGCCTTCAGCGAGGCCCGCGTGGTGTTGGCGTCGATCCCGATGCCCCACAGGACCTTGTCGCCGATGGCGCATTCGATGTAGGAGGCGGCCTGGGCGGAGGCGCCCTCGCTCATCGTGTGCTCCTGGTAGTCCAGCAGGCGTACGTCGATGCCGACGGACTGCAGGGCGTCGAAGAAGGCCGAGATCGGACCGTTGCCCGTGCCGGTCAGGACGGTGTCCTGCCCGTCGACCGTGGCCTCCACCTTCAGGGTGTCCACGCCGTCGGTGTCGGTCGTCGACTGGTTGTTCTTGACCTGGATCCGGCCCCACGGGTTCTCGGGGTTCGGCAGGTACTCGTCCTGGAAGACCGCCCAGATGTCCTTCGGCGTGACCTCGCCGCCCTCGGCGTCCGTCTTGGCCTGGATGACCTTGGAGAACTCGACCTGCATACGGCGCGGCAGGTCCAGGCTGTGGCCGTCCTTCAGGACGTACGCGATACCGCCCTTGCCGGACTGCGAGTTGACCCGGATGACCGCCTCGTAGGAGCGGCCGACGTCCTTGGGGTCGATCGGCAGGTAGGGGACGGCCCACTCGATGTCGTCGACGGTGACGCCCTTGGCGGCGGCGTCGGCCTCCATGGCGTCGAAGCCCTTCTTGATGGCGTCCTGGTGGGAGCCGGAGAAGGACGTGTAGACCAGGTCGCCCACGTACGGGTGGCGCGGGTGGACCTCCATCTGGTTGCAGTACTCCCACGTGCGACGGATCTCGTCGATGTCGGAGAAGTCGATCTGCGGGTCGACGCCCTGGGAGAAGAGGTTCATGCCCAGGGTGACCAGGTCGACGTTGCCGGTGCGCTCGCCCTGCCCGAACAGACAGCCCTCGACGCGGTCGGCGCCGGCCATCAGGGCCAGCTCGGCGGCGGCGACGGCGGTGCCCCGGTCGTTGTGCGGGTGGATCGACAGGCAGACGTGCTCGCGGCGGGAGAGGTTGCGGCCCATCCACTCGAAGCGGTCGGCGTGCGTGGAGGGCGTGGAGCGCTCCACGGTGGCCGGCAGGTTCAGGATGATCTCGCGGCCCGGGCCGGGCTGCCAGACGTCCATGACCGCCTCGCAGACCTCCAGCGCGAAGTCCAGCTCGGTGTCGGTGAAGATCTCGGGGCTGTACTGGTACCCGAACTCGGTCTCGGGGCCCAGCAGCTTCTCCGCGTACTCCATGACCAGGCGGGTGCCGTCGACGGCGATCTGCTTGATGTCGTCCTTGGAGCCACGGAAGACGACCCGGCGGAAGACCGGCGCGGTGGCGTTGTACAGGTGGACCGTGGCGCGCTTGGCGCCCTTCAGGGACTCCACCGTGCGCTCGATCAGGTCCTCGCGGGCCTGGGTCAGTACGGAGATGGTGACGTCGTCGGGGATGGCCCCGGGCTCCTCGACGATGGAGCGCACGAAGTCGAAGTCGGTCTGGCCGGAGGCCGGGAAGCCGACCTCGATCTCCTTGTAGCCCATCTTGACCAGCAGGTCGAACATGGCGCGCTTGCGGGCCGGCGACATGGGGTCGATCAGGGCCTGGTTGCCGTCGCGCAGGTCGGTGGAGAGCCAGCGGGGGGCGGTGGTGATGCGCTGCTCCGGCCAGGTGCGGTCCGGGATGTCGACCTGCTCGTAGCGGCCGTACTTGTGGATCGGCATGGAACTGGGCTGCTGGCGGTTCGCCATGATGCTCTGGGCTCCTCAGAGGGTGTCCGGAAGGACGGCCGACGACGCAGCACCAAGCTCCGCGGGGAGGGGGTCGGCCTCGACTACAGGCCCTCGCCGCGGCAGCTAAGGAGAAGCAGCCCGAAACGCATGATGCGCAGCATGCTAGCCGAGCCTCTACCGGTGCGCGGGGTCGTATCAGTATGCGGGACCCGGCGCACATTCGGGACAAAAAGTGCGCTATCCCACTTCGCCATAGCACTCGCCACGGAGCGTGAGGGTCGTTGTCCCGGTATTTCACCAATCATGGTGGCGACTAGTGACAGTCTCGTCACGCAGTGCAAGGGTGCGGGCATGACGACTCACGGGGGCTTCGAGCCCGTCTTCTGCACCATCGTTCCGCCCCATGTCCTCGACAAGCTCGCCCAGGCCGAGGACTCCTCGCTCGCCCGTCCCGCCCGCCGCACCCTGCAGCGCGACGCCTACGAGCGCACCCAGCGCCGCCTGACCACGGTCATCGGCGCGAGCGCCGTCGCCGCGATCGCCGACGGCAAGCCGCAGCGCACGATCCACGACGCCCGGCACGGCACCGACCTGCCCGGCCACAAGGTCCGCGGCGAGGGCGACAAGCCCGGCAAGGACGCCACCGTCAACCGCGCCTTCGCCGGTCTCGGCGCCACCTTCGAGCTGTTCCTCCAGGCCTTCGGGCGCGACTCGATCGACGGCAACGGCCTCCCGCTGAACGCGACGGTGCACTACGACCGCGACTACAACAACGCGTTCTGGAACGGTGAGCAGATGGTCTTCGGTGACGGGGACGGGGAGATCTTCCTGGACTTCACCATCCCGATCGACGTCATCGGCCACGAACTCGCGCACGGCGTCACCCAGTACACGGCCAACCTCACCTACTTCGGCCAGCCGGGCGCGCTCAACGAGTCCCTGTCGGATGTCTTCGGCGCCCTGATCAAGCAGTACACACTCGGCCAGACCGCCGCCGAGGCCGACTGGCTGATCGGCGCGGGCCTGCTCGCCCCCCGGGTGACGGGTGTGGCGCTGCGCTCCATGAAGGAGCCGGGCACGGCGTACGACGACGACGTCCTCGGCAAGGACCCGCAGCCGGGCACGATGGACGACTTCGTGCGCACCGGCCGCGACAACGGCGGTGTCCACATCAACTCTGGCATCCCGAACCACGCCTTCTACCTCGCGGCCACGGCCCTGGGCGGCCACGCCTGGGAGCGGGCCGGACAGGTCTGGTACGACGTCCTGACCGGCGGCGAGCTGAAGCAGCAGGCCATGTTCGCCGACTTCGCGACACTCACCGTGAAGGCCGCCCGGGAGCGCTTCGGCGACGGGGAGGAACTGGACGCGGTGTCCAAGGCCTGGGAGCAGGTCGGGGTGCGGACCCTGTAGTTCCGTACTAGACAGGTGTCATGCGTATTCAGGTGCGGCGCACGGGTGGGTTCGCGGGCATCGAGCGGTTCGCCGAGGTGGACACCTCGGACCGGCCCGATGCCTCCGAGTGGCACGCCCTCGCCGATCAGGCCCTGGCCGCCGGCCGGAGCACACCGCCGGTCGGCGTCCCGGACGGGTTCACCTACCAGCTCACCGTGGACGGGAAGACCGTGTACTGCGCGGATCCCCGGCTGACGGACGAGCAGCGGAGGCTGATCTCGCGGGTGCTGAAGGAAGGGGCGTGACGGGTCCGCGTCACCGGCCGGGCAACAGCTCCTTCCCGCCCGGCCGTTGACTTCCGTTACCGCCGGTACGGATGATCCACCGCATGGCGACTGACGCAGGCAACCCGATCCCCCGTTTCCCGGCCGGCTTCCTCTGGGGCGTCTCCACCTCGGCGCACCAGATCGAGGGCGCCGCCGACGAACGCGAGCCGTCCGTGTGGGACGCCTTCACCGCCGAGCCGGGACGGGTGAAGGACGGCTCGACGGCGGCGACGGCCTGCGACCACGTCCACCGCCACCGCGAGGACGTGGCCCTCCTGGCCGGCCTGGGCGTGAACGCCTACCGCTTCTCCCTCTCCTGGCCGCGGGTGCGCTCCCCGAAGGGCCTGGACTTCTACGACCGGCTGGTCGACGACCTGTGCGCGGCGGGGATCCGCCCCGTCCCGACCCTGTTCCACTGGGACCTGCCCGTGGACCTGGACTGGCTGGAGCGGGACACGGCCGAGCGCTTCGCCGAGCACGTGGCGCTGGTCGCGGACCGCCTCGGCGACCGCGTGACGAAGTGGATCACCCTGAACGAGCCCGCCGAGCACACCCTGCTGGGCCACGCCCTGGGCGTGCACGCGCCGGGCAGGCGGCTGCTCTTCGACGCGCTGCCGGCCGCCCACCACCAGCTGCTCGCCCACGGCCTGGCCGTCCGGGCCCTGCGCGCCGCGGGCGCGGGGGACATCGGCATCGCCAACTCGCACGGCCCGACCTGGGCGGCGTCCACGGAGGCCGCGGACATGGAGGCGGCGGACTTCTACGACCTGCTGCTGAACCGCCTGTTCGCGGACCCGCTGCTGCTGGGCCGCTACCCGGACGGCATCGGCGAACTGATGCCGGGGGACGTGGACGCGGACCTGAAGGTGATCGCCGAGCCGATCGACTTCTACGGGATCAACTACTACGCCCCGACCCGGGTGGGAGCCCCGCAGGGCGCGGAGATCGAGTTCGGCGGGATCAGCATGCCCGCCGAACTGCCCTTCTCCGTGCGCGAGATCGAGGGCCACCCGGTCACCGACTTCGGCTGGCCCGTCGTCCCCGAGGGGCTCACCGAAGTCCTCACCACCTTCCGCGACCGCTACGGCGACCGGCTCCCGCCCGTCGTCATCACCGAGAACGGCTGCTCCTACCCGGGCGTCGACGACCAGGACCGCATCACCTACCTGGACGGCCACGTCCGGGCTCTGCACCGGGCGGTGGAGGCGGGCGTCGAGGTGCGCGGCTACTTCGTGTGGTCCCTGCTCGACAACTTCGAGTGGGCGGAGGGCTACGCGCGCCGCTTCGGCCTGGTCCACGTCGACTTCGACACCCAGGAGCGCACCCCCAAGGCGTCCTACGCCTGGTACCGGGAGCTGCTGAGGGCGCAGGCGCCTACGGCCTGATGCCCACCCCGGTCCACGGGCCGACCTCGGCGTCCGTCTTCCTCGCGAGATTCCGGTGAAATTGTCAGGCAGATAGTTGCAGCGTGAACTGCCCTACGAGCATGATTACTTGGCTGACCAGGGTTCCGGAAGCACCAACTCCACCGTCGGGCCGGTCCGTTGTCCGCTCGTCCCTTCCTTGACGCCCCCACCCCCCACGGAAGGCGATCGCCGTGTCCCCCCACACGACATCCACCCCCCGGTTCCTGGACGCGGTGCGCCCGGACCGCACCGACTGGCTGGAGCTGCCCCCACAACGGACCAGCGTCAGAGTCGCCCGCCATGCCATGCGCGCCCGGCTGGCCTCGTGGCAGGTGCCCGAGGAGGTGTGCGCGAACGCCGTGCTGCTCGTGTCCGAGCTGGTCACCAACGCCGTGCTGCACACACTGAGCGAACGGATCCTGTGCGGCGTGCAGCTGATGACGGACGCGCGTTTCCGGCTGGAGGTCCACGACGGCGACCTCACGGGCCGCGGCATCCCCGACCGCTGCCCCGGCCCCGACGACGAGGGCGGCCGCGGCCTGCTCCTCGTCCGCGAGATGGCCGACCACTGGGGCATCACCCGCTCGACCCTCACGGGCGGAAACGCGGTGTGGGCGAGCCTGGGAACGACGGCGCCATAGCGCGCGGCGGAAGCGTCACGAGGCGAAGGCCTCGCGCAACCTCAGAACCCCAGCTTGCGCAACTGCCGCGGATCCCGCTGCCAGTCCTTCGCGACCTTCACATGGAGGTCGAGGAAGACCGGTGTGCCGAGCAGCGCCTCGATCTGCTTGCGGGACTTGATGCCGACCTCCTTCAGGCGCTTGCCCTTGGGGCCGATGATGATGCCCTTCTGGCTGGGGCGCTCGATGTAGACGAAGGCGTGGATGTCGAGGAGGGGCTTGTCGGCGGGGCGGTCCTCGCGGGGGAGCATCTCCTCGACGACGACGGCGATGGAGTGCGGCAGCTCGTCGCGCACGCCCTCCAGCGCGGCCTCGCGGATCAGCTCCGCGATCATGACCTGCTCGGGCTCGTCGGTCAGGTCGCCCTCGGGGTAGAGCGCCGGGCCCTCGGGCAGCAGCGGCACGATCAGGTCGGCCAGCAGACCCACCTGCTGGTCACCGACCGCCGACACCGGCACGATCTCGGCCCACTCGAAGCCCAGCTCCTTGCCGAGCTGGTCGATGGCGATCAGCTGCTCGGCGAGCGTCTTGCTGTCCACGAGGTCGGTCTTGGTGACGATCGCGATCTTCGGCGTCTTCTTGATGGACGCCAGTTCCTTGGCGATGAAGCGGTCACCGGGGCCGAGCTTCTCGTTCGCCGGCAGACAGAAGCCGATCACGTCGACCTCGGCCCACGTCGTGCGCACGACGTCGTTGAGCCGCTCGCCCAGCAGCGTGCGCGGCTTGTGCAGCCCCGGGGTGTCGACCAGGATCAGCTGGGCGTCCGGGCGGTGCACGATGCCCCGCACGGTGTGCCGCGTGGTCTGCGGCTGGTTCGCCGTGATCGCCACCTTCTGGCCGACCAGAGCATTCGTGAGAGTGGACTTGCCCGCGTTGGGACGGCCCACGAAGCAGGCGAAACCGGCCCTGTGGACAGCTCCGGCCGGCTCTTCGGATGACTGGGTACGAACGCTCATGCCGCCCATTCTCCCTGATCCCCGGAGCCGCCCCGTACCGGACGCCCTCGGTGAGCCTCCAGAAACCCGCGCGCAACGAAACGTCACCGAAACACACCCGTACGCAACAGGAAACGAGGGGCGGTGAATCTCTGACGAGCCCCCGCACCGTTGGAGACGACCGTGACCCTCGCCGCCGCAAGCGCCGACACCGGTGACACCGCCTGGCTGCTCGCCGCCACCGCCCTCGTCCTGCTGATGACCCCGGGCCTGGCCCTCTTCTACGGCGGCATGGTCCGTACGAAGAGCGTGCTCAACATGCTGATGATGAGCTTCGTGTCGATCGCCCTGGTGACGGTGGTGTGGCTGGCGGCCGGCTACTCCCTGGTCTTCGGCGAGGACGCGGCGGGCGGGCTGATCGGCGGGCTCGAACACGCCGGTATGAGCGGCCTCGGCCCCGACAGCGTCCAGGGCACGGTCCCCACCGTCCTGTTCGCCACCTTCCAGCTCACCTTCGCGATCATCACGGCCGCGCTGGTCAGCGGCGCGGTCGCCGACCGGGCGAAGTTCGCCGCGTGGCTGGTCTTCGTGCCGGTGTGGGCGCTGCTCGTATACGTTCCGGTCGCGCACTGGGTGTGGGGGCCGGGTGGCTGGATCCTGGAGCGGCTGGGGGCCCTGGACTTCGCGGGCGGACTGACCGTGGAGATCGTCTCCGGCGCCTCGGGGCTGGCGTTGTGCCTGGTCCTCGGCCCGCGGATGGGCTTCAAGAAGGACGCCATGCGCCCGCACAACCTGCCCATGGTGATGCTGGGCGCCGGTCTGCTCTGGTTCGGCTGGTTCGGCTTCAACGCGGGCTCCGCGCTCGGCGCCAACGGCCTCGCGGCCGCCGCGTTCCTCAACACCCTGGCCGCGGGCTGCACGGGCCTGCTCGGCTGGCTCTTCGTGGAGCAGAAGCGCGACGGCCACCCCACGACCCTGGGCGCCGCGTCCGGCGCGGTAGCGGGCCTGGTCGCCATCACCCCGTCCTGCGGGTCGGTCTCCCTGCTCGGCGCCCTGGTCGTCGGCCTCGCCGCCGGCACGGTCTGCTCCTACGCCGTGAGCTGGAAGTTCAAGCTGAACTACGACGACTCCCTGGACGTCGTCGGAGTCCACCTGGTCGGCGGGGTCATCGGCACGCTCCTCATCGGCGTCTTCGCCGTGGAGTCGATGACGGGCGGCGCCGAGGGCCTGCTCTACGGCGGCGGCCTCGCCCAGCTCGGCAAGCAGCTGCTGGCCGTGGTCGTGGTGGCGGTGTACGCGTTCGGTGTGACGTACGGGATCGGCAGGCTGATCGACGCCACGATGGGCCTGCGCGCCACCGAGGAGCAGGAGCAGACCGGCCTGGACCTTACGGTGCACGCCGAGACGGCCTACGATCACGGGGTCCTGGGCCACGGCGCCCCGGTCTCCTCCTCCGTCGTCTCCCCCGCCCAGAAGGTCACCCCCCAGGCATGAAGCTCATCACCGCGATCGTCAAGCCGTACCGTCTCGACGAGGTCAAGACCGCCCTGCGGGAACTCGGCGTGCACGGCCTGACCGTGAGCGAGGCCAGCGGCTACGGCCGGCAGCGCGGTCACACCGAGGTGTACCGCGGCGCCGAGTACCAGGTCGATCTGGTGCCGAAGGTCCGTATCGAGGTGGTCGTCGAGGACGCGGTGGCCGAGGACGTCATCGACGCGGTCGTGAAGGCCGCGCACACCGGCAAGATCGGCGACGGCAAGGTGTGGGCGCTGCCCGTCGAGACGGTCGTGCGGGTGCGGACGGGCGAGCGCGGCCCCGACGCGCTCTGACACCGGGGCCGCGCCGCTCGTTCTCAGTCGAACACGAACGGGCCGGGTGACTGCGGGCCGCTCGCCGTGCAGGTGATGGTGATGCCGAAGACGGTCATCCTCAGCGAGCCGCCGAAGGCCTCCAGGCTGTCGCCGGAGGCCACGGTGCCGCTGAGCGGGCCGACCTCGACGGGGGCGCCGGCCGCCATCGCCGGGTTCTTCGTACCGGTGAAGTCGACGGTGCCGCCGCCGGCCTTCACCAGGGTGAGGGTGGACGAGATCGAGTCCTCTCCCAGCGCGATGGGCGCCGTGATCGCGGAGGACTTGACGGTGAGTGTGGCGGCGGTGCCGTCCTGCGTGGCCGTGAGGGTGGCCTCGCCACCGCCGAAGGTGCCGCAGTCGGCGCTGATCGTCGCGGTCTGTGGGGTGACGGCGAGGGCCGCGGGGGCGAAGGCCAGTCCGGTGACCGCGAGGGCCCCGGCCGCCAGTGCCGCGCCTGCTCCGATTCGCTTGCGTCTCATGGGATTCCGGCTCCGTTTCCGTGGGGGGCGGACCGCTCGGCGCAGGGATGCGGGCACTCTGCCGAGAGTCGAACCTGACGGTCCGTCGGAATGGACGGTTCCATTGATGCGTGTGGGGCAGGCGGCGGCAAGGTTGAAAACTGGCCTAATTACCGCCGGTTACACCGAAGTTCAGCCGGCGGTGACGATGGTCCGGACCGTTCCGTCGGGACCGGCCACCAGCACCGGCGTCTGCGCGCCGCCGAGGTCCCGTACGGCCGCCCGGTCCGCGTCGGAGACACCCTCCGCCTGCGTGACGACCGCCGCCGCCTCCAGGGACGTCGCGCCCGAGGCCACCGCCATCGCCACCGCCGTCCGCAGGGCACTGAGCTTCAGGGAGTCGAGGGCGACGGTGCCCGCGACATAGGTGCGTCCGGTCTCGTCGCGTACGGCCGCGCCCTCCGGCACGCCGTTGCGGGCCCGCGCGGAGCGGGCCAGGGTGACGATCTTGCGGTCCTCGGGGTCGAGCGCGCTGCTGTCGGTCATGATCCGAGCATACGGAGCGAGTGCCCCGGGCCCGTCTCAGGGCCGGTCGAAGCGGAGGCGGTCCGCTCGGGGCAGACCTGCGACGACCAGGTCGTAGGAGTCCTCGATGAGCTCGCGGACCAGCCGGTCGGGGAGGTCGCCGTCGGCCGTGACGGTGTTCCAGTGACGCTTGTTCATGTGCCAGCCGGGGACGACGAGCCCCTCGTGCTCGCGGCGCAGCCGGATCGCGTCGTCCGGGTCGCACTTGAGGTTGACCTTCAACGGGCGATCGTCGAGGTGCGACAGGGCGAAGAGCTTGCCCTGGACCTTGAAGACCGAGATCTCCGGGCTGAACGGGAAGTCCTCCACGGCCGCGTTGAAGGACAGGCAGAACGCGCGCAGTTCCTGCGGGGTCACTCCGGCTTCTCCTCCTGGGCAGGCGGGTCCGCCGGGCCCACCGGCTCCGCGAGCACCGTCACGATCTTGTTCCGGCGACCGGCCGCGGCCTCCGCGGTCAGCCGCAGGGTGCGGCCGTCGGGAAGCTCCACCACGGACGAGGCGCCCGCGATGGGGACCCGCCCCAGCGCCTTGGCGAGCAGGCCTCCGACCGTCTCGACGTCCTCGTCGTCGTACTCCTCAAGCCCGTACAGCTCGCCCAGGTCGCCGATGTCGAGGCGGGCGGTGACGCGGAAGCGGTCGTCGCCGAGCTCCTCGACGGGCGGCAGTTCACGGTCGTACTCGTCGGTGATCTCGCCGACGATCTCCTCCAGGATGTCCTCGATGGTGACGATGCCGGCGGTGCCGCCGTACTCGTCGATGACGACGGCGACGTGGTTGCGTTCCTTCTGCATCTCGCGCAGCAGGTCGCCGGCGTTCTTGGTGTCGGGGACGAAGAACGCCGGGCGCATCGCCGTGGACACCTGCTCGGACTCGGCGTCGCGGCTGATGTGCGTCTTGCGGACCAGGTCCTTCAGATACACGATGCCGACGATGTCGTCCTCGCTCTCCCCGGTCACCGGGATGCGCGAGAAGCCCGAGCGCAGGGCGAGGGTGAGGGCCTGGCGGATCGTCTTGAAGCGCTCGATGACGACCAGGTCCGTGCGCGGCACCATGACCTCGCGGACCAGGGTGTCGCCCAGTTCGAAGACGGAGTGCACCATGCGGCGCTCCTCGTCCTCGATGAGGGACTCCTTCTCGGCGAGGTCGACCAGGGCGCGCAGCTCCGCCTCGGAGGCGAAGGGGCCGCGGCGGAAGCCCTTGCCGGGGGTGAGCGCGTTGCCGATGAGGATCAGCAGCGACGGGATCGGGCCCATGATCCGGGCCAGCGGCACCAGGACGTACGCCGAGACCGTCGCCGTGTTCAGCGGGTGCTGGCGGCCGATGGTGCGCGGGGAGACGCCGACGGCGACGTACGACACGAGGACCATGACCGCGATGGCCACCAGCAGCGCCTCGGTGGTGCCGTCGAACGCCTTCAGGCAGCCGTAGGTGATCAGCGCGGCGGCGGCCATCTCGCAGGCGACGCGGACCAGCAGCGCCACGTTCAGGTAGCGGGTGGGGTCGGCGGCGACCTGGGAGAGCTTGGCGCTGCCGCGGCGGCCGGAGCGCACCGCCTCCTCGGCGCGGAAGCTGGAGACCCGGGCGAGGCCCGCCTCCGCGCAGGCGGCGAGCCAGGCCACGACGACCAGGGCGATGGCGCCCAGGGCGAGTTGCGGACTCATCGGCGGCGTTACGAGACGGTCGGCGCCGGGGACGGGCCGGTCAGGCCACGCTCCGCGCGCCAGCCGTCCACGATGGCCGCCTGGAGGCCGAACATCTCGGCCTTCTCGTCCGGTTCCTCGTGGTCGTAGCCCAGCAGGTGCAGCACCCCGTGGACGGTGAGCAGTTGGAGCTCCTCGTCCATGGAGTGCTGCGTCTCCGCGTCCTTGCCCTGCTTCTCGGCGACCTCGGGGCACAGCACGATGTCGCCGAGCAGGCCCTGCGGCGGCTCGTCGTCGTCCTTGGAGGGCGGGCGCAGCTCGTCCATCGGGAAGGACATGACATCCGTCGGGCCGGGGAGGTCCATCCACTGGATGTGGAGCTGCTCCATGGCGTCGGCGTCCACGACGATCACCGAGAGCTCGGAGAGCGGGTGGATGCGCATCCGCGCGAGTGCGTAGCGGGCGATGTCGAGGATCGCCTGCTCGTCGACCTCGGTTCCGGACTCGTTGTTGACGTCGATCGACATGGTGCTGTGTGTGTCTACTTCCCCTTGTGCCCGGACTTGCCGCGGCTCTTGTGCGCGCCGTTCTGGGTGCCGTGCGTGGTGTCGTACTTCTCGTACGCGTCGACGATACGGCCCACCAGCCGGTGCCGGACGACGTCCTGGGACGACAGCCGGGAGAAGTGGACGTCCTCGACGCCGTCCAGGATGTCCTGCACCTGGCGCAGGCCGCTCTTCGTGCCGTCCGGCAGGTCGACCTGGGTCACATCACCGGTGATCACGATCTTCGAGTCGAAGCCGAGGCGGGTGAGGAACATCTTCATCTGCTCGGGGCTCGTGTTCTGGGCCTCGTCCAGGATGATGAAGGCGTCGTTGAGGGTGTTGTGCGTCAGCAGGTAGTCCTGCGTGACGTACAGCGAGTCCTCGGCCGCCACCTGGATGCAGACGGTCTCCTCCCTGCCCGCGGGCTCGATGCTGTCGATGAAGCGCATCGGACGTCCGCCGCCTCCGGCCGCGTGGTACTTGTCGCGCTTGCGGGCGAGACGGAAGGGTTCGATGCCTTCGGGGAGGCGGATGTCGATGACGTGGGCGTCGTGACGGTAAGCGACCTCCCGCCCGTTCGCGAGGCCGGGCTTGCGGCCCTCCGCAGCCCTGCGGCGGGTGTAGGCGACGCCACCCAGCGACCGGACGAGAGCGATCACATCGTCACGGAGCAGGATCGACGTCGTCGTGTACTGGATCCGGCAGGTGCGGTCCTGCTGCGTGACCGGTCCGCCATCGGAGTCGAGGAGGCCCTGCAACAGGCTCAGCCGGACCTCAGCGGAGTTGTGCAGGTAATCGTCCGGGACGAACTTGGAGTGGGAGCGCGTGCGCAGGAGGTCCAGCTCTCGCAGGACGCGGGTGACAGGGTTCTCCAGCGTGATCACGTCGCCCGGCGACTTGACCCGGTTGAGCACGTAGTTCGGGCCACCGCGATGCCGTACCGCGATGCCGGGGAGAGCGGCCTCCAGCGCCTCGGCCAGCTCGGGGTCGTCCGAGGCGAAGGAGGGCGTGGTGGAACCGGTCAGGCATCCGTCACCGAGCAGCAGTCCCAGCGCATACGGGTCCATCGGGACCTCACGCTCGGGCATCTGCACAGGCGCTGTGAGTAGTGGCAGCTCGTACCGGCGAGCATGGGCTGCTCGCAGGTTGCCGATCATCTCCTGGGTCTCGAGGACCCGCCACGGCTTGTCGCGGCGCTTGTCGTCGCGTGTCCTGACCGTCCACAGGTGCTCACCACAGCACAGGGTCCAGGAGCCGTCCTGGGCTGTGACGCGGTAGATGTCCTTCTCGCCCTGCGGGTAGACGCCCAGGACCGGAGTCGGCTCGCCGTTGGAGCCGATGACGAGGTCACCGACCTGGAGGTCGCCGATGGGGCGCCAACCGTCGGGCGTCAGGACATTGGTGAAAACAGGCTGCGCCCGGCCCCTCATATATGCCAGCGGCGCCACCTCGATGGTGCCCGCCGCCATCAGCCGCGGGATGGAGTCCGGGTCGAGCATGTCGTGCAGCGCGTCGTAGAGCGGGCGCAGATACGGGTCGATCTTCTCGTAGAGCGTGCCCGGCAGGAAGCCGAGCCGCTCTCCGGCCTCGACCGCGGGGCGGGTCAGGATGATGCGGTTGACCTGCTTGGACTGCAGGGCCTGCACCGCCTTGGCCATCGCCAGGTAGGTCTTGCCGGTGCCCGCGGGGCCGATGCCGAAGACGATCGTGTGCTTGTCGATGGCGTCGACGTAGCGCTTCTGGTTGAGCGTCTTGGGGCGGATGGTGCGGCCGCGTGAGGACAGGATGTTCTGCGTGAGCACCTGGGCCGGGGTCTCCTGGCCGTCGCTCTCGCCGTTGTCGCTCGCCTTCAGCATGGCGATCGAGCGTTCCACTGCGTCCTCCGTCATCGGCTGCCCGGTGCGGAGCACCAGCATCATCTCGTCGAACACGCGCGAAATGAGGGCGACGTCCGTCGGGTCGCCGACCGCGCTGATCTCATTGCCCCGGACGTGGATGTCGGCCGCCGGGAAGGCCTTCTCGATCACGCGCAGGAGGGAATCGCCGGACCCCAGCACGGTCACCATGGGGTGCTGGGCGGGGACGGTGAGCTGCGCTCTCGCCTGCTCCTGCGCGGGGGTGTGAGCTGTCGATGATTGAGTCATGGGCCGGCGCTTAAGGCCTGCGGTTCCTCCTCGTCACGGCCGCACAGCTGAGGGCGGCCTCGCGATTCCCAGGGTACGACGGGGGAGTGACAACGCCGTAGGGGTTTTGGGGCCCGGGTTGTCACCCGGGCCCCGTGAGAGTCTCACGCCGAGCGCCGGAAGCCGATCGTCGGTACGGCCCTGCGCAGCGGCCAGGGCCGCACCAGCTCCTCCGAGACCAGCTCCGCGAGGAACCCGTACCTCTCCAGCGCCACCGGTGACTGCCCCTCGACCGACTGGACCCTGCGCCACCACGCCGCGATCTCCGACCAGCCCGGCGCCGACAGTGATCCGCCGAACTCCTGCACCGACAGCGCAGCGGTCAGCCCGGCGAAGGCCAGCCGGTCCGCGAGCGGCCAGTCCGCCAGCGTGCCGGCGACGAACCCGGCGACGAACACGTCACCGGCCCCGGTCGGATCGAGCGCCTCGACGGCGATGGCCGGCACCTCCGCCGTCTCCCCGGTGCGCCGGTCCACCGCGTAGGCCCCGTCGGCGCCGAGGGTGACCACCGCGATCGGCACGTACTCGGTCAGGGCGTGCGCGGCGGTCCGGGGGCAGTCCGTGCCCGTGTACCGCATCGCCTCCTGCGCGTTGGGCAGGAACGCCTCGCAGTGCCGCAGGTCGGGCAGCAGCGCCAGGTCCCACGCCCCGGTGTCGTCCCAGCCGACGTCGCCGAAGACCCGGGTGCCGTTGCTCGCGGCCTGGGCGATCCAGGGCGCGCTGACGCCAGGGGCGAGGGAGGCGACGGCGGCACGCGCGCGTGGGGGGCAGACGGGCGCGGGTTCCTCGGGGGGCGGCTCGTGGCCGTGCGAGACCATGGTGCGCTCGCCCTCGTAGGCCATGGAGACGGTCACCGGGGAGTGCCAGCCGGGCACCGTGCGCGACGGGGAGAGGTCGATGCCCTCGCCGTGCTCCAGGGCGTCCCAGCAGTAGTCGCCGTAGTGGTCGTCGCCGAAGGCCGCCGCGAGGGACGTGCGCAGACCGAGGCGGGCCAGGGCGGTGGCCATGTTGGCGACGCCGCCGGGGCTGGAGCCCATGCCCCGCGCCCAGGACTCGGTCCCGCGCACCGGGGCGGAGTCGAGGCCGGTGAAGATGATGTCCAGGAAGACCGTGCCCGTGAGGTAGACGTCCCAGGGCGGGTCGTCCGGTGTGCGCAGCGGGGCGAGGGGATCGACCTGGCTCTGGCGGTGCGATCCGTTTCCGGCCGGGCCCTTACCGGCCGGGGCGGTGGACGCGGTCACTGTGCGCTCCCTGACGTGGTGCGGATCAGGCCAGTCTGCACCACATCACCGCCGAGGTGACGCCGATCACGCCGGACCCACCCGCCCCGTCAGCTCGCGCCGGGCCCCCGCGCGCCCCCCGCCGCGGCCGCGGCGGGCCTCACCAGCGGGGCATCGCGGGCGTCACCCACTCCGGGTCGGTGATCCGCATCGCCGCCGCGTCGTCGCGGTCGCGCAGGGCTCCGTCGTCGTCCAGCCATCGCTGGTGCAGTGCGGCCAGCCGCGCGCGGTCGAGTTCCACGCCGAGCCCGGGTGTGTCGGACACGGCGACCTTGCCGCCCTCGAAGGTGAGCCGCTCGGTGAGGACGTCCTCGGACTGCCAGGGGTAGTGGGAGTCGCAGGCGTGGTGGAGGTCGGGGACGGTGGCCGCCACGTGGGTCATCGCGGCGAGCGAGATGCCGAGGTGGGTGTTGGAGTGCATCGACACGCCGACGCCGAAGGTGCGGCAGACGGCGGCGAGCTGCTGGGTGTTGCGCAGTCCGCCCCAGTAGTGGTGGTCGGAGAGCACGACCTGGACGGCGCCCTTCGTGAACGCCTCCTGGATCTCGGCGAACGTCGTCACGCACATGTTGGTGGCGAGCGGCACCCCGGTGCGCTCGGCGACCTCGGCCATGGCGGGTGTGCCGAGCGCCGGATCCTCCAGGTACTCCAGGACCTCGCCGAGCTCCTGGGCCACCTTCACCGACGTCTCCACCGACCAGGCGCCGTTGGGGTCGAGGCGCAGCGGGTGTCCCGGGAACGCCTCGGCCAGGGCCCTGATCGCGGCGATCTCCTCGTCGGGCGGGAAGACACCGCCCTTGAGCTTGAAGGAGGTGAAGCCGTACCGCTCCGTGAAGCGGCGGGCCTGCTCCACGACGCCCGCCGGGTCGACGGCGGCGCCCCAGTCGTCCTTCTCGGCGGGTACGCCCTCGGGGTGGGCGGCCCACTTGTAGAACAGGTAGGCGCTGTACTCGACGGCGTCGCGCACCTTGCCGCCGAGCAGCGCGTGTACGGGCAGTCCGAGCGCCTTGCCGAGGGCGTCCAGGCAGGCGACCTCGAAGCCGGAGACGACGGACAGCCGGAGTTTGCCGGCGGTCTGGACGCCGCGCAGCCCGCCGACGTCGACGGCGTTGTCGACGCGGGAGGCGTCCACGGCGACCTGGTCCGCGAGGGTGAACAGGCCGTTGAGGTCGCTGACCCGGCGTCCCTTGAGTCGTTCGGCGAAGGGCCGGGCCAGCTCCAGGTACTTGGCGTCGCCGTAGGTCTCCCCCACGCCGGTGATCCCGTCGGCGGTGACGACCTCGACGATCAGCCGGGGCGTGTACGGCTGGTGGACGCCCTGGGTGTTCAGCAGCGGCGGGTCCGCGACCAGGATCGGTGTGAGCGTCACGTCGGTGATGGTGAGGTTCACAGGGTTGCTCCCACGAGGTCGAGTCCGGTGGTGAGGAGGGCGGTGAGGGCGGCCAGGTCGGCGGGCGAGGGGTCGGTGAGCGGGGCGCGGACCGGGCCGACCCGGTGGCCGCGGATCCGGGCCGCGGCCTTCACCAGGGACACGGCGTATCCGGGGACGCGGTCGCGCAGTTCGACGAGCGGGACGTAGAAGTCGCGCAGCAGTGTGCCGACGGTGCCGTGGTCGTCGTCGCGCAGGGCGGTGAAGAAGGCGCCGGCGATCTCGGGGGCGAAGGCGTGGACGGCGGAGGAGTAGGCGGGGACGCCGACGGTGGCGTAGGCGCGGGCCTGGATCTCGGCGGTGGAGGCGCCGTTGAAGAACAGGAAGTCGTCGGGGGCGGCCAGGGTGAGGCGCTGGAGCCGGTCGAGGTCGCTGTGGCCGTCTTTCAGGCCGATGACGTTGGGCAGGGCGGCGATGCGCCGCAGGGTGTCGGCGGTGTAGACGACCTGGCCGCGCTGGTAGGCGATCAGGGGCAGCGGGGTGCGGGCGGTGATCTGCTCCAGCTGGGCGAGCAGGCCGTCCTGCGGGGCGGCGACCAGGTAGTGCGGCAGCACCAGGAGCGCGTCGGCTCCGGCGTCCTCGGCGATGCGCGCGAACCGGACGGCCTGCGCCCAGCCGTAGCCGGTGCCGGCGACGACGGGGACGCGGCCGGCGGCCTCCTCGACGGTGATGGTGACGACCTGCCGGTACTCGTCCTCGTCGAGCGAGAAGAACTCGCCGGTGCCGCAGGCCGGGAAGACGGCGCCGGGGGCGGCGGCGAGCCGCTCGGCGACGTAGGCGCGGTAGCCGTCCGGGTCGAGGGTGCCGTCGTCGTGGAAGGCGGTCAGCGGGAACGACAGCACGCCGCCCGCCATGCCCTCCCGCAGCCGCTGCGCGACCGCCACCGGTCCAGCGCTCACGGTCATCGCACAGTCATCTCCTCATATAGACACCATCCATGTATGAGAATGAGGGCTGTGTATGCGAACGTCAACCGCCCGGGCGGGTCCGTCTACCATCGGCACATGTCAGACACAGGGGGCGTCCGCGAGGTCAAGTCCGCGGCCCGCACGGTCGAGCTGCTGGAACTCCTCGCCGCACGCGGCGACCGCCCGGCCCGGCTCCAGGAGCTGGCCGACGAACTCGGCGTGCCGCGCAGCTCGATGTACGCGCTGCTCCAGACGCTGATCTCGCGCGGCTGGGTCCGCACCGACGTCACCGGCTCCCTGTACGGCATCGGCATCCACGCCCTGCTCACCGGCACCAGCTACCTCGACTCCGACCCCCGGGTCCGGGCGGTGCGGCCCTACCTCGACGAGGCGTCCGAGGCGCTCGGCGAGACCATCCACATGGGCCGGCTGGACGGCCTGGACGTGGCGTACCTGGCCACCCGGGAGTCCCACGAGTACCTGCGCACCATCAGCCGGGTCGGGCGGCGCCTGCCCGCGCACGCCGGAGCCCTGGGCAAGGCCCTGCTGGCCCAGCGCCCGGACGACGAGCTGCCCGAGGGCCCCTACGAGGCACTGACCCCGAACACCCACACCACCCGGGAATCCCTGCTGGCCGACCTCGCCGAGACCCGCTCGCGCGGCTGGTCCGTCGACCGCGAGGAGGGCGTGACGGGCATCGTCGGCTTCGGGTTCGCGCTGCGCTGCGACAGCCCGGCACTGGACGCGATCAGCTGCTCGGTGCCCGTCGCCCGGCTCACGCCCGCGCACGAGGAGCGGATCGTCGCGGTGATGCGGGAGATCCGGATCAAGGCCGAGGCGACCGTGCCGTCGGGGTCCGGATCGGTGCACTGGCGTTAGCGAGAACACCACCAGCACCTGACGAAAGGCGCTCGTCTACCCGGGCTTCACCACCCCAAACACAACGTGCCCCAGATCACACGCCCCGGGCTCCCGTGGGCGACTACGTGCTTGATACAAATTGCTCGCGCGTTCCTGTCCGTCGACGGTCGTCGCCCAATCCCCCCTTTCCCCCGCTCCTTTCGCATGCCCTGGGAACGCCCGTGTTCGCCCCCCGCACCACTCCCTGGCCCCTCGTCGCCCTTTTCACGGCCGGGTACCTCGCTCCGTATCTGCTGCCCACCACCGTCGGCAGGCTCGACTCGGACCTTCCGCTCTCCGCCACCCAGGCGGGCGCCGTCGGCAGTGCCCTGCTGCTGAGCTCGGCAGCCGCCGGATTCGCCCTGGCCTCCCGGGTCGAACGGATCGGGGCCCGCGCGCTCGCCCGGCTCGGCCTCGCCCTGGCCCTGCTCGGCTACGGCGGCGCTGCCCTGACCACCGCGATCCCCGCCGTCGTCGCCGGCGCGATCGTCGGCGGGTTCGGCTCCGGCACGGCCACCACCGTCGCCGCGACTCTCATCGCCGGTCAGCGGGATCCGCACCGGGCCTCGACGGCCGGACTGCTCACCGTCTCCGCCCTCGCGGGCGCCGTGTACCTGACGGTGCCGCACCTCGGCCCGGGGCACGGCCTGCCGCTGGCCGCCATCGCCCTCACGGCCCTGGCCGTATGGCCGCTCACCGGCGGCCTGCCCACCGGTGTACCCGCCACGCCCACCGCCCGGCACGACAACGCCCGGCTGCCGCACGCCCGTTCGGGGCTGCTGCTGGCCGCCGCCATGGTCTGCTGGTCGCTCGCCCAGAACTCCCTGTGGGGCGTGAGCGGACGCATCGGCCTGGAGCAGGCACACCTCGGCGAGGCCACCGTCGGTGCCGTCTTCGCCGTCGGCCTCGGCGCCGGACTGACCGGGGTCCTCGCGGCGGGCGCTCTCGGGGCCCGGCTCGGACGCGCGATACCCATCGGCGGCGGCACCGTCCTCATCGCCGTCTGCATCGCGCTCAGCGCCTCCGCGACCGGCCTCGGGAGCTTCGCGGCCGGCGAGATCGCCTGGAACACGCTCTACCCGGTGGTGCTGTCGTACCTCATCGGGCTCGCCGCCTCGCTCGATGCGCGCGGGCGCTGGGCGGTGCTGGTGGGCTCGGCGTCCTCGCTGGGCACCGCCGCCGGGCCGCTGACCGGCAGCGTGCTGTCGGCGCAGGCCGGGTTCCCGGCCATGGGCGCGGCCCTCGGCGCCGGGCTGCTGGTGATCGCCCTGCCGATGACCGCCGTCGCCCTGCACACCGGCGGACGCCCGCTGCTGCCCGGCGCGATCCGCCGTCGCGGCGGGCACCCGGCCGCCCTGGTCGCCGCCGCCACGGGCACGCCCAGCGGCGCGATCCCGGAGATCGGCGCCCCGGAGCAGCCGGTGGTGGAGATCCCGGTGGAGACCCCGGCCGTCCCCGCCCAGCGTGCCTACGGCAAGGCGGGGTCGGAGGTCTTCTGAGACCCCCGCGGCTGACCGAAGGTGTAGGCCTCCACCTCGGCGAGATACCGCGCCCGCAGCTCCTCGTCGTCCTCCAGGAAGGAGGCGAGGAAGGAGTTGCGGGCCAGCTCGCGCAGCCGCTCCTCGGTGAGATCGAGGGTGGCGCGCACGGCGTCGAAGTTGTCGCCCGCGTAGCCGCCGAAGTAGGCCGGGTCGTCGGAGTTGACCGTGCACATCAGGCCCGCGTCGAGCATGGCGGGCAGCGGGTGGTCGGCGAGGGTGTCGACCGTGCGCAGCCGGACGTTCGACAGCGGGCACAGCGTCAGCGGCACCCTCTCGCGCACCAGTCGCTCCACCAGCGCGGGGTCCTCCACACAGCGCAGCCCGTGGTCGACCCGCTCCACACCGAGGACGTCCAGCGCCTCGGTGATGTACTGCGGCGGGCCCTCCTCACCGGCGTGGGCGACCCGTCGCAGACCGAGCGCGGCGGCCCTGTCGTAGACCTCGCGGAACTTCACCGGCGGGTGCCCGACCTCCGCGGAGTCCAGGCCGACGCCGGTGATGCGGTCCAGGAACGGCTCGGCCGCCGCCAGGGTGGCCAGGGCCGACTCGGCGGACTCGTCGCGCAGGAAGCACAGGATCAGCCGGGTCGAGACACCGTGGTTGGCCTCGCTGCTCCCCAGCGCCCGCCACAGCCCCTCGACGACCGTGCCGATCTCCAGACCGCGGGCGGTGTGGGCCTGCGGGTCGAAGAAGATCTCCGCGTGCCGCACGCCCTGCGCGGCGGCCCGGGCGAGATAGGCGTTCGCCAGGTCCTCGAAGTCCCGCTCGGTGCGCAGGACGGCCATGAGCTCGTAGTACAGGTTCAGGAACGACTGCAGGTCCTCGAACCGGTAGGCCTCGCGCAGCGCGTCGGTGTCGGCGTACGGCAGGGTGACGCCGTTGCGCGCGGCGAGCTCGAAGGCCAGCTCCGGTTCCAGGGTGCCTTCGATGTGAAGGTGCAGTTCGGCTTTGGGGAGGGACATCAATTCATCGTACGGCCGTTTCACCGACGCTTCGGAACCGGTACCCGGAGTAGATCATGGGCCACGGTCAGCTCACCCTCGTACCCGGCGGCGCGGGCTTGGCGCTCGAACGCGTCCGGGTCGGTGTAGCGCTGGCTGAAGTGGGTCAGCACGAGGTGCCGCACGCCGCCGTCCCGGGCCACCCGGGCCGCCTGGCCCGCCGTCAGATGCCCGTGCTCGACGGCGAGTTCCTCGTCGTCGTCGAGGAACGTCGACTCGATGACGAGCATGTCGCAGCCCTCGGCGAGCGCGTGCACACCGTCGCAGAGCCGGGTGTCCATGACGAACGCGAAGCGCTGCCCGCGCCGCGTCTCGCTGACGTCGTCGAGTGAGACTCCGCCGAGCGAGCCCTCGCGCTGGAGCCGTCCGACGTCCGGGCCCTTGATGCCGTGCGCGGCGAGCCGCTCGGGCAGCATGCGGCGGCCGTCGGGCTCGACGATCCGGTACCCGTACGACTCCACCGGGTGCCACAGCTTCCGGGCCTCCAGGGTGTAGCCGCCCGTGCGGGCCAGCGGCCCGTCGGCGTCGACCGGGGCCTCGGTGATGCCGACGGTCTCACGGTAGGCGGTGGCGTACCGGAGCCGGTCGAAGAAGCGCTGCCCGGAGCGCGGGTAGTGGGCGGTGATCTGGTGCGGGACCCGGTCGAGGTTGATGCGCTGGATCACTCCGGCGAGACCGAGGGAGTGGTCACCGTGGAAGTGCGTGACGCAGATCCGGTTCAGGTCGTGCGCGGCGACCCCGGCACGCAGCATCTGGCGCTGCGTGCCCTCGCCGGGGTCGAAGAGAATGCCCTCGCCGTCCCAGCGGAGCAGATAGCCGTTGTGGTTGCGGTGCCGGGTGGGGACCTGGGAGGCGGTGCCGAGCACCACGAGTTCGCGTACGGACAAGGCGGATCACCCCGGGGGCCAGTCGAGGCCCCGGCCGCCGAGCACGTGGCCGTGCACGTGCCACACCGTCTGGCCGGCGCCGCTGCCGGTGTTGAAGACGAGGCGGTAGCTGTCGAGCTTCTCCTCGTCCGCGACGGCCTGGGCCTCGCGGACCACGTCGGCGGTGAGGGCCGGGTCGGCGGCGGCGAGGGCGGCGGCGTTCTCGTAGTGCGCCTTGGGGATGATCAGGACGTGAGTGGGGGCCTGGGGGTTGATGTCGCGGAACGCGATCGTCGTCTGTGTCTGGCGGACGATGGTCGCCGGGATGGTGCCTGCGACGATCTTGCAGAACAGGCAGTCTTCCTGGGGCTCCCCTGCCATTTTCCCTCCGGGGGTTGGCCGAATGTGGTCCGTCGTGGGCATCGTATCGTCGTCGGGTGCGGGGCCGGTCGTGGCTGGTCGCGCCCACGCGGCGGAGCCGCACATCGACCCAGCCCCGCGCCCCTTAAAGGGTCGGTACGGCGGGGGGCGTTTTCGCCGGACTGGTCTCCAGTGCCTCCAGTGCCAGCCTGATCGCCTCGTCCAGTTGGGTGTCCCTCCCCGCCGCGTAGTCCTGGGGGCGCTGGACGATCTCCACGTCCGGGTCCACCCCGTGGTTCTCCACGCCCCACTCGTAGCCCTCCAGCCAGAAGGCGTACTTGGGCTGGGTGACCAGGGTGCCGTCGACCAGGCGGTAGCGGCTGTCGATGCCGATGACGCCGCCCCAGGTGCGGGTGCCGACGACCGGGCCGAGACCGAGGGCCTTGATCGCCGCGTTGACGATGTCGCCGTCGGAGCCGGAGAACTCGTTGGCGACGGCGACGACGGGGCCGCGCGGGGCGTCCTCCGGGTAGCTGTAGGGGCGCATGCCCCGCGGGACGGCCCAGCCGACGATACGGCGGGCCAGCTTCTCGACGACCAGCTGCGAGGTGTGGCCGCCGCGGTTCTCGCGGACGTCGACGACCAGGCCCTCGCGGGCGACCTCGACGCGCAGGTCGCGGTGGATCTGCGCCCAGCCGGGGGCCTGCATGTCCGGGACGTGGAGGTAGCCGAGACGGCCGCCGGACTTCTCGTGGACGTAGGCGCGGCGGTCGGCGACCCAGGCGTGGTAGCGCAGGGGTTCCTCGTCGGCTACGGGCACGACGACGGCGTGCCTCGGGTCGCCGCCGCCGGACGGGGAGATGGTCAGCTCCACCGGCTTGTTCGCCGTGCCGATCAGCAGCGGGCCGGGGCCGAGCACGGGGTCGACCGGCTGACCGGCGATCGCGGCGATGGCGTCGCCGGGGCGCACCGCGACGCCGGGGGCGGCCAGCGGGGAGCGGGCGTCCGGGTCGGAGGTCTCGGAGGGCAGGATGCGGTCGACGCGCCAACTGCCGTCCTCGTGGCGGGAGATGTCGGCACCGAGCAGACCCTGGCGGGGCCCGCCGCCGGAGCCGCCGCGCGGGGTGACGTAGGCGTGCGAGGTGCCGAGTTCCCCCTGCACCTCCCACAGCAGGTCGACGAGGTCGTCGTGGGTGGCGCAGCGGTCCACGACGGGCCGGTAGCGGTCGAGGACGCCGTCCCAGTCGACGCCGCTCATGTCGGGCCGCCAGAAGTGGTCGCGCATGATGCGGCCGTTCTCGTCGAACATCTGGCGCCACTCGGCCGCCGGGTCGACGAACTGGCGTACCCGGCCCAGGTCGACGGTGATGTTGGAGTCGCTGTCGTCGTCGCCTGAGGCACGCCGGTCGCTGGGGACGACCTTCAGCCGCCCGTCGGTCCACAGCAGCACCCGCTTGCCGTCGCCGCTGACGGCGAAGTGGTCGGCGTCGACGGCGAGGTGCTCGACGCGCTGCTGGGCGAGGTCGTAGCGCTCCAGCTCGGACTTGGGCTCGGGGTCGTCCGGGGTGGCCCGGGACGCGCCGAGCACACCGGTGACCGGGTGGCGCAGCCACAGCACACCGTCCTTGGCGGCGCGCAGGTTGGTGTAGCGGGCGGCCTCGACCGGGAAGGGCACGATGCGGTCGGCGAGGCCTTCGAGGTCGATGCGGGTGGTGGGGGTGCCCTCGCTGTCGGGGGTCTCCTCCCGGTCGGGCGTCTCGAAGGACCTGCCGTGCCGCTGCGGCCCGAACGGGGAGGGCGTGGTGGCGGCGAGGGTGATCAGATGCGGCCGGGCGCCCACCACGAAGGCCAGGTCGAAGACATGCTCGTCGTAGACCGGGTCGAAGGAGCGGGTCGACAGGAACGCGAGGTGCTTGCCGTCCATGGTGAAGGCGGGCGCGTAGTCCTGGAAGCGCAGTGGGGTGGCCTCGGTGACCGACAGGTCGGTGGTGTTGGCGAGCTTCAGCTGGCACAGCGGCCGGGGGCCGGGGTGGGACCAGGCCAGCCAGGTCGAGTCGGGTGAGAAGACGAGGCCCGACACGTCGCCGTCCTCGCTGCGGTCGACCTCCCGCACCTCGCCCGTCTCCCGCTCCACGAGCAGCAGCCGCCCGTCGTGGCAGGACACGGCGGCCCGGCTGCCGTCGGGCGCCATGGCGAGGTCCAGCACCCGGCCGAGCTGACCGGCGGCGAGCCGGCGGGGTGTCACCCCGGGGGCGAGTCCGGTGGCGGGCGCGAACTCCAGGGCGTCGTCGCCCTCGGCGTCCGTCACCCACACCACCCACTGCTCGCCGTCCGCGCGGAAGGTGCGCGGCAGCCGGGCCCGCACGCCGGGGGCCGAGGCCAGCGCGCGGGCCGGTCCGGCGCGGTGGGTGACCCAGTGCACGGAGCCGCGTACGGCGACCGCGCTGCCGCGCGCGGTGTGGTCGGGGGAGGCCGAGCCGAACCACCGGGAGGCGTTCACCGGGAACGGCTGGAGATCGACGCGCTGCCCGCCCAGCCGCACCTCCAGCCGCCGCGGTTCGGCCCCGTCCAGGTCGTCCAGCACCCACAGTTCACCGGCGCTGGAGTAGACGACCCGGGTGCCGTCGGTCGCGGCGTGCCGGGCGTAGAAGCCGTCGAGGAGGGTGTGGCGGCGCAGGTCGGAGCCGTCGGCGAGGGAGGAGTAGAGCGCTCCGGTGCCCTCGTGGTCGGAGAGGAAGCCGATCCGGTCCCCCACCCAGAAGGGGTACTCGAGGTTGCCGTCGAGGTCCTCGTGCAGCCGCGTGAACTGGCCGTCGTCCTCGCGGTCGATCCACAACTTGCCCGCCGTACCGCCGCGGTAGCGCTTCCACCAGGCGGCCTCGCGGCCCATCGGCGCGGACAGCAGCACCGTGTGGGGGCCGTGGGCGACGTCGCCGACGGGGCCGTAGGGCAGGGTGGTGGCCGGGCCGCCGTCGAGCGGGACGGCGCGTGCCCAGGTGCGGCGCAGGCTCGCCTGCCCCTGGGTGCTGATCGCCAGCACCTCGCCGTCCGGGGTCCAGCCGCGCACCTGTGTCTTGAGGCTGCCCCAGTACGTCAGCCGCTTGGCCGGGCCGCCGTCGACCGGGGCGACGAACACCTCGGGGGCACCGTCGCGGGTGGAGGTCCAGGCGACGGTGGTGCCGTCGGGCGAGATGCGGGGCTGGGTCACCGGCATGTTGTCGGCGCTGACCCGCCAGGCCCGGCCGCCGTCGAGCGGGGCGAGCCACACGTCGTCCTCGGCGGTGAAGGCGACCAGGTCACCGTGCACATGGGGGAACCGGAGGTAAGCAGACGATGTCACCTGATCACCCTATGCAGGGACCACGCCGCGCGGACAGGGTTCGGATCACTTGCCCTCGACGGGACGGCAGTCCGGGTACCGGTCGCACCAGACGGTCTGGGTCACGGTCACGGTGACGGTCGGCCCGGGCCCGCCGCCGCCGGGCCCGCCGACGGGGGGCGGGGTGGTGGAGTCGCAGTCGCCGAGGCCGTCGACCTGGAACCACACCTTGCCGTCCACCTTGGCGGTGATGTTCCCGCGTACGCAGGCGCCGTTCACCGCGTGGGTGACCTTGCCGTCGACGGTGATGTCCTTGCCGTCCTTGGTCTCGCCCTGGCAGTCGACTTCTGCGACGGTCCGCTCACGCGCCGAGGGTGACGACTTCCCGCCGCTGTCCCCGTAGGAGGCGGTGCAGGTGAGCCAACGCACGCCCGCCTTCTGCCGGTTGAGCTCCTTGGTCACCGTCTCGTCGGTGGTGTACGCGACGGACGCGGAGCTGATGGCGCCGGGCTCACAGGCGACGGCGCCGCCCACCGCCAGCACGGCGAACGCCGCCGCGACCGCCACCCGCCGCCCGCGCCGCCCGGGTCGAATCCTCGTCGAAACCCCCATGGAGGGAGCCTGCCACTGACGGGGGTCGCGCGGTAGGGCGCAAAGGCGTCAGCGGCGCGACATCAGCCACTCCTGACGCCCCGGCAGGTCGCTCTCGGGGCCCTTGAGACGCGCCGGCCCTTCACGTCCACGGTCCGAGGGGGTCAGGACCAGCGTCCGGTGCGTGCCAGGAGTACGGCCGCGGCGGCCGTCCCGGCGGTCGAGGTGCGCAGCACACTGCGCCCGAGGCGGTACGGCTTGGCCCTCGCTTCCTCGAACAGCGCCAGTTCCTCCGGCGCGACGCCTCCCTCGGGCCCTACCACCAGCACGATGTCACCCGTGGCCGGCAGTTCGGCAGTGGCCAACGGCCTGTCCCCGCTCTCGTGCAGCACGGCGGCGAAGTCCGCCCCGGCCAGCAGGGCGGCTACCTGCTTGGTGGTCGCCGCCTGGGCGACCTCGGGGAAGCGCACCCGGCGGGACTGCTTGCCGGCCTCCCGGGCCGTCGCCCGCCACTTGCCCAGCGCCTTGACCCCGCGCTCGCCCTTCCACTGTGTGATGCAGCGCGCCGCCGCCCACGGCACGATCGCGTCGACGCCGACCTCGGTCATCGTCTCGACGGCGAGCTCGCCCCGGTCGCCCTTGGGCAGCGCCTGGACGACGGTGACCCGGGGCTGCTCCGCGGGCTCCTCGGACACCGAGTCCAGCTGGACGATCAGCCGGTCCTTGCCCTCCGTGTCGAGCACCACGCAGTCCGCCCAGCGGCCCGCCCCGTCCGTGAGGACGACGTCCTCACCGGCGCGCAGCCGCTTCACGGAGACGGCGTGCCGCCCCTCCGGCCCGTCGAGGACGTACCGGCCGCCGCCGCCCGCGTCGAAGTGCTCGACCACGAACACCGGCGCGGTCACAGCGCACCCCCGCCCGCCAACGCGGCGCGGGCTGCGGCCAGTTCCCCGGCCAGCACCTCGACCAGCTGCCCGGCGGGCAGCTCCCGCGCCATCCGGTGCCCCTGCCCGGCCCACAGCGCCATGCCCTGCGCGTCACCGGCCTTGGCGGCGGCCTTGCGCAGCGGCGCGGTGAGGTGGTGGATCTCCGGGTAGGCGGCGGGCGCGTACGGGCCGTGCTCGCGCAGGAACCGGTTGACGAGGCCGCGCGCGGGCCGCCCGGAGAACGCCCGGGTCAGTTCCGTGCGGACGAACAGCGGGTTGGTCAGCGCCTGCTTGTGCAGGGCGTTCGCGCCCGACTCGTGCGTGGCGAGGAAGGCGGTGCCCAACTGGGCCGCGCTCGCGCCCGCCGCGAGGACCCCGGCGATCTGCCCGCCGCGCATGATGCCCCCGGCGGCGACGATCGGGATGCCGACGGCCTCACGGACCTGGGCGACCAGCGACAGCAGCCCGATGCCGGACCCGTCCGTCTCGGGGATGTCCCGGTGGGTGCCCTGGTGGCCGCCCGCCTCGATGCCCTGGACGATGACCGCGTCCGCACCGGCCCCTTCGACGGCCCGCGCCTCGTCGGGGGTGGTCGCGGCGGCCAGGACGAAGGTGCCGACGCGGTGCAGGGTGTCGACGACCTCGCGGCCCGGGACGCCGAAGTGGAACGACACCACCGGCACGGGGTTGTCGCGCAGCACCACGAGTTTGGCCTCGAAGCCGTCGTCACGTCCGCTGTCCGGATCGCCCAGCTCGGCCTCGTACCAGGTGGCCTCGCCGGCCAGTTGGTGGGCGTAGACGTCGACGGCGGCCGCGGAGGGGAGCGCGGCGCCGGCCGCTCCGGTGGAGCCGCTGCTCGCAGCCGGGTACTCCGGCTGCGGCATGAAGACGTTGACGCCGAAGGGCCTGGTGGTGAGGCTCCGGAGCTGCTTGATCTCCTGGTACATCCCGTCGGCGGTCTTGTACCCGGCGGCGAGGAACCCGAGCCCGCCCGCCTCGCACACGGCCGCCGCGAGCTGCGGTACGGAGACGCCGCCCGCCATGGGGGCCTGCACGATCGGGAGGGGGAAGAGATCGGTCAGTGCGGAGGACATGACCGCATGTTGTCACGTCCTCCGAACAACCCCGAAACCGGCCTGCCGACTGGCATAGACCAGAAGCACGGGCGGTCTCAGCGCCCGTTGAAGGCATCCTTCAACCGAGAGAACAACCCTTGCTGCCCCGGCCGACTGTGCCCGCCCGGGGGACAACCCCCGGACCCCCGGCAACGACCCGACCGCTCGCGTCAGCGCCCGTTGAAGGCATCCTTCAACCGCGAGAACAACCCCTGCTGCCCCGGCTGGAACTGCCCCGTGGGGCGTTCCTCTCCGCGGAGTTTGGAGAGCTCTCGCAGGAGGCGCTCCTGCTCGGGGTCGAGCTTGGTCGGGGTCTGGACCTCGACGTGGACGATGAGGTCGCCGCGTCCGCCGCCGCGCAGGTGCGTGACGCCCCGGCCGTGCAGCGGGATCGACTGGCCGGACTGGGTGCCCGGGCGGATGTCGACCTCCTCCATGCCGTCGAGCGTCTCCAGCGGCACCTTCGTGCCGAGGGACGCCGCCGTCATGGGGATCGTCACCGTGCAGTGCAGATCGTCGCCGCGCCGCTGGAACGTGCTGTGCGGCAGCTCGTGGATCTCGACGTAGAGGTCACCGGCCGGACCACCGCCGGGGCCGACTTCGCCCTCACCGGCGAGCTGGATCCGCGTGCCGTTGTCGACACCGGCCGGGATCTTGACCGTGAGCGTACGGCGGGAGCGGACCCGGCCGTCGCCCGCGCACTCCGGGCACGGGGTCGGCACGACGGTGCCGAAGCCCTGGCACTGGGGGCAGGGGCGGGACGTCATGACCTGGCCCAGGAAGGACCGGGTGACCTGCGAGACCTCACCGCGGCCGCGGCACATGTCACAGGTCTGCGCGGAGGTGCCCGGGGCCGCGCCCTCGCCGTTGCAGGTGTTGCAGACGACGGCCGTGTCGACCTGGATGTCCTTCGTCGTGCCGAAGGCCGCCTCGTCGAGCTCGACCTCGATACGGATCATGGCGTCCTGGCCGCGGCGAGTGCGCGAGCGCGGTCCGCGCTGCGACGCCGTGCCGAAGAACGCGTCCATGATGTCCGAGAAGTTTCCGAAACCACCGGCTCCGAAGCCGCCCGCGCCGCCGCCACCGGCCTGCGAGAGCGGGTCGCCGCCGAGGTCGTAGACCTGCTTCTTCTGCGGGTCCGACAGCACCTCGTAAGCGGCGTTGATCTCCTTGAACCGCTCCTGGGTCTTCGGATCGGGGTTGACGTCCGGGTGCAGCTCGCGCGCGAGCCGCCGGAAGGCCTTCTTGATCTCTTCCTGCGACGCGTCGCGGCGCACGCCGAGTACGGCGTAGTAGTCCGTGGCCACTACGACTCCGCCAGGATCTGTCCGACGTACCGTGCCACTGCGCGTACCGCTCCCATCGTTCCCGGGTAGTCCATGCGGGTCGGTCCGACCACGCCGAGCTTGGCGACTGCCTCGCCGCCCGAACCGTAGCCGACCGACACGACGGACGTGGAGTTGAGTCCTTCGTGGGCGTTCTCATGACCGATCCGTACGGTCACGCCCGGATCCTGCGCCTCGCCGAGCAGCTTGAGGAGCACGACCTGCTCCTCCAGCGCCTCCAGCACCGGCCGGATCGTGAGAGGGAAGTCATGCCCGAAGCGGGTCAGATTGGCGGTGCCGCCGATCATCAGCCGCTCCTCGTTCTCCTCGACGAGCGTCTCCAGGAGTGTGGAGAGCACCGTGGAGACCGTACCCCGGTCCTCGTGCTCGAACGCCTCCGGGAGATCCTCCACCAGACCCGGCACATCCGCGAAACGGCGGTTCGCCACACGGCTGTTGAGCCGGGCGCGCAGATCCGCCAGCGAGGCCTCGCCGAAGGGCGCCGGGCAGTCGACCACCCGCTGCTCGACCCGCCCGGTGTCCGTGATCAGCACGAGCATCACCCGCGCGGGGGCGAGGGAGAGCAACTCCACATGCCGCACGGTCGAACGGGTCAGCGAGGGGTACTGCACGACGGCGACCTGACGCGTGAGCTGCGCGAGCAGCCGCACCGTGCGCGCCACGACGTCGTCGAGGTCGACCGCGCCTTCGAGGAAGTTCTGGATCGCACGCCGCTCGGGCGCGGTCATCGGCTTGACACCGGCGAGCTTGTCGACGAACAGCCGGTAGCCCTTGTCGGTGGGGATGCGCCCGGCACTGGTGTGCGGCTGGGCGATGTACCCCTCGTCCTCCAGGGCCGCCATGTCGTTGCGGACGGTCGCCGGGGAGACGCCGAGGCTGTGCCGCTCGGTGAGGGCCTTGGAACCCACCGGCTCCTCGGTGCCGACGTAGTCCTGGACGATGGCGCGCAGCACCTGGAGCCTGCGTTCACTGAGCATCGCGCACACCTCCAGAAGTCGTCCGCCCGTGGTCCTGCCCGTTGAGCCTGGCACTCTGCGCGTGCGAGTGCCAGCATTCCCCGGCCCAGTGTACGGCGGTGGGGTACACCCCCGGCAAGGCTGGTCGTGCGGCGCCGTGCCCCGAGCGGGGCGCACCGCTAGCGTCGCCGTATGACGGTGACTTGGGAAGACCTCGGATGGGAGCGCCTGGCCGCCGGTGTGGGGCGGTGCCGGCTGCCGGTGTGGGACTGCACGATCGGGCTGGTGGCCGGGGAGGGCGCGGTCCTCATGATCGACGCGGGGTCGAGCCTCGCCGAGGGCGCGAAACTGGGCGCGCAGGCGCGGGCGCTCACCGGTCACCGTGTGACACATCTCGCGCTGACCCACCCGCACTTCGATCATGTCCTCGGCGCCGCCGCCCTCCCGGACACCGAGGTGTTCGGAGCGGTGGGCGTGGACGCGGTGCTGTCGCGGGCGCGGGACCGCGAGGAGTTGCGCGAGGACGCGGTGCGCCAGGGCCTCGCGGCGCCCACGGCGCGGGAGGCGGCGGAGCGGCTGGCCCCGCCCGGCCACCTGGTCTCCGGCGAGTGGACCCTCGACCTGGGCGGCGGGCGGCAGGTGCTGCTGGCGAACGTCGGCCCCGGGCACACCGCGCACGATCTGGCGGTGCTGGTGCCGGGTGATCCGGAGGTGGTGTTCTGCGGCGACCTGGTCGAGGAGTCGGGCGAGCCGCAGGCGGGCCCCGACGCGGTGCCGTCGCGCTGGCCGGCCGCCCTGGACCGGCTGCTGGACCTGGGCGGTGAGGACGCGGTGTACGTGCCCGGTCACGGAGCGGTGGTGGACGCGGCGTTCGTACGGGCGCAACGGGACGCGCTGGCGGCGCGTTTCGGCGTGTCGCGGTGATCACCGGTCGCCTTCTCCTATCGTCATCCGAATGCGCCAGTACTCCGCCGATCTGACCCCGCCGTGGAAGAAGCCCCAGCCGGTGCCGGAGGTCGCGGCGGAGCCCGGCCTGGTGGTGGAGGAGCCGGGGACCGGCTTCTGCGGTGCGGTGATCCGCTGCGAGGCGGGCACGGTGACGCTGGAGGACCGCTTCGGCAAGCACCGGGTGTTCCCGATGGAGCCGCGCGGCTTCCTGCTGGAGGGCAGGGTGGTGACCCTGGTCCGCCCCGCGCCGGGCGGACCGGCACGTCCCACCCGCACGGCCTCGGGCTCGGTGGCCGTCCCCGGCGCCCGCGCACGGGTGGCCCGCGCCGGCCGCATCTACGTCGAGGGCCGGCACGACGCCGAGCTGGTCGAGAAGGTGTGGGGCGACGACCTGCGCATCGAGGGCGTGGTCGTGGAGTACCTGGAGGGCGTCGACGACCTGCCGTCGATCGTCTCCGAGTTCGCCCCAGGCCCGGACGCACGGCTGGGCGTCCTGGTGGACCACCTCGTGCCGGGCTCGAAGGAGTGGCGCATCGCCCAGTCGGTGACGAGCGAGCACGCGCTGGTCGTGGGCCACCCCTACATCGACATCTGGGAGGCGGTGAAACCGTCGTCCCTGGGCATCGAGGCGTGGCCCCGGGTCCCGCGCGGCCAGGACTGGAAGACCGGCGTGTGCCGGGCGCTGGGCTGGCCGGAGAACACGGGCGCGGCCTGGCAACGAATCCTGTCGGGCGTCCGCACGTACAAGGACCTGGAGCCGGAACTGCTGGGCAGGGTGGAAGAACTGATCGACTTCGTGACGACGTAGCACCCTCGCTGCGGGCATGCGTGCCGCCCCCGCTGCGGGCATGCGTGCCGCTAAGGGCGGCACGGGTGGGCGCAGCGGCACCTCGTCGCGCCGAGCCGCGCATCGCCCCGCCCCCAGCACCAACGCACCGGCACCTCAGTCAACGAGGTCCCGAACAACCCCGTCCGCCAGCAACCGCCCGCGCAAGGTCAGCACAGCCCGCCCCTCCCCGTACGGCTCTTCCTGAAGCAGCCCGTCGGACAAGGCCCTGCGTGCGGCGGCCAACCCCTGCGCCCGCAGCAGCGACAACGGCACACCCTCCCGCAGCCGCAACTCCAGCAGAACCCTCTCGACCCGCCGATCCTCCTCCGACAGCACCTCCCGCCCGGCCCCCGGCGACCTCCCCGAAGCCAGCGCCCCCGCGTACGCCCCCGGGTGCTTGACGTTCCACCACCGCACCCCGCCCACATGGCTGTGCGCCCCGGGCCCGGCCCCCCACCAGTCGGCTCCCCGCCAGTACAGCTCGTTGTGCAGACACCGCCCGGCCCGAGAGGTCGCCCAGTTCGACACCTCGTACCACTCGAACCCGGCGCCCGAGAGCACCTCGTCAGCGATCAGATAGCGGTCGGCATGCACGTCGTCGTCGGTCATCGGCACCTCACCGCGCCGGATCCGCCGCGCGAGCTGCGTCCCCTCCTCGACGATCAGGGCGTACGCGCTGACATGGTCCGGTCCGGCCCCCAGCACCGCGTCCAGCGACGCCCGCCAGTCGTCGTCGGACTCCCCCGGCGTGCCGTAGATCAGGTCGAGGTTCACATGCTCGAACCCGGCCGCCCGGGCCTCCGCCACACACGCCTCGGGCCGCCCGGGGGTGTGCGTGCGGTCCAGCACCTTCAGGACATGCTGCCGCGCACTCTGCATGCCGAAGGAGATCCGGTTGAAGCCCCCCTCGCGCAGGGCGGCCAGGTACCCGGGGTCCACCGACTCCGGGTTCGCCTCGGTCGTGACCTCGGCGTCCTCCGCCAGCCCGAACTCGTCCCGCACGGCCTTGAGCATCCGCACCAGGTCCCCGGCGTCCAGCAGCGTGGGCGTGCCCCCGCCCACGAACACCGTGCGCACGGGACGTGGATCGTCACCCAGCACCTTGCGCGCCAGGCGGATCTCGTCGGCCAGCGTCTCGGCGTAGTTGTCGCGGGACGCCAGCACCCCACCGGTGCCGCGCAGCTCGGTCGCGGTGTAGGTGTTGAAGTCGCAGTAGCCGCAGCGGGTCGCGCAGTACGGGACGTGCAGGTAGAACCCGAGCGGGCGGTCGGCGGCCCCGGCGAGCGCGGACGCGGGCAGCGCGCCGTCGTCGGGGACGGGCTCACCGTCGGGGAGTGCGGAAGGCATGCCTTCCATTGTCCAGCACCGGCGCGCGCCCCTGCGCCCGGAGGACCAGCAGAGCGCCGGTCGGTCCGCCGGGAGCCGGCAGAGCGCCGGTCAGTCCGCCTGGAGGACCAGCAGCGCGAGATCGTCCGCGGGCGGCCGGGCCCCGAAGTCGTGCACCAGCCGCTTGATCCGCTCGGCTATCAGATCCGCGTCCAGCCCGGCGCACCCGGCCAGGGCGGTCGCGAGCCCGTCCCCGTCGTCGAACTGGCGGGAGCCCGAGCGGCGCTCGGTCACGCCGTCGGTTACGCACAGCAGCGTGTCGCCGGAGCGCAGCTCGAAGGTCTCGCTGGTGTAGGTGGCGTCCTCCACGACCCCGAGGAGGGTCTGGGGCTGCGCGGCCGTGTGGACCTCGCCGCCCGCCCCGAGCAGCAGCGGCAGCGGGTGCCCGGCGGAGGCGACGGTGCAGCGGACGCCGCCGTCGAAGGGCACGAGTTCGCCGTACAGCAGGGACAGGAAGCGCGTCTGGGGCCCGTCACCGGGCGGGGTGGGACGCGCGCCCGCGGCCACCAGCGCCCGGGCCGCGGCGTCGGCGGCCTCCGTGGCGTCGTCGAGGAGCAGTTGGTTGAGACGGTCGAGGACGTCGGCGACCCGGTAGCCCTCGCGGGCCAGCAGCCGCAGCCAGGGCCGGGCCAGGCCGATCACGACGGCCGCCTCCGGCCCCTTGCCCTGGACGTCGCCGACGGCGAAGCACCAGCGGCCGGCACCGGCGGGGAACAGGTCGTAGAAGTCGCCGCTCGGGCCGCCCTTGTCGCACGGCTCGTAGACGAGGGCGCTGCGCATGCCGGGGATCTCGGCCACGGCGCCGGGCAGCAGGCCGCGCTGCAGGACGGCGCTGATGGTGGCCTGGCGGGCGTACTGGCGGGCGGCGCCGATGGCGAGGGCGACCCGGCGGCTGAGGTCCTCCGCGAGGCCGGTGATCTCGTCGGGGAAGCCGGCCTTCCCGGAGCGCCCGATGACCAGGGTGCCCAGCGGTCGTCCCCCGGCGACCAGCCGGTACGCCAGCGCCGAGCCGGACTCGCCCTCGCCGAGCGCCTCCCCGGGCCAGGGGTAGTCGACGGGCCCGGACCCGCCCCCCTCCCGGCCGCGTTCGAACGGGGACGACGACCCCGTCGGGTCGAGCGGCTGCGGCGGGTCCTTCTCCAGGACGCGGCGCAGTTCCTCGATGCGGTTCTCGCTGCCGTGCCAGACCCGGGCGAGGCGCGGTCCGCCCGCTCCCGCCCCGCCGCTCCAGCCGCCGCCGGTGGCCTCGTCCTCCAGCCACACCGCGCACCAGTCGGCCAGCCGGGGCACGATCAGCTGTCCGGCGAGCGCCGCGACCAGGTCCTCGTCGAGCTGCCCGGCAAGCAGGTCGGAGGCCTCGGCGAGGAAGGACAGGGCACCACGGCCGAGCCAGGCACCATCGGGGCCGTTGCGTCCGTCGCGGTTCTCGTGCCGGTCCCGCCAGTCCCGCAGGTCGTTCCAGTCACGCAGGTCATGAGCCTCCCGTGAGGCGGGCCGGACCCGTGACTCACCGCCCTCCCGCGAGTCCCACACCTCTCCGCCTCCCGGCGAGTCCCAGGCCTCTCCCCGCGAGTCCCACGCCCCTCCGCCGTCACGCAGGCCCCACGGGTCGCCTCCGGTACGCCGACCCCACTTCTCCCCTCCGTCACACGAGCCCCACAGGCCCCAGGCCTCTCCCCCTGCACGCAGATCCCACGCCTCTCCCTCGGCACGCAGATCCAACGTCTCTCCCTCGGCACGCCAGGCCCGCACGGCCTCGACCGCCTCGTCGCCCCGCGGCAGTGCAGCCGCGCAGCTCTCCCCCGCCCCCTCAGCCCGCGGCAGCTCAGCCGCCCGAACCTCCCCCACCCCGTCACCTTGACGCGGCTCGGACACCCGGGACGCCCGGTTCGCCCCTGCCCCGTCCCCCTGGCACGGCTCGGCCGCCCAGGCCTCCCGCGGCCCCTCACCCCGGCGTGGCTCGGACACCGGGTCCTCCGCCGGGTCTTCCGCCGGTGCCTCCGCCGGTTCCTCCGCCGCTTCCTCTGCCGGCTCCGCGCCCCGGCGCGGCTCGGGCGCAAGGATCTCCGCCACCCGGAGGCCGCGCGCCAGCGCGTGCTCCCCGGCGTACGCCTCGATCTGCTCCCCCGCCGCGCACCCCGCGGCGGGCAGCCGCGCCCAGACGGTCTTGCGGCCCGTGCGGTACGTGATCCCCCACGCCTCGGAGAGGGCACCGACGAGCCGCAGGCCGCGCCCGTACTCGGGGGTGTCGTGCGCCGTCTCCGGCTCGCTGCCGCGCGGGGCGCGTGAGGGGTGGTGGTCGCAAACCTCGACGACGACCGCGGCCGTGTCCGGGGTGTCGCCCTCCAGGCGGCACTCCGTCTCGACGTCGGTGCCCGCGTGCACGACGGCGTTGGTGACGAGTTCGCTGACGACGAGCGTGGCGTCGTCGGCGAGGCGGTCGGTGAGGTGCTCGGCGCCGGGCAGGCCGAGCGCGGTCCACTCGGCGAGCGCCGCGCGCACCAGGGCGCGTGCCGCGCCCGGCGCGAGGGAACTGTTGGACAGGGTCGCGTGCGCCCGCGTGCGCTCCGGTCCGGGCGCCGCGGCGGACGGTGTGATCACCTCCGCGGACGGTGCGGGCTCGTCGGCGACGGGCCCTTCCTGGACGGGCACGGGCGTCTCCCACGCGTGTGCAGGCGCCTCTGAGGCACGGGAGGCGGTCTCCCGTTGCGTCGGAATGGCCCCCATGGACAGCTCCCCGGGCAGTTCGTACGAATACGCCACAGTCGATGCCGACAGAGTGACAGACTGGCCCCGCCCATAAGCGCCGAGTTACCGAAGTGGGCCGCCATGAGTGAGAACAGTGCTACTCGTGTGGTCGAAGACCGTCACGAAGACGGTCAGATTCGTGCATCCGATCTGCACCGCATGGGCCGGGCCGCCACCACGATGGCGTCCCGGCTGATGACCCAGGTGCGGGACATCGCCGCGGTGACGACGGCGGCGGCCCGGGGTGGCTGACGGTCGTGTGCGAACTGCTGGCCCCCGAGGGCAACGAGGAGCCCCACCCGTCATGAGTACCGATCGCGCCGGCATACTCCTGGTCGACGACATGGAGGACAATCTGACGGCCCTGGAGGCCGTCCTGGCCTCCCTCAACGAACCGCTGGTCCGGGCCCGTTCCGGCGAGGAGGCCCTGCAGGCCCTCCTGCACCGTCCGATCGCCCTGGTCCTGCTGGACATCCGCATGCCGGGCATGGACGGCTTCGAGACGGCGTCCCAGATCAAACGCCTCGACCAGACCCGCGACGTCCCGATCATCTTCCTCACGGGCACCGACGACGACTCCGGCTACGCCTTCCGCGGCTACGCGACCGGCGCCGCGGACTACGTGACCAAGCCGTTCGACCCGTGGGTCCTGAGGGCGAAGGTCAGCGTCTTCCTGGACCTCTACCGAAAAGGCAGAGAGGTGGAACGCCTCAGGACGGAGGTCCAGGACTTGCGACGCCGGGTGGGTGATGCCCCTTAGGGCCTACGCCTCGCGAGAGCCCTCGTACATCTCCTCGATCAGATGCTTGTACTCCCGCTCCACCACCGGCCGCTTCAGCTTCAGGCTCGGCGTGATCTCCCCGTGCTCCACATCGAGGTCACGCGGCAGCAGCCGGAACTTCTTGATGGTCTGCCACCGCTGAAGCCCCTCGTTGAGCTGCTTCACATACCCGTCGACCATCTCGACGGTCACCGGCGAGGAGACGATCTCCGCGTACGGCTTGCCCTCCAGACCGTTCTCCTTGGCCCAGTCGGTGATCGCCGCCTCGTCGAGCGCGATCAGCGCCGTGCAGAAGTTCCGGTCGGCCCCGTGCACCAGGATGTTCGACACGTACGGGCACACCGCCTTGAACTGCCCCTCGACCTCCGCCGGGGCGATGTACTTGCCGCCCGAGGTCTTGATGAGGTCCTTCTTGCGGTCGGTGATCCGCAGGTAGCCGTCGGGAGACAGCTCCCCGATGTCCCCGGTGTGGAACCAGCCGTCCGGCTCCAGCACCTCGGCGGTCTTCTCGGGCAGCTTGTGGTAGCCCTCCATGATGCCCGGGCCGCGCAGCAGGATCTCCCCGTCGTCGGCGATCCGTACCTCCGTGCCGGGCAGCGGCTTGCCGACCGTGCCGGTGCGGTAGGCCTCGCCGGGGTTCACGAAGGACGCGGCCGAGGACTCGGTCAGGCCGTAGCCCTCCAGGATGTGGATGCCGGCGCCCGCGAAGAAGTAGCCGATCTCCGGCGACAGCGCGGCGGAACCCGAGACGCACGCCCGCAGGTTGCCGCCGAAGGCCTCGCGGATCTTGGCGAAGACCAGCGCGTCGGCGGCCTTGTGCTTGGCGCCCAGGCCGAACGGCACCGACGCGGTCCCGGTCCGCCGGAAGTTGTCCTGGGAGACCTTGGCGTACTCGCGGGCCACCTCGGCCGCCCACTGGAAGATCTTGTACTTGGCACCGCCGCCGGCCCGGGCCTTCGCGGCCACGCCGTTGTAGACCTTCTCGAAGATGCGCGGCACGGCCGCCATGTACGTCGGCTGCACCACCGGCAGATTCTCGATGATCTTGTCGACCCGGCCGTCCACGGCGGTGACGTGCCCGACCTCGATCTGCCCGGAGGTCAGCACCTTGCCGAAGACGTGCGCGAGCGGCAGCCAGAGGTACTGAACGTCCTCGGCGCCGACCAGCCCGGTCGCGGCGATCGCCTTCGCCATGTACGACCAGTTGTCGTGCGGCAGGCGCACGCCCTTGGGGCGGCCGGTCGTGCCGGAGGTGTAGATGAGGGTGGCCAGCTGGTCCTTGGTGATCGCGCCGACCCGCTCCTTGATCAGGTCGGGGTCCTTCTCCAGCCGGGCCGCGCCGCGCTTCTCCAGCTCGTCCAGGGTGAGGATCCAGTCGGCGGTCTCCACACCGGCCGCGTCGATCACCACGACGTGCGTCAGCTCGGGCAGCTCGGCGCGCTTCTCCACGGCCTTGGCCAGCTGCTCGGCGTTCTCCGCGATCAGCACCCGGCTCTCGGAGTCCGACAGGATGTACGCGGATTCCTCGGCGTTGGTCTGCGGGTACACCGTGGTCGTGGCCGCGCCGGCGCACATGATGCCGAGGTCGGCGAGGATCCACTCGAGCCGGGTGGAGGCGGCGAGGGCGACGCGCTGCTCGGCACGCACGCCCAGCTCGATGAGTCCCGCCGCGATGGCGTAGACCCGCTCGGCTGCCTTCGCCCAGGTCAGCGACTTCCACTCGTCCGGCCCCTGGCCCGCGGACGAGGGGACCGGATACCGATAGGCCTCGGCGTCCGGCGTGGCCGCGACGCGCTCCAGGAAGAGGCCCGCCACGGACGGCGGACGGTTCTCGATCAGGGTCTGTGTGTCGCTCACGACATCCTCCGGGCCCGCGACGATGCGGCTGGCTCAGGTGCGGCTGGGTGGCACTCACGAGGTGCAGGTCACGCCCGTTGTTTAACTCGTGAGTAACTAACGAGCAGGGATCAGAGTAAAGGGCGACCGGCCCCTGCGTAAGGGTCCGCGGCCTGTCACTTCGTACAGAGAGCTACCCCGCGCACGCACAGGGGCCCGCCGCACTTTCGCACGGCGAGCCCCTGTTCAACCCGGATTGCGGTGTAACCCACGGTAATCCGTGACTACTTCTTGCCCTTGCCCGACCCCGCGCTGTCATCACTGGACAGAACCGCGATGAAGGCCTCCTGCGGAACCTCTACGGAACCCACCATCTTCATTCGCTTCTTGCCCTCCTTCTGCTTCTCCAGCAGCTTGCGCTTACGCGAGATGTCACCGCCGTAGCACTTGGCGAGGACGTCCTTGCGGATGGCGCGGATGGTCTCGCGGGCGATGACCCGGGAGCCGATGGCGGCCTGGATGGGCACCTCGAAGGCCTGCCGCGGGATGAGTTCGCGCAGCTTGGCGACGAGCCGCACACCGTAGGCGTACGCGGCGTCCTTGTGGGTGATCGCCGAGAAGGCGTCGACCTTGTCGCCGTGCAGCAGGATGTCGACCTTGACCAGGCTGGAGGTCTGCTCGCCGGTGGGCTCGTAGTCGAGCGAGGCGTAGCCGCGGGTCTTGGACTTCAGCTGGTCGAAGAAGTCGAAGACGATCTCCGCGAGCGGCAGGGTGTAGCGGATCTCGACGCGGTCCTCGGAGAGGTAGTCCATGCCGAGCAGGGTGCCGCGCCGGGTCTGGCACAGCTCCATGATCGAGCCGATGAACTCGCTGGGCGCGAGGATGGTGGCCCGCACGACCGGCTCGTAGACCTCCGAGATCTTGCCCTCGGGGAACTCGCTGGGGTTGGTGACGGTGTGCTCGGTGCCGTCCTCCATGAGGACCCGGTAGACCACGTTCGGTGCGGTGGCGATGAGGTCGAGGCCGAACTCGCGCTCCAGCCGCTCGCGGATCACGTCGAGGTGCAGCAGGCCGAGGAAGCCGACGCGGAAGCCGAAGCCGAGCGCGGCGGAGGTCTCCGGCTCGTAGACCAGCGCGGCGTCGTTGAGCTGGAGCTTGTCCAGGGCCTCGCGCAGCTCCGGGTAGTCGGAGCCGTCCAGCGGATACAGACCCGAGAAGACCATGGGCTTGGGGTCTTTGTAACCGCCGAGCGCCTCCTCGGCGCCCTTGTGCTGGCTGGTGACGGTGTCACCGACCTTGGACTGGCGGACGTCCTTCACACCGGTGATGAGGTAGCCCACCTCGCCCACGCCGAGGCCGTCGGCCGACAGCATCTCCGGCGAGTTGGTGCCGATCTCCAGCAGCTCGTGCGTGGCGTTGGTGGACATCATCCGGATGCGCTCGCGCTTGTTGAGCTGGCCGTCGATGACACGGACGTACGTCACGACACCGCGGTAGGAGTCGTAGACCGAGTCGAAGATCATCGCGCGGGCGGGCGCGTCGGCGACACCGACCGGCGGGGGGATCTCGGCGACGACCTTGTCGAGCAGCGCCTCAACGCCCAGGCCGGTCTTGGCCGACACCTTGAGCACGTCGTCGGGGTCGCACCCGACCAGGTTGGCGAGCTCCTCGGAGAACTTCTCGGGCTGCGCGGCCGGCAGGTCGATCTTGTTCAGCACGGGGATGATCTTGAGGTCGTTCTCCATCGCCAGGTAGAGGTTGGCGAGGGTCTGCGCCTCGATGCCCTGGGCGGCGTCGACCAGGAGGATGGTCCCCTCGCACGCGGCGAGCGACCGGGAGACCTCGTAGGTGAAGTCGACGTGCCCGGGGGTGTCGATCATGTTCAGGATGTGCGTGTCGTTCTTGTCGTGGGTGGGAGCCCACGGCAGACGCACCGCCTGTGACTTGATCGTGATGCCACGCTCGCGCTCGATGTCCATACGGTCGAGGTACTGGGCGCGCATCTGCCGTTGCTCGACCACTCCGGTCAGCTGGAGCATCCGGTCGGCGAGCGTGGACTTGCCGTGGTCGATGTGCGCGATGATGCAGAAGTTGCGGATCAGAGCCGGGTCGGTACGGCTCGGCTCGGGCACGTGGCTGGGGATCGCGGGCACGCAGGGTCCTGATTCTTGAGGCGTCCGCAGTGTCTGCGGTCTCGGGTCGGATCGATACGTAGCCTCCATGGTCCCATGGGTGGGGACCACGGACGGGTTTGGGCCGCGGATGGGGCCGCTGGTAGCCTGGGTGGCTGTGCCTCATGCCCTCTCGCAGGAGGCGCGACCTCAAGAAATCACCCGGTGCGGGAATCGTGCGGTGTCGTGCGGCCTCGTGCCAGAACCTGAGAAGGCTCATTCGTGGCGAACATCAAGTCCCAGATCAAGCGGATCAAGACCAACGAGAAGGCGCGGCTGCGCAACAAGGCCGTCAAGTCCTCCCTCAAGACCGCGATCCGCAAGGCCCGTGAGGCTGCTGCCGCGGGTGACGTCGAGAAGGCCACCGAGTACCAGCGCGTCGCCGCGCGTCAGCTCGACAAGGCCGTCTCGAAGGGCGTCATCCACAAGAACCAGGCTGCCAACAAGAAGTCGGCGCTGGCTCAGAAGGTCGCCGCGCTCAAGGGCTGACATCTGATGTGACGCCGGAGGGAATCGAGCGGGCCCTCTCTCATCCGCTCCCGTCCGGCACCCCTGGATCCGCGCGCGGCCTGCGTTCGCCACGCGGGCGCGGATCCCGCAGCTTGAACCGAGGCCCCGCCTCCCGCCCTTCCCCAGGGCGGGCGGCGGGGCCTTCGGCCTGTTCAGGCCCGCCATTACCGTCAGGACCGTCAGGACCAGAACTCGTTGTTCTTGTCGATGTCCTCGACGCATTCGTCGAGGTCGGTGACCTTGTCGCCGACGATCCGGAAGACGATGCAGCCGGTGTCCTCCAGCCTCCGGCCCTGCCGTTCGGCGGTGAACTTGCAGATGCCGACCGCGTGCCCCCGGCCGTCGACCGCGACGCCGAGCAGATCCAGACGCATCGACCCGGCGGTCTCCTCGCCGAGTCGCCGGTACATGTCCATGATCGCGTCCTGGCCCTTGAAGTCACCCGAAAGCGGGTGGCTGCCGGGGACGTGATGCGTCGCGTCCTTGGCGATCAGCTCCCGCAGGGTGTCCAGGTCACCGCGCGAGAAGGCCTCGAATCCCTTGCGGACCAGCGTTGCGTGCGGGTGTTCAGCCATGACCCCTCGCCACCTCTCCGTTCGCTCGGCGACGTACGGCTGATACACCCGATTCTCCTCCTCGGCAGGTGGAGAGCGACTCGATCACCGCACAGTGGAGACATGGACACAGACGACAGGAGCGCGCCGGCCCTGGTCCGCGCGGCGACCCGGCTCCCCGCCCAGGACCTGGAACGGGCCCGGCGCTTCTACTCGGAGAAACTCGGTCTCGACCCCGCCGACGAACGCCCCGGCGGGCTGCTCTACCGCTGCGGCGGCGCGGAGTTCGTGCTGTTCCGCTCGACGGGGACCTCGCCCGGCACGTTCACGCAGATGGCGCTGGAGGTGGAGGACATCGAGGCGGCGGTGGCCGAGCTGAAGCGGCGCGGCGTGGTCTTCGAAGAGGTCGACACCCCCGGCTTCCGCACCCGCGGCGGTATCGCCGAGATCGAGGGCAACTACCCGAGCAAGGGCGCCCGTGGCGAACGCGGCGCCTGGTTCCACGACAGCGAGGGCAACTTGCTGGGGGTGGGGGAGCCGGTGTTCTGAGGCGCGTGCGCCCCGCCGCACGAGCGGGGTCGGACGGGCGTGGCACGAACGGGGTCGGACGGGTGCGGCACGAACGGGGTCGGGCGGGTGTGTGGGGCGCGTGGGGGGCGCGCCGTTGGGGCGGGCGGGCCGTGCGGAAGTGGGCCGCGAGGTCCGGGGCCCGAGGCCCGGGACACACCCCGAGGCCCGAGATGTGGACCGAGGCCGATGGGCCCCGGGCCCGCAGCCCCTGGCCTGTGGCCGAACAGCCCGGAGGTCCGCCGCCGCAGCCCCTGACCTGCGGCTGACTCGGCCCGGGGCCCGCAGCCCCTGGCCTGCGGCCGACTCGGCCCGGCGGTCCGCAGCCCCTGGCCTGTGGCCGACTCGGCAGGGATCCCGCTAGCCGCGGCCCCTGCTGCGGGCTGCCCTGGCGATGGTGACCACCGCCTTCTCCAAGGCGTACTCCGGGTCGTCGCCGCCGCCCTTCACTCCCGCGTCCGCCTCGGCGACGGCGCGCAGCGCGATCGACACTCCGTCGGGGGTCCAGCCGCGCATCTGCTGCCGCACCCGGTCGATCTTCCACGGCGGCATGCCCAGCTCCCGGGCGAGGTCGGCCGGGCGGCCCCCGCGGGCCGAGGACAGCTTGCCGATCGCCCGGACGCCCTGCGCGAGCGCGCTCGTGATCAGCACGGGCGCGACCCCGGTCGCCAGCGACCAGCGCAGCGCCTCCAGGGCCTCTGCCGCCCGCCCTTCGACCGCCCGGTCGGCGACGGTGAAGCTCGACGCCTCGGCACGCCCGGTGTAGTACCGCCCGACGACCGCCTCGTCGATCGTCCCCTCGACGTCCGCGACCAGCTGCGACACCGCCGAGGCCAGCTCCCGCAGATCGCTTCCGATCGCGTCGACGAGCGTCTGGCACGCCTCCGGTGTGGCGGATCTGCCCGTCGCCCTGAACTCGCCCCGCACGAACGCCAGCCGGTCCGCCGGCTTCGTCATCTTCGGGCAGGCCACCTCACGCGCCCCGGCCTTGCGCGCGGCGTCGAGCAGCCCCTTGCCCTTGGCCCCGCCGGCATGCAGCAGCACCAGCGTGATCTCCTCGGCGGGGGCCCCGAGGTACGCCTTCACGTCCTTGATCGTGTCGGCCGACAGATCCTGCGCGTTGCGTACGACCACGACCTTGCGCTCCGCGAAGAGCGACGGGCTCGTCAGCTCGGCGAGCGTGCCGGGCTGCAACTGGTCCGGGGTCAGGTCCCGTACGTCCGTGTCGGCGTCGGCGGCCTTCGCGGCGGCCACCACCTCCTGCACGGCACGGTCGAGGAGCAGGTCCTCCTGGCCCACGGCGAGCGTCACCGGGGCGAGGGGGTCGTCATTCGCAGTCTTCCTGGCCATCGCGCCAAGCATCCCACGCGCCACTGACAACGACTCCCGGCGGCCGGGGCCGTGCGCGCACACGGGACCGGGAGCCGCTACGGCTCCTCCCGCCAGCCCTCCCACTCGCCGGCCAGCCCGTCCAGCTCCGCGGGATCCAGCCGCTCGTCCTCGTCCCGCAGGACGACCAGCCACTGCGCGTCCTCGGCGTCGTCCTCACCGGCCAGCGCGTCCCGCACCAGCTGCGGCTCCTCGACGACCCCGAACCGCTCCCGCAGCGCCTCCACCACCTCTTCCGCGGCGTCACGGTCGGGCAGCACCAGCACATGTCGCACATCACTCACGCCGGACATTGTCCGACACCGCCTCGCGGCCCGGCCGCTCAGCCCTTGCGGACGACCTGCACATCGAGGTCGACCTTGATGCTCGGCCCGACCACCGCGATGCCCCGCGCCAGCATGGTCTGCCAGTTCACGGTGAAGTCGTCCCGGTGCAGCTCGGTCGTGGCCCGGCAGGCCGCCCGCACCTCGCCCTCCATGCCGTTGCCCAGCCCCAGGTACTCCGTGTCCAGCGTGACCGTCCGCGTCACGCCGTGCAGCGACAGCGCCCCGGTCACGGCCCAGCGGTTCCCGCCCTTGTGCACGAACCGTTCGCTGTAGAACTCCAGCGTCGGGAAGTTCGCCACGTCCAGGAAGTCCGCCGAGCGCAGATGGTCGTCACGCATCCTCATGTCGGTGTCGATGGACGCCGCGTCGATCACCACGTGCATCGCCGACCGCTCCACCGGATCGGCCACGCGGATGACCCCCGCGAACGACTTGAACCGCCCGTGGATCCGGGCCAGCCCGATGTGCCGCGCGGTGAAGCCGATCGAGGAGTGCGCCGACTCGATCTCCCAGTCCCCGGCGTCGGGAAGCTCCGGCGGCCTGGCCACCTGCAGTGTCACGTCCCCGAGCGACGCGAGCGCGTTCTCGGCGACCTGCGCGGTCGCACGGTACGGCGTGTACCCCTCCGCCGACACCGCGAGCCGGTACTCCCCGGCGGGCACGGTCGTCATGAACGACCCGTACGGATCCACTCCCCCGCTGACCACCGGCCGCCCGGCGGTGTCCGTGACCGCGAACTCCGCGTGTCTGACCGGCTCGTTGACCGGGTCCAGCACCCGGCAGACCAGCACCCCCGCGTCGGGCGGCGTCGGCACCGCCGCCAGGGGGCCCGTTCGTTGCACCCGGTCGGTGCGGCTTCCTCGCCGGCGGCCGATCATCCACGACTCCCTGAGTGGCCCGAAAGCGGCTGTTGATCACTGTTGATCACACCTTGCCGAAGAAGCATTCGACCATCGGTGAGGCTTTCGGGGCAACACGGGACCACATCACGGGAATCCAGCACATGTGCTGGTACTACGCATGAGTAGCACCATCTGGCCGGAATGGACGCCTATACGCCGTTTCGCAGTGTCGGCACCTGGTCGAGCACGATCCCGAACCGCTCCCGGTACACCCCAAGAACCTCCTCGTTCGTCTTCAGTTCCCGCTCCTCCCGCGCCCCGTCGGCCGCCGTCGTGGTGAGCCTGCGCCCGCTGAGCGTGATCCGCCCTCCCTCCTCCGTCACCCGCGAACAGACCAGCGACCGCGTGAAATGCGACACCGGCGAGGTGCTGTGCCACCACGCCCCGGCCACGAAGTCACCGAGCACCCGCGGTCGTGTGTCCAGGCGGTACTGCGCTCTGCCGTCCCGGAGCACGTCCAGGTCCGCCGCCTCCACCGTGCCGTGCCCGCCGCGCACCCCGGCCGCGTCCGGCCCCGCCTCGACGATCCGGAACGAGCCCCCGGGGTCCTTCTGCTCCCCCCGGTCCCCGAACGCCAGCGGCCAGTGGCTGTGCGCCCCGAACCCGACGTCCGCCAGCCAGTCGCCCCCGTCCACCGTCCGTACCCGCAGCGCGAGATGGTCGTACGGGATCCCGAGCCGCCCCTCCTCCCCGTACACCCGCCCCGCCAGCAGCGCCACGTCGTACCCCAGCGCGGCGAGCAACGCCCCGAAGGCGCCGTTGAGTTCGTAGCAGAACCCGCCCCGCCGCGCGGCCACCACCTTGTCCAGCAGCCGCTTCTCCTCCAGCACGATCTCCTCGCCCAGATGGATCGAGAGGTTCTCGAACGGCACGGTCCGCAGGTGACGCAGGTGCAGTTCGCGCAGGGCGTCGACGGTGGGCCACGCCGGGGGCTCGGCTCCCAGTCGGCGGAGATAGGCATCGACCTGTGCTGAGTTCATGCCCTCAGTTTCGCGCCACCCTCAGCTCTTCGCCCCCTCCCGCGACCGCGAGCGCGCCGTCCCGGTCGGTCCGCAGCACCGCCGCACCCCCGGCACGCAGCGCCGCCACCGTCCCGGGCGCCGGGTGCCCGTACGAGTTGCCCGCGCCGCAGGAGATGAGGGCCAGCCGCGGGGCCGCCCTGCGTATGAGCCCCGGGTCCTGGTAGGCCGAGCCGTGGTGGGCGACCTTCAGCACGTCCACGCCCTCCAGCGCCTCGGCCGCGGGCGATCTCGCCAGCGCCCGCTGCGCCGGGGGCTCCAGGTCTCCGAGGAGCAGCAGACGCAGTCCGGCCGTGCGGACCAGCATGGCGACACTGGCGTCGTTCGGCCCCTCCGGCTCCGGCGGGTGGAAGGGAACACCTCCTCGAGGCATCCCCGGCGGTGTCCAGGGAGGCGGGCTCGAGGGCGAGTGCGGCGGCGGGCTGGGAGGCCGGTCCGGCAGCCGGCTCGGGAGCCGGTCCGGCGGCGGGCTCGGGGGCGGCCACACCACCTGCCAGGACACCTCCCCCGTGCGCCGCCGCTCCCCGGTCGCCGCCCGCGTCACGGGGATCCGCCGCTGCGCCGCCAGCCTCCGCACGAACGCCGCCTGGTCGGCGGGCTCTTCGAACCCCGTCGTCTCGATCGCGCCCACGGCCCGGCCACGCAGCACCCCCGGCAGGCCAGCCACGTGATCGGCGTGGAAGTGGGTCAGCACGATCAGCGGGATCCTGCTGATGCCCAGTGAGCGCAGACAGCGGTCGACGAGCCGCGGATCGGGCCCGGCGTCCACCACCACACCGGTCCCCTCGCCCGCCGCGAGCACCAGGGCGTCGCCCTGCCCCACGTCACACATCACCAACCGCCAGCCGGGCGGCGGCCAGCCCGTGACTGCCCGGGTCAGCGGCGGCGGCTGCACCACCACCAGCGCGAGCAGCACCGCGAAGGCCGCGCACCACCAGGGATGCCCGAGCAGCCGCCGTCCGACGAGCACCACGACCAGGGTCGCGGCCAGCAGCAGCGCCGCGCCCGCCCAACTGCCGGGCCAGTCCACGCCCCCGCCCGGCAGCGCCGCCCCGGCCCGGGCGATCCGCGCGATCCACCCGGCGGGCCAGTGGGCGCACCACGCGAGGAACTCCGCCACCGGCATCGCCACCGGCGCCGTGGCCAGCGCCGCGAACCCCAGCACGGTCGCCGGAGCGATCGCGAACTCCGCGAGCAGATTGCACGGCACCGCCACCAGGCTCACCCGCGCCGACAGCACGGCGACGATCGGCGCGCACAGGGCCTGCGCGGCCGCCGCGGCCCCCAGCGCCTCGGCCAGTCGCGGCGGTACTCCGCGCCGCCGCAGCCCGGCACTCCAGCGCGGCGCGAGCGTGAGCAGGGCACCGGTCGCCACGACGGACAGCAGGAACCCGTAACTGCGCGCCAGCCACGGGTCGTACAGCACCAGCAGCAGGACCGCAGTCGCCAGCGCCGGGATCATCGATCGCCTGCGGCCGGTCGCCAGGGCGAGCAACGCCACGGCTCCACAGGCCGCCGCGCGCACCACACTCGGATCCGGTCGGCACACGATGACGAACCCGAGCGAGAGCACACCCCCGAGCACCGCCGTACCGCGCAGGGAGATACCGAGCCGGGGCGCGAGACCCCGCCGCTCGACGTGCTGCGCCAGGCCGGGCGGGCCGAGCAGCAGCGCGAGCAGGATCGTGAAGTTGGCCCCGGACACGGCCAGCGTGTGGGTGAGGTCGGTCTCCTTGAACGCCTCCTCCAGCTCCGGAGTGATCCGCGAGGCGTCCCCGACCACCAGGCCGGGCAGCAACGCCCGGGGGTCCGCCGGCAGCCCGTCGGTCGCCTCCCGCAGCCCGGCGCGCAGCCGCCCGGCCAGCCGCTGCGGCGCCGAGGGCTCCGCCACCACGTCCGGTGCACCCTGGTCCCGCACTCGCAGCACGGCCGCGACCCGGTCGCCGCCCGTCATCGCGGGCGCCAGCCCGGCATTGACCCGCAGCCGCGTGGACGGCAGCAGGCCGAGCCACGGTGACCGCAACCGCCCGCCGTCGACCCGGCCGGGTGGCTTCGCGTCCGCATCCACGATCAGCAGCACCGGCGCCCGGGTCGTCACCGCCGTGCCGCCCGCCACCTGGACGCGCCGCACATCGGCGTCGATGAGCACGGCCGTCGGAGCCACGTGGGCGCCCCGGACCCTCGGCCGGGTGAGCCGTGGGTCGGAGGTGAGCTCGACCTCCGCCGTCACCGTCGCGTACTCCCGTGCCAGGCCGGGCACGGGCCCCCGGCGCAGATCCGCCCCGTGCAACCCGGCCGAGGCGGCTGCCGCCGCGACGCACAGCAGCAGTGCGGCGGCCGAGGCACGCGGCCAGGATCCGCCCCGGCGCCGCCGGGCCAACGGCAGCAGTCCGACGGCCACCAGGCAGCCGATCACCAGGCCGGAGATCCACGCCGCGGACGCGTTCAGCATCAGCGCAGCCGTGCCCCAGGCGGCGAGGGCGGGTGGTACGAGCCGCAGGTCCGTCGGCCCCTCCTGGCGTGGCCGGGCGGTGCCGAGACGGGTGCCGGAGGAGGCGTGCACGGGCGACCGGGCGAGGTGGAGCCCCGACGGCCCCGGCTCCCCCGACGGCTCCATCGGCCCCGGCTGCCTCATCGGCCCGACCGACCCGACCGACCCGACGGGCTCGACCGGCCCGACCGGCCCAACCGGCCCAACCGGCCCAACCGGCCCAACCGGCCCAACCGGCCCAACCGGCCCCGAGGGTCCCGAGGGTCCCGAGGGTCCCGACTCGGCCTCGTCCCGCCGCGCCGGAGGGCCGGAGGGGCTCCTCATGGCCGTACGAGGTCGCGCAGGTCGGCGAAGCGGCGGTCGCCGATGCCGTTCACCTCGCGCAACTCGTCCACGGACCGGAAACCGCCGTGCTGCGTGCGGTAGTCGATGATGTGCTGCGCCAGCACCGGGCCGACCCCCGGCAGGGTGTCGAGCTGGTCCACGGTGGCCGTGTTCAGGGGGATGGGGGCCGTCGGCGCGGCGACCCCGCCGGCCGGGCCGCCCGGAGCCGCGCCACCGACCCCGGAAGCCGGGGCGGCAGCCGGTCCGCCGACGATCACCTGCTCTCCGTCGACGAGGAACCGGGCGCGGTTGAGCCCGTCGGTGTCGGTGCCGGGCTTCACCCCGCCCGCCGCGTGCAGCGCGTCCGCGACCCGCGAGCCGGCCGGCAGCCGGTGGATCCCCGGCTCGCGCACCTTGCCGCCCACATCGACGACGATCTCGGGCGCCCCCGCCTTCACGGACCCGGCGGAAACCCCCGAGGCGGCACCGGTGGGCACCTTCGCGGCGCCCGGGTCGTCCTTCCCCTCGGCCTGCCCGCTCTCCTGCCCCTCCCCGTACGGCACCGCCGCCCGCACCACCTCCGGCGGCCGCACGGACTGGGTCCGGCCGGCCCAGAAGTGCTGCACGGCGAAGGCCGCGGCGACGACGAGCACCACCGTCAGCGCCAGCACGCTCCGCCGCTCCAGACCGCACCTGGTCTGCAACCACAGCGGCATGCGCTCCCGCAGCGCCGCCCCGGCCCGCTCCCGCCAGGCTCCCTCACTCGGGCGAGCGCCCTCGCCCGCCAGGCCAGGTGAACCGCCCCTGGACTCCGCGACCGCCGGACGGGCACCGTGCCCTCGCGGCGTCTCCGTGAAGTCGACGGACCCCGGCGGCCCCTGCCCCGACTCCCGCCGCTCCCCGGCCGGTTCGACCGGCTCGGCCCACCCGGAAGGCCCGACCGACCCTGCGTGCCCTGCCCGCTCGCCCTCGCCGAACAACACCCCCGCCCGCCGCCGCAGTTCCTCCGCTGAGGCATGTCGCTGCCAGGCCCGCCCGCGCGCGGCAGGCCGACGTCGGTGATGACGGACGCGCCCGTCGGACGCCGGACGACGGCCCGGCCCACTGGTAGCGGTCGCTGTGCGTGAACGTGATCGAAGTGCCATGCGACGAGGATCGGCCACTCCGGCCCATCCGCGATGATCTTGGTCAATTCCCGGGGACAGTCCCCCGGTTGTGGACAACTCCGTCACTCACACGGGCGGCCGGAGTCGCACAGCAACGTTCACCGGGGCGAAACCACGACCCCCAGCAGCCCGGGGCCCGTGTGCGCCCCGATCACCGCCCCGACCTCGCTGACATGCAGATCGGCCAGCCCGGACACTCGGGTCCGCAACCGGTCGGCGAGCGCCGACGCGCGGTCCGGGGCGGCGAGATGATGGACGGCGACATCCACCTGGGCGCCGCCCGCACGGTCGGCCGCGATCTCCTCGAGGCGGGCGATGGCCTTGGACGCGGTCCGCACCTTCTCCAGTGGCTCGATGCGGCCGTCGGCCAGTTGCAGCAACGGCTTCACCGCCAGCGCCGAGCCCAGCAAGGCCTGCGCGGCGCCGATCCGCCCGCCGCGCCGCAGGTAGTCGAGGGTGTCGACGTAGAAATAGGCGGAGGTGCCCGCGGCCCTCTTCTCGGCGGCCGCGACAGCCTCGTCGACCGTCCCGCCCGACTCCGCGGCCTCCGCCGCGGCGAGCGCGCAGAAGCCGAGTGCCATCGCGATCATGCCGGTGTCCACCACCCGCACCGGCACCGGCGCCTGCCGTGCGGCCACGACGGCCGCGTCGTAGGTCCCGGAGAGCTCGGCGGAGAGATGGAGGGAGACGATGCCGGTCGCGCCGGACTCGGCGACCTTGCGGTAGGTCTCCTCGAAGACCGCGGGACCGGGCCGCGAGGTCGTCACGGGGCGCCGCTTCTGCAAAGCCTGGGCGAGGGCGCGCGTCGAGATCTCGGTGCCCTCCTCCAGCGCCCGGTCTCCCAGGACCACGGTCAGAGGGACCGCGGTGATGCCGTGACGCTCCATCGTCCGGGTCGGCAGGTAGGCCGTTGAATCGGTGACGATCGCGACATGGCGGGACATGAGCTGGAGGTTACCTGCCGTAGCGTCCGTGCGGCAGCCCGGCCCCCGCGCCCTGCGGGGCCACTGGCCGGATCAAGTGGTGCTCTCGGGGCGGGGCTTCTTCTGCCAGGGGTAGACCGGGCGCGCCGCGGGCGGTGTGATGGCGGGTCGCGTCGGCTCCTGCTCGGGGCTCGGCTGCTCGCTGTCCGGCCAGGTCTGCCCGACCCGGGTGGCATCGGCGGCGGGCGCCTCGGGCCAGGGCGGCGGCGCGGCGGACCGCGACGGCGAGCCCGGCGGCGAGGCCGACGTGGGCCGGCCGGAGGGCGCGGACTGCTGCGAGGAAGCGGGCTGCGGCTCGGGCGATGTCCAGTGCCGCAGGGCCCCGGACTCCAGGTCGATCTGGGCGCTGAGCGAGTCCAGGTCGTCGTCCGCGAAGCGCCGGGCCCGGTCGCGGGCCGCCCAGCGCAGCGAGTCCGCCGCGTGTGTGATGCGCTCGGCGCGCTCGCGCAGGCCGGGAAGCCGCTCGCCGAGCGCGCCGCGGTCCGGCTCGGACTCCAGCCGCTTGAGCTCGTCGTCCAGCTCATGGCCGTGCGCACTGAGCCGCTCGAAGAGGCCGAGGGACTCCTTCAGGGACTCGTCCTCGGCGACGGCCGCGTGCAGGGCCTCCTGCGTGGCCCGCATCGAGGTGCGCAGCTTCAGCCGGAGCTGGGCGAGTTCGCCCGCGGCGCCGGGCTGGGCGAAGGACTTGGCGCGCAGTGTGTGGTCCTCGACCGTGCGGCGGGCCTGGGTGATGCCGCGGTCCACGCCGCGCTTGGCGGCGCCGACCACCTTCACCGTGGCGTACACCCCGAGCGCGACGAAGAGCACGAAAAGCAGGGCGAAGACTGCGATCACTGCTTCCACAAGGGCTCCTCCTCAGGACGTCGCGGCGCCTCACGTCGCTCTTCAACGGTAAACGCAACGGGCAGGTCCGGAGTTCCAGAAAAACCCCGAACCTGCCCGTAGGGGACCACCCCGAGAGCGCCCGACCACCCCGCGCCCCCCGCGCCCCGCACCCCGCACCCCGCACCCCGCACCCAAAGCCGGAGCCGGAGCCGGACCCTGAGCCGAAACCGAAACCGAAACCGAAACCGAAGCCGGTGCGGTTGCGGAGCCGAGGGCGGCCGATGACCTACGCCGGAACGATGTTCACCAGCTTCGGCGCGCGCACGATCACCTTCCGGATCCCGGCACCACCCAGCGCGGCGACGACCTTCTCGTCGGCCAGGGCGACCTTCTCCAGCTCGTCGTCGGAGATCGACGGCGAGACCTCCAGGCGGGCCTTGACCTTGCCCTTGACCTGCACGACACAGGTCACGGTCTCGTCCACCACGTACGCCGGGTCGGCCACCGGGAAGTCCTGGTGCACCACCGAGTCCGTGTGCCCCAGCCTGCGCCACAGCTCCTCGGCGATGTGCGGGGCCAGCGGCGCGGCCATCAGCACCAGGGCCTCGGCGACTGGCCGGGCCACCGGGCCGCCCACCTTGGTCAGGTGGTTGTTCAGCTCGGTGACCTTGGCGATGGCGGTGTTGAACCGCATGCCCTCCAGGTCGCCGCGCACCCCGTCGATGGCCTTGTGCAGGGCGCGCAGCGTGTCCTCGTCCGGCTCGGCGTCCACCACCGTCACGGCGCCGGTCGCCTCGTCGACGATGTTGCGCCACAGCCGCTGCAGCAGCCTGAACTGCCCCACCACCGCGCGCGTGTCCCACGGCCGGGAGACGTCCAGCGGGCCCATCGCCATCTCGTACAGGCGCAGCGTGTCGGCCCCGTACTCGGCGCAGATCTCGTCCGGAGTGACCGCGTTCTTCAGGGACTTGCCCATCTTGCCGAGCAGCCGGGAGACCTTCTCGCCCTGGTACCAGTAGGCGCCGTCGCGCTCCTCCACCTCGGCGGCGGGCACCGCGATGCCACGGCTGTCGCGGTAGACGTAGGCCTGGATCATGCCCTGGTTGAACAGCTTGTGGAACGGCTCGGCGGAGGAGACGTGGCCCAGGTCGTACAGGACCTTGGACCAGAAGCGCGCGTACAGCAGGTGCAGCACGGCGTGCTCGGCGCCGCCGACGTACAGGTCGACACCGCCGTGCGGCTGCCCCTCGCGCGGGCCCATCCAGTACTGCTCGATCTCGGGATCGACCAGCTTCTCGGAGTTGTGCGGGTCCAGGTAGCGCAGCTCGTACCAGCAGGAACCGGCCCAGTTGGGCATGGTGTTGGTCTCGCGCCGGTAGCGCTTGGGGCCGTCGCCCAGGTCCAGCGTGACGTTGACCCAGTCCTCGTTGCGCGACAGCGGCGTCTCGGGCTGCGTGTCGGCGTCGTCCGGGTCGAAGGTGCGCGGCGAGTAGTCCTCGACCTCGGGCAGCTCCAGGGGCAGCATCGACTCGGGCAGCGCGTGGGCGATGCCGTCCTCGTCGTAGACGATCGGGAAGGGCTCGCCCCAGTAGCGCTGACGGCTGAACAGCCAGTCGCGCAGCCGGAAGTTGACGGTGCCCTCGCCGACGCCGGACCGCTCCAGCCACTCGGTGATGCGGGCCTTGGCCTCGGCGACGTCCAGGCCGTCCAGCGAGACCTCGCCGTTGGAGGAGTTGATGATCTTCGCGTCGTACGACGAGAAGGCGTTCTCCCAGGTGGAGGTGTCCGTGCCCCGCCCGTCCGTGGGCTCGACGATGCAGTGGATCGGCAGCTCGAAGGCGCGCGCGAACTCGAAGTCGCGCTGGTCGCCGGCCGGGACGGCCATGATCGCGCCGGTGCCGTAGCCCATCAGGACGTAGTCGGCGATGAAGACCGGGACCTGCTCGCCGTTGACCGGGTTGGTGGCGTACGCGCCGATGAAGACGCCGGTCTTGTCCTTGGCCTCGGCCTGGCGCTCCACGTCGGACTTCGAGGCGGCCTGGGCGCGGTAGGCGGCGACGGCCTCGGCGGGGGTGGCGTGACCGCCGGTCCACACCTGGTGGGTGCCCTCCGGCCAGGCGGCCGGGGTGAACTTCTCGACCAGCGGGTGCTCGGGCGCCAGCACCATGTAGGTGGCGCCGAACAGGGTGTCGGGGCGGGTGGTGAAGACGGTGATGCGCTCGCCGTCGATGGGGAAGTCGACTCGGGCGCCCTCGGAGCGGCCGATCCAGTTGCGCTGCTGCAGCTTGATGGCCTCGGGCCAGTCCAGCTCGGTCAGGTCGTCCAGCAGGCGGTCGGCGTAGGCCGTGATGCGCATGTTCCACTGGCGCAGCTTGGCCTTGAAGACAGGGAAGTTGCCGCGCTCGGAGCGGCCCTCGGCGGTGACCTCCTCGTTGGCCAGCACGGTGCCCAGCCCGGGGCACCAGTTGACCGGCGCGTCGGAGGCGTAGGCCAGCCGGAACCCGCCCAGGACGTCGGCCTTCTCGGCGGCGCTCAGTTCACTCCACGCGCGCGTGTGGCCCGGAACGGGACGCTCACCGGACTCGAACTCGGCGACCAGCTCGGCGATCGGGCGGGCTCGGCGGGCGTCGTGGTCATACCAGGAGTTGAAGATCTGCAGGAAGATCCACTGGGTCCACTTGTAGTAGTCCGGGTCGATCGTCGCGAACGAGCGGCGCTTGTCGTGGCCCAGGCCCAGCCGGCGCAGCTGGGACTTCATGTTCTCCATGTTGGCCTCGGTGGACACGCGCGGGTGCGTGCCGGTCTGCACCGCGTACTGCTCGGCGGGCAGTCCGAAGGCGTCGAAGCCCAGGGTGTGCAGGACGTTGTGGCCGGTCATCCGCTGGAAGCGCGCGAAGACGTCGGTGGCGATGTAGCCCAGGGGGTGGCCGACGTGCAGGCCCGCACCGGAGGGGTACGGGAACATGTCCATGATGAACTTCTTGGGGCGGGCGGCGAGCTGCGGGTCACCGGCCAGGTCGCCCTTGGGGTTGGGCGCGGCGTAGGTGCCCTCGGCGTCCCAGAAGTCCTGCCAGCGTGCCTCGATCTCGGCAGCCATGGCGGCCGTGTAGCGGTGCGGCGCCGCCACCTCGGAGGTGACGGCGGGGTTCGTCTCGCTCATGATCCTCAAAGCTCCATCGATCGTCTCTGCCTGCGGCTTCTGGTTCGAGAAACGAAAAATCCCCTCACACAGGAGGGGACGCCGCGCCGATGCCGGCCACTCGACTCGTCCGGTGGCCGGGACTGATCAGCGCGGCCCGCTAAGCAGAAGGCGTACGGCACGCATGGCGCTAGGGTACCGCAGGCCCTCAGCGCCCCGCGACGCACTTCCGCGGCGGTCCCGGCGACCCGCTCGGCGGCCGTTCCGGCGATCGGTTCGGCACCAAAAACCTGAACCAAGGTCAAAGGTTACTTCGCGTAACAGCAACTATGGGGACATCGCAACAAGCACATTGTCCTTTGATAACAACGCAATAACTCAAACCTCGTACTCATCGGTATGGCTCCGCTTAGAGTTCGGCAGCGGGACCGCTGCTTTCCCGAACCGCTCGGAGTTGCCCCCATGAACCCTCATCGCAGTAACACCTCCCTACCCCCGGCCGCCGGGACGCGGGGAGGCCGGCCGTGACCTACGACTCCACGGCCGACGACACGTTGGCCGATTTCCTCAACTTCGGCGCGGGCGTGCTGTCCCTGGTGTGCCTCACCTGCTCGGTGATCTGGGGCCTGGTCGCACAGGACCGGGTCCTGCTGGACACCCGCAGGCGCATCCTGGCGCAGGCCGTGCACCGGATCACGGCCGTCGCCTCGATCGTCTTCCTGCTGGTGCACATCGGGGTCAAGCTGGCGCTCGCCCACACCACGTGGGTCGCGGTGTTCATCCCCTTCGGGCTCCTCCTGACCGGCGGCAACGACGAGATCATGGGCCGCTCGTTCCTCGTCGGCCTGGGCACCCTGGCCAGCCTGCTCATGATCTTCGTGGGCGTCACCGGCGTGCTGCGCAACCGCTTCGCGTCCCCCGCGCCCGTCGCCGCCCGCTGGCGGGCGATGCACATGCTGGCCTACCCGGCCTGGTGCGCCGCCCTGGTCCACGGCCTCTACGCGGGTCGCTCGGCCAAGCCGATCTTCGTCATCCTGTACTGCCTGTCCCTGGTCGGCGTGGCCGGCGCGCTCGCCCTGCGCGCGGCTCCGCGCCCGGTCAAGCGCAAGATCTCCGACAAGATCGCCTCGCTGATCGGGCCCGGCGAGGGCCAGGGCCGCAGGGACGAGCTGGAGGAGAGCCGCTCCCGGGTCGCAAGCGGCGGCGGCTCCGCGCTGCCCGGCTACGAGGGCCGCGAGGCCCCCGCGCGCGCCGCGGGGTCCCCCTCGGGACCGCTGTACGAGAAGGCGGAACGCGCCTCGGCCAAGGAACCGGCGAACGGCTTCGCCGCCGCCTACCGGGCCGTCTCTGGCCCTCCCCAGGGCGGGCAGGCCTTCGCGCCCGGGCCGACGACCAGCATGCAGTTGCCGCTGGACTTGCAGCCCACCGAGACCATCCCGACCGTGGACGGCCCCTCCAGCACCTCGGGCAACTGGCCGATCCCGTCGCCGCCCCCGGTCGGCGAGGCGCCGCCGTCGGCCTACGACCCGCTCCAGGACACGGGCTTCAACATCCCGCCCTACGACCCCCTGCAGGACACCGGACAAAGCATCCCGACCTATGGCAATCCAGGCGCCGCCGGCTACGGATCGAGTGACGTGTACGACACGGGTGAGACGAATGCCGTCTACGACACGTACTACCCGAACGACACGTACAACAGCGGTCCCGCCAATGAAACAAACCCCGGTGCGTCCTACGACTTCGACGCTCCGGGCTCGGGCGAACCTTGGAACACGCCTTCCGGAGGCTTTAAGTGAACGAGGCCCTGCCCGACGTCCCCGAAGTCCGCGTGGTCGGCCTTCCCCAGCTCACGTCGGGCTTCGACCTTGTCGATCGGCTCGATCTGCCCATGCACCTCAAGGTGCACGGGCCGCTCGAGCCGATGGGCGGCGAGCAGCTCGCGCAACTCGCCGAACGCATCAACCTGAAGGGCCGCGGCGGCGCGGGCTTCCCCTTCCACAAGAAGCTGCGCTCGGTCGCCGACGCGGCGATCAAGCGCGGCGTCCGGCCGGTCGTCGTCGTGAACGGCAGCGAGGACGAGCCGGCCTGCCGCAAGGACACGGTGCTGATCAACCGTGCCCCGCACCTGATCCTGGACGGCGCGCTGCTGTGCGCCGAGGCCCTGGGTGCCCGCACGCTCGTGGTGGGGGTCACCCGTGAGTCGACCCAGCGCTCCATGGAGGCCGCACTCGCCGAACGCGGCCTGAGCAACGGCCGCCGGTCGGCGCTGCGCGCGCGTGTCCAGCGCAACCCGGTCCGCATGGTCACCGGCGCCGCCGCGTCGCTGATCCGCTCGATCGACGGCGGCCCGGCCGTCCCCCCCGGCCGCAAGGTCAGTGCCTCGCAGAACGGCGTCGGCGGCGCCCCCACCCTGCTCTCCAACGCCGAGACCTTCGCCCAGCTCGCGATCGCCGCGCGCATCGGCCCGGAGCGCTACGGCAACACCGGCCTGTACGACGAGCCCGGCACCGTCATGCTCACGGTCTCCGGCGCGGTCGCCCGCCCCATGGTGATCGAGGTCCCCACGGGTGTGCCGCTGCGGTACGTCCTGCAGCTCGCGGGCGCGCCGCCGGTGCCGCAGGGCGTGCTCACCGGCGGCTACCACGGCAAGTGGATCGACGCGGCGACGGTCAACGAGGCGGTCGTCTCCCGCAACTCCCTGGACGCGGTGGGCGGCGCGCTCGGCGCCGGCGCGATCCTGCCGATCACTCAGGAGACCTGCCCACTGGGCGAGTCGCTGCGGGTGGCGCAGTGGCTGGCCGAGGAGAGCGCGGGCCAGTGCGGCCCCTGCTACCTCGGTCTGCCGGCCGCCGCGCGCGGCCTTGAGGACATCCTCAACGGCGGCGGCCCTGCCGCCCTGGAGGCCCTCAAGCAGGTCGCCAAGAACGTGAAGCGGCGCGGCGCGTGCTCGCACCCGGACGGCTCCGCGATGTTCATCGAGTCGACCATCAAGGCCTTCACCGACGACCTGGCCGCCCATGTCCTCGGCAACGGCTGCGGACGGCCCGTGGAGGGCGTTCTGCCGCTCTTCGAGGGGGGCAGGGCCCCCACGGGCATCCCGGGCGGCGGAGAGTCCGAGAACGGCCCCAGCCGCCAGAAGATCTACGTGGACTGGACGCTGTGCCGGGGCCACGGGCTGTGCGCGGACATCCTCCCCGAGGTGTTCCAGCTGGGCGCCGACGGCTTCCCCACCGTGGCGCAGGCGCAGGTACCGCGGTACGCCGAGGCCAAGGCTCTACGCGCGGTGCGCCGCTGCCCCGCCCTGGCGCTGCGCCTGGAGGAGGCGAGCGAGCGGGGAGCGCCCTCCCGCAACCTCCCGGTCCTCTCCCAGGGCCGCGGGCGCCGCGCTCTCGGCCGCTGAGCACCTCCACGGCGGGCTCCACGGGGAGCCCGCCGTAAGCGCGCCCGGGCGACGCATTGCGGGATCACGGGCGACGCATTGCGGGATCACACACGAAGAAGGCGGGCCATCCGAATCGGATGGCCCGCCTTCTCATCTGCTGTGGAGCTAAGGAGAATTGAACTCCTGACCTCCTGCATGCCATGCAGGCGCTCTACCAACTGAGCTATAGCCCCTTGCCAGTGCTCCTCCGGGTTTCCCCGGCGGCGACGCCAACATTACTGGCCCATCAGGCCCAACACCAAATCCGTTTCACTATGCCCGAAATGCCCGTTATGCCGTGACGAACGAGTAGAACCTCTTGAGTGTGCAGTGCTCCTCCAGAAGCCGGCCGTAGATCGGCTCGCCCTCCAACTCGCGGTACGTCTCGATCGGGTCGCCCTTTATGATCAGCGCCCGCGCGCATTCCTCGCACCAGTACTGGTAGTCGGGATTGATCGGCTCCATGTCGCGGACGATCGGAGTCCCGCTGCCGCACCAGTCGCACTTCCGCCTGTGTGCACCCATCGATCAGCTCCAGCTGTGGCCGCAGGCCGTGCACACGTAGGAAATCCCGCCGTTGTCGCCGAGCATCTGGGCCACGTGCGCGGAACCACAGGAAGGGCAGCTGAGGCGGGTGGACATCTCCCGTGTGGCCGCTGCTTCGAGGAGGTGGTCGACCTCCTCGCGGATGCTCGCAGGCATCGCTACTCCTCCCGTCGGGCCGCGCCCCCTTCCGGCCGTTTGATTCTGCCACGGCCGGACCAATACGGTCAGCGACGCCTCAGTACCAGTCCGGACACGGCACCCGGCGGGGCCGTAGAGGTATACGCCTCAGCAAGCCCGAGTGACTCAAGCCGGAGCACGAAAAATCCCGCCCCCTGAGAGGGAACGGGATCTTGACGTGGAGCTAAGGAGAATTGAACTCCTGACCTCCTGCATGCCATGCAGGCGCTCTACCAACTGAGCTATAGCCCCTGGTGCTCCCCCCGCTCAGCGGGGCGAACAAGAAGAACTTTAGCCTGCGACCTGCCGGAAAGTGAAATCCGGGGTCAGTCGTCGTCGCCGAGCACCGGCTCCGGCAGGGTGCCGGCGTTGTGCTCCAGCAGACGCCAGCCGCGGGCGCCTTCGCCGAGCACGGACCAGCAGCAGTTGGAGAGTCCGCCGAGGCTCTCCCAGTGATGGGGATCGAGACCCAGCAGGCGGCCGATGGTGGTGCGGATCGTGCCGCCGTGGCTGACCACCACGAGCGTGCCGTCCTCGGGGAGCTTCTCGGCGTGCCGGAGCACCACGGGGGCGGCGCGGTCGGCGACCTCGGTCTCCAGTTCGCCACCACCGCGGCGGACGGGCTCACCGCGCTTCCACGCGGCGTACTCCTCGCCGTACCGGGCGATGATCTCCTCGTGCGTCAGGCCCTGCCAGACGCCCGCGTAGGTCTCACGCAGCCCCTCGTCGTGGGTGACGTCGAGACCGGTCAGGGCGGCCAGCTCGGCGGCCGTGGCCGCGGCGCGCCGGAGGTCGGAGGCGACCATCGCGTCCGGCTTCAGGGAGGCAAGCAGCCGGGCGGCGCGACGGGCCTGGGCGAGACCGGTCTCGGTCAGCTCGACGTCCGTGCTGCCCTGAAAGCGGCGCTCCACGTTCCACGAGGTCTGGCCGTGCCGCCACAGGATGACGCGACGGCCCCGGCCCCTGGCGGACGCCTCGGCGAAGGAGGTCACCGCCAGTCACCTTCCAGCTCCGCCGCCTCCTCCTCCGCCCGCAGCTTGGCGTGCTCCTCGGCCTTCCCACGGGTGGCCTTGGCCTCCTCGGGCAGCTCGACCTCGGGGCAGTCCTTCCACAGCCGCTCCAGGGCGTAGAAGACGCGCTCCTCGCTGTGCTGGACGTGGACGACGATGTCGACGTAGTCGAGCAGGACCCAGCGGGCCTCGCGGTCGCCCTCGCGGCGCACCGGCTTGGCGCCGAGCTCCTTGGAGAGGCGCTCCTCGATCTCGTCGACGATCGCCTTGACCTGGCGGTCGTTGGGTGCCGAGGCCAGCAGGAAGGCGTCCGTGATGGACAGCACGTCACTGACGTCGTAGGCGACGATGTCGTGTGCCAGCTTGTCGGCGGCCGCCTGGGCGGCGGTGTTGATCAGCTCGTGAGAGCGGTCGGTCAGGGTCACTGCATGGCTTTCGGTCGGCGGTCAGGTGACACCAAGGGTCTCACGGACCGCGCCGAGCCCCCCACGCGATTACGGGGATCACGTGGGGAGCCGGCCCGTCGTCTAGCCGGCGGACGGCTTGTAGTCCTGGCCGAGGACCACGGAGACGTCCGCGCTCCCCGAGGTCTTGCCCTTGGTGACCGAGCCCGCCGGCAGGCCGAGGGTCTTGGCGACCTCGGCGGCGTTCGCCTTGTCGGCGGCCTCGGCGTAGAGGACCTGGGAAGTGGCCAGGGCGGTGCCGGTGCCGGCCTCCAGGAAGGTGAAGCCGCCGTTGAGGAGTACGACGCGGGCCTTCTCGGTGTTGTCCTTGACGCCGGTGGCGTTCCGCACCGAGACGCTGACGGCGGCGTCCTTGTCGGGGCTCTTGGCGGTACCGCCGAGGACGTTCTTGACGACCCGCGCGCTCGCCTGGGCACTGAGCGTGCCGTCGTTCTGGACGGGTAGCAGATCGGTCTTGACGTCGCCGCCCTTGGCGAGGTCGGAGAGCCCGGCGAGGAAGGTGCCGAGGTCCTTGTCGGTGAGGGACGGGTCGAGGATCTGCGCGAGGGTCTGGATGGTGGTCGTCGCGGCCTGCGGGTCGGAGGACATCTTGCGCAGGACGCCCTGCATGACCTGGCCGAAGCGCTCCAGCTGGGCGTTCTGGGCCTCGCCGGGGGCGCGGTAGGTGGCGTAGGCGACCGCCATCTTGCCGCTCAGCGTCTGGTCCCGGCCCTTGTTGACCAGCGGCGCCTCGCCCTTCTTCTTGGCGGCGGGGTCGGGCACCTCGGCGTTGGTGTCGACGTCGATGTTGCCGACGAGGTCGACGAGGTTCTGCAGGTAGGGGGTGTCCAGGCGCCAGGTGCCCTCGATGTCGGTGCCGAGGACCGTGTCGAGCGCCTCGCGAGTGCCGTCGGAGCCGTCGTCCTCGACCGACTTGGCGAGCGTCGTCGTGGTGCCGTCGTCGCTGGTCAGGGCGAGGGAGTTGGGCACCAGGACGGTGGTGCCCCGCTCGGTGGTGGTGTTGTCGACGAGGAGGGCGGTGGAGGTGCCGCCGCCCTTGGTGTCGTGCAGGTGGACGACGATCACGTCGCGCTTCTGGGCGCCGGCGGCCGTCGCGGTGCCCGTCTTGGAGTCCTCCGGGGACAGACCGGGCAGCTTGCCCGCGTACCAGAGGTAGCCCACGCCGCCGGTCACGACGAGCGCGAGGACGACGACCAGGGCCACGATCCTGCCGCGGGCCCGGCGCCGGGCCTCCTCGCGGCGCTCGGTGCGGTTCTCGGTGAACTTCAGCCAGTCGATGACGTCTTCGGAGTTGCCGTCCGGTTCCTCGACGAAGGCGAACTGCTCGGTGTGGTACTCCCGTTGCGGCTCGGCGGGGGCTTCCCGGTCGTGGCCGGGACCGGCCTGCTGCGGGATGTGGGCCGTCTGTTCGGCGACCCGGGGCTGCCGGCCGGTGGTACCGGCGGCGGTCTGGCCGTACGGGTCGTACGGGGCGCCCGGTACGGCTCCGCCCTGCTGCGTGGCGGTGCCGTACGGGTCGTAGGAGCCGTGGTCGGGGGCGGGCTGGACGCCGGTGCCGTAGTCGTAGGCGGGCGGGGGCTGCTGGTGCTGCTGCTGCCCCTGCTGCTGCCCCTGCTGCGCGTACGGGTCGTAGCCGTAGCCCTGCTGGTGCTGCTGGTGCTGCTGGTGCTGCTGGGCATACGGGTCGTAGGTCTGCTGCTGGGTCTGCTGCGCCGGGACCTGCCGGTAGACAGGCCGGCCGTACTCGTCGTAGCCGACGATCTCGTACTGATCGGCGCCGTATCCCGCGGACCCCGCGTCGTATCGGTCGTTCACCGGTGCCCCTCTCGGCTCACTCGCCGCGGTACAGCTCGCGCTTGTCGATATAGCGCACGACGCCGTCCGGCACCAGGTACCAGATGGGATCGCCCTTGGCGACTCTCGCACGGCAGTCCGTGGAGGAGATGGCCAGAGCCGGGACCTCCACGAGCGAGACACCGCCCTCCGGGAGTCCGGAGTCGTCCAGGTGGTGGCCCGGCCGGGTGGCCCCGATGAAGTGCGCCAGGGAGAACAGCTCCTCGCTGTCGCGCCAGGTGAGGATCTGGGCGAGGGCGTCGGCGCCGGTGATGAAGAACAGGTCCGTGTCGGGATTGAGCGCGCGCAGGTCGCGCAGCGTGTCCACGGTGTAGGTGGGGCCGCCGCGGTCGATGTCGATGCGGCTCACGGAGAACTGCGGGTTCTCGGCGGTCGCGATGACCGTCATCAGATAGCGGTCCTCGGCCGGGGAGACGCTGCGGTGGGTCTTCTGCCAGGGCTGCCCGGTCGGCACGAAGACCACCTCGTCGAGGTGGAACGCCGCGGCGACCTCGCTGGCCGCCACCAGGTGGCCGTGGTGGATCGGGTCGAAGGTGCCGCCCATGACGCCGAGGCGGCGCTTGCCCGGCGTGGACGGGCTCTTTCCGGGGCCGTCGGTCCGGCCGGCCACCGCGGAGGCACGGCGGGGCTCCGAGGGTCGCTCGGTTCCGCTCGCCGTGTCCCGTGCCGGGTCGTGCGGCGTCTCGTTCGCCGGACCGGTAGGCATGTCCTGCTCTCCCATGCGTGCAGACCCTACCGGCCCTGCCTGAGGGCTCCGGCCGCCCCCGTGGTCCCCCGGGCATCCTTCGCGGGATGCCCTGCCGGTCTCAGCGGTCGCGGTTGAAGCGGGTGGTGATCCACAGCAGGAGCAGCAGGATGAAGAGGGCGCCGCCACCGGTGAGGTAGGGGCTGAGGCTCTCGTGGTTTCCGCCGTGCTCTTCGCCCTCGGCGGCGAGGGTGACCAACTGGGCAGCGGTGCTGTGGAAGCTCATCTTCGGCAGGACCTATCGCGTGAGGGCGGGTTAAAGACGTCGGCTCATCGTAAGCGGGCGCCCGTCGCGCGATCACCCCGACTCCGCCTGTGCGCGCCGCGGGAGCGCGGGCGGGCCGCCGCCGGGTCCGGTCCCAGGTCCCGGCGGGGAACCTTCGGGTGGCCTCAGTCGTCCTTCCGTCTGTAGCCACGCAGCAGGAACCACGCGGTCAGCGCACAGCCCAGGATCATCACGATCAGCACGATCCGCAGCATCCCCGGACCCTGCCCCTCGGCGGCGTTCGCGGCCCCGGCGAGCCAGGCGGATGCGGGGTGGTGCTCCATAGCGGTGGTCTCCTTCGCTGTACTGCCCGACCACCGTAACTCCGCCTAGGCTGGGCTCTGCCTCGGGGAAGCAAAAGGCCGCACAAAGGGCCGCAAAGGTCACACCAGACGCTGGGGGAAGACATGTCCGACGGCCACGAGCACACCGGGCACGAGCACGTGCCGAGCAGGCAGCGCAGGCGCTTCCCCGGGATCTCCTCGCGCACCTACGAGCACCCGGCCGACCGCTCCGCCCTGGTGGCGCTGCGCAAGCTGAGCGGTTTCGACACGGTGTTCAAGGCGCTCAGCGGCCTGCTGCCCGAGCGCAGTCTGCGGCTGCTGTTCCTGTCCGACTCGGTGCGGGTCTCGGACCAGCAGTTCGCCCATCTGAACGTGATGCTGAGGGACGCCTGCTACATCCTGGACCTGGAGAAGGTCCCACCGATGTACGTGAACCAGGACCCGGTGCCGAACGCGATGTGCATCGGTCTGGACGAGCCGATCATCGTCGTCACGACCGGCCTCGTGGAGCTTCTCGACGAGGAGGAGATGCGTGCGGTCGTCGGGCACGAGGTGGGGCACGCGCTGTCCGGTCACTCGGTCTACCGGACGATCCTGCTGTTCCTGACCAGCCTCGCCGTCCGGGTCGCCTGGATCCCCCTGGGCAACCTCGCGATCATGGCGATCGTGACCGGCCTGCGCGAGTGGTTCCGCAAGTCGGAGCTCTCCGCGGACCGGGCCGGGCTGCTGGTCGGGCAGGATCTCCAGGCCTCCATGCGGGGTCTGATGAAGATCGCGGGCGGCAACCACCTGCACGAGATGAACGTGGACGCCTTCCTCGCCCAGGCCGAGGAGTACGAGGCGGGCGGCGACCTGCGCGACTCGGTGCTGAAGATCCTCAACGTGCTGCCCCGCTCCCACCCCTTCACCACCGTGCGGGCGGCCGAGCTGAAGAAGTGGGCCGAGTCGCGGGACTACCAGCGGATCATGGACGGCCACTACCCGCGGCGCGACGAGGACAAGGACACCTCGGTCCGGGACTCCTGGCGCGAGTCAGCGAACCACTACAGCAGCCATGTGAAGAGCTCCAAGGACCCGCTGATGAAGCTGGTCACCGACCTCGCGGGCGGTGCGGGCGACCTGGGCGACCGGGTCCGCCGCGGCTTCGGCGGCTTCACGAACTCGCCCCCGAAGCCGCCCCAGGGGCCGGAGGCGGGCCCGTCGGACTCCTCCGACGACGACCGGCCGCCGCGCGACGACGGCTAGCCCCCCCGGTGGGCCTTCAGACCTTCGGCTGCGCGCTCGTCGCCAGCGTGCCGCACAGGGCCGTCGCGCTGCCCGTGGCGTAGGGGTCGGTGCCCGCGGGGCCGCCCTCCTTGGCCGTCTGGCCGGCCAGGAGGGGCCGCAGATGGTTCGTGGAGTCCTCGGCGCAGGACAGCGGTCCCGCCTGGACGTAGGAGACGACGAGCTGGGTCTGGTGCAGCCGCAGGTCGTCGCGGTCGAAGCGGAAGTGCAGCTCGCGGCGGAGGGTGAACAGGGACACCTCGTCCGGGTCACCCGAGCGGGACCCGGCCGCCCGCAGCGCGTACACGAACGTGTGGTCGGCGGTGACCTCAAGGGTGGAGGCGTCGGCCTCGGCGGCCTGCAGCGTGCCCTGGACCCGGACCTTGTGGTCGGCGAGCTGGGCGCGCGAGGGGTCGAAGCGGACCAGCCAGCCCGTCGGCGCGTGGCGTCCGTCGGCGGTGGGGCGGGTGAAGCTCTGGTCGAACTGGTCCAGTTGCTCGGGGTCGAGGAGCACCCGGACGGCCCTGACCTCTCCGCCCGTGAGCACCTCGGGGTCGAGCGCCGAGCGCACGATGTAGTCCTTGGCAGTGCTCAGGGCGCTCACGACCTGGCTGTCCGAGAAGTGCGCGGTGCGTCGCGAGGGGGGCAGCGGCACGCCCTCCGCGCCGGTGCGGAACTGGGCGGCGGGGCTGTGCTCGTACAGGTTGGCCAGGTCGGCCGTGCCGGGCACCTTGCCCTCGGGGGCGAGCGGGATGACGGTCATCCGCAGCGGCTCGATGGGCTCGCGGGCGGCGGGGGCCTGGTAGGGGTGCCGTACGCCCATGTAGATCGCGGTGCCGAAGGCGACGGCGATCAGCAGGACCAGGACCAGGGCCTGTCGCGACAGGCCCCGGCGCAGGGGCGGGCGGCGGCGCACGGCGGGCGCGTGGTCGGCGATGCGCTCCTGCGCGGAGAACTCCTGGAGGCGGGCAGCACGGACGAACGACTCGTCGAAGACGACGGATCGGTACTCGTCCTCTCCACCTCCGGGGCCGCCCTCGGGACTCCCCTCAGGTGGGTTTCCAGGCCCGCCCATATCTTCAGGGTAGGTCGCCGGAAGCCCGGGTAAACGCCCGGTTGCTCCACAAGTTCTGACAGGTTCTCACCACAATGGGCGGGTTCCGGTCAGGGGCTGCGGGGGATCACCGAGACGGCCGGCTGGGAGTAGTCCGCGGAGGCCGAGGGGGCGGCTCCGGGGGCCTGTTCCAGGCCGGTGGTGGCGGGCGGTGGCGCGGGCTCGTCCCGGTTGGAGGACGCGCCCCGGTAGACCGCCGTGAAGGCCAGGGCGACCATGCCGATGCCCATCACGAGGGCGAGCACCCAGGCGACGGGGCGGTGCCAGCGGACCTGTTTGGAGTACGGCCCGGTGCCGCCGTAGTGCCCTTCGACGACATCGGGGTCGTCGAAGTCGTCGAGGTCGGGATCATGGCCGAAATCTCCGCGCCCGTCCGGGCCGTACCGGTCGTCGAAGCGCTCGCCTCTGGTGTGGGCGCGGCGCGACTCCGCCTCGGAGGCCTCGGCTCTCGCCTGGGCGGCGGCCAGGAGGCGCTCCACCGCTGTCGGCTCGTGCACCACGGCCGCGCGTACGAAGGCCTCGTCGAAGACCACGGAGGCGAACTCTTCGTCCGACACCCCGCGGTCGTGGTCGTCGTCGGGCTCCCGGCCGTCCGGAAACGGCGTGCCCCCCACGTCCTCCGGCACGCATCCAGAGTAGACCTGGGGGGTCAATTTGGGCAGACGGTACGGAAATTCATCCACCGGTTGAGACGGCTCGCGCGGTGCCGCCACGGGCGCACGGCCGCCCGGGCACTCCGGTCGCGCGCGACTGCGCCATCCGGGTGACCTCGCACGGTCATGCGGCGGCCCGTATACCCCCGCACCGCGGTCGGGCGCGGTTCAGCGCCGTACGTGCCCGTCGCCGGTGACGATGTACTTCGTGCTGGTCAGCTCCGGCAGGCCCATGGGGCCGCGGGCGTGCAGCTTCTGCGTGGAGATGCCGATCTCGGCGCCGAAGCCGAACTGGCCGCCGTCGGTGAAGCGGGTGGAGGCGTTCACGGCGACGGTGGTGGAGTCGACCAGCTGGGTGAACCGGCGGGCGGCCTGCTGGGAGGTGGTCACGATGGCCTCGGTGTGGCCGGAGGTCCACAGCCGGATGTGCTCGACGGCCTTGTCCAGGGAGTCCACGACCGCGGCGGCGATGTCGTACGACAGGTACTCGGTCTCCCAGTCCTCGGCCGTCGCCTCGACGACGGTGGCCTTGGAGTCCGCGGCGTAGGCCTGCACCCGCTCATCGGCGTGCACGGTGACGCCGGCCTCCGCGAGGGCGTCCAGGGCGCGGGGCAGGAACGCGGCGGCGATGTCCTGGTGGACCAGGAGGGTCTCGGCGGCGTTGCAGACGCCGACCCGCTGGGCCTTGGAGTTGATCAGGATCTCGACGGCCATGTCGAGGTCGGCCTGCGCGTCGACGTAGACGTGGCAGTTGCCGGTGCCGGTCTCGATGACCGGGACGACGGACTCCTGGACGACCGTGTTGATCAGGGAGGCGCCGCCGCGCGGGATGAGCACGTCGACCAGGCCGCGGGCGCGCATCAGCTCGCGCACGCTGTCGCGGCTCTCGCCGGGGACGAGCTGGATGGCGTCGGCGGGCAGTCCGGCCCCGCCGACGGCGTCGCGCAGGACGCGCACCAGGGCGGTGTTCGACTGGTAGGCCGAGGAGGAGCCGCGCAGCAGAACCGCGTTGCCGGACTTCAGGCAGAGGGCGGCGGCGTCGACCGTGACGTTCGGGCGGCCCTCGTAGATGATGCCGACGACGCCGAGCGGCACCCGGACCTGGCGCAGGTCGATGCCGTTGGGCAGCGTGGAGCCGCGGACGACCTCGCCGACGGGGTCGGGCAGGGCGGCGACGTCGCGCACGTCGGAGGCGATGGCGCGGATCCGCTCGGGGGTGAGCGTGAGCCGGTCGATCATGCCCTCGCTGATGCCGGCCTCGCGGGCCTTGGCGACGTCCTTGGCGTTGGCCTCGACGATCTCGCTCGTACGGACCTCCAGGGCGTCCGCGATGGCGAGCAGCGCGTCGTCCTTCTCGGCCCGGGGCAGCGGCGCGAGGGTCGCGGCGGCGGCCTTGGCGCGGTAGGCGGCCTCGGTGACCGGGGACATGGAGTCGTACGGAGAGAGCGTGGTCATGAGGGAAGGGTAGTGCGCCGGGCCGATCCGTTCATCGCGCGTTTCACACCCCGAGACACTTCCCGGACCGGATCAAAACGGGTGAACTCCGACGGGCGAGGCCGGGGGCGGTCCGTAGCCCTCGGCGATCCGCTGGTGGTAGGTGGCCCGGTCGATGACTTCCAGGCCGACGATCTCCCAGGGCGGCAGGCCGGCGGTCTGCCGGTGCTCGCCCCACAGGCGCAGGGCGACGGCGGCCGCGTCGTGCAGGTCGCGGGCCTCCTCCCAGTAGCGGATCTCCGCGTGGTCGACGGCGTAGCGGCTGGTGAGGAAGAAGGGGTGGTCGTGGGCGAGCTGCTCCAGGGCGCGCCGGACCTCCGGGAGCGGGGCCTCCTTGCCGGAGACGCTGAGGGTGACGTGCCACAGGCGCGGGGTGTCGCCGGGTTCCTCGCCCTGGAACCGGTCCCCGGCCGCCACGCTGGTCAGGGCGCGCTCCTCACCGGCCGCACGGGAGCCGGCACCACCGCGGGACGCCTGAGTCCCAGGGCGCACTCGTCTCACGACGGCCTCCTTTGCCAGTGGCGCTGCTGCGGAACAGTTCCCTGGGTCAAAGTTGAGCAGGCCGCAAGGGATCGCGTGGCGGTTTTGCGGAACGTCCACCACCGGGGGCGGACGTTTCGACCCATTACGGGTGCAGGACCACCAGGTCGTCCCTGTGTACGACCTCGCGTTCGTACGCGGGCCCGAGATCGCGGGCCAGTTCCCGGGTGGAGCGGCCGATGAGCCGGGGGATCTCCTTGGCGTCGAAGTTGACCAGCCCGCGGGCCACCGCGCGCCCCGTGCCGTCCCGCAGTTCGACGGGGTCACCGGCGCTGAACTCGCCCTCGACGGCGGCGATCCCGGCCGGCAGCAGCGACTTGCGGCGGTCCACGACGGCCTGGACCGCGCCGTCGTCCAGGGTCAGCGCGCCCTGCGGGGTGGAGGCGTGCTGGAGCCACAGCAACCGGCCGGCGGAGCGCTTGCCGGTGGGGTGGAAGAACGTACCGGTGTCCTGGCCGGTCAGGGCGTCGGCGGCGTGGACGGCGCTGGTGAGGACGACGGGGACACCGGCGGCCGCGGCGATCCGGGCCGCTTCGACCTTGGTGACCATGCCGCCGGTGCCGACACCGGCCTTGCCGGTGCTGCCGATCTCCACGTCCGCGAGGTCGGCGGGGTCGCGGACCTCGCCGATGCGGGAGGTGCCGGGCTTGGCGGGGTCGCCGTCGTAGACGCCGTCCACGTCGGACAGCAGGACCAGCAGGTCGGCGTGGACGAGGTGGGCGACCAGGGCGGCCAGGCGGTCGTTGTCGCCGAAGCGGATCTCGTCCGTGGCGACGGTGTCGTTCTCGTTGACGATCGGGAAGGCGCCCATCGCGAGGAGCTTGTCGAGGGTGCGCGAGGCATTGCGGTGGTGCGCGCGGCGGCTCATGTCGTCGCTGGTCAGCAGCACCTGACCGACGCGGACGCCGTAGCGGGCGAACGAGGCGGCGTAGCGGGCGACCAGCAGGCCCTGGCCGACGCTGGCGGCGGCCTGCTGCCGGGCCAGGTCCCTGGGGCGGCGGCGCAGGCCCAGCGGGGCGAGACCGGCGGCGATGGCACCCGAGGAGACCAGGACGATCTCGCGTTCCCCGCCGCTGCGGACCTTGGCGAGGACGTCGACCAGCGCGTCCACGCGGTCCGCGTCCAGTCCGCCCGAGGCGGTGGTCAGCGAGGAGGACCCGACCTTGACGACGATCCTGCGGGCCTCGCCCACGGCCTGCCTTGCCCCTGCCACGTCGCCGTCCGTCCCCTCGCGTCGATTCGCTCGCTCACCAGGAAATCTACGGGACGCCAGGACGCGACGCGGCACGCGTCCACGCTGCGGACGGTGCCGCGGACGTCACGGGAACACCCCCACCCCTCTCCCACCCGCCGCCCTGCCGTGCGGGGGCGGGGCGGGCGTGGTCGTGGGGGGGTGGGGCTGTGGCCGCGAGGGGCGCTGGGGCTGCGGCCGCGAGAGGCGTGTGGCTGTGGCCGCGAGAGGCGTGTGGCTGTGGCCGCGAAGCCGCCGCTACGGGGCGCGGCGGTCGTCAAGGGGCGCGGGCGCTGTGGCTGCCCGCGAGAGGGCGGGGCTGTGGCCGCGGGCGCGAAGGCGCCGCTACGGGGCGCGGCCACCGTCACGGGGCGCGGGCGCTGCGGCTGTGGCTGTGGCCGCGAGGTGAGGCTGGGGCTGTGGCCGCAGGCGCGAAGCCGCCGCTATGGAGCGCGACCGCCGTCACGGGGCGCGGCCGCCGCCGTCCGGGGGCGGCCGCTGGCGCTGGGGCTGTGGCCGCGAGAGCCGCTGGCGCTGTGGCCGCAGGCGCGAAGGCGCCGCTACGGGGCGCGGCCACCGTCACGGGGCGCGGGCGCTGTGGCTGCGGCTGTGGCCGCGAGGTGAGGCTGGGGCTGTGGCGGCAGGCGCGAAGCCGCCGCTATGGAGCGCGGCGGTCGTCACGGGGCGCGGCCGCCGCCGTCACAGGAACGCCGCCGTCGTCGCCAGCGGCGCGAAGTCCCGCCGCCATGAGACTGCCGCCGCGTGATCGCGGAGGCCCTGTCGTCGTCGCCAGGTGACGTCGTCGTCACGGGCGCGAGGCTCCGTCGCCGCGGGAGCGCCGCGGCCGTCGCACCACAGGCGCGCGGCCACCCCCGCCACAGCGGCCTCAGAAGCGCCCCCGCCCCCACGGGGCGCGAAGCCACCGTCGCCCCAGGTCCGTCGCCGCAGGCGCGCAGCCACCCCGCCGCGGGAGCTCTGCCGCCCGCCCTGCCCACTCACCCGACCTTCCGCCCTTCTCGGGCATCACCACCACCATCCCCGACCCCACACGCGACAGGAACACGATGTTCCGCTACGGTCCGACGACACGTGAGACGGCACCGCCCCCACGCCCTGCGACACGCGCGTGTCGTAGAGAGGTCGCCGCGCGTTAACCCGGACGGCCGACCTGCGCCGACCCGACGCTCCTGGAGTGACCGCAGTGCCCGTACCTCTGCCCCGCCCGCAGGCCCTTCTCAAGGGGCTGGCCACCGTCGTCCTGGCCGCCGCGTTCGCCGCACAGGCGGTCGCGGCGCTGCTGCCCCATGTCCCGCTGCTGATCGCCGCGACGGCCCTCTCCCTGGCCACCGAGGGCGTGCTGTACCGGTGGCAGCGCGGGGTGCTGGCGCTGTTCGCCAAGTCGCACGCGGACATCACCGTGCGGCACGTCATGCGGGACCTGCTGCTGGTCGTGGCCCTGCTGCGGCTCGGCGAGCAGGACCGGGAGACGGTGTACGCCCCGCTGGTGGCCGGGCTGCTCGTCTTCTACGTGCTGCACTGCGCGATCCAGGCCGTCTCCGTGCTGGTCCGCCGCACCCGCACGCTGCCCGTGGTGACCCGGAACATCGACGCCTCCGCGCTGCGGCTGTCCCCGGCCCCGTCCGTGCTGCTGCGCCGTCCCGGCGACCGGCTGCTGGTGTTCGGCCTCCCGGCGACGGCCGGGCTGCTGGCCAGCGCGCCGGGCGACCGGCCGGTCTACGCGGCGGTGGGCATCGCGCTCTCCCTCGCCCTCGGGCTGGCCGGCCTCGGCGCGCTGCTGCTGCGGCTGCTGCCGGGGCGCCGTCCGGCGGGCGAGCAGGAGGTGCTCGACTGGTTCGACGCGTGGCTGGCCTCGTACCGGCCGACTGCGGGCCTGTACTTCTCCGGCGGCGCCGCCTCGGCCTACCAGGCGAACATGTGGCTGGAGCCGATCGCCGGGCTGGACGGCCGGCCAGTGATCATTCTGCGTGAGCGCTTCATGGTGCAGAAGATCGCGGCGACGGACATCCCGATCGTCTGCCTGCCGAAGGTGTCGACGCTGATGCGCCTGGAGCACTCCACGCTCCAGGTCCTCATCCACCCGTCGAACTCCGGCAAGACCTCCCAGGTGCTGCGCATCCCCACGATCAAGCACACCTTCGTCAACCACGGCGAGAGCGACAAGCTGTCCTCCTGCAACCCGTACGCGAAGGCGTACGACGAGGTCTGGGTCGCCGGGCCCGCCGCGCGCGAGCGCTACGCCCTGGCCGAGGTCGGGGTCGAGGACAAGGACGTGGTGGAGACGGGCCGCCCGCAGCTGGACGGCGTGCTGCCCTACGCGGGCCCCCCGGCCGGGCCGCGTACGACCGTGCTGTACGCGCCGACCTGGGAGGGCTGGGACGGCAACCCCGGCAACACCTCGGTGATCGCAGCCGGCGAGAACCTGGTGCGGGCGCTGCTCGCGGACCCGGGCGTACGGCTGCTGTACAAGCCGCACCCGCTGACGGGCTCGGTGGACCCGCGCGCGGGCGCGGCCGATCTGCGGATCCGGGAGCTGATCCGGGCGGCCAACCGGGAGCGGCCGGGCGCGCGCGCCTCGGACGACGCGGAACTCACCCTCCGTACCGCCGAGCTGGACCGGCTCACCACGTCGGTGTTCCGGGCGGGGGCCGACACCGTGGAGCGGATGCTGGTGCAGTCGGCGCCGGAGCCGGGCCGCGCCGAGGCGGTGGCGCAGGCGACGGCCGCGTGGGAGAAGGCGTACTGGGCCTCGCTGCCGGAGGGTGAGCACCAGATCATCACGGACGCCCGGCCCACGCTGTACTCCTGCTTCAACGTGGCCGACCTGCTGATCAGCGATGTGTCGAGCGTGATCAGCGACTTCCTCGCGAGTGCCAAGCCGTACGCCGTGGCCAACACCAGCGGACTGTCCGAGGACGCTTTCCGCGCCGCGTTCCCGACGGTGGTGGCGGCGACGGTGCTCACGCCGGACGCCGCCGGGGTGCCGGACCTGCTGGACACCGTCCGGCACCCGGAGCGCGACGAACTGGCCGAGGCACGGGCCGAGTTGAAGCTGCGGCTGCTCGGCCCGGCGGAGCCGTCGTCACAGGAGCGCTTCAACGACGCCGTCCGGGCGCTGTGCGGGGCGGCCCGGGACCACAGGGCACGGGTGGCGGAGCGGCTGGCCGCGGTACCCGGCCAGCGCACCCCGACCGAGATCCCGACCGCGCCCCGCTGAGCGACGGCACGCACGCCACGGGCGTACGTCGGCGCGGTCGGGAAGGGCGTGCTCACGCCGCGGGCCGCACCTCGCGGGACGTCAGCACCCGGCGCGCCTTGCGCACCGCCCGGCGCATGAACGTGTCGACTCCGCCCTCGCGGTAGCCCGGGAAGGCCCGGGCCTCCCGGGGCTCGGCGAGGTAGACCGCGTCGGGAACCCCGGCGGCGCGGTCCCGGAAGTGCGGGTAGGCCAGGTACACCCGGCGGCCCTTCCGCTCCAGGAGGGCCGCCGCCTGCTTCTTGGCCTTGACGAACTTGACCACCTCCGGCAGCAGTTCGGGACGCTGCTCGGCGACCAGGTGCAGCCGCAGCCGCTCGTGGACCTTCAGGCGCTGGGCGACGCCCTCGGTCCAGTAGGTGTCCATCAGCGGCTTGGCGAGCTCGAACTTGTGCCGGCGGATCTCCTCGCTGTCCGTCAGGTACTTGGGTCCGAACTGCGGCAGCAGGGTGACGACGAAGGGCCGGACCATCAGCTGGTCGCGCCGGCCGCCCGCGGGGACGAGTTCGGCGATGAGCTCCATCAGGGCCCGCGCGGAGTCGAACCGCAGCGTGTAACCGCCGCTCTTGGTCACGTGCTTGCCGTCGTCGCGGCCGACCAGGTAGTAGCAGGTGTGGTCGGCGACCACGGAGACGCCGTCCGCCCGCAGATACGCCTCCATGGTGAACAGCGCGTCCTCGCCGGTGAACAGCGACTCGTCGAACCGCATGCCGTGCCGGTCCAGCAGGGCGCGGCGGAACAGCTTCTGCGCGCTGAGCGTGAACTTGATGTTGGAGGAGAAGACGTCCGTCCGCTCCACCGTCCTGCCCCACATGGACTTCGGTGCCGAGCGGTTGACGCCCTCGACCTTGCCGAGCACCACGTCCGTGCCGGCGCGGTCGGCCATGCCGACCATCCGCTCCAGGGCCTCGGGGCCCAGCCGGTCGTCCGCGTCGAGAAAGAACACATAGCGCCCACTGGCCTTGCCCAGGCCCACGTTGCGCGGGCCGCTGGGGCCGCCGGAGTTCTCCTGCCGGATCACCGTCACGTGCATGGGAGCCCGCTCGGCGAACTCCTCCAGGTACTCCCCCGTCCCGTCCGTCGAACCGTCGTCCACCGCGATGACCTCGACGCGCATCGGATCGATGGTCTGTGCCTCGACGGACGAGAGGCACTCGATCAGATACGGCATCGCTTCGTACGCCCCGATGATCACACTCACATCAGGCTGCGCAACGGTCACGTTTCCCCCTAGTCAATGGGATATTCCCCCCGTATCGCCTCATTCGCTACCTAGAAGACGGGTGATCGAGGCAAGCGGTTGCCTCGGACACACGTGTTAGTGGTTCAGGTCACAAAGCGAACGAACAGGAAACGGGGAAACGAAAGGGTTCGGCCCCGAGGAATACTCCTCGGGGCCGAACCCTGTTCGGTGCGGGGGCAGTTCAGCCCGTGCCGACTCCGTCCGTGTCACCGGCGGCGGGTATCCGCTGCCCGGGCACGGCGTTCGCCAGCTCGGCCTCGGCCTCGGCCATGGCGGCCGCGTCCCGTGACTGCTGGCCGACGTTGCGGGTCTCGGCCTTGAGCGCGAGGTTCGCGACGGCGGTGTTGAACTGCTCCAGCGAGGTCGGCTCGTCCGGGCCCAGCAGATACTGCTTGAGCTCCTTGCGGTCCTCGGCCAGCCGGTCGGCCTTCGGGTCGCGGACCGCGCCGAGCAGCTCGCCCAGTTCGGCGGCGCTGTTGGAGAGGATCACCGCGGCGCGCACCGCAGTGTTGTTCCGCTTGAACTCCTCGACGCCCACCTCGGCGGAGTCGGTGACCGCGTACGGCTTGCCGCTCGCGATGAAGTCGGACACCACGCTGGAGATGTCGGAGACCATCGCGTCGGAGACGTTGAAGCAGTCGTACAGCCGCGGCTCGGGGCCGGTGATGACGCGGTGCTCCCAGGACGGGAAGGAGCGCCAGTAGGCGTCGTTCCACTCGGCGCGCAGCCGGGCGGCCTCCTCGTGGCGGGCGACGTCGACGAGCCCGTCACGGGTGGCCTCGGCCTCGTCGCCGCGGTCGCCGCCGGTGCCGGACAGCTGCGCGAGCCGGGCCTCGATCCGCTCCAGCTCGGCCTTGGCCTGCGCCTGGGCGGCGGTGTCGGCGATGAAGCGCGGGTTGATGGCCCGCTCCGCTGCGGCCTTCTGCACCAGGGCGGTGATCCGCCGGTGAGCGGCGCCGGCCTCCTTGCTGACGTTGCCGGTGAACGGGTGCGGCTTGTACAGGACGCGGACCGGCGGGTCGGCCTGCACGAGCCGCTTCACGATGTTCTCGCCAGCCAGCACGACCGAGGTGTTGCCCGGGTTGCCGTCCCAGCCCTCCCAGGTGGGGGCGTACAGCACGGTCGGGCAGCGTCCATCAGCGGCTCCGCCGCGGGCACCCTCGGGCACGCCCTGCCAGGTCTGGATCGGGGCCAGCTGCGGGCGGCCGACCTCGACGATGTCGTCGTCGCGGACGCCGACGTCGGCGATGGCGTAGCGGTCGCGGCCCGCGCGGCCGGCCGTCCACACCTCGTCGTAGACCTTGCTGTACGGGTTGACGCTGGCGAGCTTGTCGCTGTCGCCGTGGCCGATGAAGACGTGTTTGATGGTGGGCACGCGCAGCAGGTGGATGTTCTTGCCGACGTTGGCCGCGTAGAGCGCGACGCGCACCGTGGAGAGGTCCAGGTTCATCAGGTGCACCCCTCCGGGCACGCAGATGACGGGGACCGTGGTGGGCGCCAGATTGTTCAGGATGGCCCGCTCACGCAGGATGATCAGCGGCTTGGAGTCCAGCTTCTCCATGGTGTCGAGCCACATGTTGACCTGGTAGGCGGAGTCCTTCGAACCCGAGAAGTACAGGACCGTCTCCGGCTTGTACTCGGCCAGCCAGTCGTCGACGGCGGCCAGGACCTTCTCCGCGTTCGGCGGGATCTTCCGGCCGCGCACGTACGGCACGAGCCCGAGGACGTACAGGGTGGCCAGGGCCACGGTGACGCCGATGCCGATGAAGCCGATCAGGGCCGACTTGACCTGCGCGGCGACCAGGATGCCGACGACCGCGAAGAGGTCGAGGTGGAGCATCTTCTCGGCGGAGCGGTGCAGCAGCCCGCGCGGCGGGGCGTCCGGGATGCGGATGCGCGAGGCCAGGTCGACGTTGCGGGTGGCGACCGGCATGCGGCGGCGGTTGCGGATCAGCTGGACCAGCGCGCCGTGCGGGGCCTGGAGACCGTAGAAGGCGATGAAGCAGGCGATCGCCCCGTAGTAGATCAGGTTGTCCGCGAGGGACAGCCGGGCCAGCAGCAGGACGAGCAGCAGCTGCCTTATCAGGAAGCGGATCGACAGGCCGGCCCGCACCTTGCTGAGGCGGTTGATCAGGTAGCTGCCCTTGCGGTGCAGATAGTGGTCCGCCAGGTACGTCACGGCGGCCGCTGCCGCGAAGGCGGGAACGCTCGGGACGAGCGCGGCCAGCATGAGGGCGGGGAAGCCCGCCACCATGAGGATCGCCGCGGCCAGCTCGGCCGCGCTGCCCACCCGGGCGACGCGAATAGCGGTGGATATCACGGAGAAACCTGCTCTTGGGAGGGGTGTGCCGGTCTTGGTTCTAGAATGCGGCTGGTCTGTGAATATTCGCGGGACGGTATGGATTCAGGCCCCTGCGAACACTCCGGTCAACGACAAAAGCCGTTGACAGGAGGGCGCAGAGGCCTGAATTACCGAAGTCTATTTGGCGCCAATTATTACACGCCGTCCTGCCGGTCCAGCACCGTGGCCAGTGCCTGCTCGAAGCCGGAGGCCCGGGCCGCGCCGGCCGTCGGGTCCTGCTGGCGGACGTCGATGACGTGGCCGGTGAGCTCGGAGAGCAGCACGTCGAGCGAGGTGCGCGCCACGGCCTCGGAGGACAGCAGCGAGCCCGCGGGCTCCTGGCCGAAGGCCTTGGTGCGCATGGGCGTGGCGGTGCGCTCGGGGTTGATGCAGTTGACGCGGACACCGTCGCCGGCCCACTCGTCGGACAGGGCCTGGGTGAGGTTCACCATGGCGGCCTTGGTGGAGGAGTAGAGGCTGTACTCGGCGCGGCCGCGGGTGTAGCTGCTGGAGGTGTAGAGGAGCAGCTGGCCCTTGGTCTCGGACAGGTACTTGTACGAGGACCGGGCGATCTGCACCGGGGCCAGGTAGTTGACCTTCAGCGCCTCCTCGATGGTGGCGTTGTCGGTCTCGGCGAGCTTGCCTATGCGCAGCACGCCGGCGGTGTTGACCACGTAGTCGATGCGGCCGGTCTCGGCGTACGCCTTGGACAGGGCGTCGTCGACCTCCTCCGGGTTCTCCACGTGGGTGCCGGTGGTGGAGCGGCCGAGCGCGTAGACCTTGGCGCCGTAGGACTCGGCGAGCTCGGCGATGTCCTTGCCGATGCCGTAGCTGCCGCCGAAGACGACCATGGTCTTGCCGGTCAGCAGCTCGCGGTAGGCCTCCTCGGAGACCTGCTCGGGGGCGGCGGTGGAGGCCAGCTGGAAGAGCTTGTCGGCGATGAAGACGTCGACGGGCTGGGTGACCTTCATGTTGTACTCGTCACCCGCGACGACGTGGATCGGCACGTCCGGGAGGTACTTGAGCACGACGGAGCAGTCGTCGGTCGCCTGGAAGTTGGGGTCACCGGCGGCGACCTCGTAGGCCCGCCGAATCGTGGACAGCTTGAACGCCTGCGGCGTCTGGCCGCGGCGCAGCCGGGCGCGGTCCGGGATCTCGGTGATGAACTCGCCGTCCTCGCCGTGCGTGCGCGTGACGATGATGGTGTCGGCGGACGGGATGGCCACGTCGACGGCCTGGTAGCGCTCCAGGGCGACGACGCAGTCGTCGATGACGCGCTGCGAGAGCAGGGGGCGCACGGCGTCGTGGAAGAGGACGTTGGCGTCCTCGCCCTCGGCCAGGCCCTCGCCCAGCGCGGCGATGGCGCGCTCGGTGGTCTCGTTCCGCGTGGAGCCGCCCTCGATGACCTTCGAGACCTTCTTGAATCCGGCCTTCGCGACGATCTTCTCGATGTCGGGCACGTAACCCGGGGCCATCAGCACGATGATGTCGTCGATCGAGTCGGCGTTCTCGAACGTGGTCAACGTGTGCTCGATGACTGCCTTGCCGGCGATCTTCAGCAGCTGCTTGGGGATCGACAGACCCACGCGCTGACCGGTGCCACCGGCCAGGATCACTGCGGTGGTACGGGGCTTGGCTATGTGCTGGGACACAGGTGACCTACCTTGGGGCGACAGGGAACTTGGAAATGGTCCCACTTGTGGTTACCGCAATGCAAGGTGAGCGACCTCCACCCCATATGTGCGCGCAACCTCTCATTCACCTGGAGACGCCACCGATTGTGAGACGGCTGCGCGAACCCGGGGAAATGCGCTGTGAGTAACTGCACAGAAGCCCAGGGAGAGCGGAGCCGTTCGGGGCGGCGGTGACCGAGGGGCCCTCGTGGGCTCCTTGGGACGATGTCCTGTGCACGGTACGCGGTTTGCCGACGCCCCGTGCACCACGGCCGCCGCCCGCCGGGGCGGTCAGGGGGGCCGCGGTGTGCGGATCCGCACAGCCCGGGGCGCGCGGCGGAACGCGTTCTTCGTGCGGGCCGAGCGCGAATACCTCTCTCCCGGCCGTTCATTGCGGCGGAATTTCTTGTTGCGATGAGGTGGCATTTCGGTCTCGGTGAGACCGATACACCGGGAGACCGGGTCGGACTTCTCACACATCTCACACGTCCCGTACGGCGAAGAGCCCGGAACTGTAAGAAGTTCCGGGCTCGCGCGTCTCACGGGACGGGTCAGACGATCTCGACGCCCGGGCGGCCCGCCTCGACCCGCAGCCTCGCCAGTGTGCTCGGCGTCGCGGTCGGCCGCCGTACGGTGTCGACCACCCTCACCTGGGCGTCGATGCCGTCCCGGCGGACGTCGAAGAGGTGGTAGCCGCGGTGCGCGTCGAGCAGCTTCCAGTGCGGGTTGTCCGGGCGTCGCGGGTCCCACTCCCGGTGGAAGGCGTCCTGGTCCTGATCGCCGTTGCTGGAGATGGACGTGCCGACGAACTCTGCGCCGACGACATCGGAGTCCGGGTCGGCGTAGTCCTCCTTGAGGTCGCTGATCATCGTCAGATGCCGGTCGCCGGAGAGCACCACCGGGTTGCGGACCTGCTTGAACTCCTCCATGAACTGGTCGCGTTCGGCCTGGTAGCCGTCCCAGGCGTCGTAGAACCAGAGCTTGCCCTCGCCGACCTTGAGGTCCGTCTCGGCCATCATGATCTGGGAGGCGATGAGGTTCCAGCGGGTGGGCGAGTCCCGCAGCCCGTTCAGCAGCCACCGCTTCTGCCGGGGGCCGAGCATGGTCAGCGACGGGTCCTGGGCACCGGCCTGGCTGGTGGCCTGGTCGCTGCGGTACTGGCGGGTGTCCAGGACGTTGAGCCGGGCCAGGCGGCCGAAGTCCAGGCGGCGGTGCATGCGGATGTGCGGGCCGTCGGGGACGGCAGTGGCACGCACCGGCATGTGCTCGTAGAACGCCTGGTAGGCCGCGGTCAGCCGGGCCACGAACGCGTCGTGCGGCTGCTTGTCCGGGTCCTGCGGGATCTCCCCGGCGAAGTCGTTGTCCACCTCGTGGTCGTCGAAGGTCACCACGAAGGGCGCGTTCGCCTGCATCGCCGCGAGGTCCGGGTCGGTGCGGTACTGCGCGTAGCGGTTGCGGTACTGGACGAGGCTGAACGGCTCACCGGTGCCCTCGTGCCGCCGAACGCCGGTCGCCGAGGGCGTGGACTCGTAGATGTAGTCGCCGACGAACAATACGACGTCCGGGTCCTGGTCGAGCATGTCTGCGTATGGCGTGAAATAGCCGTGCTGCCAGTTCTGGCAGGAGGCGAGGGCCATGCGCAGGGTGCCACCGGAGCTGTGGGGGTGGGGCGCGGTACGGGTGCGGCCGACGGGAGAGAGCTGCCCGCCGGTGCGGAAGCGATACCAGTAGGTACGGTCCGGGCGCAGTCCGCGTACGTCCACGTGAACGCTGTGCCCGTACTCGGGCCGGGCCTGTGCGGTGCCCCCTCGGACGAGCTGTCTGAACCGCGCGTCCCGGGCGACCTGCCACTCGACCGGCACCGGCCGGTCGGGCATGCCGCCGCCGTTCAGCGGGTCGGGGGCGAGTCTGGTCCACAGCACGATGCCGTCGGGCAGCGGGTCGCCCGAGGAGACACCGAGGCTGAACACACCGTCGGGCAACGGCGTCTCGGTCGCTCGGGCGGCGGCCGGGAGCCACAGCTGGGTGGCTGCCGCGGCGCCGAGCACCGCGGCGCCCACGGTCAGAAAGCGGCGTCGGTCGGGGGATACTGCTCCGGTCATCGGCTGACTCCCTTACCTCGCTGGCCACTTGGACACGGGGAAGCTTCACGCTCGCGGGCGGTCCGCCCGCTGAACGCAGGGGTTCACGTACATGACAACTAAGAGACAAAGAGGGACTCGCCGCCAGCGTCGGAACAAGCCGTTGCCGGGGCGAGTCTGACAGGTGGTCAGATAGGGGTGAGCGAGCGAAACCCCTGCCGAGTCGTCGACGTCCCCGGCCGCCACGTCGTCGGTGACGTACGCGGGCTCGATGGCCAGGGTTGCCCGAACGACGACTACGGCGACGGTCTCGACGGCGACGGCTACGTCGGCATGGTCGTGTTACGGCCCGGTGGGGATCAGGATCCCCACCGGGCCGTAACGGCGTTGATTTGCGACGGCGTCGGCTCAGAACGGTTCGAAGTCGTCGAACTCCTGCTGCGCCTCGTCCCGCTCGGCCTGCCGGTCCTTGCGGCGCTGCGCGGCCGGGCGCTCCCCCTCGAAGCGGTGGTCCTCACCGCGCCGGCCGAGCATCTCGGCACCGGCCGTCATGGACGGCTCCCAGTCGAAGACGACCGCGTTGTCCTCGGGTCCGATGGCGACGCCGTCGCCGCCCCGGGCGCCCGCCTTCACCAGCTCCTGCTCGACACCGAGCCGGTTGAGCCGGTCGGCGAGGTAGCCGACGGCCTCGTCGTTGTTGAAGTCGGTCTGGCGCACCCAGCGTTCGGGCTTCTCACCCCGCACCCGGAACAGGCCGTCGGCCTCCTGCGTCACGGTGAAGCCGGTGTCGTCCACGGCCTTGGGCCGGATCACGATCCGGGTGGCCTCCTCCTTCGGCTTCGCGGCCCGCGACTGCGCGACGAGCTCGGCGAGCGCGAAGGACAGTTCCTTCAGGCCCATGTGCGCCACTGCCGAGACCTCGAACACGCGGTAGCCGCGCGCCTCCAGGTCGGGCCGCACCATCTCGGCCAGATCCTTGCCGTCGGGAACGTCGATCTTGTTCAGGACGACGATCCGCGGCCGGTTGTCCAGCCCGCCGTACTGCCGCAGCTCCTCCTCGATGATGTCGAGGTCGGAGACGGGGTCGCGCTCGGACTCCAGCGTCGCGGTGTCGAGGACGTGCACCAGCACACTGCACCGCTCCACGTGCCGCAGGAACTCAAGCCCCAGGCCCTTGCCCTGGCTGGCCCCGGGGATCAGCCCGGGCACGTCGGCGATCGTGTAGACCGTCGAACCGGCCGTGACGACACCGAGGTTGGGCACGAGGGTGGTGAAGGGGTAGTCGGCGATCTTCGGCTTGGCCGCGCTCAGCACCGAGATCAGCGACGACTTGCCGGCGCTCGGGTACCCGACCAGGGCCACGTCGGCGACGGTCTTCAGCTCCAGGACGACGTCCCGCAGATCTCCCGGCTCACCGAGCAGCGCGAACCCGGGCGCCTTGCGCCGCGCGGAGGCCAGCGCCGCGTTGCCGAGCCCGCCCCGGCCGCCCTGCGCGGCGACGTACGACGTGCCGTGCCCGACCAGGTCGGCGAGGACGTTGCCCGCCTTGTCCAGCACGACCGTGCCGTCCGGCACCGGCAGGACGAGGTCCTGGCCGTCCTTGCCGGAGCGGTTGCCGCCCTCGCCGGGCTTGCCGTTGGTGGCCTTGCGGTGCGGGGAGTGGTGGTAGTCGAGCAGCGTGGTGATCGACTGGTCGACGGTGAGGATCACGTCCCCGCCGCGCCCGCCGTTACCGCCGTCCGGCCCGCCGAGGGGCTTGAACTTCTCACGGTGGACGGAGGCACAGCCGTGGCCTCCGCTACCCGCGGCGACGTGCAGCTCGACGCGGTCCACGAAGGTGGTCATGGTGTGTGCCTCCAGGTGCGTACGTATGTGTACGGGGTTTTACGAGGTTGTACGGGTTGTTCTCTGCGTAACACGCGAAAGGCGGACCCGCTTCCCGTGAGGGAAGTGAGGTCCGCCTCGCGAAAGTTTCCGATCAGGCGACCGGAACGATGTTCACGACCTTGCGGCCACGGTGGGTGCCGAACTGCACCGAACCGGCCTCGAGGGCGAACAGCGTGTCGTCGCCGCCACGGCCGACGCCGGAGCCCGGGTGGAAGTGGGTGCCACGCTGACGGACCAGGATCTCACCCGCGTTGACGACCTGACCGCCGAAGCGCTTCACGCCGAGCCGCTGGGCATTGGAGTCGCGACCGTTCCGGGTGGACGATGCGCCCTTCTTGTGTGCCATTTCTCCTCAGTCCCTTACTTCGCAGCCGTGGGGATCTCAGTGACCTTGATCGCCGTGTACTGCTGGCGGTGGCCCTGGCGACGGCGGTAACCGGTCTTGTTCTTGTAGCGCAGAATGTCGATCTTCTGGCCCTTGTGGTGGTCCACGACCTCGGCCTGGACCTTGATGCCGGCCAGCACCCACGGGTCGCTGGTCACGGCGTCGCCGTCGACAACGAGCAGGGTCGAGAGCTCGACCGAGTCGCCAACCTTGGCAGTGGAAATCTTGTCAACCTCAACGATGTCGCCGACAGCAACCTTGTGCTGGCGACCACCGCTGCGCACGATGGCGTACACGCGGAACTCACTCTCTCGCTCGGGAAACGGCACCCCCGCAGGCCAGCCGCCCGACTCAGCGAGCAGCCTCTCCTGGCGCCCGGCGCCCGGAGGATGAGGTTTACGGGGATGTAGGCGTGTCAGTCGACACGCCGACGGTCAAGGTTACGGGCCCGCGGCCGAAGGGGTCAAACCGAGCCGGGCCCGCCGCCTGTGCGACCGGTCACCCCGGTCGCACAGGCGCAGTGGATCTCAGCCCTCGTCGGTGGAGGCCGTGACGGTGGGCGCGGACGAGGCCGACTGCTCCGCCGCCACGGTCTTCTTCGACGCGGTCTTCTTGGCGGCCGTCTTGGTGGTCTTCGCCGCCTTCTTGGCCGTCGTCTTCTTGGCGGCGGTCTTCTTGGCCGCCGTCTTCTTGGTGGTGGCGGCCTTCTTCGCCGTGGCCTTCTTGGCCGTCTTGCGGGCCGTCTTCTTGGCCGGCGCCGACTCCTCGGCGGCCTCCTCGGTGACGGCACCGTCGGAGGCGGGCGCCTCGGCGGCCTTCTCGGGCGCGGACGCCTCCGGAGCCTCCTCGGACACGGCCGACGGGACGACCACGACGGCCGTCTCCTCGGACGCCGTGGACGCCGTGGGCTTGCGCACGGCGCGGCGGCGCGGACGGGCCGGGGCGGCGCTCTCCGCGGGCGGCTCGGCGGCCTCGGCCTGCTCGGCGACCTCCGTGGCCGCGGGCGCGGTCTCGGCGACCGTCACCACGGCCGCCTCGGCCCCCGCCGGGGAACCGGCCGGAGCGGACACCTTGCGGGTGGCCCGCCGCCGGGTACGGCCCTTGGGCGCGGCCTCCTCGACCGGAGTGGCCTCGGCGACCGGCGCGGCCTGCGCGGCCTCGACCACCGGGTCCTCCATGGCCATCGGCTCGGCCTGCGCCTCGGCGGCCGGCTCCGGCTGCACCGGACGGGCGACCTCCTGCTCGGCGGTCACGTCCTGCGCCGTCGGCGCCTCGGCCTCGGCCTGCTCGGCCCGGCCCCTGCCGCGCCGGCCCTTGTCCCTGCCCTGCTCGGCCTTCGGCTCGGCGGCCTCACCGCGCGGGGCGCCCGCCGGAGCCGACGCCCGCCGGCTCGCCCGGCGACGCGACCGCCCACGACCCGCCGCGGCCTCCGCCTCGGCGGCGCTGCTGTACAGCTCCTCGTCGGGCTCGAAGGACGGCTCGGGCAGCGCGATCGGCTCGGCGGCCTCGGCGACGACCTCGGCCTCGGTCTCGGCCTCCTCCTCGGCGGTCTCGACGGCCGCCTCGTGCACATGCGGCTGCTCGGCGGCGCCGGCCCGGGCGCGCTTCTTGCGCTTGCCACCGCCACCGGAGGCCGTCGGCTGCTCCATGTGCACGATGACACCGCGTCCGTTGCAGTGGACGCAGGTCTCGGAGAAGGACTCCAGCAGGCCCTGCCCGACCCGCTTGCGGGTCATCTGCACGAGCCCCAGCGAGGTCACCTCGGCGACCTGGTGCTTCGTACGGTCCCGGCCCAGGCACTCCAGCAGGCGCCGCAGCACCAGGTCCCGGTTGGACTCCAGCACCATGTCGATGAAGTCGATGACGATGATGCCGCCGAGGTCGCGCAGCCGCAGCTGACGCACGATCTCCTCGGCCGCCTCCAGGTTGTTCCTGGTGACGGTCTCTTCCAGGTTGCCGCCCTGGCCGGTGAACTTGCCGGTGTTGACGTCGACGACGACCATCGCCTCGGTCCGGTCGATCACCAGCGAACCGCCGCTGGGCAGCCACACCTTGCGGTCGAGGGCCTTGGCGAGCTGCTCGTCGATCCGGTAGGTGGCGAAGACGTCGACCTCGGAGGTCCACTTCGACAGCCGCTCGGCGAGGTCCGGCGCGACGTGCGAGACGTAGCCGTGGATGGTCGACCAGGCCTCGTCGCCGCTGACGACGACCTTGGAGAAGTCCTCGTTGAAGATGTCGCGCACGACCCGGACGGTCATGTCCGGCTCGCCGTACAGCAGCGTCGGGGCGTTGCCGCTCTTGGCCTTCTTCTGGATGTCCTCCCACTGCTGCTGCAGCCGCTCGACGTCCCGGCGCAGCTCGTCCTCGCTCGCGCCCTCGGCGGCGGTGCGCACGATGACGCCCGCGTCCTCGGGGACGATCTTCTTGAGGATCGTCTTCAGCCGGGCCCGCTCGGTGTCGGGCAGCTTGCGGCTGATGCCGGTCATGGAGCCCTCGGGCACGTACACGAGGTAGCGGCCCGGGAGGGAGACCTGGCTGGTCAGGCGGGCGCCCTTGTGACCGATCGGGTCCTTGGTCACCTGCACGAGCACGGACTGCCCGGACTTCAGGGCGGACTCGATGCGGCGCGGCCCGTGGGCCATGCCGAGCGCCTCGAAGTTGACCTCACCGGCGTAGAGCACGGCGTTGCGGCCCTTGCCGATGTCGATGAAGGCGGCCTCCATCGACGGCAGCACGTTCTGCACCTTGCCGAGGTAGACGTTGCCGACGTACGAGGTGGCCTGCTCCTTGTTGACGTAGTGCTCGACGAGCACGTCGTCCTCGAGTACGCCGATCTGTGTGCGGTCGCCGTGCTGCCGGACGACCATGACGCGCTCGACGGCCTCGCGGCGGGCCAGGAACTCGGCCTCGGTGATGATCGGCACGCGCCTGCGGCCCTGCTCGCGGCCTTCGCGGCGGCGCTGCTTCTTGGCCTCCAGACGGGTCGAGCCCTTGATGGACTGCACCTCGTCGGACGGCTCGGCCTTGGGGCGGGGCTCGCGGACCTTGACGACCGTGCGCTCGGGGTCGTCCTCGGAGGGCTCGGACTCGGTGCCGGAGTCACCGGCGCGGCGACGGCGGCGACGGCGTCGGCGGCTGCTGCTGGAGCCGCCTGAGCCGGACTCGTCGCGGTCGGTGGCGTCGTCGGAGTCCTCGTCGTCCTCCTCGGCACTGTCCTCGGCGTCCTGCCCGGCGGCGGTCTGCTCGGACTCGGCGTCCGCGGCCTCGCCGCCCTCGCCGTCGGAGTCGGCGGACTCGCCACGTCGGCGGCGGCGACCGCCCCGGCGACGGCGGCGGCGCGAACCGGTGCCCTCGGACTCGTCCTGGTCGTCGCCGTCGGCCTGGTCCTCGGCGGACTCGTCGGCCTCCTCCGCCTCATCGGCGGCGGTGTCGGCGGCGGCGGTCTCGGGGGCCTGGGCCTCGGGCTCGTCCGCGGCACCCCGGCGGCGGCGACGGCGGCGCGAACCGCCGGTCTGCTCCTCGCGCTGGGCCTCGGCGGGCACGGTCTCCTCGGGCTCCTCGGGCTCCACGGCCCCGGCCGCCTCGGCGGCGGCTGCGGCAGCGGCCCGCTCCGGGGTCTGGAACTGCGGCTCGGTGAAGACGGGCGCCTGGAACAGCGCCACGGCGGGCCGCCTCGGACGCGACGGCGTCTCGCTCTCGGCGTCGGCCGCACCCGCGCTCGCCCGGGCGGCGGCCTTCGAGGCCTTCGCGCCCTTGGCGGGCTGAGCGGGCTCGGCGAAGCCACCGGCGGCGCGGCGCACGACACGGCGGCGACGGCGCGGTCCGGCCTCTTCGGCCGCCTCGGCGGTCTCGTCGGCCGCGGTCTCGGCGGGGGCGGGCTCGACGGCAGTGGTCTCGGCGGCAGCGGTCTCGGAGGCGGTCGCCTCGGACGCGCGGGCGGGCTCGGCGGGGTTCTCGGTCACGGGTGCCTTCGCCTCCTCGGCGTTGCCCTCCACCGCGTCCGCGGCGGAAGGCGCCCCGGCGGGCGCGGACGCCCGGCGCGAGGCACGTCGGCGAGTCCGACGCGGAGCAGCCTCTTCAGCGGTCTCGGCGGCCTGGGCGTCTTCGACGGCACCGTCGGCCACGGCCGGGGCGGCGGCGGTCTCGGCGGACCCGGTCGCCTCGGCGGTCTCCGCCGGAGCGGCGGTGGGGGAGGTCACGGTGCGGGTGGCGCGACGCCGGGAGCGCTTGGGAGCGGCGTCCTCGGTCACCTCGGCGGGCACGGCGGCCTCGGCGGGCTCGGACGCGGCAGGTGTGGAGGCGGTCGCCGTCACCACGGTCTCGGCGGCTTGGGCCGCCTCCGGAGCACCGGCGGGCGCGGAGGCCCGGCGTACGGCGCGACGCCGCTTGGGCGGGGCGGGCGCGGCAGCCTCATCGCTCACGACGGCCTCGGGAGCCTGCTCCGCCTCGGCGGTGGCTTCCTCGACCTCGTCGGTCTCCACGACCTCGGCCGCGAGATCCTCGGCCTCGGCGGCCGGTATGGCCGGCGCGACGGTCTCCACCGGCGCGTCGGAGGCGGCACCGGTGGGGGGACCCGCCGGGCGGGACGCGGCACGCCGCCGCCTGCGGGGCGGCAGGGTGTCGCTGGGGGTGTTCTGTTCGGAACCCTCGGTGGGTTCGGTCGGTTCGAGCATGCGGGCTTATCTCCCGTCAGGCTCCCGGGCGCCGCGCCTGGTCCGGCGATGCCGGTGACGTCCGCGGCGTCGCGCTGTGCGCGTTCGCCGCCGTCCGGGGCGCGGGCGCCGCACGGGAGCTCTCTGTGTCCTGTCTCGCCGGTTCCGTACGCCGAATGCGTACGGCCTGGCGAAAGTCTTGTGGTCGGTGCGCTGCCCGACCCAGGTGGCTCCCGAGTCCGAGGGCGGCGCTACGACGTACGTCCCTACGCGGGACCTTCCTTACGCCGACGCCGTCGCGGCGGCAGTCGGTTCGGCCGTTGAGTGGGCCTCGACTGCCTCGCGGTCGGGCGCGAGCGGGTCGGTCACCGTGCCGGTCTCTTCATCGAACAGCCCCTGCGCCAGCCTGGTCACCGCAGCGGGGACCGGCGGCGCCAGGTCGGCCACGGCGCGGAGACCGGACAGGACGTCGTCGGGTCGTACGGCAGGCGTCACGTGCCGAACAACCAGCCGCAGTATCGCACAGGGCTGGTCGGTCGGCCTATCAGCCTGCGAACTGTGCGTTTCCTGCGGACCGCGGACCTCCAGGCTCGCGACCGCGGAACGGGCGTCGAACGTACGAACGCCGTTCTTGGCGAGGCGCTGGACCTCGACGGTCTCGGCCGCGTTGAAGGCGTCCGCCGCGCGGCGGGCCTCCTCGAGCGGCACTCCGTCCAGCCGGAGCTCCCAGACGGAAGCCGTCAGCCGGTCGGCGAGCCCCGAGGTGCGGGCCTCGACCGCCTCGGTGATGTCGAGCCCGGTGGGCAGCGACTCGTCGAGGAGGGCCCTGAGCTGCTCCGGGTCGCGTGGTGCGGTGAGCGCGATCTCCAGGTACTCCGCCTCGCTGCCGGTGCCGGTGGGTGCGGCATTGGCGTACGACACCTTCGGATGCGGTGTGAAGCCCGCCGAGTAGGCCATCGGCACCTCGGCACGGCGCAACGCACGCTCGAAGGCGCGCTGGAAGTCACGGTGGCTGGTGAACCGGAGGCGGCCGCGCTTGGTGTAGCGCAGTCGGATGCGCTGCACCGCGGGTGCGGGCGGCGGGCCTTCGGGCTGTCGCTTGCCCAGTGTCGTTCAGTCCTTCGTGAGAGCGGTCGTACTGCTACCAAGAGTACGTGCCTCGCGCCCCGATGGTTCCCTCCGGCCGACCGGCTCCGGCTCACGCGGCCCGCCGAAGAGCATCCGCCGGAACTCGGCGCGGGCCTGACGTACGGACTCACCCGCGGCGGCCAGCGCCTGCCGGGTGGCCCGTCCCACGCTGCGGGCGGCCTCGGCGGCGGGCCGCAGGACGGTGTCCCGCACGACGTGCCCGACGGGCGTCAGCACGCTGCGGTACACCCACCGCACCGGTTCGACGAAGATCCACCGCAGGAGGGTGCCGAGGAAGCGCCCCACGGTGAGCGAGATGTGCCCGGCGACGCGCCAGGCGTGGCCCAGGGCGTCCCACACCTCCCGGCCGATGACGGCGAGGACGCGTCCGACCGGCGCGAGGATCCAGCGCCAGAGGACGAGCACGGGCAGGACCAGCAGGATGCGGGCGATCCAGTAGAGGGCCGTGCCGATGCCGGTGGCGATCATGCGCACCAGCCACACCAGGCCCTTGCCGCACCGGGCGACCGCACGGCCGACGGGCGCGAGCACCCAGGTGTACAGCCGGACGGCCGGTACGACGACGAGGTACCTGGCGAGCCAGGCCACGGCCGTCCAGACGCCGATGCCGAGCGCGGCGAGCCCGGCCCCGATGCCCTTCAGGACCCACGCCACCGCGTGCCCGACAGGGGTGAGCAACTGGGCGTACACCCAGCCGAGCGCTGCCGCGACGCCCCCCGCGATCCAGGCGCCGGCCGACCCGATGCCCCGGGCGATCCAGGCGAGGCCGTGCCCCACCGGTGTCAGGACGCGGCGGTAGAGCCAGACCACAGGCACGACGAGCAGGACGTTCCCGAGCCATCCGAGGGCCTTGCCCACCGGGACGACGACGTAGCGCCACAGCCCCACGAACGGCCAGACGAACACCGCCCGGCCGAGCCACAGCAGCGCCCGGCCGAGCGGCCGCAGCAGTGCGTCGTTCAGGAACCGCCCGGTGACGACGAGCACGTCCCACAGCATGCGCGCGGGGACGACGAGGACGAGCACGACGATCCGCACGGGAATGCGGATCGCGACGGCGAGGCACCCCTCGGCCGCCTCCGGCTCCCGCCGGGCCCGCGGCTCGGGGGGTTGGTCGCCCGGATGGACCCGGGGCTCGAAGGTGCCGCGGGGACGTTTCTCCAGATCCATGTCGTCGTAGACGCCCTCAGGGGCCCGTCCGGATCCCGCACCGCACAACCCCGCCCCGTTCTCCCGCGATTCCTTCATCTGCGGCAAGATCATACGACCGGCGAATGGTGACGATCCGCATCAGGACAGGGCAGGATCCGCCGCCCCGTCCGCGACACCGTCCGCCGCCCCATCCGTCACACCGTCCGTCACGCCGTCCGCCTCCCAGCGCAGCAGATCCCCCGGCTGGCACTCCAGCACCTCGCACAGCGCGGCGAGGGTGGAGAAGCGGACCGCCTTGGCGCGGCCGTTCTTGAGGACGGCCAGGTTGGCGGGGGTGATGCCGACACGTTCCGCCAGTTCGCCCACGGACATCTTGCGCTTGGCCAGCATCACGTCGATGTCGACGGCGATCGGCATCAGATGACCTCTTCCAGCTCGGCCCGCATCCGGGCCGCCTCGACGTCGCGAGCGACGGCCTGCGCGAGCAGCATCCGCAGCACGAGCACGACCAGCGCGACGCCCAGCACGGCCACCACGACCCCGCACAGCAGGAGGACCACCCCGGGGGCGACGGCCTCGCCCGGCGCGAGGACGACCGCGAGCGCGAAGACCAGCAGGGCGGCCGCCACGAACGCGCCGATCACGATGTGCACGTAGCGGAAGGCGGCGGTGGAGAACACCGTCCCGCGACGCACCATCGTCACCAGTCGCCACACGCAGACCACGACGACCTGGGCCGTCGCGACGCCCAGGACCGAGATCACGAGGATCGGGGTGCGCAGATACGCGTACTCCGGCTTGAGCCCGTTCATGTCGACGGCCAGCAGCGGCACCATCACCCCCTGCACGAACAGCGACCCGGCGATCAACACCACCAGCACCCCGCGCAACGCCGCCACGGCCAGCTTCCCCATCACCACTCCTTCGATCGAGCCACGATGGAAATCTATCGAGTTTCGATAGGTTACGCAACAACGGGACGCTCGGCCGGTGTGTACGACACGTGACACCGTGGCAGGAGACAGACATGCCCGGCGCTCGGACGCAGGAGGGAGGACGGCAGTGGACTGGCGCGTGTTCGCACGGGACATGGCCTCCATGGCCCGTGACCTGCTGGCCCAGGACTCCGTCGGCGCCACGCTGGAGCACATCACCCGGGCGGCGACGCAGCGCGTGGCGGGGTGCGACGCGGCCGGCATCCTCCTGCTGCACGGCAAGCGCGTGGAGACACTCGCGCCCACCCACGACCTGGTCGTCGAGAGCGACCAGCTCCAGGAGCGCCTCATGGAGGGCCCCTGCTTCGACGCGGCCCGCAGCAGCACCGGGGAGCGCGTGTTCCGCATCGCCGACTTCACCGCCGAGCAGCCCCGCTGGCCCGCCTACGCCACCCGCGCTCTCGACCTGGGCGTGGGCAGCATGATGGGCTTCCTGCTCTACACCGACGACGAGGATCTCGGCGCACTCAACCTCTACTCGCACCGGCCGGGGTCCTTCACCGACGACAGCGAGACCGCCGGCTGGCTGCTGGCCTCGCACGCGGCCGTGGCCTTCTCCAGCGCCCGCAGCCACGCCCAGATGGAAGAGGCCATCGCCACCCGCCACGTCATCGGCGAGGCCATGGGCATCATCATGGGCAGCCACCGGGTCACCGAGGAGCAGGCCTTCGACGTGCTGCGCCGCTACTCGCAGCGCAAGAACGTCAAGCTGCGCGAGGTCGCCCGGCGGGTGTGCGAGGAGGGCCGCCTGACCTGACGGCTCCCCCAGCACACATTCTGAACTGGGGGAACCTGACCGAGCCGGCCCCCCAGGGGAGCGTCACCAACCCGGCGTGCCGACCGGGTCCCCCACAGAACGGACCTCTCACCTCCCGGCCTGCCGACCAGGACCTGCCCGGCTCCGCTCAGTGCGCGTGCCCGCTCGGCGCCGGCGCAGCGTTCTTGACCGTGAGAGGCAGCAGCTTCTTCCCGGTCGGACCGATTTGTATGGCCGTGTCCATCTGCGGGCACACCCCGCAGTCGAAGCACGGCGTCCAGCGGCAGTCCTCGACCTCGGTCTCGTCGAGGGAGTCCTGCCAGTCCTCCCAGAGCCAGTCCTTGTCCAGCCCGGAGTCGAGGTGGTCCCAGGGGAGGACCTCCTCGTAGGTGCGCTCGCGGGTGGTGTACCAGTCGACGTCGACGCCGAAGGGGGCCAGCGCCTTGTCCGCGCAGGCCATCCAGCGGTCGTACGAGAAGTGCTCGCGCCAGCCGTCGAAGCGGCCGCCGTCGTCGTAGACCGCGCGGATGACCGCGCCGATGCGGCGGTCGCCGCGGGACAGCAGGCCCTCGACGATGCCGGGCTTGCCGTCGTGGTAGCGGAAGCCGATGGAGCGGCCGTACTTCTTGTCGCCGCGGATCTTGTCCCGCAGCTTCTGCAGACGGGCGTCCGTCTCCTCGGCGGAGAGCTGCGGGGCCCACTGGAAGGGCGTGTGCGGCTTGGGGACGAAGCCGCCGATCGAGACCGTGCAGCGGATGTCGTTGGAGCGGGAGACCTCACGGCCCTTGGCGATGACCTTGGTCGCCATGTCGGCGATCTGCAGGACGTCGTCGTCGGTCTCGGTGGGCAGGCCGCACATGAAGTACAGCTTCACCTGGCGCCAGCCGTTGCCGTACGCCGTCGAGACCGTGCGGATCAGGTCCTCTTCCGAGACCATCTTGTTGATGACCTTGCGGATGCGCTCCGAGCCGCCCTCGGGGGCGAAGGTCAGGCCGGAGCGACGGCCGTTCCTGGTGAGCTCGTTGGCCAGGTCGATGTTGAAGGCGTCCACGCGGGTGGAGGGGAGCGACAGGCCGATCTTGTCGTCCTCGTAGCGGTCGGCGAGGCCCTTGGCGATGTCGCCGATCTCCGTGTGGTCGGCGGAGGAGAGGGACAGCAGGCCGACCTCTTCGAAGCCCGTGGCCTTCAGGCCCTTCTCGACCATGTCGCCGATGCCCGTGATGGAGCGCTCGCGCACCGGGCGGGTGATCATGCCGGCCTGGCAGAAGCGGCAGCCTCGGGTGCAGCCGCGGAAGATCTCCACCGACATGCGCTCATGGACCGTCTCGGCCAGCGGAACCAGCGGCTGCTTCGGGTACGGCCACTCGTCGAGGTCCATGACGGTGTGCTTGGAGACCCGCCACGGCACCCCGCTGCGCTTCGGCACGACACGGGCGATCCGGCCGTCCGGCAGGTACTCGACGTCGTAGAAGCCGGGGACGTACACCCCGCCCGTCCGCGCCAGGCGGAACAGCAGCTCCTCGCGGCCGCCGGGGCGGCCCTCGGCCTTCCAGGCGCGGACGATCGCGGTGATCTCCAGGACGGCCTGCTCGCCGTCGCCGATCACGGCGCAGTCGATGAAGTCGGCGATCGGCTCGGGGTTGAACGCCGCGTGGCCGCCGGCCAGGACGATCGGGTCGTCGACGGTCCGGTCCTTGGACTCCAGCGGGATGCCGGCCAGGTCGAGGGCGGCGAGCATGTTGGTGTAGCCCAGCTCCGTGGAGAAGGACAGGCCGAACACGTCGAAGGCCTTCACCGGCCGGTGGCTGTCCACCGTGAACTGCGGGACGTGGTGCTCCCGCATGAGCTCCTCGAGGTCCGGCCACACGCTGTAGGTGCGCTCGGCGAGGACGCCCTGCTGCTCGTTGAGCACCTCGTAGAGGATCATGACGCCCTGGTTGGGCAGACCGACCTCGTAGGCGTCCGGGTACATGAGCGCCCAGCGGACGTCACAGGAGTCCCAGTCCTTGACCGTGGAGTTGAGCTCTCCGCCGACGTACTGGATCGGCTTCTGCACATGCGGGAGCAGAGCTTCGAGCTGCGGGAAGACCGACGCAGCGACTTCGGCAGGCATGTCGCGCACCTTCGTGAGCTGGACTGAACTGACAGGGGTGACCATCCAGACTAACGCGATCGCGGGGAGCCTCCGTACGCCGGAAGGTCACAGGGCCGCCGCACCGTCCTTGATCCCGTCCCAGAAGCCGGGCAGTTCCGCCTCCACACGCAGGGCTCGCTGCTCCTCGCGCTCGTGCAGGAGGCCGTAGGTGAAGGTGTTCTCCCCCGCCGCGTGGGCGACCGCGGACAGCTCGCGCAGGGCCTGGCGGGCCATGACGCTGTCCTGGTGCTCGCCGAGCAGGTTCTGCAGTGCCTTCATGGACGCGACCATGGTCTTGGCGGGCTTGCCGAGGACGGGCTGGGCGGCCTCCGCCGCGTAGCGGGTGCGCTTGGCCTTCTTGCGGGCCTCGTGCAGTGCGATGTCGCGGTCGGTGCCGGGCTGAAGGTCCGCCGCCCGTCCGATCAGCCGGGACACCTTGCGGAAGTCCTTGCGCACGGCCTTGGCGATCGGCTTGCGGGGCGCCTTGCCGCCCGCCTCCAGCAGCGGTGGGTCGGCGATCAGCGCGTCGAGGGTGTCGAGCAGGGCCAGGTAGCGGCGGGAGTCCAGAACACCGAGCAGACGGCCGCGGGCCCCGCTGTGGGCGGCGCTGGACCAGGAGTGCAGGCGTGCGGAGACCGGGCCGCGGACCAGGCTCTCGGGCACCTCGTCGACGGCCGCGGCCAGCCGCTCGGTCAGCACCTCGCGGTCCCGGTCCAGGCCCAGCTCGCCGGCCAGCCACTTCAGCTCGGCGGCGACGGGGTCGGTGACGGCCCGGTCGAGGATGGTGCCGAACGTCTTGAAGGTGCTGCGCATCCGGCGGGTGGCCACACGCATGCTGTGCACGGAGTCCTCGGCGTCCCGGCGTACGGCGGAGTCGAGTTCGACGATCGCGTCCCGCTGGGTGCGCACATAGGCCAGCACATGGTCTGCGGCGGTCACCGGTCGGCGCACGTGCCGGGACTTGCGCCGCTTGCCCGGTGCCGTCTCCTCCAGGGCGCGGGCCAGCTTCGACGACGACGCCGACGGCCTTGTGCCCGCCTTACGCAGTCGCTTCTCCACCTTGTCGAGCAGGGCCGGGTCTCCCCCGTCGGCGAGTTCCACCTCGATCTCGGTCCACCGTGCTTCGCCGCCGCGTCCGGTGAGCCGCTCGGCGTGCACGGTGTCCACGCTCACCTCGGCGAGCAGCCGGCCGCCGGCGTCCAGCAGGTGACGTACGTCGCGGGCGGAGCGCAGCCGGACCACCGGGAGCAGCTCGCTGTCGCGGACGCGGGAGCGGACCAGCGCGGCGAGTTCGTCGGGGAGGGTGTCGGAGAGCGGGGCGCTGATCTCGTCACGGACGTCGGGCGCGATCGGGAACTTGAGGTGCCAGCCGGCGTCGGAGCCGCCGGTGCGGCGGCGCAGGGTGACCGAGGACGCGGCGAGGCGCTCGTCTCCGGTGTCGTAGTAGGTGGCGTCGAGGTGGGCCACGCCCTCGTCGGCCACGGTGGCGATCCCGCCGGTTCCGGTCAGGTCGGGCAGGCCGCTCTCGTCGGATTCGTACTTGCGCTCGATCTCGCGTTTCGTCTCCGCCATGAACCAAATCTAGTGGCTGACCGGCCGGGACAGCAGTCGCCCGGCCGGTCGGCCGCCCGTGCGAGGAGCCGGCTCGCCCGCTACGCCGACATCGGCCGTTGCACCCGGATCGACTGCAACAACCCCACCGCTATCCACACGGCGAACATCGACGAGCCTCCGTAGGACACGAACGGCAGCGGCAGGCCCGTGACGGGCATGATGCCGAGGGTCATGCCGACGTTCTCGAACGTCTGGAAGGCGAACCAGGCGACGATGCCCGCGGCCACGATCGTGCCGTACAGGTCCGTGGTCTCCCGCGCGATGCGGCAGGCCCGCCACAGGACGATGCCGAGGAGCACGATGATCAGGCCGCCGCCGAGGAAGCCCAGCTCCTCCCCCGCCACGGTGAAGACGAAGTCGGTCTGCTGCTCGGGCACGAACTGGCCGGTGGTCTGCGAGCCGTGGAAGAGGCCGGAGCCGGTCAGGCCGCCGGAGCCGATGGCGATGCGGGCCTGGTTGGTGTTGTAGCCGACGCCGGCCGGGTCGAGCTCGGGGTTGGCGAACGCGGCGAAGCGGTTGATCTGGTACTCGTCGAGGATCCCGATCTGCCAGACGGTGACCGCGCCCAGGGTGCCCGCTCCGAGCAGCCCGAACACCCACCGGTTGGACGCCCCAGAGGCCAGCAGCACGCCGAGCACGATGATGACCATCACCATGACCGACCCGAGGTCGGGCATCAGCATCACGATGAGCATCGGCACGGTGGCCAGGCCGAGCGCCTGCACGACCGTGCGGTGGTCGGGGTACTGCTTGTCACCGGCGTCGACCCGGGCCGCCAGCAGCATCGCCATGCCCAGGATGATCGTGACCTTGACGAACTCCGAGGGCTGGAGCGAGAAACCGCCGGGCAGCTTGATCCAGGAGTGGGCGCCGTTGATCGTGGAGCCGAGCGGGGTGAGCACCAGCAGGATCAGCAGCAGCGAGAAGCCGTACAGGACCGGGACGGCCGTGCGCAGGGCGCGGTGGCCGAGCCAGATCGTGCCGGCCATCAGGACGAGGCCGATGCCGGTGTTCAGCAGGTGGCGGACGAGGAAGTAGTACGGGTCGCCCTGGTTCAGTTCGGTGCGGTTGCGGGTCGCCGAGTAGACCAGGAGCGTGCCGAGCAGCGACAGGGCCACCGCGGACAGCAGGATGGGCCAGTCGAGCCGCCGCGCCACCGAGTCACGGGCCAGCAGCCGTGTCCAGCCGGAGCGCTCGGGCCCGTACCCGGAGACCTGGAAGCTGTTCACTCCGCCGGTCATGCCGCGCACCTCCGGCTTCCCCGGCGGCGCCGCCTTCGGGTGTCACGGTTCTCGGGTGACGGCGGGGCCGATGTGGCCGGCTGGAGTGGGTCCGCCGGGGCGTTCGGGTCCTTCTTGTCGGCCTTCTGGTCCTTGGCCGGGTCCTTGGGGACCTTCGGGGAGGTGATGGTGCCGTCCGTCTTGACCTTCGGCAGGGTCTTCTGCGGGGTGGGCAGCAGGGCCTTCTTCTGGTCGATGGCGCCGTCCTCGGAGACGCCGTACAGCGCGTTGTAGATGTTGCGGACGGCGGGGCCCGAGGCGCCGGAGCCCGTACCACCCTGGGAGATCGTCATGACGATCGAGTAGTCCTTGGTGTACGTGGCGAACCAGGAGGTCGTCTGCTTGCCGTAGACCTCCGCCGTACCCGTCTTGGCGTGCATCGGGATCTTGTCCTGCGGCCAGCCGCCGAACCTCCAGGCGGCCGTACCGCGGGTGGCGACTCCCGCGAGGGCTTCGTCTATCTCGTCGCGCGTCTTCTGCGTCATCGGCAGCTTGCCGTGCGACTTGGGCTTGATCGGCGTGACCGTCTTGCCGTCGGCGCTGATGACGGCCTTGCCCACGGAGGGGTCGTAGAGGGTGCCGCCGTTGGAGATGGCGGCGTAGATGGTGGCCATCTGGATGGGCGTGACGAGCGTGTCGCCCTGGCCGATGGAGTAGTTGACGGAGTCACCGGCGCGCATGCGGTTGCCTTCGAGGCAGTTCTCGTAGGCGATCTTCTCGGCGTAGCTGCCGCCCCGCTTGCCGGTGCGGCACCAGGCGTCCTTGTTGGCCTTCCAGTAGTCCAGCTTCCACTGGCGGTCGGGGACGCGGCCGGTGACCTCGTTGGGGAGGTCGATGCCGGTCTCCTTGCCGAGGCCGAACTGGTGGGCGGTCTTGTAGAACCAGTCGTTGGGCTTCTTCTTCGGCTTGGTGCCGCCGTCGCGCTTCCACTCCTCGTGGGAGAGGGCGTAGAAGACGGTGTCGCAGGAGACTTCCAGGGCGCGGCCGAGGCTGATGGGGCCGTGGCTCTGGGACTCGAAGTTCTTGAAGACCTGGCCGCCGATCGAGTACGAGCTGGAGCAGTTGTAGGGGCCGTCGAAGGAGTACCCGGCGTTGACTGCGGCTGCCGTCGGGATGACCTTGAAGATGGAGCCGGGGGCCGACTGGCCCTGGATGGCGCGGTTGAGCAGCGGGTAGTTGGAGCTCTTGCCGGTGAGGCGGTTGTAGTCCTTGGCGGAGATGCCGCCCACCCAGGCGTTGGGGTCGTAGGTGGGGTTCGAGGCCATGGCGACGACGCGGCCGGTCTTGGCCTCCATCACCACGACGGCCCCGGAGTCGGCCTTGTAGTTGGTGCCGGTGTTGCGGTCGTGCTGCTTGCGGGCTTCCTTCATCGCCTCGTTGAGCTGGTACTCGGCGATGCGCTGGACCCGGGAGTCGATGCTGGTGACGAGGTTGTCACCGGGGTGGGCCGGGTCGGCCTCGGCCTGGCCGATGACCCGGCCGAGGTTGTCCACCTCGTAGCGGGTGACGCCGGCCTTGCCGCGCAGGGCCTTGTCGTACTGGCGCTCCAGGCCCGAGCGGCCGACCTGGTCGGAGCGCAGATAGGGCGAGTTGGTGTTCTGCGCCTTCTTGATCTCCTCGTCGGTGACCGGGGAGAGGTAGCCGAGGACCTGGGCGGTGTTGGCCTTGCCCGGGCTCGGGTAGCGGCGCACGGCTTCCGGCTCGGCGGTGATGCCGGGGAAGTCCTCGGCGCGCTCGCGGATCTGCAGGGCCTGCTTGGGGGTGGCCTCGTCGGTGATGGGGATGGGCTGGTACGGCGAGCCGTTCCAGCAGGGCTGCGGGGTCTCGGCGTCGCACAGCCGGACCTTCATCTGGACTTCCTTGGGCGTCATGCCCAGGACCCCGGCGAGCTTGGTGAGGACTTCCTTGCCGTCGTCCTTCATCTTCAGCAGGTCGGTGCGGGAGGCGGAGACCACCAGCCGGGTCTCGTTGTCCGCGATGGCCACGCCCCGCGCGTCGAGGATCGAGCCTCGGACGGCCGGCTGGACGACCTGCTGGACGTGGTTGCCCGAGGCCTCCTTGGCGTAGGCGGCGCCCTCACGGATCTGGAGATACCACAGGCGTCCGCCGAGGGTGAGCAGGAGGGAGAGGACGAGGACCTGGATGACGACGAGCCGGATCTGGACCCGTGAGTTCCTGCCGGTCTCGGGAATGTTGGTCACTGCGGCTGCCTCCTCCTCTCGGTGCGCGTACGGGTGTGCGGGTGCGGCCGTGCCTGCGGGCACGGATGTGCGGGTACGAGTGATGAACGACGGGCCCCCGAGCCGGCGTTCCTACCGGACCGGCCCGTTCGGGTGAACTTCCCTGAGCTCACAGCCGCTTGACCCCCTTGATGCGCCCCGCGCGTGCCATGCGCGCCCGGGCCGCCTTCACCCGCAGTCCGTTGCGCTGGCTGCCGATCTTCAGTCCGGTGCCGCCGGAGAGCCAGCCCGTGGAGATGTCCGTGGCCTTCGCGGCGGCCGAGGTCGACTCGGCGAGCGGATCGTTCTCGGCGCGCCGGGCCAGGGCCATCACCCCCGGCACGACGAACGGGGCGAGCAGCAGGTCGTACAGCGCGGCCGTGAACAGCAGGCTGCCGAGGCCGACGTGGCGGGCGGCGGTGTCGCCGACGAGGGCGCCGACCCCGGCGTACAGCAGGGTGGAGCCGACCGCGGCGGCGACCACCACGACCATGGGGCCGGTGGCGGACTTCAGCTGGCCGGTCTCGGGCTTCACCAGGCCCGCGAGGTAGCCGATGACGCACAGCACGAGGGCGTAGCGCCCGGCGGCGTGGTCGGCGGGCGGGGCCAGGTCGGCGAGCAGGCCCGCGCCGAACCCGACGAGCGCCCCGCCCACGTGCCCGTACACCAGCGCGAGGCCCAGCACGGTGAGCAGCAGCAGGTCGGGCACGGCGCCCGGCAGATGGAGGCGGGCGAGGACGCTCACCTGGATCACCAGGGCGACGACGACCAGGGCGGAGGAGAGCAGGATCCGGTTGACGCGCATGGGGTGACAGCTCCTACTGCTCTTGCTGGTTCTGGCCGTCCACGGGTGCCTCGGCGGACGGCGTCACGGTCACCGTCACCGTCGGCCTGGGGGTCGGCTTGGGTTTGGGCGGGAGGACGGTGTCACGCGGGTCCTTCTTCGGGGCCTCGACGACGATTCCGACGATGTCGAGCTTGGTGAAGCCGACGTACGGCGTGACGTAGAGGGTGCGGGTCAGGCCGCCGCCGGAGGGGTCGACGCGGGAGACCACGCCGACGGGCACGCCGGGCACGAACGGCCGGTCGGCCTGCGAGCCGAAGGTGACCAGGCGGTCGCCCTTCTTCACCTCGGCCTTGCCGTTGAGGAGTTCGACGCGCAGCGGGCGGTCGCCCTGACCGGAGGCGAAGCCGAGCTCGTCGCCGGACTCCATCCGGGTGCCGACCGTGAAGTCGGGGTCGCTGGCGAGCAGGACGGTGGCGGTGTTGGGGCCGACGGTGGTGACCCGGCCGACGAGCCCCTCCCCGTTCAGGACGGTCATGTCGCGTTTGATGCCGTCGTTGGCGCCGACGTCGACGGTGATGGTCCAGGAGAAGCCCTGCGCGGCTCCGATGGCGATGACCTGGGCGCCCTTGATGCCGTACTGGCCCTGACCGGCGATCTTCAGCATCTTGTCGAGCTGCTTGAGTCGGCTGCGGCTGCGGTCGTCGCTGCCCAGGCGCGCCTTCAGGGCCGCGTTCTCCGTCTCCAGCACGGCGAGCCGGTCGTGCCGTTCACCGGAGTCGCGGATGGCGGAGACCGCGTTGCCGACCGGGTCGACCGCGGCCGAGACGCCGCTCTCGATCGGGCCGAAGACCGCCGCGGCACCCTGCCGGGCACCGTCGACGGGCGAGTCCTCCCCGCCACGGATGTCCACCGTGATCAACGCGAACGCGATGGCGATCAGCAGCACCAGGAGCAGCCGGCTCTCTCGTGTGTCCCTCACGTGCGGCGGCCGTGCCCTTCCTCATAGGAATTCGGGAAGCCCCAGGGAAACCCGAGGGGCTGCTTTGTGGGAGCTTATGCCTCTATATCAACGATCCGCCGCACGAGAGGAGATCGTCCCGTACGGCGGAATCGAAGAGTTATGTCATCTGCGCGGCTGGGCGTCCAGCACCTGCTGGAGCGCCTCGAACTCCTCGACGCACTTTCCGGATCCGAGCGCCACGCTGTCCAGCGGGTCCTCGGCGATGTGGATCGGCATACCGGTCTCCCGGCGCAACCGCTCGTCCAGGCCCCTGAGCAGCGCCCCACCGCCGGTCAGAACGATTCCCCGGTCCATGATGTCGCCGGACAGCTCCGGCGGGCACTTGTCGAGGGTCGTCTTGACGGCGTCGACGATCGCGTTGACCGGCTCCTCGATCGCCTTGCGGACTTCGGCGGCGGAGATGACGACGGTCTTCGGCAGGCCGGAGACGAGGTCCCGGCCGCGGATTTCGGTGTGCTCGTCGGAGTCGAGGTCGTACGCCGAACCGATCGTGATCTTGATCTGCTCGGCCGTGCGCTCACCCAGCAGGAGGGAGTACTCCTTCTTGATGTGCTGGATGATCGCGTTGTCCAGTTCGTCGCCCGCGACACGGATGGACTGTGCGGTGACGATGCCGCCGAGGGAGATGACCGCGACCTCCGTGGTGCCGCCGCCGATGTCGACCACCATGTTGCCCGTGGCCTCGTGGACCGGCAGGCCGGAGCCGATGGCCGCGGCCATGGGCTCCTCGATGATGTGCACCTGACGGGCGCCGGCCTGGGACGACGCCTCGATGACGGCGCGGCGCTCGACGCCGGTGATGCCCGAGGGCACACAGACGACGACCCGCGGACGAGCCAGATACCGCCGCTTGTGGATCTTCAGGATGAAGTAGCGGAGCATCCGCTCGGTGATCTCGAAGTCGGCGATCACGCCGTCCTTCAGCGGACGCACGGCAACGATGTTGCCGGGCGTGCGCCCGATCATCTTCTTCGCTTCGGCGCCGACCGCGAGGATGCCACCGGTGTTGGTGTTGATCGCGACGACGGACGGCTCGTTGAGTACGATCCCGCGACCCCTGACGTACACCAGCGTGTTGGCGGTCCCGAGGTCGACAGCCATGTCACGGCCGATGAACGACATTGAGTTCCCCATCAGGATTCGTCTGGCCTTCCCACTGGCTTTTGAGGGCTTTTCAGGTAGGCAAAGGTGGGTGCTGTGACGTGAAGGCTTCCATCGTAGACGCGCCTTCGCGAACACTGCGGGAGGGTCTCCGCCATTGTCAGCAGATGCCGTCCGCATTCGCTTCTGGAGACGGGCGTTCGGGGACCATCGTTCCCTCGATCGCCACGCATATGCCGCAAAGTCCGGGGGCCGCGGCCCCCGGACCCGCGGTATGTGCTGGTGAGGTGCGGACGCTACGCCCGGCCGGGGAAGAAAATCTTCACCTCGCGCTCGGCGGACTCCTCGGAGTCGGAGGCGTGGATCAGGTTCTCCCGGACGATGACGCCGTAGTCACCGCGGATGGAGCCGGGCGCCGCGGCGATCGGGTCGGTGGGGCCGGCGAGCGCGCGCACGCCCTCGATGACCCGCTCACCCTCGACGATCAGCGCCACGACCGGGCCGGAGGCCATGAAGTCCACCAGCGGCTCGTAGAAGGGCTTGCCCTTGTGCTCGCCGTAGTGCTGCTCCAGCGTGTCCTGGTCCAGGGTGCGCAGCTCCAGCGCGGTGATCGTCCAGCCCGCCTTGCGCTCGATGCGGCTGATGATCTCGCCGGTCAGGCCTCGACGGACGGCGTCGGGCTTGAGGAGGACGAGGGTGCGCTGGCTCACTACGGGCTCCTAGTACGTAAAGGTTTAGCGGTGGGACGAGATTACCCGGCGTGTCGGGGCGACTGTCACGCAGCGTCAGGTGTGGAGGAACCCGCCCGGGAGTCCGCCTGGGCGGCGAATCTCGCCTTCGCCTCGTCGACCTTCCGGCCGTAGTGCACCGACGCCCACCACAGGGCCGCGAAGATCGCCCCCAGGAAGTACATGGTCGGCACGATGAACCCCGACGCGATGAGCGCGATCTGCAGCGCCCAGCCGAGGGCCACTCCGCCCGGGCGCGTCACCAGGCCGCACAGCACCAGGCACAGGAACATCGCGACGCCGCTGACCGTCCACACGGTCGTCATGGACAGGTCGGGGTCCTTCATGGCGACCAGACCGGCGAACCCGATGACGAAGAACTCGCCGATCAGGGTCGAAGAACAGAGCGTGCGCACGGGACTCAGCCTCTCCCCAGGAGCAGTCGGGCCTCGCCGACGGTGATGACGGAACCGGTGACGAGCACACCGCCGCCGGAGAACTCGCCCTCCTCCTCGGCCAGCGTGATGGCGGCCTCAAGGGCGTCGGGCAGCCGCGGCTCGACCTGGACGCGCTCCTCGCCGAACACCTCCACGGCGATAGCGGCGAGCTCGTCGGCGTCCATCGCGCGGTGGCTGGAGTTCTGCGTGATCACGACCTCGGCGAACACCGGCTCGAAGGCCTCCAGCAGCCCCCGGACGTTCTTGTCGCCGCTCGCGCCGACCACGCCGATGAGACGGCTGAACTGGAACGCCTCCCCGATCGCCTCGGCGGCCGCCCGGGCACCGGCCGGGTTGTGGGCGGCGTCCAGCACCACCGTCGGCGACCGGCGCACGACCTCCAGCCGGCCCGGCGAGGCGACGGCGGCGAAGGCCTTGCGGACCGTGTCCAGGTCCAGCGCGTCGGCCCGCTGGGCGCCGACACCGAAGAACGCCTCGACGGCGGCGAGCGCGACGGCCGCGTTGTGCGCCTGGTGCGCGCCGTGCAGCGGCAGATACACCTCGGGGTACTCGCCGCCCAGCCCGCGCAGCGTCACCAGCTGTCCGCCGACGGCCACCTGCCGCTCGACGACGCCGAACTCCAGCCCCTCCCGGGCCACGGTCGCGTCCACCTCGACGGCCTTCTTCAGCAGCACCTGCGCCGCGTCGACCGGCTGCTGCGCCATGATGACCGTCGCACCCTGCTTGATGATGCCGGCCTTCTCCGTGGCGATCTCGGCGTGCGTGGTGCCGAGCCGGTCGGTGTGGTCGAGGTCTATGGGCGTGACGACGGCGACGTCCCCGTCGATCACGTTCGTCGCGTCCCAGGAGCCGCCCATGCCGACCTCGACGACGGCCACGTCGGCGGGGGCGTCGGCGAACGCCGCGTACGCCATGCCGGTGAGCACCTCGAAGAAGGACAGCCGGTACTCCTGGGAGGCGTCGACCATCTCCACGTACGGCTTGATGTCCTGGTACGTCTCGATGAACCGCTCGGGCGCGATGGGAGCCCCGTCGAGGCTGATGCGCTCGGTGATCGACTGCACGTGGGGCGAGGTGTAGCGGCCGGTGCGCAGCTCGAAGGCGCCGAGCAGGGCCTCGATCATGCGCGCGGTGGAGGTCTTGCCGTTCGTCCCCGTGAGGTGGATCGACGGGTACGACCGCTGCGGCTCCCCCAGTACGTCCATCAGCGCGGCGATACGGCTGACGGAGGGCTCCAGCTTGGTCTCGCCCCACCGGGTGGCGAGCTCGGTCTCGACCTCGCGCAGGGCCTTGTCGACCTCGGGGTCGGCGGGGCGCGTGGGGATGTCGGCGTCGGGCGGGCCGCCCTGGGTGCGCAGGGTGCGGCTGCCGGCTTCGATGACGGCGAGGTCGGGGTCGCGGGTGGTTTCCTCCGCGATGATCTCGTCGAAGGGGTCGAGGGGGTCGGGCTGGTCGTCGGCGTTGTGGTCTGGAGGGAGCTCGCTCACGGGGCCCAGTCTACGGAGCGGGGGTGACATCGGTCGGGGGTGGCTTGTGTCGTCGTGTGTGTGCCGGTTCGTCGTGGCTTGTCGCGCAGTTCCCCCCGCCCCTGAAATGCAGGTACGTGGAGGCCCCGGTGCCTGACAGCACCGGGGCCTCCACGACCGTACGAACCCTTACGCCTGCGGCAGGCGCTCCAGCTGGGTCTGGATGCGGGTGATGTCCTCCTCCGCCTTGGCGAGGCGGGTGCGGATCTTGTCGACGACGTGGTCGGGGGCCTTCGCGAGGAACGCTTCGTTGCCGAGCTTGGCGTTGGCCTGGGCCTTCTCCTTCTCGGCAGCGGCGAGGTCCTTCGCGAGGCGCTTGCGCTCGGCCGCCACGTCGATCGTGCCGGACAGGTCGAGAGCGACCTCGGCGCCCGCGACCGGGAGGGTGGCCGTGGCGGTGAAGGCGTCCCCCTCGGGCTGGAGGCGGAGCAGCTGGCGGATGGCGGCTTCGTGGGGGGCCAGGGCGGTGCCGGTCAGCTCCAGGCGGGCCGGAACCTTCTGGCCGTCCTTCAGGCCCTGGTCCTTGCGGAACCGGCGGACCTCCGTGATGACCCGCTGGACCAGCTCGATCTCCTGCTCGGCGGCCTTGTCACGGAACCCGGAGTCCTTGGGCCAGTCGCCGATCACCAGGGATTCGCCGCCGGTCAGCGTGGTCCACAGGGCGTCCGTGACGAACGGGATGACCGGGTGGAGCAGCCGCAGCATCACGTCCAGGACCTCGCCGAGGACCCGCCCGGAGACCCTGGCCGGCTCGCCGCCCGCGAAGAACGTGGTCTTGGACAGCTCGACGTACCAGTCGAAGACCTCGTCCCACGCGAAGTGGTAGAGCGCGTCGGCGAGCTTCGCGAACTGGTAGTCGTCGTAGAACGCGTCGACCTGGGCGACCGTGGTGTTCAGGCGCGAGAGAATCCAGCGGTCCACCGCGGACATCTCGGAGGTGTCCGGCAGCGGGCCCTCGATCGTGGCGCCGTTCATCAGGGCGAAGCGGGTGGCGTTCCAGATCTTGTTGGTGAAGTTCCGGGAGGCCTTGACCCAGTCCTCGCCGATCGGCACGTCCGCGCCCGGGTTGGCGCCGTTGGCGAGGGTGAAGCGGACGGCGTCGGAGCCGTAGGCGTCCATCCAGACCAGCGGGTCCACGGCGTTGGGGTTCGACTTCGACATCTTCTTGCCGAACTCGTCGCGGACCAGGCCGGTCAGCGCGATGGTGTGGAAGGGTGCTTCGCCGTCCATGGCGTAGAGGCCGAACATCATCATCCGGGCGACCCAGAAGAAGATGATGTCGTGGCCCGTGAGCAGGACGTCGGTCGCGTAGAACTTTTCGAGGTCCGGGGTCTGCTCCGGCCAGCCGAGCGTGGAGAACGGCCACAGGCCGGAGGAGAACCAGGTGTCCAGGACGTCCGAGTCCTGGGTCCAGCCCTCGCCGGTGGGCGGCTCGTCGTCGGGGCCGACGCAGACGACCTCGCCGTCCGGGCCGTACCAGATCGGGATGCGGTGGCCCCACCACAGCTGGCGCGAGATGCACCAGTCGTGCATGTTGTCGACCCAGTCGAAGTAGCGCTTCGACATGTCCTCGGGGTGGATCTTGACGCGCCCGTCGCGGACCGCGTCACCGGCCGCCTTGGCCAGCGGGCCGACCTTGACCCACCACTGCATGGAAAGGCGCGGCTCCACCGTGGTCTTGCAGCGCGAGCAGTGACCGACGGAGTGCATGTACGGGCGCTTCTCGGCGACGATGCGGCCCTGCTCCTTGAGGGCGCCGACGACGGCCGAGCGGGCCTCGAAGCGGTCCAGACCGATGAAGGGACCGTGCACCGTGATCACGCCGTGCTCGTCCATGATCGTCAGGGACGGCAGGTCGTGGCGGCGACCGATCTCGAAGTCGTTCGGGTCGTGCGCCGGGGTCACCTTGACGGCTCCGGTGCCGAACGCGGGGTCGACGTGGGCGTCCGCGACGACCGGGATGGTGCGGTCGGTCAGCGGAAGCTTGATCTGCCTGCCGATGAGGTGCCGGTACCGCTCGTCGTCGGGATGGACGGCGACGGCCGTGTCACCGAGCATCGTCTCCGCGCGCGTGGTCGCGACGACGACGCTGTCCTCGCCCTCGCCGTAGCGGATGGAGACCAACTCGCCCGCGTCCTCCTGGTACTCCACCTCGATGTCCGAGATGGCCGTCAGACAGCGGGGGCACCAGTTGATGATGCGCTCGGCGCGGTAGATCAGCTCGTCGTCGTAGAGCCGCTTGAAGATGGTGAGGACGGCCTTGGAGAGGCCTTCGTCCATCGTGAAGCGCTCACGGCTCCAGTCGACGCCGTCACCGAGGCGGCGCATCTGGCCGAGGATCCGGCCGCCGTACTCCTCCTTCCACTGCCAGACGCGCTCGACGAACTCCTCGCGCCCCAGGTCGTGTCGGGACTTGCCCTCCTCGGCGAGCTGCTGCTCGACCTTGTTCTGCGTCGCGATACCGGCGTGGTCCATGCCGGGCAGCCACAGCGCCTCGTACCCCTGCATGCGCTTGCGGCGCGTGAGGGCGTCCATGAGGGTGTGCTGGAAAGCGTGCCCCAGGTGCAGGCTGCCCGTGACGTTCGGCGGCGGGATGACGATGGTGTACGGCGGCTTGTCGCTCTTGGCGTCCGCCTCGAAGTAACCCCGCTCTACCCAGCGCTCGTACAGCGGCCCCTCTACGTCGGCCGGCGCGTACTGGGTCGGCAGGTCGGTGCTGGGCGCTGGTGGCTGCTGCTGAGCGTTCTCGGTCACGGGGGTCAGTTTAGAGGTGTCACCGACCGGTCCCGAAACGCGTTTCGTTTGTAACGGTGGGGCCCCCGATGCCATGCACACGGCGGGTCTGCGCCAGGATGTCCGGAACACATAAGCATCTGGAGGGGAACCCAGAACATGAGTTACAACCAGCCGGGCCCGTACGGCGGGCAGCCCCAGCAGCCCGGTCCGTACGGCCAGCCGGGCCCGTACGGCCAGCCGCCGCAGGCGCCCCAGCCCGGCTACGGCTACCCCCAGCAGGCCCCTCCGCCCCAGCCCGGCTACGGCTACCCGCAGCAGCCCCCGCAGGGCGTCGTCCCGCCCCAGCAGGCGCCCTACGGCCAGCAGCCCCCGTACGGCCAGCAGCCGCAGCCGCCCTACGGCCAGGCCCCGTACGGCGTGCCCCAGCCGCCCGCGCCGGGCGGCGGCAAGAAGAAGACCGGCATCGTCATCGGCGCGGTCGCGGTCGTGGCGGCGATCGGCGTCGGCGCGTACTTCGTAATCGGCGGGGGCGGCGGCGCGGGCGCCCTGGAGGACGACGGTCCGCACAAGCTGGCGACTCCGGCGAAGGTGATGAGCGAGTACAACCGCATCACCAAGGACGGGGCGACCGCCGGCGACGACTCCACCAAGGAGCTGGAGAAGAGCGGCGTCAAGGACGGCACGTCGGTGCTGGCCACCTACTCGACGGTGGATCCCACCAAGTACGACCCCACGGACCCGTCGTCCGCAGCCCAGATGGCGACGGCCAAGAGCGCCTCCTATTTCGGCGTCTACGGCGAGATCTCCGACCCCGAGGCGGCCTTGGACACGTTCTTCGCCAACTTCAAGAAGTCGGCCGAGAAGGACTCCGCCGGCAGCAGCGGCAACAAGACCGAGCTGCTCGGCGATCCGGAGGAGGCGGACCTCGACGGCGCGGTCATGAAGTGCCAAGCGACCAAGGGGCCGGACCCTGTGACCAAGAAGGAGCAGACCAACTGGTTCTGCGCCTGGGCCGACTACAGCACGATCGCCGTGGTCTCGTCGCGTGAAGCCACTCATGAGACCAGCAAGGACACCGCGATCGACATAACCACCAAGATCCGCCCGGAGATCCGCGTCAAGGCTTGAACCGCGCCATTGATCAGCCCCGGCCATACAGCCGGGGCTTTGTCATATCAGGCCGCCCGGGCCTGTCGAAGCACAACAGCGCGACCTGCGGTACGGCCCACGATAGATCCCCCATTAATATCAGCCCTGTCGGCATGACCACACCAATCCAGGTAACGAAGTGGGGGAATCATGCACAAGCGTTATTCCTTGCTCATAGCTGCATCCGTAGCATCACTTGTCATACCCGTCGCAGCGAGTCCCGCAGCAGCCGCCAACTACGAGGACGCCTGCTGGACCGGCGGCGCCCTAGCTGGGGCGAGCGGGTCAGGAAAGTGGAATTACGCGAGTAGGACCAAACTCGATCCACTGACTCTGCAGGTCCAAGACCTCAGAGCAGATGGGCACCACGTAGCGGTAAGGCTGGTCACTCGGAGGAGCAACGGAACGGACCACGCCTGGCCCTGGCGGCACCTCTACGCTGGTTCCGGGACCTCTGAAAGCTGGGGAAGCTCGGCGACGGACTCAGGAGGCATCCGAAAGGCCCGGGTCCAGGTGGCGGTGTTCGAGGGCGACACCATGGTCGAGGGTTGCGTGACATCCCAAGGAGAGAATCAGTGGTGGAGCTAGCGGGCCGGACAACGGGCTAACCATCCGTTGCATCCAAACGGACACGGCGTAAACAGAGGGGATGTCTGACCGGGTATCAACCGGTCAGACATCCCCTCTGCTTACGCCGTCCTGGCGGCCCTCGCCAAGGCGGCTGTGGCGCCAATCCGAGCCCACCAGGCAGCAGACGCAGGTACTACGCCGTCTTCTGCTCCCCCGGCCCCCGCCCCCGCGCGTCCCGCGGGATAAGGGTCGGGTTGACGTTGGACTGGACGACGTCCGCCGTGATGACGACCCGGGCCACGTCCTTGCGGGACGGGACCTCGTACATCACGCCCTGGAGGACCTCCTCCATGATGGCGCGCAGGCCTCGGGCGCCGGTCTGGCGGAGGATGGCCTGGTCGGCGATGGCTTCCAGGGCCTCGCGCTCGAAGTCCAGCTCGACGCCGTCGAGTTCGAAGAGGCGCTGGTACTGCTTGACGAGCGCGTTGCGCGGCTCGACGAGGATCTGGAGCAGGGCCTCGCGGTCGAGGTTGTGGACCGAGGTGATGACCGGGAGGCGGCCGATGAACTCGGGGATCATGCCGAACTTGACCAGGTCCTCCGGCATGACCTCCTGGAACTGGTCCTTGGACTCCATCTCGCGCTTGGAGCGGATCTGCGCGCCGAAGCCGATGCCCTTGGCACCCGCGCGGGCTTCGATGATCTTCTCGAGACCGGCGAAGGCACCGCCCACGATGAACAGCACGTTCGTCGTGTCGATCTGGATGAACTCCTGGTGGGGGTGCTTACGGCCACCCTGCGGCGGGACCGAGGCCGTGGTGCCCTCCAGGATCTTCAGCAGGGCCTGCTGGACACCCTCGCCCGAGACGTCGCGCGTGATCGAGGGGTTCTCACTCTTCCTCGCGACCTTGTCGATCTCGTCGATGTAGATGATCCCGGTCTCGGCCTTCTTGACGTCGTAGTCGGCCGCCTGGATCAGCTTGAGCAGGATGTTCTCGACGTCCTCGCCGACGTAACCGGCCTCCGTGAGCGCCGTGGCGTCGGCGATCGCGAAGGGGACGTTCAGCATGCGCGCGAGGGTCTGCGCGAGGAGGGTCTTGCCGGAGCCCGTGGGGCCGAGGAGCAGGATGTTGGACTTCGCCAACTCGATGGCGTCGTCACGGCCGTTCGCCCCGCCGTTCTCGCCGGCCTGGACTCGCTTGTAGTGGTTGTACACCGCTACGGAGAGGGCCTTCTTGGCGGCCTCCTGGCCGACCACGTAGCCCTCGAGGAACTCGTAGATCTCGCGGGGCTTCGGGAGTTCCTCCCAGCGGACCTCGCTGGTCTCCGCGAGCTCTTCCTCGATGATCTCGTTGCAGAGGTCGATGCACTCGTCGCAGATGTACACACCGGGCCCTGCGATGAGCTTCTTGACCTGCTTCTGGCTCTTGCCGCAGAACGAGCACTTGAGCAGATCGCCGCCGTCACCGATGCGTGCCACGGTGTGCTTCCCCTTCGCCTGGGAGACTCCTGGACGTCGCGTCCAGCGGACTCCTGGTGCTGCCTTATGTCCGACGGTACCTTGCCGGGCCCCCCGTTCGGGCCCCCCTTGGCGCGGTTCGCTTTGACGTGAACCGAGCCAAACCGTGCCAAGGGGCGGCAGACGTTACAGCCTCTCGCCTCAGCGCAGGCTCGAGTTGTCCATCTTCCGGGTGGTGATGATCTGGTCGATCAGGCCGTAGCTCAGCGCGTCCTCGGCCGTGAGGATCTTGTCGCGCTCGATGTCCTCGCGGATCTTCTCGACCGGCGTGGTGGAGTGCTTGGCCAGCATCTCCTCCAGCTGCGAGCGCATCCGGAGGATCTCGTTCGCGGCGATCTCCAGGTCGGAGACCTGACCGCGGCCGGTCTCGCTGTACGGCTGGTGGATCAGCACGCGCGCGTTCGGCAGGGCCATGCGCTTGCCCGGCGTACCGGCGGCCAGCAGGACGGCGGCGGCGGAGGCGGCCTGGCCCATGCAGACCGTCTGGATGTCCGGCTTCACGTACTGCATCGTGTCGTAGATCGCGGTGAGCGCCGTGAAGGAACCGCCGGGGCTGTTGATGTAGACCGAGATGTCACGGTCGGGGTCCATCGACTCCAGGCACAGCAGCTGCGCCATGACGTCGTTGGCGGAGGCGTCGTCGATCTGGACGCCGAGGAAGATCACGCGCTCCTCGAAGAGCTTCGCGTACGGGTCGTACTCGCGGATGCCCTGGGAGGTGCGCTCGACGAAGCGCGGAATGACGTAGCGGGACTCGGCCTGCGGGCCGGTGTAGCGGCCCTGCGAGGCGCTCATGTCCTGCACGGCGTGCATACGGTCGTAGATCCCACTGCCGGGGAACTGGTTCACGGTGTCTCCTGAAAAGGGCTGAGGCGGTCGGCTGGGGCTGTCTGGGGTCGCTGGGGCCACGAAGGGCTCCGTGGGCCTCACGGGGCGCCACAGGCCCCGTGGGGACCGCTCAGGCCCCGGTGCCGCCGCCGCCCGGCATGCCGGCGGCCGTGGGGATGACGTCGTCGATGAGGCCGTACTCCTTGGCCTCGAAGGCGTCGAACCAGCGGTCGCGGTCCGAGTCGCGGGTGATCTGCTCGACCGACTGGCCGGTGTGCTGCGAGGTCAGCTCGGCCATGCGCTTCTTGGTGTGCAGCAGCCGCTCGGCGTGGATCTTGATGTCCGAGGCCGAACCGGCGAGGCCGGCGGAGGGCTGGTGGATCAGGATCTCGGCGTTCGGCAGCGCGAAGCGCTTGCCAGGGGTGCCGGCGCTGAGCAGGAACTGGCCCATCGAGGCGGCGAGGCCCATGGCGATGGTGACCACGTCGTTCTTGATGAACTGCATGGTGTCGTAGATCGCCATGCCGGCCGTGATGGAACCGCCGGGGCTGTTGATGTACAGGTAGATGTCCTTGTCCGGATCGGCGGCAAGGAGCAGCAGCTGCGCGGTGATCTTGTTCGCGATGTCGTCGTCGACCGGCTGGCCGAGGAAGATGATCCGCTCGTTGAGCAGCCGGTTGTAGACCTGGTCGCCAAGGCCACCACCGATGGAAGGCTCGCCGGCGGCTGAGGGCATCAGATTCGTCACGTATCCACCTGCTCGTCTTACGACGGCGCCGGGCCGTCTCACGTTTCCCTAGGGGCTAGGAGCCGTTCGGGGACTCCACTGCCCTCGTATTCATGGACCCTAACGCGCGGGTCCCTTCGGGGAATCCCGGAGATGGGAGTGTTCGCCGGGGGCGTAGCGCGGTGGGCTCCGCCAGGGGGGCCGTGCGGTCTCGTCGTGGGTGGTGCGGGAATCGCCGGGCTGCGAGCCGGTGGGGGCTTGGCGCGCAGTTCCCCGCGCCCCTGAGGGGCGCTGCCCCCAGGGTGGCAAGAAGGCCCTGGGGCGTGCCCCAGGGCCTTCTCACGAACTCACGCGACCGGGGCTCAGCCCTCGGTCTTCTCCTCGGCGGGGGCCTCCGTGGCCTCGGCCTCGGCGGACGCCGTCTCGGCGGACTCGGTCTCGTCGTCCTCGTCGTCGAGGTCGACGATCTCGCCGTTGGTGTCCTTGACGGTGGCCTTCTCGACCACGACGGCCAGGGCCTTGCCGCGGGCGACCTCGCCGACCAGGAGCGGAACCTGACCGCCCTCGACGACCGCCTGGGCGAACTGGTCGGGGGACATGCCGGAGGAGGCCGCACGGCGCATGAGGTGCTCGGTGAGCTCCTCCTGGTTGACGTTCAGCTTCTCCTGCTTGACGAGCTCGTCGAGGACGAACTGCGTCTTGATGCCCTTGACCGCGGCTTCCTTGGTCTCGGCGTCGAACTCCTCCTCGGTCTTGCCCTGGATCTCCAGGTACTTCGCGAGGTCGAGGCCCATCTGGCCGAGCTGGTGGTGCTCGAGGTTGTGCTTGCGGGTGTTGATCTCGTCCTCGAGCAGCTTCTCGGGGACCGGGACCTCGACCAGCTCGAGCAGCTTCTCCAGGACGCGCTCCTGGGCCTGCGTGGCCTGGTCGTACTGCTTCATGTTCTCGAGGCGCTTGCGGCTGTCCGCGCGGAGCTCCTCGATGGTGTCGAACTCGGAGGCGAGCTGCGCGAACTCGTCGTCCAGCTCGGGCAGTTCACGCTTGGCGACCTGGGTGACCTTGACGGTGACCTCGGCCTCCTTGCCGGCCGCGGAGCCGCCCTTGAGCTCGGAGGTGAAGGTGGCCTCGCCACCGGCCTCCACGCCCTTCACGGCGTCGTCGATGCCGTCGAGCAGCTCGCCGGAGCCGATGGTGTAGGAGACGCCGTCGGCGACCCCGTCCTCCAGGACCTCACCCTCGACCTTGGCCTGCAGGTCGATCGTCACGACGTCGCCGTCCTCGGCGGCACGCTCGACCGGGGCGGTGGAGGCGAAGCGCTCGCGCAGCTCCTCGACGGCCTTGTCGACGTCCTCGTCGGTGACCTCGACCGCGTCGACCTCGACCTCGATGCCGGAGAAGTCCGGGATCTCGATGGAGGGACGGATGTCGACCTCGGCGGTGAAGTTCAGCGTCTCGCCGTCCTTCAGCTCCGTGATGTCGACCTCGGGCTGGCCCAGCACGCTGAGCTCGGCCTCGTTGACCGCGTCGGTGTAGAACTTCGGGAGCGCGTCGTTGACCGCCTCCTCCAGGACCGCACCGCGGCCGAACCGCTGGTCGATGACACGGGCAGGGATCTTGCCCTTGCGGAAGCCCTTCACCGTGACCTGCTGGTTGATCTTCTTGTACGCCGCGTCGAGGCTGTCCTTGAGCTCCTCGAAGGGCACCTCGACAGTCAGCCGAACCCGGGTCGGGTTCAGGGTCTCCACGGCGCTCTTCACGGTTCGGTCTCCTTGTGGCTGACTTCTTGGTTTCTGCGGGGCCAGAACGGCCCGGCGGATTTCGCCGCCCGGAGACTTCAGACGCTGAGACACACGGGCGTGCAGCTTGCATAGTAACGGCAGCGCCTACACCGCCCAAAAGGCGATCACGCGAGTGATCGGATGGGCGATCACGCGAGATGATCGGGTGGCTGGTCGGGGTGGCGGGATTTGAACCCACGGCCTTCCGCTCCCAAAGCGGACGCGCTACCAAGCTGCGCCACACCCCGTCTGGTGCGAGACGTAGGGTACATGCCGACCGGCGGTGTGGCCGACGCATTTCCACGGGGTCCGCGCCGCGTCCGCTCCGGTGGGAACGGGGTGTGCGACGAGGGGGATCCACCCGCTACGATGCCTTCAGTGCCGCGGTCACCCGACCTGCGGCGCCTGCTGTGCGGGCGTAGCTCAATGGTAGAGCCCTAGTCTTCCAAACTAGCTACGCGGGTTCGATTCCCGTCGCCCGCTCTCAATGGCTCAGGGCCAGGTCAGAGGATCATTCCTCCGCCTGGCCCTGAGTGTTGTTTTCGGGGGCTGCGTCCCGGGAATCCGCGGCTGCGCGGTCAGAGGTCGCGTACGTCGACGGTGTAGACGGAGCGGACGCCGTAGGGGATGTACAGGGCGTCGCCGACGAGGAGGAGCCTGGCTCCGGAGGTGACGAGCAGGCTGCCGACGCGGCCGCCGTCGTCGCGGCCGTCGCGGGTGTCCTCGACCTTGCCGGTGCGTGCGTTCAGGGCGGCCAGGCGGCCGCTGGGTGACGCGAAGTACACGTGGGTGGCGGAGGCGGTCGGCGGTCCCTGTCGTTCCAGGGTGGTGTTGGACTCCCACAGCGTGCGCCCGGTGCGCGGCGAGACGGCGCGGACGCCGCCGCTGCTGCGGGTGAAGTAGACGGTGCCGCGCGCCAGGTACGCCCTCGACTCCTCGGGCCGGGGCTGCGCCAGCCGCCGCACGGTGAGCCGGTGCGAGGCGGTGTCGATCAGCGTGAGGCCGCGGGTCATGGACACGCCGTCCGTGAAGACCAGCTGCCCGTCCTGCCGGCCGAGCATCTGCAGGGAGCCTTCGGCCTCGACGGTCCAGCGGGGCTTGCCGGTGGCCGGGTCGATCTCCGAGACGCTGGTCTCGGTGGTCGTGCCGCCCTGCGGTTCGGCCGTGCAGATCAGGTAGGCACGGTCGGCCGCCGCGTCCAGTACGCATGCGCCCTGCGCGCCCGGGTCCGGCTGCCGCCAGCGGACCTCGCCGGTCTCCGCGTCGAGCAGGGCGTACTGGTCGCCCCGGGAGCCGTAGAAGGTGATGACGCCCTCGGGCACGGATGTGGCGGCGCCCTCGGAGCCGTCGGGGACGACCGCCGTCTCGCCGCTGCCGGTCGGGGTGCGCCAGAGCTCCTTGCCGGTTCCGGCGGCCAGGGCATAGACCGTGTAGCTGGACCCCACTCCGCTCGTGCCCTCGGCGTCCTCGGCGCCGTAGCCGTAGACACGGCCGTCGCCGGTGCCGATGAGGGCGCCCTCGTCGCCGGAGGCGCCGTCGGGGGTGGAGTCGACGGGCCGGCTCCAGGTGTTGCGGCCGTCGGCGAGGCCGAAGCGGGTCGCCATGAGGTCGGAGCCGGCGCACACCAGGGAGGTGTCGACGACGGAGCAGCCCTTGAAGGACATGTCGACGCCGGTCGGGCGGCCCTCGCTCTGTCCGGGGGCCTCCGCCGTGGCGACCCACGGTTTCCAGCCCTTGGGGAGGGCCCCCTCGGTGGCGGGCTTGCCCGGGCGGTCGCCGGCGGCCGGGCGGTCCTTGTCGCCGATCAGGGTGACGGTGGTGGTGACGACCGCCATGAGAGCGACGGCCGCGGCGGCCGCGGTCAGGAGCAGGGCGGGTCGGCGCCGGCGGCTTCGGGGGCGGCTCCGGGGGCGCTCTGCGCCGGGTGGGGTTCCCGTCGGGTCGGGGAGCTCGGCGGCAGAGGGGCTGCCGGGCGGGCCGGGACGCTCGGCGCCAGGTGAGGTTCCAGCAGGGTCGGCATGCTCGGCGGCGGATGGTGTCCCCGTCCGGTCCACCTGCTCGGTGGCGGATGGTGTTCTGGCCGGGGCTGCCGGGCGGCGGGAGGGTTCCGTCGGGGTTCTGTCGGTGCGGGGTCTGCCGGTGCGGGGGTGGTGGGCGTCGTCGCGGCCGGTGTTGGCCTCCTCGGGCGGGCCGTGGGGCGTTGCGCCACGCTCGGTGCGGGCGGCGTCGGGCCAGGCGGTGACGGCCGGTTCGGTCGGCCGGGCGCCGGGCCACGGACGTACCGGGTGCGCCGCCCGCGCGGGGCTCGGGCCGGGCGTGCCGCCCTCGCGCAGCAGCGTGAACAGTTCGTCCGCGGCGGGGCGGGACTTCTGGTGCTTCTCCAGGCAGAGCCGGACGAAGGGCAGCAGTTCGTCCGGGACGCCGGTGAGGTCGGGTTCGCCCTCGACGACCCGCAGGGCCGTCTCGTACGGGCTCGGGCTGTCGAAGGGGCCGCGGCAGGTGGCGGCGTAGGTGAGGACCGAGCCGAGGGAGAACATGTCGGCGGCCGGGCCGACGTCCTGCGGAGAGGCGAACTGCTCCGGGGACATGAAGGGCGGCGTGCCCATGACGCGGCCGGTCTGGGTGAGGACGTCGGAGGCGGCGAACTCGGCGGCGCGGGAGATGCCGAAGTCGATGACGCGGGGGCCGTCCTCGGCGAGCATCACGTTGGCCGGTTTCAGGTCGCGGTGGACGACTCCGGCGCGATGGATGTCGCGCAGGGCCTCCGCGAGGCCGGCGGCGAGGCCACGCAGCCGGGGCAGCGGGAGCGGGCCGTGCTCGCGGACGTGGGTGCCGAGGTCGGCGCCCGGGATGTAGAGGGTGGCCATCCAGGGGTGCGCGGCGTCGGCGTCGGCGTCCACGACGGGGGCCGTGAAGGCGCCGCTGACCTGGCGGGCGGCGGCCACCTCGCGGCGGAAGCGGGTGCGGAACTCGTCGTCGTCGGCGTACTGACTGTGCACGACCTTGATCGCGAGGCGGCGGCCCGAGGCGGAGCGGGCCAGGTAGACCACACCCATGCCGCCGGAGCCAAGGCGGTCCTCGATGCGGTAGCCGCCCACCTCCGCCGGGTCAGAATCGCGCAGCGCCATCCCCGTACGTTCCCCCCGTCACGCACCGTCCTGTGGTCGGGGCGAGCGTAACCCGCCCCCGCACCGGGGCCGCAGCGCGGGGCTCGGCGGGGGCGCTCCCGGACCGGTCAGAAGCTGATGGAGTTGATGGTCTCCGCTATCGAGTTGAGGAACCGCTGGATGTCGTCGGCCATGCCGGTCGAGGCGAGGAAGAAGCCGAACAGGACCGCCACGATCGCTGGTCCCGCCTTGATGGATCCGCCTCTCAGCAACACCACCAGGATGATCGCCAACAGCAGCACCACAGACAGTGAAATGGCCACAACTGATCACACCCTCGGTCGGTCCGCTCTCCCGGCCCGGGGACGCGACCCCGCGCACCCCGCCAGAACCATCGTGCCACCAACGCGCCCGGCCTATGCGGCCGGTGAGGCATCGACCCCACGCGTGTCGCCGCCGTACCGCCGTCGGGTCGCCGCCGCGCCGTCGTCGTGCCGTCGCCGCGTCCCCGCCGCGCCGTGTGCGCCGCCCGGGCGCGGGGACCCAACGGGTGTGAGTCGCACGACAATTCGACGGGCCACCCGCACAGGGAATTCGGCCGTATCGTTTCCGTCTCCACACAACGCGTTCGCAGCTAATTCGAATTGCCGCCACAGGGGCGGCAACAGCCCCGCAAACCAAGGGGCGAAGGCGAGCGAAGCGGACATTCCGCTGGAGTCGCCTGCTGGTCTTATGCGTCGCTTAGTCCGGAAGTATCACGACAAGCAAGGCTCAGTCGACGCACACAATCCGCCATCCGACGATGTGTCGGCCATCACTCCGCCAGTGCTGTCGACTGCCCGAAATCCGGGGTACCCGCAGCGAATAGACAGGAATCACTTCCGGCGTTTTACGAATAGCCGCAGGGAACGCTAGGGTGCCTCAGATGTTCCACGCTGCCTCGTCCCCCGCACGCGCAGCGAGGTCCCGGATCGTCTCCCCGAGCTCCTGGTGGGAGGGTCTGTGACGAACTCGCTGCGACCGAACGGCGACCGCAGGGCGCCACTTCCCCCGGCACAGTCGCCGGCGGACGGAGTGCCGAGCCCCCGCTCGCCGCAGAGCACGCAGAAGAAGCAGAACGGCAAGCAGCGCGACGCGTTCTTCGACAACGCGAAGTACCTCGCGATCGTGCTGGTGGCCATGGGCCACGCCTGGGAGCCGCTCAAGGGCGACAGCCGGATACTCGAGGCGGCGTACCAGGTCGTCTACGCGTTCCACATGCCGGCGTTCATCATCATCTCCGGCTACTTCTCGCGCAGTTTCGACATGCGGCCCGACCGGCTGAAGCGCCTGATCACCGGCGTCGCCGTGCCGTACATCATCTTCGAGACGGCCTACCCCCTCTTCAAGCGGGTCATCGACAACGACCCGCAGCAGGAGATCAGCCTCCTCGACCCCTGGTACCTGACCTGGTTCCTGGTCGCCCTGTTCGTCTGGCGGCTGACCACCCCCATCTGGAACCTGGTCCGCTGGCCCCTGCCGCTCGCACTGGGGCTCGCCATGCTGGCCACCGTCACCCCGGAGATCGGCGACGACCTGGACCTCCAGCGCGTCCTGCAGTTCCTGCCGTTCTTCGTGCTGGGCCTGGTCATGAAGCCCGAGCACTTCCACATGGTGCGCACCCGCGCGGTGCGGATCGCCTCCGTGCCGGTGTTCGCCGTCGCCTTCGCGTTCAGCTGGTGGGCGGTGCCTCGCATGAACACCGCGTGGTTCTACCACCGGGACGCCGCGCAGGAACTGGGCGCGCCGTGGTGGGCCGGCCCGGTCATGGTGCTCGCCCTGTTCGGCTGCTCCCTGGTGCTCACCGCCTGCTTCTTCGCCTGGGTGCCGCGCCGCCACATGTGGTTCACCGCTCTCGGCGCCGGCACGCTCTACGGCTACCTGCTGCACGGCTTCCTGGTGAAGGCCGGCGACTACCGGGGCTGGTTCGAGGCGTCCTGGCTGCACCACCCGGCTGGTGAGGTCCTGGTGACCGTCTTCGCGGCCGCCGTCGTGACGGTGCTGTGCACCAAGCCGGTGCAGCGCGTCTTCCGCTTCGCGATGGAGCCGAAGATGGCCTGGGCCTTCAAGCCGGACGCGGCCGAGCTGGCCCGTGAACGCCAGAACGCCGAGCGCCGCGAACGCGAACGCGAGAAGGTCAACGCCTGATCTGACGGGCGGAGTTCATCCGACGAGACCGAGAAGTGCGCGCATCCTGGCGTACTTCTCGGTCAGTCGTTTCCGGGTCTCCTCGTCGAGGACCGCGAGCCGGGCCGGGTCGGCGTTGTGCGCCAGGTCCGACTCCTTCACCAGCAGCGCTCCGGGCGTGGCGAGGATCCGCGCCGCGTACGCCTCCGGCGGCTCACCGGCCCGCTTGGTGACCGCGAGGACGATGTCCTTGGTACGGCCGCTCAGCGCGGCCCCGCGCAGCCACTGGGCGGACAGGGCGTCGTCCTCGACCGCGTCGTGCAGCCAGGCCGCCGCGATCTGCTCCTCGTCGCCGCCCCGGGCCCGTACGCCCTCCGCCACCGCCCGCAGGTGCTCGGCGTAGGGCCGCCCCGCCTTGTCGGTCTGGCCGGTGTGCGCGGCGCGGGCGGTGGCCTCGACCTGGGCCAGGGTCATCCGGGATGTGTGGGTCACCTCTCCAGTGTCTCCCCGCGCAGCGCCGCCCGGGCCGACAGAGTGACCGCGGCCGTGCCGACGACGAGGATCGCGGCGGCGAACGAGCCGTAGACGAGCGGCGGGATGTACGGTCCCTGACCTGTCAGGCCCCTCATCATCGGGACGAGGGTGGCCAGGGCGATGGCCGTGCCGAGCCCGATCCCCGCGACGGCGGCCAGCAGGGCCTCCCAGCGGACCATGCGCAGGACCTGGCGGCGGGTGGAGCCGAGCAGGCGCAGTGTGCCGAGCTCGCCCCGCCGGTCCAGCACCGTCATCACCAGGGTGTTGACGGCGGCGACGGTCGCGAAGCCGCCGAGGACGGCCGCCATGACGGTGTTCGCCCAGGCGTTGAGCTCACGGTCGAGGGACTGGGCGGCGGTGTGGTCGGCGCGGTCCATGACCCGGCCGAGGGGGGTGAGGGCCTTCGCCGTGCCGCCCTTGACCCACAGTTCGGTGTCGAAGGGCGAACTGACGTGGCGGGCCAGGTCGGTGCGGTGGAAGGTGACCTGGGACAGGCCCATGCCGCGGCGGTACGTCGCCACCACCCGGGGTGTGGCCCGGGTGCCGTCGGGCAGGTGGACGCGGATCCGCTCGCCGACCTCCGCGCCCGTGCTCCGGGCGACGGACGCGTCGAGGGCGATCTCGCCCGGCTTCAGCGACAGCCGGCCCCGCTCGACGTCCAGGTCCTGTACGGCGGCCAGGTCGCGGGCCGAGCCGGTGACGCCCTGGGCGGAGACCGGGGTCAGCACGCCCGAGGTCCGGACCAGGACCGATGTCCTCAGCAGGCCCACGGCCGCGGTGACATCGGGAGTACGCGCGGCACGTCGTACCGCGTCCGGGGGCAGGGCGCCCTCGTCGGACGTGACGATGTGGTCGGCGACGACGCCCGCCCGCTGCTGCTCGGCGGTGACCCGGTCCTCGCTGGTGTGCAGGAAGACCAGCACGGAGGAGAAGGCCATGGCGAGCACGATCGGGGTGATCGCGGAGGCCAGTCGCCGGGCGTTGGTACGGGAGTTGGCCGCGGCCAGGACGGCCGGAGCGCCGGCGCCGCGCAGCGGGAGCCCGAGCAGGGACGCGCAGGCGCGGGCGATCAGCGGGCCCAGCAGGGCGACGGCCAGCATGAACAGCATGACGACCCCGAGGGCGGCGTTGGCCGCGTCCTCGCCCGTCTCCGAGGCGGCCAGCCCCGCGCAGACGAAACCGCCGGCCGCGGCCGCCACCCCGAGCGGGGTGCGGATCCAGCCCGGGCGCAGCCGTTCCACGGACGCCTCGCTGAGCGCCTGGCCCGGCTTGATGCGTGAACTGCGGTGCGCGGCCATGTAGCCGGCGAGCAGGGCGGTGACCAGGACCGTCCCGGTCGTGACAGTGAGGGGGATCCAGGAGACGGCGAGTTCGACGGGCTGGGGGACGGCGCCCTTGTCCTTCAGCCGGCCGAACCACCAGGCGGCCAGGGCGATTCCGGGCAGGCAGCCGAGGGCGCCCGCGACGGGTGCGACGAGCAACGCCTCGGTGGCGATGGTGCGGCGGATCTGGCGCGGGGTGGTGCCGATGGCGCGCAGCAGGGCGAACTCGCGGGCGCGGCGGCCGATCGCGAGGGCGACGGTGCCGGCCGCGGTGAAGACAGCGACCATGGTGGCGACACCGCCGAAGGAGCCGCCGATTCCGATCAGCACCTCCCGGGATCCGGAGAGGGCGGGGTCCTCCACGGTGCCCCGGTCGTCGCCGGTGTGCAGCTCGGCCCGGCCGCCCAGGGCGTGGGCGAGGCGGGACTTCAGGGTGGCCGTGCCGACACCGGGGTCCGGGAGGACGGCGAGGGCGTCGACGCGGTGGGGGTGGCCGGAGACACGGACGGCTTCGGCGTCGCTGAACCACACGGTGCCCCGCGCGCCGGCGGTGGTTCCGGAGACGCGGTAGGTGCGGGGGCCGTCGGGCAGGGTGAGGGTGACGGTGCCGCCGTCCGGGCGGGGTGCGCCGGGGGCGAGGACGACCTCGCCGGGGCCGGGGGCGCGGCCGCCGGTGAGGCGCTCGCCGGTGAAGGCGGTGGAGCCCCAGCCGTGTGCGGTGAGCTTCCCCTCGGACGTGAGCACCGGGAAGGTGACGTCGGGGATCGCCGCGCGCACCCCCGGCACGGCGGCGGCCTTCGCGACCAGGGAGTCCTCGATGCGGGCCCGGTCGGGCACCATGTCGCTCTCGTCGGGGTTCCCGGCCCGCTGCGCGGCCGCGGCCACCACGGGGGCGTGCGCGTAGCGCTCGGGCGGGACCGTGGCGCGTACGCCCGTCTCCAGGAGGATGCCGCAGGCCGACACGATCGTGGCGGCCAGGACGAGGGCGACGAAGGTGCCGGCGAACGCTGCGGGCCTGAACCGCAGGGCCGCGCGGGCCAGGCCGTTGGGGGCGAGCATCAGGCAGCCGCCTCGGTGCGGGCGCGCGGGACAGCCAGGGAGGTCATCCGGGCGGCGATGCGGTCGGCGTGGGCACGGCGGTCGTGGACGGGGTCGAGAGCGTGGCGGTGCGGCGTGCCGTCGCGGTCGAGGTGGTCGACGATCTCGCCGTCCGACAGGAACAGCACGCGGTCGGCCCAGGCCGCGGCCGCCGGGTCGTGGGTGACCATGACGACCGTGGCGCGGTGGGTGTCGACGGCCGTGCGCAGGAGGGTGAGGACCTCCGTGGCCGTGGTGGTGTCCAGGGCACCCGTGGGTTCGTCCGCGAAGACGACGTCGGGGCGGGTGACCAGGGCCCGGGCGATGGCCACCCGCTGCTGCTGGCCGCCGGACAACTGGCCCGGGCGGCGGCGGGCCTTGTCGGCGAGGCCGACCTGGTCCAGCACCTCGGCGGCGCGGCGGCGGTCGGGGCGGTGACCGGCCAGGCGCAGGGGGAGGACGACGTTCTGCTCGACCGTGAGGGACGGAAGCAGGTTGAAGGCCTGGAAGACGAAGCCGATGCGGGTGCGGCGCAGCGCGGTGAGCTTGTTCTCCTTCATGCCGGTGATCTCCGTGCCGCCGAGCCGGACCGTGCCGGCGCTGGGGCGGTCGAGGCCCGCCGCACACTGGAGGAACGTGGACTTGCCGGAGCCCGAGGGGCCCATCACCGCGGTGTAGCTGCCGTGCCGGAGGGTGAGGTCGATGCCGCGCAGGGCGTGAACGGCGGTGCCGCCGCGGCCGTAGCGCTTGCGGACGCCGTGCAGTTCCACGGCCCAGTCGCCTGACATGTGTGTCCTTCCGGATCCGAGTCGTTCGCACCGGTGCGCCGGTGTGTCTCGAACGTACGGAGCCGGAGGGGGGCCGGGTAATGAGGACGGCCGCCGAACCCACCGGGGGGAAACCCCACCTCAGCGGGTGGCGGCGGCCGTCGGGCCCTCCCGGCAGATCAGCAGCAGGGCCCGGTCGTCGTTGACGTCCTTGGCCACGGCCTCGATGAGGTGCCAGGCGGCGCCGTGGAAGCCGCCGGCCACATAGCGGTCGGCCTCGCCGGTGAGCCGGTCGATGCCCTCGACGATGTCGCGGTCGGCGGTCTCCACCAGGCCGTCCGTGAACAGCATCAGCACGTCCCCGGGCCGCAGGGAGCCCTTCACCGGGTCGAACTGGGCACCGTCGTACACCCCGAGCAGCGGGCCCTCGGCGGTCTTCTCCTCCCAGCGGCCGCTGCCTGCGCTGAGCTGGAGGCCCGGTGGGTGGCCCGCGGAGTAGAGCTCGTAGTCGCCGGAGTCCAGGTCGAGGACGAGGTGGATGGAGGTGGCGAAGCCCTCGTCCCAGTCCTGGCGCAGCAGGTAGCCGTTGGCGGCGGGGAGGAAGGCGTGCGGGGGGAGGGAGCCGAGCAGGCCGCCGAACGCGCCGGACAGCAGCAGGGCGCGGGAGCCCGCGTCCATGCCCTTGCCGGAGACGTCGGTGAGGACGACTTCGAGCGTACGGCCGCCGTTGGTGCGTGCCGCGACCACGAAGTCGCCCGAGAAGGACTGGCCGCCCGCCGGGCGCAGCGCCATCTCCCGGTGCCAGCCGTCCGGCAGGTCGGGCAGCTTGCTCTGCACCCGGATGCGCTCGCGCAGGTCGAAGAGCATGGTGCCGCCGCGCCGCCAGGGCACCCCGACCCGGCTGCGGAACTGGGCCAGCAGCAGTCCGAAGAAGCCGCAGGCCGCGACCACGAGCACCACGCCCGGGGTGACCCTGGAGGGGCCCTCCGTGTACGGGCCGAGTCGCACCGACTCGACGATCAGCGCGGTGGCCGCCGCCGCGTACAGGCCGAGCAGGCTGGCCGGGCGCAGCAGCAGGCCGCCCACGACGACGGGCAGGACCAGGGCGGCCGGTGAGAACCACACCGAGTTCGCCAGGGTCGCCGACGCGATCACGGGAATGAGCAGGAGCAGACCGGCCAGGGCGATCCAGTCCGAGCCGTTGCCGCGGAAGTAGTCCACGGCGGCGCGGCGCACGCCGACGCGGGCCCGGTGCCACTGCTTCTTCAACCGGGCCGTGAACGTCTCGGCTTCCGCGCGCCGCTCTCGTCCTGATGCCATTAGTTCGGGACCCTATCCATCGGACCAGCCGCTTGGCACGGGAGGTCCCACTTGTCCCCCGTCCGAGGGCCGAGTTCACAGTGAACTTCACCGCGCGCGCCCTCGCCGCGGCCTGGGAGAAATTCCCTCGCTCGCCCCGCATTGCCCTGGTAGGCATGGCTCATGGGAACTGACGCGAACGGTCTTTCGTCTGACTTGCGAGTCCTTCGGAAGGACGATTGGGACAAGTGGTACGGCAATCTGATCCGGAGCTTCGGAGGGGTGCCGGAGTCCGACGAGGAGCGGGAGTTGTGGAACTCGCTGACCGAGTTCGACCGTTCACTCGGCGTCTGGGACGGGGACGAGTGCGTGGGGACGGCCGGGGCGTTCAGCTTCCGGCTGACCGTGCCGGGCGGGGCGTCCCTGCCGGTCGCGGGCGTCACGATGGTCAGCGTGGCCGCCACGCACCGCCGGCGCGGGCTGCTGACGTCGATGATGCGGCGGCAGCTGGACGACGTACGGGCCTGGGGTGAGCCGTTGGCCGTGCTCACCGCGTCCGAGCCGGCCATCTACGGGCGTTTCGGCTACGGCAACGCGACCGTGTCGCTGACCGCCGAGATCGACACGAACCGGGTGGGTCTCTCGCTGCCGGACGGTACGGATGACGTACGGGTGCGGTACGCGGCGCCGGCCGATGCGCTCGACGTGTGCGAGGCGGTGTACGCCCGGCTGGTTCCGGCGCGGCCCGGGATGCTGGCGCGGCAGCCCGGCTGGGAGCGGGTCGGGGTGCTCGATCCGGCGGGCGACCGGGAGGGGGCGTCGCCGCTGCAGTGCGTGCTCGCCGAGCGGGACGGGGAGACGGTGGGGTACGCGCGCTACCGCGTCAAGCCCGAGTGGGAGCTGTCCGGGGCCAACGGCACGGTGGTCGTGGAGGAGTTGGCGGGGCTGGAGCCCGCGGCGGACGCGGCGTTGTGGCGGTTCCTGTTCGGGATCGACCTGACGTCGAAGGTGACCGTGCGGGGGCGTCCGGTGGACGACGCGTGGCAGTACCTGGTGACCGACGTGCGGCGGTGCCATCCGCGGGTGCGGGATTCGCTGTACGTGCGGCCGGTCGAGGTGGGGGCCGCGCTTTCGGCGCGGACGTATCAGACGCCGGTGGATGTGGTGTTCGAGGTGGCGGACTCCTTCTGCCCCTGGAACGCCGGGCGTTGGCGGCTGAGCGGGGACGCGGACGGCGCGGTCTGCGAGCGTACGACGGATGCGGCGGATGTCGCTCTGTCGGTACGGGAGTTGGGTGCGGCGTATCTGGGGGGTGTGCCGCTGGCCTCGCTGGGGGCGGCGGGGCGGGTGCGGGAGCTGCGGGCCGGGGCGCTGGCGGAGGCGTCGCTGGGGTTCGGGGCGGGCGTGCCGCCGTGGCTGCCGCACGGGTTCTGAGGGACGCGCGCCCGTTTCAGGGGCGTTGGCAGGCCGGGCACCAGAAGAGGTTGCGGGCGGCCAGGTCGGCGGTGCGGATCTGGCCGCCGCAGATGTGGCAGGGCAGGTTGGCCCTGCGGTAGACGTACACCTCGCCGCCGTGGTCGTCCACGCGGGGCGGGCGGCCCATCGCCTCCGGTGTGTGTTCCGGGCGGACGGTGTCGATGCGGTTGTTGCGGACGCCCTCGTGCATGAGGTCGACGAGGTCGGTCCAGATCGTGTGCCACTCGGTGGAGGTGATGTCCTTGCCGGCGCGGTACGGGTCGATGCGGTGCCGGAAGAGGACCTCCGCGCGGTAGACGTTTCCGACCCCGGCGATGACCTTCTGGTCCATGAGGAGCGCGGCGATCGTCGTACGGCTGCGGGTGATGCGGCGGTACGCGGTGTCCGGGTCGGCGTCGTCGCGGAGAGGGTCGGGGCCCAGGCGGTCGTGTATCGCCTGCTTCTCCGGGGGTGTGATGAGGGCGCAGGTGGTGGGGCCCCGGAGGTCCACGTAGGTCGTGTCGTTCGCCACGCGGAGGCGGACGGTGTCGGTGGGGGGTGGTTCGGGGGCCGGGCCGAAGGTGACCTTGCCGAAGAGGCCGAGGTGGATGTGGATCCAGTGGGTGCCGGTGAAGCCGAGGAAGAGGTGCTTGCCGTGGGCTTCGGTGTGGGTCAGTTCCGTGCCGGTGAGGATGGTGGCGGCTTGGGTGAACTTGCCCTGGGGGCTGGTGGTGCGGGGGTTTGTGCCGAGGAAGGCGGTGGCGTAGTCCTGGGCGAGACGGTGGATGGTGTGGCCTTCTGGCACGGTTCTCCTTGTGATCGTCGCCGCGGTGTGTCACGGGGCCGGTCGAAAGGATCCGTGGGTTCCACCCCTGGCAGGGCCTTTCCCGCCCACCCGCCCGAAGCTGCGTGTCACGAGGCCGGGGTCGAAAAGATCTGTGGGTTCCACCCCAGGCAGGACCTTTCCCGCCCACCCGCCCGAAGCCGCGTGTCACGAGGCCGGGGTCGAAAAGATCTGTGGGTTCCACCCCAGGCAGGACCTTTCCCGCCTACCCGCCCGAAGCGGTAGCTCACGACGTTGAGGTCGAAAGGCCGTCGGCTTCGGCCTCGGGCGCCGGTGCGTCTTGCTCGTCCACCCGCCCGAAGCAGCAGTTCGCGAGGCCGAGGTCGAAAAGACCGTCGGCTTCGCGCTGGCCGCTCATTCCCGCCCGCCCGAAGCGGTAGTTCGCGAGGTTGCGATTCTTCGGCCTCTGTCTCTTGGCCGGCCGCTTCGGGTGAGTGGGTGGGTGGGTGGGAAAGGCTCCCGTTCCCCGGAGGGTTACTGCTGGGGGTGGTGCGGGGGGATCTCCGGGAGGTCGCCGGTGGTTTCGTAGGCCGACAGCATGTCGATCCGGCGGATGTGACGCTCGTCACCGGAGAACGGCGTGGCGAGGAACGTCTCGACGAACTTCGTCGCCTCGTCCCGCGCGTGCATGCGCGCCCCGACCGCGACGACGTTCGCGTTGTTGTGCTGGCGCCCCAGGGACGCCGTCTCCTCGCTCCACGCGAGGGCCGCACGGACGCCCTTGACCTTGTTCGCGGCGATCTGCTCGCCGTTGCCCGAGCCGCCGATGACGACGCCGAGGGCCTCGGGGTCCGCAGCCGTGCGCTCCGCGGCACGGAGGCAGAAGGGCGGGTAGTCGTCCTGGGCGTCGTAGATGTGCGGGCCGCAGTCGACCGGGTCGTGACCCGCCGCCTTCAGCCACTCGACGAGGTGGTTCTTGAGTTCGTAGCCCGCATGGTCCGAGCCGAGGTACACGCGCATGGGACGAGTGTGACACGGGTGATTCAGGGCATGCGCGCGGGGTGGCGCTCATGAAAACCCTGGGCGAATGTGAGCCGCATTACTGAACCTCAGGAAAACCTCAAGTAACAATCTGGATTCAAAGGTTCTCCTCATCGTTCGCCTCCGATTCACTGGACCGGCTCGTACACCGCTCGTACGAGCTCCCCGTACCCCGGCATGCCGCGAAACACCCCGTTCGTGCGGCTCGCACGGCCCCGTACGGAAGTACAGCTCCCGGCGCAAAGGAAATCCGTCCATGACCTCGCAGCCGACCATGAACAAGACCGGAAACGACCCCGGAGGGCCCGGAGAACCCGGAGTCGAGGGCTCCGGGCTCCAGGCCGGGCTCAAGGACCGGCACCTCTCGATGATCGCCATCGGCGGTGTCATCGGCGCCGGACTCTTCGTGGGTTCCAGCTCCGGTATCGCCACCGCCGGCCCCGGCATCCTGCTGTCGTACGCCCTCGTCGGCACGCTCGTGGTGCTGGTGATGCGGATGCTCGGTGAGATGTCGGCCGCCAACCCGACCTCGGGTTCCTTCTCCGCGCACGCCGACCGGGCCCTCGGGTCCTGGGCCGGCTTCTCCATCGGCTGGCTGTACTGGTTCTTCTGGGTCGTCGTGCTCGCGGTCGAGGCGACCGCCGGCGCCGTGATCCTCGAGGGGTGGATACCGGCCGTGCCCCAGTGGGGCTGGGCCCTGATCGTGATGCTGGTGCTGACGGCCACCAACCTGGTCTCCGTCGGCTCCTACGGCGAGTTCGAATTCTGGTTCGCGGGCATCAAGGTCGTCGCCATCGCCGCGTTCATCATCGTCGGCGGGCTGGCCGTGTTCGGGCTGCTGCCGGGTGTGGACAGCGACCAGGCCGGACTGAGCAACCTCACCGCGCACGGCGGCTTCCTGCCGAACGGGGCCGGCGCCATCCTCACCGGTGTGCTGCTCGTCGTCTTCTCCTTCATGGGCAGCGAGATCGCCACCCTGGCCGCCGGTGAGTCCGAGAACCCGCGGAAGGCCGTCACCAAGGCCACCAACAGCATCATCTGGCGTGTCGCCGTCTTCTACCTCGGCTCGATCGCCGTCGTGGTGTCCCTGCTCCCGTGGGACAGCAAGTCCATCGCCAAGGACGGCTCCTACGTCGCCGCGCTCGACTCCCTCGGCATCGCGCACGCCGGTCAGATCATGAACTTCATCGTGCTGACCTCGGTGCTGTCCTGCCTCAACTCCGGCCTCTACACCGCCTCCCGCATGGCCTTCTCCCTCGGCCAGCGCGGCGACGCGCCGAAGTCCTTCGCCCGCACGACCTCCAACGGCGTGCCGCGCACGGCGATCCTGGCCTCCGTCGCCTTCGGCTTCGTGGCCGTGTTCTTCAACTACAAGTTCCCGGACTCCGTCTTCCTCTTCCTCGTGAACTCCAGCGGCGCGGTCGCCCTGTTCGTGTGGCTGGTGATCTGCTTCTCCCAGCTGCGCATGCGGAAGATCATCAAGGCCGAGGCGCCCGAGAAGCTCGTCGTGAAGATGTGGCTGTACCCGTACCTGACCTATGCGACTGCCGCGCTGATCGTGTTCATCCTCGGCTACATGCTCACCGACACCGAGCACGACGGCCGTCAGACCATCCTGCTGTCGCTGCTCGTCGCCGCCGTGGTGCTCGTCATCGCCTTCGTGAAGAAGGGCTTCCGTGGTGGGCGTCCGGCCGCCACGGAAGCGGCGGACGCCGGGCAGGTCCAGGGTGAGGAGCGCAGCGAGGTGTCGGCGGGCTGATCCCGCGGCCGTCCGTCGTGAACGTGTGAAAGGGGCCTGTGGTGCGTGCGTCGGCACGTGCCGCAGGCCCCTTTCCGTTGTCCGCCGCCGCTCCTACAGCACCGTGAAGCTGTCCTTGACCTTCTCGTAGGTGGCGAGGGCCTCCTGTTCGGTCTCCTCCTGGTACCACGTGTTGACCTGGTACGACTTGCCGGTCACGTTGAAGCCGAGCAGCCGGGCGTGCCAGTGGACGCCCTTCAGCGTGAACGTGTACTCCCAGACCACCGCCGGGTGGCCGCGGAACGTCGTCTCCTCCAGACGGATCTTGCGGTAGTCCTGGCCCTGGTGGGCGTTGCGCTCCGAGGTCCGCCAGGTCTCCAGCAGGTCGCCGCGGGCCAGGGAGGACTTGCCGACGAGTTCCTGCGCCCCGTCCGGGGAGGTGTAGTGCACCTCCGCCCCCGTCTTCACGTCCCGCCGCCATCCGTCGGGCGTCGCCCAGGCGAACCCGCCGGCCTCCCGGTGCGTGCCGGGCGGCAGCGTCTGCGGCCTGGTGGTGCCCTCGACGGTGGGCGAGGGGGTGGTGTCGCCGATGGTGCCGCCGGTGGCGTCCGCGGGGGTGGCCGGGGCGGACGCCGAGGAGCCCGCGCGGGGCGTGTCGTCGCCGCCCGGCGATCCCGAGGTCGTGGCCAGCAGGATGCCCACGGCCGTGCCTGCCGTGGCGAGGGTGGCCGCCGCGGCGGTGAGCAGCATGCGGCGCCGGGGGCGGGGCGGCCGGGCTGCGGCCGGGGCGGGCGGCCCGGGGAGTTCGCCGGGCGGCATGGGCGGGGCTGCGGGGTGGGGGCGGCGTTCGGTCTCCGCCTGGGCGCGGGTGAGGGAGACGGGGGTGGGGGCGGAGGTGGGGGCAGGGGCCTTGGCGGGCGGGGTCGTGGGGGTCGGGTCCACGGGGTGGTGGTGCGGCTCCGGGACGGGTGCGGGCCGCCGGGGGTCACGGGGTGCCGGGAGGTACGCGGGGGTGGGTGATTCCTGCGGGGGTGCGAGGAGAGGTGCTCGCGACTGTGCCTGCGGGGAGGGTTGCTGTCCTCCGAGGGTGGTTTCCGGACCGGGGCCGGGCTCGGGCTCCGGCTCGGACCTCGGCTCCGGGGTGGTCACCGCCACCGCCGCCGTCGGCGTCGGCGCCGGTGCCGGATACGCCACCGGCTCCAGCGCCGTCTCCAGCGCCGCCAGGTCCGGGCGGGCCGACGGTTCCTTTGTCAGCAGGGACGTCAGAATGTCCCGCAACGGGCCCGCCGCGGACGGGAGTTCGGGCTCCTCGTACAGGACCGCGTGCAGGGTCGCCAGCGTGGTGTCGCGGGCGAACGGGGAGCGGCCGCCCAGGGCCGCGCAGAGGGTCGCGCCGAGCGACCAGATGTCGGACGGCGGGCCCTGGGGGCGGCCGGAGATGCGCTCGGGCGCCATGTAGTCGGGCGAGCCGACCAGCATGCCGACCATCGTGAGCGCCTTGGCGTCCTGGATCGCGGCGATGCCGAAGTCGGTGAGCACGACACGCCGCCCACGGCCGGCACCGTTGCTCCGGCCAACACCGGCGCCTTGGCCGGAACGGGTGTCATCGCCTCGTACAGATCCGGCCACCCCGTCCACGTTCTCCACGAGCACGTTCCCAGGCTTGATGTCGCGGTGCAGTACGCCGCACTCATGCACCTGTCGTAGCGCCGCGACCAGACCGAGGCCGATGCGGGCCGTCTCGCCGGGGTTCAGCGGGCCCGACTCCGCGAGGATCCGTTCGAGGGAGCGGCCCGCGACCAACTCCATGACGATCCACAGGCGTTCGCCCTCGTCGACCACGTCGTAGACCCGGACGACGTTGGGGTGGTCGATCCTGGCCGTGGCCCTGGCCTCGCGCAGGGTCCGTTCGCGGCGGGTCCCGCTGTCCTCCGCGTCGAGACCGTCGATCCGCATTTCCTTGACGGCGACCTGCCGGTCGAGTATTTCGTCGGCGGCTCGCCACACCCGCCCCATTCCCCCCTGGCCGATACTTTCGACCAACCGATAGCGCCCCGTCACCAATATCCCTGGAACACCGCCACTGTTCGTATTCCCCGGCAATTCGCTGCACCCCCTCCACGACGCCGCGACCGACTCCAGTGAAACACAACGGTCACACTTCGCGCCGTACCAGGATAGTGCGGCGAAATCTTGTGGTACCTCTTTCAGTGCTGCGAATTCAGGCGCAGTGCAGGGGGACGCAAGGGGGGCGAACATGAGTTCTCGTCATACGGCAGCGGTCGCCGGATCGCTGGTCATGGCATCTTTCTCGGCGGTGTTGATCCTTTCCGGCACAGCCGGGGCGCAGGACGAGGGACCCGCGAGTGGCAAGGGGGGAAAGGCGGTTGACGCGGCACCGACCGGGGTGAAACTCACCACGACGCTGCCCGGGAAGATCTCGGTCGACAACGATTCCGAAAAGACGGCGATTACCGCCACGGTGAAGAACGAGGGGAGCAAGGACAGCGGAAAGATCAGGCTGTTGGTCGTCGGATTCGACGGATTGGTCGTCAAGGGTGTCGAGGGGTGTTCGGCGATACCCGAGAAGGGACTCCCGGAGGGTTCGAACAGCGGATTCGCATGCCCGATCGACCATCTCGCGGCGGGTGAGTCGAAGTCGTACGCCGTCGACGCGACGTTCGCCCTCGGCAAGACCGGGAAGATCTGTCTGCCCGTGCAGACGGGCGACGGGAAGAAGACCTTCTGGCAGCAGGGCCCGGTGCCGTTCGGCACGAGCAACCCGTCACCGAACGCCCCGGCCACCCCCCTGCTGCTCGGCACCGACAACGAACCGGCGGGCCCGGGCGGGAAGGAACTGCCGAAGACCGGCCCGGCCCGCGACCTGCTGCCACTGGGTGCGGCCGGCATGTCACTGCTCGCGGCGGGCGCGGCCGGAATGTGGTGGTCACAGCGGCGACGTCCGGCGGCTCAGGAGGGCTGATCAGGCCACCGCAGGACGCGCACACGGAGAGGCCCGCCGAGATGTGACGTCCCGGCGGGCCTCTCGGCACCCTTGGTTGATGGGACGGCTCGCCAGGAACAGCTGGTGGTCGACATGGGGGGCCAGCATGGCGGCCGTCGCCCGGCTGACGCGGCTGTTCATCCCGCGCGGAGCGGGCGCTCCGGGCTTCCGTTGCACTCCGATACCAGCTTCTTCCACTTCAAGCCGCTGAGCTGCTGGAAGGGTGTTCGGACGAAGTGCGCCTCGTAGACAGGCGAGTTCGCGTCGGTCTTCAGGAACCTCAGCGCTTGTTGGCGAACTTCCAAGCCGTCGGCAGGGCGCCCATGGCCAGGGCGGCCTTCAGGGCGTCGCCGATGAGGAACGGGGTGAGGCCGGCGGCGATCGCGGCGGTGGCGGACATGCCGGTGGCCAGGGCCAGGTAGGGCACGCCGACGGCGTAGATGATCGCCTCGCCCACCAGCATCGTGCCGGCCGTGCGCAGTACCGAGCGGTCGGCGCCGCGGCGGGCCAGGGCGCCGACGACGGTGGAGGCGAGGATCATGCCGAGGATGTAGCCGAAGGAGGGGGCGACGCCCGAGGTGCCCTGCGCGAACCACGGCACGCCCGCGATGCCCGCGACGGCGTACAGCGCGAGTGCCAGGAAACCGCGGCCGGCGCCGAGGGACGTGCCGACGAGCAGCGCGGCGAAGGTCTGGCCGGTCACCGGCACCGGGGAGCCCGGCACGGGCACGGAGATCTGGGCGGCGAGGCCGGTGAGCGCGGCTCCGCCGAGCACGAGGGCCGCGTCCCGGACTCGGGAGGCCGGGAGCAGGTCGGCGAGGACCTGTCCGGTGCGGACGGGGGTGGCGGCAGCGGTGCTCATGAGGGACTCCGCGAGGGTGAGGGCCAGTGGGACACGGTGACGCTATCCCAGCGCCCTCGCCGTGATCACCGTCAGCCGTCCACAAAGGCCGGGAGCGGCTGTTGGTCGGCTTCGGACAAAGGGTGTGGGTGACAGCGAGTCAGGCGTGATGCTGGTCACGGTGGTGGGGTGCCGTGCGACACGGGAGGGGGCGAGTGGGGCTCTGTAGGTTTCCACCAAAGGCGCTGCGGCCACCGTCTCGCCCGTCGGTCGCCGCCCGGCCACACAGAGCGACGCGACTGTCCGGATAGTGGGATGCCTCTCCGTGTGAGCGGAGAGGCATCCGAGACTGGCGGCGTTTTTGCCCTCGTACGCCTCTCACGCACAGGACGAGCCGCGCCCATGCCCAGCAGCACCACCACGGGGACCCCGCCCAGCACGGACGGCACCTCCCTGTCCCACGGCCTGAAGCAGCGCCATCTGTCGATGATCGCCCTCGGCGGGGTGATCGGAGCCGGTCTGTTCGTCGGCTCCGGTGCCGGTATCGCCGCGGCCGGTCCCTCGATCGTCGTCGCCTACGCCCTCTCCGGTGTCCTCGTGATGCTGGTGATGCGGATGCTCGGCGAGATGTCGGCCGCGTATCCGTCGTCGGGGTCGTTCTCGGCGCACGCGGAGCGGGCGATCGGCCCCTGGGCCGGATTCACCGCCGGCTGGTCGTTCTGGGTGCTGCTGTGCACGGCCGTCGGCCTGGAGGGCATCGGCGCCGCGAAGATCGTCAGCGGCTGGCTGCCAGGCACGCCCGAGTGGGCCTGGGTCGCGCTGTTCATGGTCGTCTTCTGCGGCACGAACCTCGCGGCCGTGAAGAACTTCGGCGAGTTCGAGTTCTGGTTCGCGGCGCTGAAGGTCGGTGCGATCACCCTGTTCCTGGTGCTCGGCGTCCTGGCGATCCTCGGGATCCTGCCCGGCACGGACTCCCCCGGCGCGAGCCACCTCACGGACTTCCTGCCCAACGGTGGCGAGGGCCTGGTCATCGGCCTGCTGGCGTCGGTCTTCGCCTACGGTGGCCTGGAGACGGTCACCATCGCGGCGGCCGAGTCGGAGAACCCGGTCAAGGGCGTCGCGAGCGCGGTCCGCACCGCGATGTGGCGCATCGCGCTGTTCTACATCGGCTCGATGGCCGTCATCGTCACGCTGGTGCCGTGGGACTCCAAGGCGGTCGTGGAGAAGGGCCCGTACGTCGCCGCCCTCGACGAGCTCGGCATCCCGGGCGCCGGACAGCTGATGAACGTGGTCGTCCTGGTCGCCCTGTTGTCCGCGATGAACGCCAACATCTACGGCGCCTCCCGCATCGCCTACTCCCTGGTGGACCGCGGTCAGGGCCCGAAGGGTCTGGGCCGGGTCTCGGGCGGCGTGCCGCGGATCGCCGTGCTGGCGTCCTCCGTCTTCGGGTTCCTCTGTGTGCTGCTGAGCTACTGGCGGCCCGACGACGTCTTCGCCTGGCTGCTGAACATGATCGGCGCGGTGATCCTGGTGGTCTGGATCTTCATCGCCGTCTCGCAGCTGCGCCTGCGCCGCCGTCTGGAGCGCGAGGCGCCCGAGAAGCTGGCCGTGCGCATGTGGGCGTTCCCCTGGCTGACCTGGGTCGCCCTGGCCGGCATGGCAGCGATCTTCGTCCTGATGGCCCGGGAGCCGGACACGCGGGTGCAGCTGTACTCGACGGGCGGGATGACCCTCGCCCTGGCGGCCGTCGGCTACGGGTGGCAGAAGGCCCGCGCCAGGCAGTAGGAGATCCACCGCCGAAGGCCCCCGCGACACACGCGGGGGCCTTTTGCGTGCCCGGGCCACCCGTCGGCTCCTTCTTGCTGCTAGCGTGCAGTTGCAAGGCTGTTGCAATAAGAGGTCCGGAGGGGATCCCGCCCATGCCCGTCTACACGCTGCCTGAACTGCCCTACGACTACTCCGCGCTCGCCCCCGTGATCAGCCCCGAGATCATCGAGCTGCACCACGACAAGCACCACGCCGCCTATGTGAAGGGCGCCAACGACACCCTGGAGCAGCTCGCCGAGGCGCGGGACAAGGAGACCTGGGGGGCGGTCAACGGGCTGGAGAAGAACCTGGCCTTCCATCTGTCCGGGCACATCCTGCACAGCATCTACTGGCAGAACATGACCGGCCCGAAGGACGGTGGCGGTGAGCCGCTGGCCGCCGACGGGGTGGGGGAGCTCGCCGACGCCCTCGTCGAGTCGTTCGGGTCGTTCGCCGGGTTCAAGGCGCAGCTGACCAAGGCGTCCGCGACCACGCAGGGTTCGGGCTGGGGCGTGCTCGCCTACGAGCCGCTGAGCGGGCGGCTGATCGTGGAGCAGGTCTACGACCACCAGGGCAACGTCGGCCAGGGCGCCACCCCGATCCTGGTCTTCGACGCCTGGGAGCACGCCTTCTACCTCCAGTACAAGAACCAGAAGGTCGACTTCATCGAGGCGATGTGGCAGGTCGTCAACTGGCAGGACGTGGCGCGCCGTTACGAGGCCGCCAAGTCCCGGGCGGACGTGCTGCTGCTAGCCCCCTGAGGACCTGAAGCGTCCTGCCTCGTGATCGTCTTCTCACCTTTCACGCACGGCAGGCGGAAGAAGGGAAACCCCCGCGAGGACAGGACTCGCGGGGGTTTCCTGTGGCCCGTACGACGCGCTACGGCTTGCGGCCCAGCCCGCCGTGCTGGCCGATCGGCTCGGTCGGCGCACCCGGCTCGGGATGCCACAACGGCACCGAGACCACGCCCGGTTCCACCAGCTCCAGGCCCTCGAAGAACGCCTCGATCTGCTCGACCGGCCGCAGGAAGTACGGGACCGCGCCCGTCTCGTTGTAGGCGTCCTGGGCCCGCTCGTAGGCGGGATCCGTGCCGCGTGAGCCCTCGTTGAGGCAGAGGTGGCTGCCCGGGGGCAGACCGGCCATGAGACGGCGGACCAGGTCACAGGCCTGCTCGTGGTCGGCCACGTGCCCCAGGATGCCGCTGAGGATCAGGGCCGTGGGCCGGGTGAGGTCGAGGGTTCTCGCCGCGGCCTGAAGGATCAGCTCGGGCTCGAAGAGGCTGATGGGCTCGTACGCCGTCGCCCCCTCGGGGGTGGAGGTGAGCAGGGCGCGGGCGTGCGTCAGGACCAGCGGGTCGTTGTCGACGTAGACGACCCTCGACTCCGGGGCGAGGCGCTGGGCGACCTCGTGGGTGTTGTCGACCGTCGGCAGGCCGGTGCCGACGTCGAGGAACTGCCGTACGCCGGTCTCCTGGACGAGGTACCGGATGCCGCGGCCCAGGAAGGCGCGGCTGCCGCGGGCGATGGTCACGATGCCGGGGAAGACGGCGGTGTAGGCGTCACCCGCCGCCTCGTCCACCGGGTAGTTGTCCTTGCCGCCCAGCCAGTAGTTCCAGATCCGGGCCGAGTGCGGCACCGAGGTGTCGATCTGCGTCATGTGCCCATCGTGCTACGGAAGTTCGGCCTCGCAGGGCACATTGAGTGAGAGGAGTGCGGCGGAACCGTCGGGGTTCATGCGCAGTTCGCTGATCGCCGCGTTGCGCAGCCTGGGGAGCACTCTGCGGTACTCGCCGACCGGGATCGACAGCAGGGTGCACAGCACCAGCCGCAGCAGGGTGTTGTGGGCGACGACCAGGACGCGTTCGCCGGGGTGGGCGGCGGCGATGTCCCGCAGGGCGCGCACGCCTCTGGCAGCCGCCGCCAGCGGGTCCTCGGCGCCGGGGAAGGAGTGCGCCACCGGGTCGGCCCGGTAGGCCGCGGCCCACTCGGGGTCCTCCGCCCCGAACTCGGCGAGCGTCCGGCCTTCGAGCACGCCGAAGTCGCATTCGCGCAGGTGGGGTTCGCTCTGGGAGGTGAGGCCGAGGGCCTGGCAGGCGGGCTCGGCGGTGGCGACGGCGCGGGACAGCGGGGACGTCCAGATCGCGTCGACGGGATGGGCCCGGGCCCAGCGGCCGAGGGCCTCGGCCTGGGCGCGGCCGGTGTCGGTGAGGTCGATGTCGCTGATGCCGGCGTAGCGGTTCTCCGCGTGCCAGACGGTCTGTCCGTGGCGGACCAGCAGGAGGGTCGTACTCATGATGCGGAAGTATCCCGGCTCAGGCGGCTGTGTGCGTGCGCGGCGACCGGCGCGGGCAGCCAGCCGCGGTCCCGCAGGGCGTCGACGAGCCGCGCGTAGGGCTCGGCGAAGGCGGCCGTGCGGCCGGGGCGTGGTTCGACGACGGTCCGGACGCGGACCATGCGCTCGGCGACGTCCGCGAGCGCCCCGGCCCCCGACGCCCCGTAGGCGGCGAGCGCCGCCATGCCCAGGGCCGGTTCCGTCTGCTCCGGGACCCGGGCCGGGCGGCCCAGGATGTCGGCGCGCAGCTGGTTCCAGTAGGGGCTGCGGGCGCCGCCGCCCGTGAAGGTGAGCGGGCCGTCGAGGGGGGCGCCGAGGTGGTGCAGATAGTCCAGGCACAGACGTTCGGCGAGGCCGACGCCCTGGAGGAGCGCGGCCCACAGCTCGGCGTCCTCCGCGGGGTCGCCCAGGATCAGCGCGCTCGCCTCCGGTGCCCGGAAGGGGAACCGCTCCCCCGGTGACACCAGCGGGTAGGCGACCGCACGGGACGGCTCGTAGGCGGCCGCCCGCGCGTCCATGGCGGCCGGGTCGGCGTCGGGGAAGCGCGCCGTGAGCGCCCCGGCCCCGACGCTCGACGCCCCGCCGGGCAGCCAGGTGCCGTCCGGGGCGCGGTGGTTGTAGACCACGCCGGTGGGATCGCGGACCGGGTCGCGGGCGGCGCCCTTCAGCACGAGCGTGGTGCCAAGCACGGAGTTCCAGGAGCCGGGCCGCAGCGCTCCCGACGCGATCTGGGCCGCGCAGCCGTCGGTCATCCCGGCGAACACCGGGGTGCCGGCGGGGATGCCGGTGGCGTCGGCGGCGGCCGGGGTGACCTCGCCGAGGCGGGTCCCGGGGCGGACGACGTCCGGCAACAGGCCCTCGGGCACGTCCAGTCGGTCCAGGGCGGCTCGCGGCCAGCGGTCGGCGTCGAGGTCGTAGCCCGTCTTCAGGGCGTGGCTGGAATCGGCCGGGGGCGGTTCGCCGGTGAGGCGGGAGACGATCAGGTCGGGCTGGTGCGCCAGGCGCAGCGCGCCGCCGTACTCGCCGAGCAGCCACAGCGCCTTCGGCAGCGCCCAGGTGTCCTGGACGGCGAGCCCCGCCCGCCGGGCCCGCGCGGCCTCGGCCTCGGCCCGCCCGTCGTCGTACATCAGCGCGGGGCTCACCGGGCGGCCGGACGCGTCGGTCAGCAGGACCGTGCCGGAGGTGCCGCACACCGCGAGTCCGCCGACCGGCAGGTCCGGGGGCGCGGAGGCGAGGGCCGCCCGGGACGCCGTGCACAGCGCCGCCCACCACCGCAGCGGGTCCTGCTCGTGGCGCACCCCGTCCCGCCGGCCCGTCAGCGGGGCCGAGCCGCTGCCGAGGGCCGTGCCGTCGGCGGTGACGAGCAGCACGCGGACGCTCTGCGTGCCGAGGTCGACGCCCAGCCAGCCCGCGTCCTGGTCCGCACCGTCGTGCACCATCCGGAACCTCCCGTGCCGTCGCAGCCGGATCTGTGAACTTCTCACTGTGCCCCGATATTTTCCCGTGCGCGAGGGATTGACGCCCAACTTCAGCCGTTCCACCCTCTGTTAACGAGTCGACTCGACGTGTTAACCAGGCTCCACGCGGAGGTACGGATGGACACGCACGTGCACGACCGCCGGCGCTTCCTCGCCCTCGCCGCCGGGGCGGCGGCGGCCCCGATGCTCACGGCCTGCGGCGCCGGTTTCGGCGGGAACGACGACAAGAGCGACGGTTCGGCTGCGGACGACGTCACCGGATCCTTCGACTGGAAGCGGGAGCGGGGCACCACCGTCAAGGCCCTGCTCAACAAGCACCCGTACACCGACGCCCTGATCGCCGACCTGAAGTCGTTCACCGAGAAGACCGGCATCGAGGTCGAGTACGACGTCTTCCCCGAGGACAACTACTTCGACAAGCTCACCGTGGACCTGTCCAGCGGGCGTGCCTCCTACGACGTGTTCATGCTCGGCGCGTACATGGTGTGGCAGTACGGGCCGCCGAACTGGCTGGAGGACCTCGGCCCCTGGATGCGCAACTCCTCGGCGACGGGCGCCGAGTGGGACCAGGCGGACTTCTTCCCGAACCTGCTCCAGGCCGACCAGTGGTCCCTGAAGGCGGGCGCGCCGCTCGGCCAGGGCGGGCAGTACGCGCTGCCGTGGGGCTGGGAGACCAACGTCGTCGCCTACAACACCGAGCTGTTCGGAAAGCTGGGGGTGAAGCCCGCCGAGACCTTCGAGGAGCTGGCCGAACTCGCCGGGACCATCAAGCGCAAGGCGCCGGGGGCCGGTTTCGACGGCATGTACGGGATCGCCGTACGCGGCTCGCGGAGCTGGGCCACCATCCACCCGGGCTTCATGACGATGTACGCCCGCAACGGGCTGAAGGACTTCACGGTCGACGGCGGGAAGCTCACCCCCGCCATGAACAGCCCGGAGGCCGTCGCCTTCACCGAGGACTGGGCCCGTATGGTCAAGCGGGGCGGGCCGCCGTCCTGGACGTCGTACACCTGGTACCAGTGCTCCAGCGATCTGGGCGCGAAGAAGGCCGGGATGCTGTTCGACGCCGACACGGCCGCCTACTTCCAGGCGGTGAAGGGCGCCAGCCCCGCCTCCGGGAAGATCGCCTTCCACCCGGGCCCGAAGGGGCCCGGCGGGTCGCTGGCCACCAACATGTGGATCTGGTCGCTCGGCATGAACGCCAAGAGCAGGAAGAAGAGCGCCAGTTGGCTGTTCCTGCAGTGGGCGACCGGCAAGGAGCACCTGCGCAAGGGCGCGATCAGGCACAACCACATCGACCCGGTGCGCAAGTCCGTCGCCGACGACGCCGCCTACAAGGACAAGATGCGGCATCTGCCGGGCTTCCTGGAGACCTTCGAGACGGTCGTCGACCAGACGAAGATCCAGTTCACCCCGCAGGCGCAGTTCTTCGACGCGACGACCAGCTGGGCGGCGGCCCTCCAGGAGATCTACGGCGGCAAGGGCGCGCGGTCCGTCCTGGACGGGCTGGCGGACGATCTCGCCGGCAAGGTGGGCTAGCCATGCGGCTCGCGCTGCGGCCGTACCTCCTGATCGTCCCGGCTCTGCTGCTGACCTGCGGGATCCTCTACCCGTTCGGGCTCGGGCTGTACTACACGCTGTTCGACTTCTCGGCGAGCAAACCGCAGCCGGACATGGTGCGCTTCGAGAACTACAGCGCCGTCTTCACTCAGGAGGCGTTCTGGAACTCGGCCTGGGTGACGGTGCTGTACGCGGTCGGGGCGGCCCTGACGGAGACCGTGCTCGGGGTGGCCGTCGCCCTGCTCCTGCACCGCTCGTCCCTGCTGGGCCGGGTCCTGGAGAAGATCCTGATCCTGCCGCTGATGATCGCCCCGGTGATCGCGGCGATCATCTGGAAGCTGATGCTCCAGCCGTCCGTCGGGGTGATCAACCACCTGTTGCGGCCCTTCGGGCTCGGCGGGGTGCAGTGGACCGACACCCCGACGGGCGCCCTGCTGTCGTCGATCGCCGTGGACGTCTGGGTCTACACCCCGTTCGTGGCGATCCTCGCCCTCGCCGGTCTGCGGTCGCTGCCCACCTCCCCGTTCGAGGCGGCGGCCGTGGACGGCGCGGGGTGGTGGTACACCTTCCGGCGCCTGACGCTGCCGATGCTGTGGCCGTACGTCCTGGTCGCGGTGATCTTCCGGTTCATGGACTCGCTGAAGGTGTTCGACATCATTTACGCGCTCACCGAAGGCGGGCCGGGCGACTCGACCGTCGTGCTCCAGATCCGGGCGTACCTGGAGGCCATCCGCTTCCAGCGCTACTCCTTCGGGATCAGCTACACGATCGTGCTGTGGGCCGTGGTGTACCTGGCCGCGATGGTGCTGGTGAAACACCTGGGGAAGATCCAGCGGAAGGCCGCGGAGGTGTCCTCGTGAGAAAACGCCTGGTGGGGTGGGTCTGCGACGCCGCCCTCGTCCTCTACTTCGTCTTCGCGCTGTTCCCGATCGCCTGGATGGTGATCCTCTCGCTGAAACCGGCCGACCAGCTCTTCTCCACCTACTTCTCCTTCTCCCCCACCCTCGACGGCTACCGGACGGTCCTCGGCGACAGCGAGGGCATCCCGTTCGTGCGGTTCTTCGTCAACAGCCTGGTGGTGTCGGTCGGGGCGGTCGTGCTGTCGCTGGTCGTGGGGCTGCCGGCGGCGTACGCCTCCGCGCGGTGGCGGTTCAAGGGCTCCGAGAACCTGATGTTCACCCTGCTGTCGTTCCGTTTCGCACCCGAACTCACCGTGATCATCCCGCTGTTCGTGCTCTACCAGAAGCTCGGACTGTTCGACACCTACGTCGGCATGGTGTGGGTGCTGCAACTGGTCACGCTGCCGCTGATCGTGTGGATCATGCGGTCCTACTTCGCCGATCTGACACCGGAGCTGGAGCAGGCGGCCCTGCTGGACGGCTACACCCGCAAGCAGGCGTTCTTCAAGGTGGCGCTGCCGCTGGTCAAGCCGGGCATCGCGGCCGTGTCGCTGCTGGCGTTCATCTTCGCGTGGAACAACTTCGTCTTCCCGCTGATCCTCACCTCCAACGAGGCGCAGACGGTGACCGTGGGCGCCCTGTCCTTCCTCGGCGGGGACCGGCCCAAGTACAACCTCACCGCCGCCGCCGCGCTGGTGTCCGTCGTACCGCCGCTGCTGCTGGCGCTGACGATCCAGCGCTATCTGGTGCGGGGCCTGTCGTTCGGGGCGGTGAAGTCATGATCCGGCTGAGCGGCATACACAAGGCGTACGGGAGGACCCTCGCGCTCGACGCACTCGAACTGGGGGTGCCAGAAGGCGAGTTCTTCTGCCTGCTGGGCCCCTCGGGAGCGGGCAAGACCACCACCCTGAAGACCGTCGCCGGGCTCGAACAGCCCGACTCCGGCACGGTCGTGCTCGACGGCGAGGACATGCGGGGCGTCGAACCCTACGACCGGGGCGTGGCGATGTGCTTCGAGAGCTACGCCCTCTACCCGCACCGCTCGGCCTACGACAACCTCGCCTCGCCGCTGCGCTCGCCCCGGCACCGGCTGCCCGCCGACCAGGCCCGGCAGCGGATCGGCGCGATCGCCGAACTGCTCGGTATCTCCGGGCTGCTGGACCGGCCCGTGGGCCAGCTGTCCAACGGCCAGCGGCAGCGGGTCGCCCTCGGCCGGGTGCTGGTCCGCCCCGCCCGGGCCTTCCTGCTCGACGAGCCGCTCTCCCACCTCGACGCCAAGCTCCGCCAGCAGATGCGGGCCGAGCTGAAGGCCATCGGGGCCGTGCAGCACACCACCACCCTCTACGTCACCCACGACTCGGTGGAGGCGCTCGCGCTCGGCGACCGGATCGGGGTCATCCGCCAGGGGCGGATCGTGCAGACGGGCACGCGCGAGGAGATCTGGTACCGGCCCCACGACACCGAGGTCGCCCGGGCCTTCGGCCGGCCCCGGATCAACCTGCTGCCGGGAGTGGTCACGGAGAGCGGCGTGCGCTCCGACGGCGGTGTGGAACTGCCGGTGCGCTCCCGGGCGGCGCCGGGCACGGAGGTGCTGGTGGGGCTGCGTCCCCGGGACATCGCCCTGCACGGCGGCGAGGGCCACGCACTGACCGGGACCGTCTACGTCACGGAGGTGCTCGGCCGGTCCGTCGAGGTCACCGTGCGGCTCGGGTCCGGCGAGCAGCGGGTGTCGCTGGTGGCGCCCCGGGCGGACGCGGCACGCCTTCGTGCGGACGATCCGGTACGGCTCGTGGTCCGGCCTGAGAACCTGCTGCTGTTCGAGGCCGACCGGCCGGAGCGACCAGGACGACGGATAGAGACGGCACAGCCATGAGCGGCAACAGCAGTGGTGGACAGCAGGGACCCGCGGCGCGGCAGGCCGCCATGGCCGAGCAGGTGCTGGCCGACGGCTCGGCGACGGCGGCGGAGCTCGCCGAGCGGTTCGGGGTGAGCCTGATGACCATCCACCGGGACCTCGACGAGCTGGAACGGCAGGGCATCGTACGGAAGTTCCGGGGCGGGGTGACCGCGCAGCCGTCCGGGGTCTTCGAGTCGAACGTGCAGTACCGGCTGAAGAGCATGCGGGCCGAGAAGGCGGCCGTCGCCGAGCACGCGCTGCGGATGGTGGAGCCCGGGATGGCGATCCTGCTGGACGACTCCACGTCCACGCTGGAGATAGCCAGGCGGCTGCGCACGGCCGAGGTGACGCCGCTGACGGTGGTCACCAACTTCCTGGAGGCCATCAACCTCCTGAGCGACCAGCGCGGCATCCACCTGATGGCGCTGGGCGGCGACTACGACCCGCTGCACTCCTCGTTCCTCGGGGTGTCCTGCGTGGAGGCGGTCCAGCAGCTCCGGGTGGACGTGTGCTTCGCGTCGACCTCGGCGGTGCACGGCGGATACGCCTACCACCAGGAGCAGCACATCGTGTCGGTGAAGCGGGCGATGCTCGACGCGGCGGCACGCAACGTCCTGCTGATCGACCACACCAAGCTCGGCCGGGTCGCCCTGCACCGGGTCGTCCCGCTGTCCCGCTTCGACACCCTTCTCGTGGACGACGGGGCGTCACCGGAGGCACTGCGGGATCTGGACGAACACAAGGTCCGTTACGAGGTTTGCGCGATGAAGGGCGAACATGACGGGACTGGAGCTGCGTGAGCTGCGAAAGACCTACCGGTCGCGGGGGCGGCCCTGCGTGGACGCCGTCCGCGGGATCGACCTGACCCTGCGGTCCGGGGAGCTGCTCGGGCTGCTCGGGCCGTCGGGGTGCGGCAAGTCGACCACCCTGCGGATGATCGCCGGTCTTGAGTCCGTCACCGGCGGGGACATCCTGGTCGGCGGGACCTCGGTCGTCGAACGGCCCGCCCAGCGGCGGAACATCGGGGTCGCGTTCGAGAACTACGCGCTGTATCCGCCGCTGTCGGTCGCGGAGAACCTGACGTTCGGGCTGAAGGCCAGGCGCGGCGCCGGCCGCGGTTCCCGGGGAGACGTCGAGCGCAAGGTGAAGGACATCGCCGAGCGAGTCGGCCTGACCGAGCTGCTCGGCGCCCGCCCGGCCGGTCTCTCCAGCGGCCAGAAGCAGCGCGTCTCGCTGGCCCGGGCCCTGATCCGGGAACCGGACGTCCTGCTCCTGGACGAGCCCCTCTCCCATCTGGACGCGGCCCAGCGCGACTCCACCCGCCGGGAACTCAAGCGCATCCAGAAGGACCTGGGGCACACCACGATCCTGGTCACCCACGACCAGGAGGAGGCCCTCTCCCTCGCCGACCGGATCGCCGTGATGAAGGACGGCGTCATCCAGCAGCTCGGCACCCCCTACGAGATCTACGACAGTCCGGCCAACGTGTTCGTGGCGGACTTCGTCGGCGAACCGGCGATCACCCTGCTGCCCGGCATCGCCGCCGACGGCCACGCCCGGCTCTCCGATACGGTCCGCATCGCCCTGCCCGTGCCGGTGGACGAGGGCCGCGAGGTGGTGGTCGGGATCCGGCCCGAGGACGTCCGCCTCACCGCCGAGGGCACTCTGCCCGCCCGGGTCGTCGCCCATGAGCCACTCCTGGAGTCGGGCCTGGCGACCCTCGCCCTGGACGGGGTCGAACGGCATCTGGTCGTCCTCACCGAACCCGAGGTGCGGCTCGCGCACGACGAGCGGGTCCGGGTCGCCGCCGACCCCCGGCACACCCATGTCTTCGACGCCGAGACAGGAGCTTTACTGCGATGACTGACGGAAACAGCGTGCGTGTCGTGGCCGCCGGCGACCACTTCGTCCTGCCGTCGCTGATCACACGGGCGGTGGAGCACGAGGTGGCGCGGGTGGACGTCCGGGAGCTGACACTGGGCTGGCCGCTGGAGCCGTTCGGGCCGGTCGCCGAGGTGCGGGAGGCCAGTGACGCCGAGGACGCGGTGATCGAGGCGCTGGCCGGGGCGGAGGTCCTGGTCACGCAGATGGGCCCGGTCACGGAGAAGGTCCTCGCCGCCTGCCCGGATCTGAAGCTGGTCGTGGTCTGCCGGGGCGGGCCGGTCAACGTCAACCTGGACGCGGCCAAGGACCACGACGTGCGGGTGTGCTTCGCGCCGGGCCGCAACGCCGCCGCCACCGCCGAGTTCACCGTGGGGATGATGCTGGCCGCCCTGCGCCGTATCCCCCAGGCCCACGAGCCGCTCGCCCGGCGGGGCAGCTGGGAGGGCGCGACGTACTACACCTACGAGCGCGGCGGACTGGAGCTGGAGGACCTGCCCGTCGGCCTGGTCGGGTACGGGGCCGTCGGCAGCCGGGTGGCGCGGGTGCTGTGCGCGTTCGGGGCCCGGGTGATGGTGTACGACCCGTATGTGCACGGCGAGATCCACGGCCTGCGCGTGTCCTCGCTCGACGACCTGCTGCGCCGCTCGCAGGTGATCACCCTGCACGCCCGGCTCACGCCCGAGACGCGGGGGCTGATCGGCGCCCGGGAGCTGGGGCTGCTGCCGCCGGGCGCGGTGGTGGTGAACGTGGCCCGGGGCCCGCTGCTGGACGAGGCCGCACTGTGTGACGCGCTGGAGAGCGGGCGGCTGTCGGCGGCGGCTCTGGACACCTTCGAGCGGGAGCCGCTGCCGGTGGAGTCCCGGCTGACGGGGCTGGCCGAACGCGTGGTCCTCACGCCCCACTTGGGCGGGGCGTCGCGGGCGGTCGCGGAGAAGGCCGCCCGGATCGCCGCCGAAGAGGTGGGCCGCTGGGTGCGCGGGGAGCCGCTCGCGCACTGTCTGACCTAGGAGGAGAGCCGCATGTACGTCGGTATCGATGTGGGCACGTCCATGGTCAAGGCGGCGGCCTTCGACGCCACGGGCCGTGAACTCGCCGTGGCGTCCCGCCCGGTGGAGCTCTCCCTGCGCGGCGGGGTCGTCGAGCAGGACATGGAGGAGGTGTACGGGGCGGTCGTCGCCGTGCTCGGGGAGGTCACCGAACGGGTCCCGGAGCCGGTGGAGCTGGCCGGTCTCACCGGGCAGGGCGACGGGGTGTGGCTGGTCGACGGCGAGGGCCGGCCGGTGCGGCCCGCCGCCTCCTGGATGGACGGGCGGGCGCACGAACTGGTCGACCGGTGGCTGGCCGACGGCACCTTCGAGACGGTGTTCCGGCGCACGGGCAGCGCGATGTTCCCGGGCTGCCCGGGTCCGCTGCTGGCGTGGCTGGACGGGCACGAGCCGAAGGCGCTGGACGCCGCGCAGGCGGCCCTGTACTGCAAGGACATGGTGTTCCAGCGGCTGACGGGGGCGGGCCCGGCGACGGATGTGTCGGACGCGTCGATGCCGTTCCTGGACCCGCGGACCCGGACGTACGACAACCGGGTCGTCGAACTGCTGGGGCTGGCGCACCGCCGGGGTCTGCTCGCCCCGGTCAGCGACCCGGTCGCCACCGCCGGGGCACGGGGCGAGGGCCTGCCGCCGGGGACCCGGATCGCCAACGGGCCCTACGATCTGCCGGCCTGCGCGCTGGGCGCCGGGGTGACGTCCCCGGGCGACGGTCTGCTGATCGTCGGCACCTGTCTGGCCAGCCTCGTCGCCACCACCGAACTCGATCTGACCGGCGAACCGGCCGGTCTGTACATCTCCACCGACCGGCCCGGGCACTGGCTGCGCGCCATGCCCGCGATGGTCGGCACGGCGGCGCTGGACTGGGTGCTGTCGACGACCGGAGTGCGGCACGACGAGGTGGACGGCCTGCTGGCCGGGACGCCGCCGGGCGCGCACGGCGTCCGGGTGCTGCCGTACTTCGCGCCCTCCGGGGAGCGCGCGCCCTTCGTGGAACCGCGGCTGCGCGCCGAACTGACCGGTGTCTCCCTGGAGTCGACCCGGGGCGATCTGGTCCGCGCCACCTGTGAGGGCATCGGGTACGCGGCCCGGCACTGCCTGGAGGCGGCGGGCCTGACCGGGAGCCTGGCCGTCTGCGGCGGCGGCACCCGCAGCTCGGCCTGGATGCGGCTGCTGGCCGATGTGCTCGGGCGGCCGCTGCGGGTCGTGGAGGGCGAGGTCGGCGCCCGGGGCGCGGTCCTGGCGGCGGCCGAGCGGTACGGGGTCGGGCTGGACGCGCGGGCGTGGACGACACCGACGGCGGTCGTCGAGCCGGACCCGGAGCGGGCCGCGTTCTACACCGGCGGCTATGCGGAGCACCTGGACCGGCTGGCGCAGGCCCGGGACCGGGCCCGCAAGTGAACGTGCCTTAGACCAAACGTGTTCTCGACCAAGGGGAGTCGCATGCAGCTCGGACGGAGATCCCTCCTGCTCGCGGCGGCCGCGTCCACGGCCGCCACCACGGTCGCCACGGCCGCCCCGGCGGGCGCCGCGCCCCGCACGGGCGGCGGCCCGGTCGTCATCGGCCACCGCGGCGCGGCCGGCTGGCGCCCGGAGCACACGGCGGCGTCGTACACGTACGCCGTGCAGACCGGGGCCGACTGGATCGAACCGGATCTGGTGCCCACGAAGGACCATGTGCTGGTGGTGCGGCACGAGAACGAGATCTCCCAGACGACCGACGTGACCCGCAGGCCGGAGTTCGCGGACCGCCGTACGACGAAGACGGTCGACGGGCGGGCCGTCACCGGCTGGTTCACGGAGGACTTCACGCTGGCCGAACTGAAGACGCTGCGGGCGGTGGAGCGGCTGCCCGCGGTCCGCAACCGCAACACCGTCTTCGACGGGCGGGAGGAGGTCATGACCTTCCAGGAGGTCGTGGATCTGGCGCGGCGGCTGTCTCGGGAGCACGGGCGGACGATCGCGGTCTTCCCGGAGACGAAGCACCCCACGTACTTCCGTTCGATCGGCCTGCCTCTGGAGCCGAAGCTGGCGGCCGTGATCCGCCGTTCCCGGCTCGGCCGGCGCGAGTGCGTCGTGCAGTCCTTCGAGCCGACGAGCCTGAAGCGGATCGCGGCCGCGCGGCTGGGCGTGCCGCTGTGGCAGGCGCTGGGGACGACGGGCGGGCCGTACGACACGCCCTCGGTGACCTACCGGGACATGATGACGCCGGCGGGGCTGGCGGACATCGCGGGGTACGCGGACTGGATCGGGCCGGACAAGTCCTCGGTCGCGGGCACGTCCCTCGTCGCGGACGCGCACGCGGCGGGGCTGAAGATCGGGCCGTACACCTTCCGCGCGGAGAACCAGTTCCTGCCCGAGCGGTTCCGGCGCGGGAGCGGACCGAACGATTTCGGGGACGCGTTCGCGGAATACGCGCTGTACTACCGCATGGGGGTCGATGCGGTCGTCACCGACTTCCCGGACCTGGCGGTGATCGCGAGGAGGAGCTGATGACGGTGAGCCGGGCGTGCCGGACCTGCGGCACCATGCAGGAGTTCCGGATGTTCAACGCCGCCGAGCGGGCGGCGGTCCGCGCGGAGAAGGGGGCCGGGCACTTCGTGGACGACTACTGGCGCTGCACGGCCGCGGGCTGCCGGTGGTACCAGCGCTATCTCAACCGGCGCGAGGACGGGCTGCTCCCCGAGGAGCTGAGGATCCAGCCCGCCCCCGCCGGGTGAGGCCTACAGGTTGGAGAAGTCCGGGCCCTTGGTGCGGGTGCGCTTGATCTCGTAGAAGCCGGGGACCGAGGCCACGGCGAGGGTGCCGTCCCACAGGCGGCCGGCCTCCTCGCCCTGCGGGGCCGGGGTGACGACCGGGCCGAAGAAGGCGATCTGCTCGCCGTCGGGGCCGGGCACGGCGATGACCGGGGTGCCGACGTCCTGGCCGACCTTGTCGATGCCCTCCTGGTGGGAGGCGCGCAGCTGAGGCTCGTACGGGGTGGAGTCCCAGTGGTCGATGAGGGAGTCGGGCAGGCCGGCGTCCTTCAGCGCGGCGGCGACCGTCTTCTTCCCGGGGCCCTCGTCCTGGTTGTGGATGCGGGTGCCGAGCGCGGTGTAGAAGTCGCCGAGGACCTCGGGACCCTTCTCCTGCTGGGCGGCGATGACGACCCGGACGGGGCCCCACGCCTTGTTCTCCAGCATGTCGCGGTATTCCTCGGGCAGCTCGTCCAGCCGGTTCTCGTTCAGCACGGCGAGGCTCATGACGTGCCAGCGCACCTCGATGTCCCTGACCTTCTCCACCTCCAGCACCCAGCGGGAGGTCATCCAGGCCCAGGGGCACAGGGGGTCGAACCAGAAGTCGACGGGGGTCTTGTCCGACATGTCTCTCCTCACGAGGAAACCGTTTCTCCGGCAACGCCGGTACGCGCTCCCGTCATTCCCGGCTGCCCCGCGTCAGGGGCACATGGCAGGATCGGTCCTGTTCAGCCGTATCCCACGACACTTGAGGAGTGCCGCCCGTGCCCGGTGAGAATCTGTCCCGCGACGAGGCCCGGGAGCGGGCCGCCCTGCTGAGCGTCGACGGGTACGAGGTGTCCCTCGACCTGCGGTCCGCGGTCGGTGAGGACCCCGGGGACGGGCCCCGCACCTTCCGCTCCGTCACGACGGTCCGCTTCCGCTGCAACGAGCCCGGCGCGAGCAGCTTCGCGGACCTGATCGCCCCGAGTGTGACGGCCGTCTCACTCAACGGCCGTGATCTGGACCCCGGAGAGGTCTTCGACGGCTGCCGGATCGCCCTGGAGGACCTGGCCGCGGACAACGAGCTGGTGGTCGACGCCCAGTGCGCCTACTCCCGCACCGGCGAGGGCATGCACCGCTTCGTCGACCCCGAGGACGGCGAGGTGTACCTGTACACCCAGTACGAGCCGGCCGACGCGCGCCGGGTCTTCGCGAACTTCGAGCAGCCCGACCTGAAGGCCCCCTACCGCTTCGAGGTGCGGGCGCCCGAGGGCTGGACGGTGTGGAGCAACGGCGCCGGTGAACAGACCGACGGGGTGTGGCGGTTCGCCGAGACCAAGCCGATCTCGACGTACATCACCTGCGTGGCGGCGGGCCCGTACCACTATGTGACGGACTCCTACACGCGGACGTTCGCCGACGGCACGACGCTGGAGATCCCGCTCGGCGCCCTGTGCCGCAAGGGCCTCGCGCCCTACTTCGACGCCGACGACGTGTTCCTGGTCACCAAGCAGGGGCTGGACTTCTTCCACGACCACTTCGACTACCCGTACCCGTTCGGGAAGTACGACCAGGCGTTCGTGCCCGAGTACAACCTGGGGGCGATGGAGAACCCGGGCCTGGTGACGTTCCGCGAGGAGTTCATCTTCCGTGGGAAGGTGACACAGGCGTCCTACGAGGGCCGGGCCAACGTCGTGCTGCACGAGATGGCGCACATGTGGTTCGGCGACCTGGTCACCATGGAGTGGTGGGACGACCTGTGGCTGAAGGAGTCCTTCGCGGACTTCATGGGCGAGTTCGCCCTGGTCGGCTCGACCCGCTTCGTCAACGGCTGGATCACCTTCGCCAACCGCCGCAAGGCCTGGGCCTACCGCGCCGACCAGCTGCCCTCCACGCACCCGATCACGGCGGACATCCGCGACCTCCAGGACGCCAAGCTCAACTTCGACGGCATCACGTACGCCAAGGGCGCGTCGGTGCTCAAGCAGCTCGTGGCGTACGTCGGCGAGGAGGCGTTCCTGGAGGGTGCCCGGCGCTACTTCAAGCGGCACGCCTACGGCAACACGCGCCTCGGTGACCTGCTGTCGGTGCTGGAGGAGACCAGCGGGCGGGACATGAGCGCCTGGTCGCGGTCCTGGCTCCAGACGGCCGGGGTGAACGCGCTGACGCCGCAGGTGCTGCTGGCCGCCGACGGCCGGATCGAGGAGCTGGCGGTGGTGCAGGAGGCCGCCGAGTCCTACCCCGAGCTGCGCCCGCACCGGGTGGCGGTGGGCCTGTACCGGGTGACGGACGGCGGCGCGCTGGAGCGGTACGCACGGGTGGAGACCGACGTCGACGGTGCCCGCACGGTCGTGGCGGAACTGGCCGGCGCCGACGCCCCCGACCTGGTCCTGGTCAACGACGACGACCTGACCTACTGCAAGATCCGCTTCGACGCGACCTCGCTGGCTACGCTGCGCGAGCACCTGGGCGCGATCACCGACCCGCTGGCGCGTGCCCTGTGCTGGTCGGCGCTGTGGAACATGACGCGCGACGCGCTGCTCCCGGCCCGGGACTTCGTGGACCTGGTGCTGCGCTTCGGCGGGCGCGAGTCCGAGATCGGCGTGGTGCAGATGCTGCACGCGTGGGCCGATTCGGCCGTCACCCACTACACGGCGTCCGCCCGGCGCGAGAGCGCCGCCCGGCTGCTCGCCGAGGGCGCCCGGCGCGAGCTGTACGCGGCCGGGCCGGGCAGCGAGCACCAGCTGGCCTGGGCGCGCTTCTTCGCCCGGACGGCCGCCGCCGAGGCCGACTTCGAGCTGCTGCGGGACCTGCTCGCGGGCACGGCGGCGGTCGAGGGCCTCGAACTGGACCAGGAGCTGCGCTGGGTCTTCCTGGAGCCGCTGGCCGCGCACGGGGCCGTGGACGAGAAGGCGCTCGCCGAGGAGCTGACCCGGGACGACACCGCCTCCGGCAAGCGCCACCAGGTGCGCTGTCTGGCCGCCCGCCCGTCCGAGGCGGTCAAAGCACAGGCGTGGGCGCAGGTCGTGGAGTCGGACGCGCTGTCCAACGCCATGGTCGAGGCGACCATCTCCGGCTTCTCCCAGGGCTCGCAGCGGGAGTTGATCGCGCCGTACGCGGAAAAGTACTTCGCGGCGATCGAGCGGGTGTGGGCCGAGCGGTCGATCCAGATCGGCATGCACGTGGTGCAGGGCCTGTTCCCCTCGCTCCAGCAGTCGCGGGAGACGCTGGACGCCACGGACGCCTGGCTGGACGCCCACAAGGAGGCGGCCCCGGCGCTGCGCCGGCTGGTGCTGGAGTCCCGTGACGACCTGGCACGGGCGTTGCGTGGACAGGCGTGCGACGAGGCCGCTGACCAGTAGCTTTGGCCTGAGATTCGGGCGTTCCGCCTTCGTTACGAGACGAACGCCCGATGAGCCGTAACCCCTGGCCCGCACCCGAACGGACCAGGGGCTTTCGGCATCCGAACACCCGTCCTTTAGTGCTGGATTGTCCGTATGTGTCGACGGACCTGTAACAGCGGTTCAAGAAGGCCCGAAGCGCGGGAAATTGCGGGTCATGACCCACAACACCCCGCTCTCCCCCCGCCCCCTGCACGACCTGTCCGGCGGTGGCCGCCCTCGTGTGATGACGGCCGCCCAGCTCCGCTCGCACGGCGTCTCCACGGCCGAGACGAACGAGCAGTGCCGCGCGGGAGGCCCCTGGCAGCAGCTCCTGCCCGGCGTCGTCCTGCTCCACCCGGGGCCGCCGACCAGTGAGGAGAGGCTGCACGCGGTGCTGATGTACGCGGCGCGGGAACGCGGCACCGGAGTGCCCGCCCAGCCCGGCGCGGGCCGTCCGCAGCCTCCCGCCTACCCCGAGGTGATGATCACGGGCCTGGCCGCGCTCACCCTGCACGGCTTCTCCTCCACTCCCCCGCTGCCGTCCCTGGACGCCATCGACGTCCTGGTCCCCCGGCTGCGGCGGCTGCGCTCCACGGGCTGTGTGCGCATCGTCCGCACGCCGGTGATGCCCGAACCCGAGCAGGTCACGGGGGTGCCGGTGGCGCCGGTGGCCCGGGCGCTGGCCGACGCGGTGGCCGGGCTCGAGGACGCCGGCATCGTCCGCCGGCTGCTCACGGAGGCGGTCCGCGGCTCCCACTGCGACCCGACCGCGGTGGTCCGCGAGCTGAACCAGGCCCGGCTGCTGAGCCGCCCGCACGTGGTGGACGCGGTGGAGTCCCTGCTCGCCGAGGGCCGCGCCCGCGCGGAGGACCGCCTGTATCGGATGGTCCACCAGTACGGCCTGCCCGACCCGGTCTGGAACGTCGACCTGCGCCTGCCCGGCGGCCCCTACCTCGGCGGCCTGGACGCGTACTGGCCCGACCAGGCGGTGGCCCTGGAACTGGACACCCGGGCCCCCCGCCAGGACGACGACGCCCTGTGGTCCGAGTACGCCCGCAAGCGCGAGCACCTGGAACGACTCGGCATCACGGTCGTCCACATCACACCGCGCAAGCTCCGCGACTCCCCGGAGCAACAGGCGACGGTGCTCCGCACGGCCCTGATGGCCTCGGCCGACCGGGAACCGGCGGCGTACGTGGTGGTGCTGCCCCGCTAGGGGGTGTCTGACAAATGAGCGCGGGAGAAGGAGCGGCGTCCGGTGCGTGCGATCGCAAGGCGCCGGAGCGTCCTCGTGGCGGAGCCACGTGGACGGTTCGGCAACGCGGCGAGCGTGCGTGCCGGGCGTCGCGACGCCGCGGGCATTTGTCAGACACCCCCTAGGACCGCAGCCCGGCGGGCGGCAGCGCCCATCGGCCACAACGAGAGCCGTGGACCATGCCCACGCATCCCACCGCCCACGAACTCGCCCCCGAGCACTCCTGGTTGGCCTACCCGTCGCAGAACTCCGCCTCCAGGACGGCCTCGGGAGGTCCCGACCAGTCGCCGTTGAAGTTGACGGCCAGGGCGTGGCGGCCGTTCTCGGTCGTCACCGCGCTGGACCTGGAGCCGGTGATGCCGCCGTCGTGGCCCCAGACGTGGACGCCGCAGCTGAGTTCACGGTCGGCGAGTCCCAGGCCGTAGCGCCGGCCGGCGCCGGATGCGACCGTCGTCTTCATCTCCTTCAGCTGCTCGGGCGGGAGCAGTCGGCCGCCGAGCAGGGCCGAGTAGAAGCGGGTCAGGTCGGCCGAGCTGGAGACCATCTGGCCGGAGCCGTAGGCCAGGCGCGGGTTCAGTTCCGTGACGTCGTAGGTCGGGCCGGTGGCCGTCAGGGCCAGTTTGGAGTAGGCGCGGCTGCTGGGCCGGGGCAGGGTGACGCGGGTGGTGGGGACCGACGTGGAGGACAGGTGCAGGGGGGCGATGATCCGGCGGTCGATCTCGTCGCCGTAGTCGTTGCCGGTGGCCTTCTCGATCACCCGCGCGGCCAGCAGGTAGTTGGTGTTGGAGTACGCGAACGACGCCCCGGGCTCGAAGTACGGCCGGTTCCCCATCGCGATGGCGAGCATGTCCTCGGGGGCCGCCTCGTCGAAGCGGTGCTTCATGAAGCCGTCCGCGGTCATGTACGTCTGCTGGAAGCCGGGGTCCTCCAGGTAGTCGAAGATGCCACTGGTGTGGTTCAGGAGCTGCCGGATCGTGATGCGGCGGCCGTCGTGGCCGTTGCCCCGGACCAGGCCCGGCAGCCAGTCCTCCACCGTGTCGTCCAGCGACAGCCGTCCCTCCGCCTCCAGTTGGAGGACGACCGTGGCGACGAACGTCTTGGTGATGCTGGCGATGCGGTAGTGGTCCCGGGCCGAACGCGGCTTGCCCGTCTCGAGGTTGCCGGCACCGGCCGTGGCCGCCCAGGTGCCGTGGCCCCGCCGTACCGTCACCGTCACGCCCGGGACGCCGTCGGCGACGGCGGCCCGCATCGCCTCGCGGGTCGCATCATGTCCGTCGCCGGACGCACCGGCCGGGGCCGCTGCCACCAACGCCGTCGCCAGCGCCGCCGCCACTGCCGTCGTAGCCGTCACGGTCGTACGTGCTCGTCTCGCCATGCTCCCTCTCTCCCCGTGTCACGTCATATCGAGTTGTGTCGGGAGAGGGGACTCCGGCCGCCCTGCCGGGGGTTGACCGGGGTCTGGCGGTTGAGCTGCTTTCAGCCCTTCTTCAGCACCAGTTCGGTGTTGCGGTCCTCCGGGTCGCCGCCGAGGGTCGTGCTCGCGCCGGGGGCGTTGAGGGACAGTTCGCGGTAGAGGGCCGCCAGGCCGGTCTGGGAGAGGTCGGAGAAGTCCGTGCGGTGCGGGGCGGAGGACTCCACCAGCGTGGTGAACAGGGAGAGCGTGCCGTCCTTGTTGTCCGTCAGCTCGATGATCCTCGCGAGCTGCGGGAAGTCGACGTGGGACGCCGTGGAGATCTCCCAGAAGGACCCGCCGCCGGACATGCCGTGCGGGGTGACGACGTTCTTGTGGATGTGGCCGTTCACCCACGCGAGCACGTTGCGGTGGCCGCCGAGCAGGGCGAGGAGCTCTTGGCCGTCGTGGCGGCGTTCGTCGGGCCGGGCCGGGTCGCTGCGCGGGTTCGTCATGGTGGTGCTCGTGTGATGGCTGAAGATCACCGCATAGGAGTCCTTGTTGTCCCGCAGGGTCCGGTCCAGCCACTTCAGCTGGGCCGTGCCGATGGACCCCTCGTAGTGGCCGCCCGCGTCGGTGGTGTCCAGGCTGATGCCGATGACGTCGTCGGAGACGCGGAAGGAGTAGTACTGGGTGCCCGCGTCCAGGTTGGCGGCGGAGTAGCCGTGACCGGCCGGGCCGAGGCCGCGGTGGGCCGGGTCCAGGTGGGCCCGGAGGTACTCGGCGGGAGTGAAGGGGGCGCGGCTCTCGTCGGGGGTGACCGAGCGCATCGAGCGGGCGTGGGACTTGAGGAAGTCGTGGTAGCGCACGCCCTCGGGGTCCCGGGCCTTCTTGATCTGCGCCTGGAGCTGCTGGGCCTCGGCAGCGGTCACGTTCATCAGCTTCTTGCCGCCGACGGCCAGTTCGGTGAGGTAGGAGTCGCCGTGCGAGGCGTAGCAGCCCATCGGCAGGGAGTCGTGGTTGCCGACGGTGGAGTACCAGGGCAGGTTGAGGCCGGGGCTGCGGACCTCCCGGACGGCGGCCTTCAGGAAGCCGTCGAGGTGCGGGAATCCGGCCTGCTTGTCGGTGTCGCGGACGGCGGCGTCGGGCTGCCAGTACTGCGTGAGGCCGCTGTTCTGGACGCCTTCGTAGGTGCGCGGGTCACCCGAGTTGGGCGTGATGCGCCCGCCGCTCATGATCTTCAGGAACCAGTCCAGCTCGGACTTGGCGTTGTTGTCCGTGTTGTCGCCGGTGGTCATGGCGAAGTGCAGCGGGGCACCGGTGACGGGGGCGCCGCGCAACGCGTTGATCCGCTCCACCAGCGCGATCGCGCCCTGCACCGTGAGCGCCTCGTGCGGCCGCCAGGCGTGGATGTCGGCCGCGCGCAGGTACTCCAGGCGCAGCGGGTGCTGGGCGTCGATGATGTGCAGGTCGGTGAGCTGTACGAACGCGGCGAGCGCGGTACGGCGTCCGGCGCGGCCGGACTTGGGTGCGGCCAGGTCGGAGCGGACGATCCGCTGCCAGCCGGGCCCGTCGCCCAGGCGCCGGTAGCCGGAGGCGCCGCGCGGGACGGCGACGGACGCCAGGGTGGTGCCCTTGGTGTAGGGGGCCAGGGGTGCGGCCGGGGCCCGGCGCGACGAGACGGCCACGGCCTGCGTGGTTTCCGATGCCGTGGCGGCCTGGCTGTCACTGGGCCGCAGGGCGTGGCCGACGCCCGCGGAGAGGGCGACCGCGCCGGTGGCGGCGAGGACGGAACGACGGTGGATGCCCTGGCCGGAGCCGGCGGCTGAGCGTGTGCGCGACATGCGCTTCTCTCCCCGAGTGCGAACGCGTCGGCAGTGGTCGCGGGGCGCTCACGACGTGAACGCCCCGCTCGTACTGGATCGTTGGCACCGGGCATGACCTGCGCGTGAACGAGGCGGCAACGGGCGGCGCAGATCACCGTACGTGGATCTTGGACTGCCCTGCGCGTCGTCGCCCGCTCCGGGTCCGGCCGGGAACCGGTCACGCGGCGTTCATCTTCCGGGGTACCGCACCTGGATCCGGCGTACGGCCGGGCCTAGTCCAGGGCGTCGGCCAGCCGTCCGGTGGCCGGGCGCTCGCGCCACATCCGCAGTGCGATGTCGACCATCGAGATCCGCACCAGCCCGGACACGGCGTCCAGGTCCTGCCAGGCGGCGAGGTCGGTGGAGCCGTTGACCTCGTTGCGCAGTTCGCCACCGATGATCCGGGCCTCGTAGACGAACCGGACGCCGTGGTGGTCGACGGGGGGTCCGAAGCCGTTGCGGAAGACGCGGTGGGCGGAGTCCACGCCGAGCAGTCCGGTCACCTCGATGAGGTATCCGGTCTCCTCCTCCACCTCCCGCCGGACGGTGTCGTAGGGATCCTCGCCGTGCTCCATTCCGCCGCCCGGCAGCACCCACTCGGGCGTGCCGTCCTGGGCGGGGGAGCGGGCGAGGAGGATCTGTCCGTCCCGGACGCATATGGCGTAGGCCGCCACCCTCAACTTCTGCCTCACTTGGGGACGTTAACCGATTTCTTCCCCACCTTCGGGACTGATGCTCACAAATCCCATCGCGGGTTTTCCCCATACATCGATTTCGTTTCGGTCAACCCTCCCCAAAGAAGTTCCCCTTGCGCAAGGCTGTGCGATCGTCCGGGCTTGCCGTTCGGACCGTGTGCGACCAGGGCCGATCGGCCCCGGCCGCTTCCCGCTCGTTCCTTTACCTACAAGGGATGCCGATGACCCCTCCCACCCCGCGCGATCAGATATCGGGCGCGAGACGTGTGGCCCGCATCGCCGTGGCCGCCGGTCTCGTGGCCGCGCTCTCGGCGGCCGGGCCGATCCCGATGGCCTTCTCCGCCGACGGGCCGGGCACGGACGCCCCGGCCGAGCCGAGCGTCAAGTCCGCGCACGCCAAGCTCGGTTCGGACGACGCTGACCTGCTCGCGGAGGCCAAGGCCGACGGCGACAAGACCGTCACGATGATGATCGCCACCGCGCCCGGCAAGACCGAGCAGGTCGCCGGGCAGCTGGACGCGGTCAAGGGCGGCTCGGTGGGCCGGGCCGACGACAAGCTGGGCTACGTCCGCGCCACCGTCCCGACGGCCAAGGCGGACTCGGCGATCGCCGCCGCCGCCAAGCTGTCCTCCGTGCACGGCATCGACCTGCGCGAGGAGATCCCCCTCGACGACCCGACGCCGAGCGCGGACACCGTCAAGGGCGCCAAGGCCGCGAAGGGGACCTACCCCGCGCCGGGGAAGAAGACCCCGGCGGAGAACCCGTACAACCCGTCCTTCGAGACGGGCGCGGTCGACTTCGTCGAGGACCACCCGAAGGCGGACGGCCGCGGCGTCACCATCGGCATCCTCGACTCCGGCGTGGACCTCGGCCACCCGGCTCTGCAGAAGACCACGACCGGTGAGCGCAAGATCGTCGACTGGGTGACGGCGACCGACCCGATCATCGACAACGACAGCACCTGGCGCCCGATGGTCACGGCCGTGTCCGGCCCGGCCTTCACCTACCAGGGCCAGTCGTTCAGGGCACCGGCGGGCTCGTACGCCGTCAGCCTCTTCAAGGAGTCGTACACCACCGGCGGCGACGCCAAGGGCGACGCCAACCGCGACGGCGACACCACCGACGTCTGGGGCGTGCTGTACGACGCCAAGACGGGCACGGTCCGGGTCGACCTGAACAACAACAACGACTTCGGCGACGACGCCCCGATGAAGCCGTACAAGGACGGCCACCAGGTCGGGTACTTCGGCACCGACGACCCGAAGACCGACATCGCCGAGCGGCAGCCGTTCGTCGTGGAGATCCGCAAGGACGTCCCGATGGACCCGCTGGGCGGCTCCTGGGTCGGCAAGAAGTCCGACTTCGTGAACATCGGTGTCATCGAGTCCGAGCACGGCACCCACGTCGCCGGCATCACCGCCGCCAACGGCCTGTTCGGCGGCAGGATGGACGGCGCCGCCCCCGGCGCCAAGCTGGTCTCCTCGCGCGCCTGCACCTGGTCCGGCGGCTGCACCAACGTCGCGCTGACCGAGGGCATGATCGACCTCGTCACCAAGCGCGGCGTCGACATCGTCAACATGTCGATCGGCGGCCTGCCCGCGCTGAACGACGGCAACAACGCGCGCAGCGAGCTGTACACGCGCCTCATCGACGACTACGGCGTCCAGCTGGTGATCTCCGCGGGCAACTCCGGCCCCGGCGCCAACACCATCGGCGACCCGTCCCTGGCCGACAAGGTCATCTCGGTCGGCGCGTCCGTCTCCAAGGAGACCTGGGCCGCCAACTACGGCTCCGTCGTGAAGAAGAAGTACGCGATGATGCCGTTCTCCTCGCGCGGCCCGCGTGAGGACGGCGGCTTCACGCCGACCCTGGTCGCCCCCGGTGCGGCGATCAACACCACGCAGACCTGGCTGCCGGGCGGCCCGGTCGCCGAGGCGGGCTACACCCTGCCGGCCGGCTACTCGATGCTCCAGGGCACCTCGATGGCCTCCCCGCAGGCCACCGGCGCCGCGGCGCTGCTGATCTCGGCCGCCAAGCAGAAGAAGATCGACCTCACGCCGGCGACCCTGCGCACGGCCCTCACCTCGACCGCCGACCACATCAAGGGTGTGCAGGCGTACGAGGAGGGCGCGGGCCTGATGAACATCCCCGACGCCTGGGACGCCATCCGCGACGACGCCACCGCCCACACCTACTCGGTCAAGGCGCCGGTCGACACCGCGATCGACCAGTTCCTGAAGACCCCGGGCTTCGGCACGGGCCTCTACGACCGTGAGGGCGGCCTGAAGGCCGGCCAGAAGAAGACGTACGAGATCACCCTGACCCGTACGTCCGGCGCCGACAAGGCGATCCGGCACGAGCTGCACTTCGAGAACAACGCGGGCGGCACGTTCCGCATCGTCGGCTCCGACGAGGTGAAGCTGCCGCTGAACCAGCCGGTGACCGTCAAGGTCCAGGCCGCACCGAAGTCCGCGGGCCTCAAGAGCGCGATCCTGGAGGTCGACGACCCGCGGACCGAGGGCATCGACCGCCAGGTCCTGAGCACGGTCGTGGTTTCCGCGCCGCTGAAGCACACCTTCTCCGCGAAGAGCTCGGTGCAGCGCAACAGCACCCAGCACTACTTCGTCACCGTCCCCGAGGGCGCGAAGACCCTCGAGGTCGCGATGAGCGGGCTGAAGGACAAGAGCCAGACGCGGTTCATCTCCATCCACCCCTACGGTGTTCCGGCGGACCCGACGTCGACGATCAACTGCTACCCGAACTACGACAACCCGGCCAACACCTGCCGCCCGGACGTGCGTTCCTACGCCGACCCGCAGGCCGGTGTCTGGGAGATCGAGGTCGAGTCGCGCCGCACGTCGCCGCTGCTGGACAACCCGTACAAGCTGGACGTCGCCGTGCTCGGCGCGGCCTTCGACCCGGAGACCGTGACCGTGCCCGAGGCGAAGGTCGGCACCCCGGCCGCCGCCTCCTGGAAGGTGACGAACGGCTTCGCCGCGCTCGACGGCAAGCTCGTCGGCGGCCCGCTCGGCTCGGCCAAGGTGAACCGCCCCTCGATCAAGCAGGGCGAGACGCAGACCACCACGGTCGAGGTGCCCGCGGGCGCCACGTCGCTTGACGTCGCCATCGGCGGTGTCTCGGACAACGCCGCTGACCTGGACCTGGTCGTGTTCGACGCGTCCGGGGCCGAGGTCGGCCGCTCCGCCGACGGCGACTCGGAGGAGTCGGTGTCCGTGCCGTCCCCCGCCGCCGGGACGTACACCATCGAGGTCGACGGGTACTCGGTGCCCGCCGGCACCACGGAGTACGACTACCAGGACGTGTTCTTCTCCACCTCCCTCGGCAGCGTCACCGTCGACGGGTCGGCCCCGGTGAAGCTCGGCACGGGCGACTCCGCCACGGTCTCGGGCAGCGCCACCGCCGCGGCGGCCGCTCCCGAGGGGCGTGAGTTCTTCGGCCAGGTCCAGCTGGTCAACGCGCGCGGCACGGTCGCGGGCGTGGGCAGCGTGAAGATCGAGAAGGTCCTGCCGTAACGGCAACGCGGCATCGGTGGGGCGGGCGTCCGTAAGGGCGCCCGCCCTTTCCTACTGGCGGGGACGCCCGCCCTTCCTGCTGCTCCTCACGGGCACGGGATGGTGCGCGAGGCGGGCAGCGCGTCGGTGATCCACGCCCGGTCGCGGGCGATCTCCTTGTCCCCCGTCGCCCACATGTCCGGGTGGGCCTGATCGCCGGAGACACCGACGAGCACGTGGTCACCGGCTCGGACCGAAGGCACGGCGCCGGTTTCCAGGGGGAAGGTGATCCGCGCCCGGCCCTTGTCCGGCTTGTAGTAACGCGTGACGTCCAGGGTGATGCGGTCCTGGCCGGCGCCGGGAACGGTCTCGACCTCGGCGACGGTGCCCTCGACGACGAACCGGGCGCAGGCGAGATACCCGGCGCCAGAGAGCTTGGCGTCCCCTTCGGCGTGCGGCCGCCCGGCGGTGCTGTCGGCGGCGGACGACCCGCCCTGATCACTCCCGGCGCTCATGTCGCCGCTCTGGACGACGAGCCAGCCCATGCCGATCACGAGACTGGCCCCGACGGCGGCGACCAGGCCCTTCAACGCCACGGCCAAGGGCTCGGGCCGCTTACGGCGCGCCGACAGCGGCATCACGGAGGCACCGCCGCCGGTCTCGGGTCCGGGTTCCGCCGGGGGCTCTGCGAGGGCGTGGCCGATGAGGCCCAGCTGCACGCGCAGCACCCCCACGTCGGCGGTCGCGGCCCGGTACTCGGCCATGAAGGCCTCGCTCGCACGGGCCTCGGGCGGTGGCGCCTCGCCGGTGATCGCCGCCAGCAGCGCATCGGCCGCCTCGTCGCGCCCGGCCTGGTCCTGTTGGGCGGTCATGTCACACCACCTCGTCCTCGTGCAGGCGGGCGCGCAGGGCCCGTACCGCTGTGTGCAGCCGGCTCTTGACCGTGCCCTCCGGGATGCCGAGCTGCTCGGCGATGGACCGGACCGGCAGATCGGCGTAGAAGCGCAGGACGACGACCTGCCGCTGGGCGTCGGGCAGCTCGTCCAGGCCCTGGGCGACGGCGACGGACAGCACGCTGCTGTCCTCGCCGGAGGGCTGCTCCGTCGGCTGGCGCAGGGCGGTCAGCCGCTCCCCGAGCCGCTCCTGGCGGCGCTTGGCCCGGTGCCAGTCCATCGCGAGGTTGGAGGCGACGACCGCCGCCCAGGCCGAGACGTCCCGCGGCGCCTCCCGGCCGCTCGCGGCCCGCTCCAGCAGCCGCAGGCGGACCTGCTGTACCCCGTCCGGCAGGTCCGCCTGCGGCACCCCGCCGAGCGCGAGCACCGCCCGCACCCGGCGCTCCTGTGCCGCGTCCAGCGGATCGGTCTCCCTCCGGCGATCGCCCTTTCTCAGCGGAACGTCGCCGGACCCGGCGTGCGCCTCCCGGGCGCGCCGGGCCCTCCCGCGCAACAGCACAAGCCACCCCCCTAGCCGTGTTTCTCCTACGACGCCGGGACGGCCCGGAACGTTCGGTGGTCTTTCGCGCGGATCCGGGTCGCGGTCGGCCGAGGCGTACATCACACTTCCGTGTGGCCGAGAACCACATGGGCAGGCGAGCTTGCGGCGCACGACCCCTGGTGGACGAATTCCTCCAGCTCAGCGGGGTCGACACCGCAGGTCCGCAACCATGGAGCGGGACAGTCCGTCCCACTCTCCGGGCAGACCGGGGAAAGAAGTGGACAGGCGGACCGTGGTCGGCCGCATGATGGAAAAGCCTCGGCCAAGCAACGAGCACGCCAAGAGACGAAGAGACGCAGGAGAGGGAGTCACCGTGAGGGTCGGAATCGTCGGAGCCACCGGACAGGTGGGCACGGTCATGCGCAGGATCCTCAAGGAGCGGAACTTCCCGGTCACCGAGCTGCGCCTGTTCGCCTCGGCCCGCTCCGCCGGGTCGCAGCTGGACGGCGTGACGGTGGAGGACGCGGCGACCGCGGACTACACCGGCCTGGACATCGTCCTGTTCTCCGCGGGCGGTGCCACCTCCAAGGCGCTGGCCGAAAAGGTCGCCTCCCAGGGCGCCGTGGTGATCGACAACTCCTCCGCGTGGCGCAAGCACCCGGAGGTCCCCCTGGTCGTCTCCGAGGTCAACCCGCACGCGATCAAGGACCGCCCCAAGGGCATCATCGCGAACCCGAACTGCACGACCATGGCCGCGATGCCGGTCCTGCGTCCGCTGCACGACGAGGCGGGCCTGGAGGCCCTGGTCGTCGCCACGTACCAGGCGGTCTCCGGCTCCGGTCTCGCGGGCGTCGCCGAGCTGTACGGCCAGACGCAGAAGGTGGTCGCCGACGCCGAGAAGCTCACCCACGACGGTGCGGCGGTCGACTTCCCCGAGCCGGGCGTCTACAAGCGCCCCATCGCGTTCAACGTGCTGCCGCTCGCGGGCAGCATCGTCGACGACGGCCTGAACGAGACCGACGAGGAGCAGAAGCTCCGCAACGAGTCGCGCAAGATCCTGGAGATCCCCGAGCTGAAGGTCTCCGGCACCTGCGTGCGCGTCCCGGTCTTCTCCGGCCACTCCCTCCAGGTCAACGCCCGCTTCGCCCGCCCGATCTCCCCGGAGCGCGCGGCGGAGCTGCTGGCGGACGCCCCGGGCGTCGAGCTCTCCGACATCCCCACCCCCCTCCAGGCCGCCGGCAACGACCCGTCCTACGTCGGCCGCATCCGCCGCGACGAGACGGTGGACAACGGCCTGGCCCTCTTCGTCTCCAACGACAACCTCCGCAAGGGCGCGGCCCTGAACGCCGTACAGATCGCGGAGCTGGTGGCCGCGGAGCTGAAGGGCTAGCCGCGCCCCTCCGCGGGAGCCCCGCGCACCTCGTAGAGGAAGCAGCCGTACTCGACGGCCCGGACGTGGACCAGTGCCACGGCCGGGTCGTCGAATGCTTCCCGGAGGGCGTGCGAGAAGGCGGCGGTGGTGCCTTCGACCAGCCGTCCGCCCAGGATGTGCCCCTGAGCGGAGTAGCGGCGGAGCGTGCGGTGGCTGTCGGTGAAGGGGAGGGCGTCGGTGTCCGGCCCCCCACAGTCCTCGGCGTGGATGAAGACGGGGCCCTGTTCGTCGTACGCCCCGGGTTCGGCGCCCGTGCGGACCGCCCAGCGGCGCAGGGGCGCGTAGGAGACCAGGGCGATGCGTTCGCCCGGTGCGCTGCGGCGCAGGCAGCAGCGGAGCGGGGCGCCGCCCTCGCGGTCGGTGACCGGGGCCGCCGGACGGCCGGCGTCGTCCGCCGTGCGGAGTTCCTCCAGAGTGCCCGGGGCGATGGGGCGTGCGGTGTACGGGGTCGTCGTCATGCCCGTCAGGCTCGCTCGCGCGGCGCCGGGGCACCGGCGGATTCCGGACGTCGCACTCCCTCCGGACTCCGGGACCCTCACCCCCCCGAGGGGTATCCCTACCAGCCGCTCAGGTCGTCGCCTCACGCCCGGCCTCCGTGGAAAGATGGCGCAACCCACCCATAACGAGGAGATGACCGCGTGCCTGGCACAAACCTGACCCGCGAAGAGGCGCAGCGGCGGGCGCAGCTGCTCACCGTCGAGTCGTACGCGATCGAGCTCGATCTCTCGGGCGCGCAGGAGGGCGGCACCTACCGGTCCGTGACCACGGTGCGCTTCGACGTGTCGGCCGAGAACGGCGCGGAGTCGTTCATCGACCTGGTGGCGCCGGCCGTGCACGAGGTGACCCTGAACGGCGACTCGCTCGACCCGGCCGAGGTCTTCGCGGACTCCCGGATCGCGCTGCCCGGTCTGCTGAAGGGGCGCAACATCCTCCGGGTCGTCGCCGACTGCGCGTACACCAACACCGGCGAGGGTCTGCACCGGTTCGTGGACCCGGTCGACGACCAGGCCTACCTCTACACCCAGTTCGAGGTCCCGGACGCCCGCCGGGTGTTCGCGAGCTTCGAGCAGCCGGACCTCAAGGCGACCTTCCAGTTCACCGTGACGGCGCCCGAGGGCTGGACGGTCATCTCCAACTCCCCGACGCCCGAGCCCAAGGACAACGTCTGGGCCTTCGCGCCGACGCCGCGCATCTCGACGTACATCACGGCGCTGATCGTCGGCCCGTACCACTCGGTGCACAGCGTGTACGAGAAGGACGGCCAGTCCGTCCCGCTCGGCATCTACTGCCGGCCCTCCCTCGCCGAGTACCTCGACTCGGACGCCATCTTCGAGGTGACCCGGCAGGGCTTCGAGTGGTTCCAGGAGAAGTTCGACTACGCGTGCCCGTTCGAGAAGTACGACCAGCTGTTCGTGCCGGAGTTCAACGCGGGCGCGATGGAGAACGCGGGCGCGGTGACCATCCGCGACCAGTACGTGTTCCGCTCGAAGGTGACGGACGCGGCGTACGAGGTGCGCGCGGAGACCATCCTGCACGAGCTGGCCCACATGTGGTTCGGCGACCTCGTGACCATGGAGTGGTGGAACGACCTGTGGCTGAACGAGTCGTTCGCCACGTACACGTCCATCGCCTGCCAGGCGGCCCACCCGGAGTCGCGCTGGCCGCACTCCTGGACCACGTTCGCCAACTCCATGAAGACGTGGGCGTACCGCCAGGACCAGCTGCCGTCGACGCACCCGATCATGGCCGAGATCAACGACCTCGACGACGTGCTCGTCAACTTCGACGGCATCACGTACGCCAAGGGCGCGAGCGTGCTCAAGCAGCTCGTCGCGTACGTCGGTGAGGACGAGTTCTTCCGGGGCGTGCAGGCGTACTTCAGGGCGCACGCGTTCGGCAACACGCGCCTGTCTGACCTGCTGGGCGCCCTGGAGGAGACCTCGGGGCGTGATCTGAAGTCGTGGTCGAAGGCGTGGCTGGAGACGGCCGGTATCAACGTCCTGCGCCCGCGGATCGAGACCGGCTCCGACGGCGTCGTCACGGCCTTCGCCGTCCACCAGGAGGCCCCGGCCCTGCCCGCCGGTGCCAAGGGCGAGCCGACGCTGCGCCCGCACCGGATCGCCGTCGGCCTGTACGACCTCGACGAGGCGAGCGGCAAGCTGGTCCGCCGCGAGCGCGTCGAGCTGGACGTGGACGGTGAGCTGACGGCCGTGCCGCAGCTGGTCGGTCAGCGCCGCCCGGCCGTGATCCTGCTCAACGACGACGACCTGTCGTACGCGAAGGTCCGGCTCGACGAGCAGTCGCTGGCCTTCGTCACGGAGCACCTCGGTGACTTCGCGTCGTCCCTGCCGCGCGCCCTGTGCTGGGCGTCCGCCTGGGACATGACGCGCGACGCCGAGCTGGCGGCCCGCGACTACCTGTCGCTGGTGCTGTCGGGCATCGGCAAGGAGTCGGACATCGGTGTCGTGCAGTCGCTGCACCGCCAGGTGAAGCTGGCGATCGACCTGTACGCGGACCCGGCCGCCCGTGAGGCGCTGCTGGCCCGCTGGACCGACGCGACGCTGGCGCACCTGCGGGCGGCGGCGCCGGGCAGCGACCACCAGCTGGCGTGGGCGCGCGCGTTCGCGGCGACGGCCCGCACGCCGGAGCAGCTCGATCTGCTGGACGCGCTGCTGGACGGTTCGCAGACGATCGAGGGCCTGGCCGTCGACACGGAGCTGCGGTGGACGTTCGTGCAGCGGCTCGCCGCGGTCGGCCGGTTCGACGAGGCGGAGATCGCGGGCGAGTACGAGCGTGACCGTACGGCCGCGGGTGAGCGTCACGCGGCCACGGCCCGGGCGGCCCGTCCGACGGCGGAGGCCAAGGCGGAGGCGTGGGCGTCGGTCGTGGACTCCGACAAGCTGCCGAACGCCGTGCAGGAGGCGGTCATCGGTGGCTTCGTCCAGACCGACCAGCGTGAGGTGCTCGCGCCGTACGCGGAGCGGTACTTCGAGGTGGTCAAGGACATCTGGGGGTCCCGCTCCCACGAGATGGCCCAGCAGATCGCGGTCGGCCTCTACCCGACCGTGCAGGTCTCCCAGGAGACCCTGGACCGCACGGACGCCTGGCTGACCTCCGCCGAGCCGACCGCGGCCCTGCGGCGGCTGGTCTCGGAGTCCCGCGCGGGCGTGGAGCGCGCCCTGCGGGCCCAGCGGGCGGACGCGGCGGCCGGACAGTAGCGAACGGTCCACCACCCCCGAAGGGGCGCCCGTCCCCACCGGCCGCCCCTTCGACCGCCCCGGCCCCGCGCCCCTTCGACCACCCTCGGCACGTCCCCGTCGCCCGCCCCGTCCCGGCACGCCCCCAACCCTGCGACCTGTCGCCCGCCCCCGTCGACCACCCTCGACGCGCCCCCGGCCCCGCGCCCCATCGCGCCCCTCGGCCCGCGCCCTCCCCGCGGCCCCATCCACCGCCCTCGGCCTGTCCCGCCCCCGCAGCCCCATCGTCCGCCCCCGGCCGCGCCCATCGACCACCCCCAGCGCGTCCCCGGCCCCGCGCCCCTTCGACCGCCCCGGCCCGCCCCCCCCCCACCCACACACACGCCCGCTGAGCCGCCGCTATCGGCGCGGTGCCCCGTCTCGTACGTCCATCGGCTCGGTCGGGACGTTCTTTGCCGTGATGCCGGCGGTTCGCGGCGGGTTGCTGATGAACTGGCCCGCCACCGTCGCCCCGAACGCCAGCCCCATGCCGGCCAGTTGCAGCGGTGTCAGCGACTGCCCGAGCGCCGCCCAGCCGACGACGGCCGCGGTCAGCGGGGAGAGCGGCCCGAGGAACGTGACCTGCGTGGCGGTCATGCGGCCGATGCCGCGGAACCACAGCCAGTACGCGACGGCGGTGTTCGCGAGGGCGAGGTAGAGGTAGCCGCCGGCCGCCCGGCCGTCCAGGGCCGGTGGCGCGCCCTCGATCAGGAAGGCGAGCGGCGCGATGAGCAGGCCGCCCGCGGTGAGCTGCCAGCCGGTCAGGGCCAGCGGCCCGACCCCCTCGGGGCGGCCCCAGCGCTGGGTGAGCACGGTGCCGGTGGACATCGACGCCGTGGAGGCCACGGCAGCCAGCAGGCCCACCGGGTCCAGCGCCCCGGCCGCCCGCAGCACGACGAGGCTGACGCCGAACGCGGCCACGGCCCCGGTCACCAGCGTGCGCGCCGAGGGCCGCTGCCCGAGCAGCAGCGCCGAGAGGCCGGCCACGAACAGCGGACCGGCGGAGCCGACGACCGCCGCGAGACCGCCGGGCAGCCGGTACGCGGAGAGGAACAGCAGCGGGAAGAAGGCGCCGATGTTCAGCGCGCCGAGCACCGCCGCCTTCCACCACCAGGCGCCGCGCGGTAGCACCCGGGCGAGGGCGAGCAGCAGCAGCCCGGCGGGCAGGGCACGCACCAGGGCGGTGAACAGGGGGCGGTCGGGCGGGAGGAACTCGGTGGTGACCGCGTAGGTCGTGCCCCAGGACACGGGCGCGAGGGCGGTGAGGGTGATGAGGGCCGGGCGGGAGAGGGCCATGGGAGACACACCCTTCGAAGTAGGTCAGCAGAAAGTAGCTTACCTCTAAGCAACTTTCCGTCAAGCTACTTTCTTGCGGGTGACCGAGCCTCGGCCGATACTCGTGCCATGAGCGAACGCCCGGAGCAGCGCAAGGACCCCGTCGACGCGATCATCGACCAGTGGGCGACGGTCCGGCCCGACCTCGACACCGCCGCCATGGAGGTCTTCGGCCGCATCAACCGGCTCTCCCACGCGATCGGCGAGCGGGTCGGGCAGGTCTACGCGAGGTTCGGCATCTCCCGCGGGGAGTTCGACGTGCTGGCGACCCTGCGCCGCTCAGGCGAGCCCTACACGCTCTCCCCGCGGCAGCTCTCCGCGACGCTGATGCTCACCACCGGCGGTATGACGGGACGCCTGGACAAGCTGGAGCGGGCGGGCCTGCTGCGCCGCTCCCCCGATCCGCACGACCGGCGCGCCCTGCACGTCACGCTCACCGACGAGGGCCGCGCCCTGGTCGACGAGGCGGTCGGCGCCGGGCTCGCGGTGCAGACGGAGGCCCTGTCCGCCCTGGGCGCGCGGCGGGCCGGGCAGCTCGCCGATCTGCTGCGGGACCTGCTGGCGGGCGCGGACCGGTCCTGACACGTCGAGGGCGCCGCCGCGGTGATCGCGACGGCGCCCTCGACGAGCAGCGGGAAACGCGGATTCAGGCCTTGACCTCGCTCTTCGCCTCGGCCTTGGTGGTGATGTTGGAGCTGGTCGGGTCCTTCTTCTTGTGCGTCTTGTCCGCGATCGTCACCAGACCGTGGATGACCAAATAGAGCACGATGGGGGCCGCGACGAAGAGGCCCAGCGTCTCGATGACGCTCAGGCCCTGACCGGGGTCGTCACCGTCGTCGCGGGTGAGCGCGCTCGCGGGGGACGACATGAGCAGCATCATCAGCGTCGTACCGGCTGCCAGGGCGCCGGCGCGCAGGGCGTTCTTCTTGTCCACGGTGTCAAAATATCCAACGCCGACCGGGGGCGCGCGCCCGGGGTGCCGTAAGGGACGCCCGCCTCACGCGCCGCCCTCTCCGAAGACGTCCATCAGCGCGTGCAGCCGCGGTGAGGACGCGAGGTCCTCCAGGGTCACCGGCCGCCCCTGCGGGTCCGCGATCGGCAGCCGCCAGTTCGGATACTGGTCCCAGGTCCCCGGGAGGTTCTGCGGGCGGCGGTCGCCGACGCCGTCCGGGAGCCAGACGCCGATCATGCGGGCCGGGGTGCGCAGCAGGAAGCGGTGGACGGCCTGGATCCGGGCCTCCTCCGAGGAGCTGTCGCCGCCGCCCGTACCGTGCAGCAGCCCCAGCCGGGAGAGCAGGGCGAGCCACTCCCCGGTGTCGGCGGCGGCCTCGGCGCGCTCCTCCTCAAGGGGGCGGGTGAGCAGACCCAGGCTGTCGCGGAGCTCGACGTGCTCGCCGGTGAGACGGGCGGCGGTGGAGGGCAGGTCGTGGGTGGTGGCGGTGGCCAGGCAGTCGGCGCGCCAGCCCTCGGGGGGCAGGGGGCGGCCGTCGCCGTCCCAGTCGCGTTCGAACCACAGCACGGACGTGCCGAGCACCCCGCGCTCGCGCAGCGCCTCGCGCACGCCGGGCTCCACGGTGCCGAGGTCCTCGCCGATGACCAGCGCCCCGGCCCGGGAGGCCTCCAGGACGAGCACGGCGAGCATGGCCTCGGCGTCGTAGCGGACGTAGGTGCCCTCGGTGGGCGGGTGGCCCTGTGGGACCCACCAGAGGCGGAACAGGCCCATGACGTGGTCGATGCGCAGGGCTCCCGCGTAGCGGAACAGGGCGCGCAGCAGGTCGCGGAAGGGGGCGTAGCCGGACTCGGCGAGGCGGTCGGGGCGCCAGGGCGGCAGGCCCCAGTCCTGACCCCGGGCGTTGAAGGCGTCCGGCGGGGCGCCGACCGACATGCCGGCGGCGAAGTGCTCCTGCTGCGCCCAGGCGTCGGCGCCGCCGGGGTGCACGCCGACCGCGAGGTCGTGCACGATCCCGACGGGCATCCCGGCCTCGACCCCGGCGCGCTGCGCGGCGCTGAGCTGGGTGTCGGTGAGCCAGGCCAGCCGGGACCAGAAGTCGACCCGGTCCATGAGGCCGTTGCGCGCCCGGGCGGTCTCGGCGGAGCGCGGGTCGCGCAGTCCGGTCGGCCAGCGGTGCCAGTCCGAGCCGTGCACCTCGGCGAGGGCGCACCAGGTGGCGTGGTCCTCCAGGGCCCGGCCCTGCGCGGCGAGGAAGTCGCAGTAGGCGGCGCGCCGGCCGGGGCCGAGGGGCACCTCGGCGACCAGCTCCAGCGCCTCCCGCTTGAGCTCCCACACGGCGTCCCGGTCGATCAACGCGCCCTTGTGCAGCACCGCTTCACGCAGCCGGCCCGCCCGCTCCAGCAGGGCGCGCAGGCGTGCGGGGTCGTCGACGTACGCGGCCTCGGGGACGTCCTCGACCCGCAGGTGCACGGGGTCGGGGAAGCGGCGCGAGGAGGGGCGGTACGGGGAGGGGTCGGTGGGCGCTCCGGGCACGGCCGCGTGCAGCGGGTTGACCTGGACGAACCCGGCGCCGAGCGACCGCCCGGCCCAGCCGGCCAGCTCGGCGAGGTCGCCGAGGTCACCCATGCCCCAGGAGCGGCGGGACAGCAGGGAGTAGAGCTGGACGAGGAGTCCGTGGGAGCGTCCCGTGGGCGTGGGCAGGCGGGGTGGGGCGATGATCAGGTGGGCGGCGGCGGTGCGGCCGTCGGGGGTGGTGACGGTCAGCCGGTGCACTCCGGGTGGGAGGCCGTCGGCGTCGGCGCGGCTCTCGCCCCGCTCGGTGTCGATCCGCAGCCGGGTCCCCTCGGGGAGCGCGGCCAGGGCGGCCGGGGGGCTGCCGCTCCAGCCGACGACGGTCGGGGGCAGCAGCCGTTCGCCCAGTTCCCGCTCGCGGGCCGCGAGCGCGGCGCGCACGGCGCCGGGCGTGCTCGCGGCCACGCCGAGGGCGGCCAGGGTCAGGGTGACCGCGGTGGCCGAGGCCGCGACCGAGCGGTCCGGGGACGGACTGTAGGACGTCGCGACGCCGTGCAGGGCGGCGAGGCGGGACAGGTCCTCGGAGGGCGGGTCGGCCGGCCGGGGTGCGGTCATCTACATCCTCGAGTAGTCCGGGACGAAGGCCGAGGGTTCGCTGGTCAGGGGAGCGGCCTCGGCGAGCGGCGGCTCACTGGTGAGGGGCTCGGCGTCGGGCAGCGGGGGCTCGCTGGTCAGCGGCAGTTCGGTGTGGGTGCTCTCGGAGCTGAAGACGCAGTAGCGGGGATCGGCGTGATGGGGGTGGTCGTCGAGGTCGGCGGACTGGTCCGCCACGGGTTTGGACTGGGCCGGGAGCGGAAGGAAAGTCATCGCAGCCACGGGGGCCTCCTGTTCGGGTACGGCTTTCAACGGGTCATCGCAGCCCTACCCAGTCGACGCGAAGGCAGACGCCCCGGGCCCAACATCGTGCTTCTGGTCACATTCCGCTCCGCTCCACACCCTCCAGATTCCGGCATTTCACTCACAATGGCCACTCTCGTTGACACCCTCACCGGGTGGGTGGTGGGCTCGTCGTGCCGGTCGGACACATCTGGAGGGGGCCTGTGGGACTGCGGCGCGGGAAGCGGGCGGCGGCCCTCGCGGTCGCCGTCGTCGCCGGGAGCCTCGCGGCCCCGCTCGTCGCGATGGCGGCTCCGTCTCCCCCGGGCACGGCCGCGACCAGTCCGACCCCCGACAGCGCTGCAGCGGACCTCTCCGTCTGGCCGCGCCCCCAGTCGCTGCGCGCGAACGGCGCCCCCGTCGCCGTACCCGACGAGGTCGCCCTGATCAGCGACGCGCGGGCGGACCACGCCGCCGTCGACGCCCTGCGCGAGCTGCTGCGGCAGGCCGGTGCCCGCCGGATCACGGACACGGCCGGGCCGGGCGCCCTGGTCGTGCGCGCACGGACGGAACCGGTCCGCCCAGGCGACCGCCGCGCCCTGCCCGCCGGGGGGTACGAGCTGTCCGTCGGGGCGGGCGGCGTCCTGCTCACCGGCACCGGCGAGGACGGCCTCTTCCACGCCGTGCAGACGCTGCGGCAGCTCCTGCGCCCCGACGGCCGGATCGCGGCGGCCGTCGTCCGCGACTGGCCCGGCACCGCCGTACGCGGCATCACCGAGGGCTTCTACGGCACCGCCTGGACGCACCCGCAGCGGCTGGCGCAGCTGGACTTCATGGGGCGCACCAAGCAGAACCGCTATCTGTACGCCCCCGGCGACGACCTCTACCGGCAGGCCCGCTGGCGTGAGCCCTACCCGGCGGGGGCCCGGGCCCGCTTCCGGGAGCTGGCCGAGCGGGCGCGGGCCAACCATGTCTCGCTGGGCTGGGCGGTGGCCCCGGGCCAGGCGATGTGCTTCGCCTCCGACGACGACGTGCGGGCCCTGACACGCAAGCTGGACGCGATGTGGGCGCTGGGTTTCCGGGCGTTCCAGCTCCAGTTCCAGGACGTCAGCTACAGCGAGTGGCACTGCGGTGCGGACGCCGAGCGGTTCGGCTCCGGTCCCGAGGCGGCGGCGCGGGCCCAGGCCCGGGTGGCGAACGCGGTGGCCCGCCACCTGGCGGCGCGGCATCCCGGCGCCGCCGGTCTTTCCCTGATGCCCACCGAGTACTACGAGGAGGGCACGACCGACTACCGGCGGGCGCTGGCGAGCGAGCTGGCCGACGGTGTCGAGGTGGCGTGGACGGGCGTGGGCGTGGTGCCGCGCACCATCACGGGCGGCGAACTGGCCGACGCGCGGCGGGCGTTCGGGCACCCGCTGGTCACCATGGACAACTACCCGGTCAACGACTACGAACCGGGCCGCATCTTCCTCGGCCCCTACCAGGGCCGCGAACCGGCCGTCGCGACCGGCTCGGCCGCGCTGCTGGCCAACGCGATGCAGCAGCCGGAGGCGTCCCGCATCCCGCTGTTCACCGCCGCCGACTACGCCTGGAACCCGCGCGCCTACCGGCCCGGGGAGTCCTGGCGGGCCGCGATCGCCGACCTCGCGGGCGGGGACCGGCGCCGTGAGCAGGCACTGGCGGCGCTGGCCGGCAACGACGCCTCGTCGGTGCTGGACGACGAGGAGTCGGCGTATCTGCGCCCGCTGACCGAGGCGTACTGGGCGTCCCGCACGGCGGGCGGCGCGGGCTTTGACGGGGACGCCGAGCGGCGGCTGCGCGAGGCCTTCACCGTGCTGCGCGAGCTGCCCCGGCGCCTGTCGGGAACGGGCCTCGGCTCCGAGGTGGCCCCGTGGGCGGAGCAGCTGTCGTCGTACGGCGAGGCGGGCACGGCCGCGCTCGGCATGCTGGACGCCCAGCGCGCCGGGGACGCGGCGGCGGCCTGGTCGGCGTACCGCAGGCTGGGCGCGCTGCGGGCCGGGCTGGAGTCGGCACCCGTCGAGGTCGGCACGGACGTGCTGGACCCCTTCCTGCGGCGGGCGCAGAAGTCGTACGCCGCCTGGTCGGGCATCGAGCACGAGCCGCCCCGCAATCCCGGCGACGGCCGCACCCTGCGCCTGCCGGGGCCCCGGACGCTGACCGCCGTGACGGCCCTGACCGAGCCGGGCACCGAGGGCGGTGTCGAGGTGCACGAGCCGGGGCGGGGCTGGCGCGAGGCGGGCCGGCTGGACCGCTCCGGGGCGACGGAGGTGCGGCTCGGGACCCGCGGCGACGCCCTGCGGGTCACCGGCGCCGCGCCCTCCCGCGTGCACCACCTCGTCCCCTGGTTCGGCGACGCGCCCGCCGTCTCCCTGGGCCTGCCCCGCGACCGGGCGGACGTCGAGACCGGCCGGAGCGAACGGCTGACCGTCCGGCTCGGATCGCTGCGCCCCGCCGACGCCCGCGGCCGGCTGACCGTCGAGGCGCCCGGGGGCGTCCGGGTCCGGGTGCCGAAGGGCGAGCTGACCGTGCGGCGCGGCACCACGGTGGAGGTCCCGGTCGAGGTGACGGCGGCGCGCGGCGCCCCGATGCGGTCGTACGAGGTCCGGCTGGGGTTCGCGGGGGCGGAACGCACGCTCACCGTCCGGGCCGTGCCGCCCACCGGCGGCCCCGACCTGGCCCGGACCGGCACCGCTCGCTCCTCGGGCGACGAGACGCCCGACTTCCCCGCGTCGGCGGCGAACGACGGCGACCCGCACACCCGCTGGTCCTCCCCGGTCGACGACGGCGCCTGGTGGCAGGTGGAGCTGGCCCGCCCGGCGCGGCTCGGCCGGGTCGCGCTGCACTGGCAGGACGCGCACCCCTCCGCCTACCGCGTCCAGGTCTCCCCGGACGGCCGCCGCTGGCGCACCGCCGCCGTCGTCCGGGACAGCCGGGGCGGCCGGGAGAACGTCCCCATGGACCAACGGGACGTGCGGTTCGTGCGCGTCCAGGGCGACGAACGGGCCACGGTGTACGGGTATTCGCTGTGGTCGGCCGAGGCGTACGCCGTCTCCGGCTGACCCATCCCTCCAGGCAAGGCGGGCATCTCCCCACCGCCCACTATTCACTCAGTACATGTACTCAGTGCATAATGATCGGCATGAGCACCCGTCACATCCTGCTGGGCCTGCTCGCGACGGGTCCGAGCCATGGCTACGACCTCAAGCGACGCCACGACGAACGCTTCCCGCAGGCCCGCCCGCTGGCCTACGGGCAGGTCTACACGACCCTCCAGCGTCTGGTGCGGGACGGCCTCGCCGAGGTCGACGGCACCGACTCGGATGGCGGCCCGGAGCGCACGACGTACCGCTCGACCGACGAGGGGACGCGCGAACTGGCCCGCTGGGCAGGGGAGATCGCCCCGCCCGCGCCGTTCGTGGCGAACGAGATCTTCGCCAAGGTCGTGGTCGCGATCCTCTCGGGCGGCGACCCGGACGGCTATCTGAGTGCCCAGCGCGCCGCGCACATGGGACGGATGCGGGAGCTCACGGCGGTCAAGGCCGCCCAGGGAGCCGATCTCTCGACCGTGCTCTCGGCCGACTACGCCCTCAACCACCTCGACGCCGACCTCCGCTGGATGAGCACCACGGCGGCCCGGCTCACCACCCTGACCGCGGAGGTCGACGCGACATGAGCAGACCCGTGCCCCTTCTCACGGCCGCCGGCCTCGTCAAGTCGCACGGCCGGACAACGGCCCTGCGCGGCGCGTCGGTCGAGCTGCACGCCGGCGAGATCCTCGCCGTGACCGGCGCGAGCGGCAGCGGGAAGTCGACGCTGCTGCACTGCCTGGCCGGCATCGTCCGCCCGGACGCGGGCTCGGTGACGTACGACGGCCGTCGGCTGGAGGACCTGCCCGAGAAGCGGCTGAGCGAGCTGCGGCGCACCGAGTTCGGCGTGGTGTTCCAGTTCGGGCAGCTCATCCCCGAGCTGACGGTCCTGGACAACGTCGCCCTGCCCCTGCTGCTGGCCGGCACCGACCGGGCCGGGGCCCGGGACCTGGCCGGTCAGTGGCTGGAGCGGTTCGGGGTGCGCGGCCAGGAGGACCTGCGGCCGGGCGAGCTGAGCGGCGGCCAGGCGCAACGGGCCGCACTGGCCCGGGCCCTGGTCACCGGACCGAGGGTGGTCTTCGCCGACGAGCCGACGGGCGCGCTGGACTCACTGGCGGGCGAGCAGGTCATGACGGCCCTGGTCCACACCGCCCGCGAGTCGGGCACCGCCGTCCTGCTGATCACGCACGACGCCCAGGTGGCGGCGTACGCGGACCGCGAAGTCCGGCTGCGGGACGGGGCCGTGGCGGCGCTGGGGGTGACGGCGTGACGTCGCTGCGGACCGATCTGCGCCTCGCCTGGGAACTCACCCGGGGCTCCGACCGCGGCGAATGGTGGCGGGTCGCGCTGACCGCGGCGGGGGCGGCGCTCGCGACGGGGTTCGCGCTGGCCGCCGTCACCCTGGCGTCCCTGCGCGGCAGCTACCGCGTGCCCGTCGCCTCGGGCCTGCTGGACCAGCCGGGCACGCGCTCCGGTGTGATCGCCGGGCTGCTGCTCCTGCTCGTGCCGGTGCTCGGGTTCCTCGGCCAGTGCGCCCGCATCGGGGCGGTGCACCGCGACCGGCGGCTGGCCGCGCTGCGACTGGCCGGGGCGACGCCCGGGCAGGTGCGGCGGATCGCGGCGCTGGAGACGGGCCTTGCCTGTCTGCTGGGCTCGGCGGCCGCCACCGCCCTTGGCGTGCCGCTGCTGCTGCGCCTGTGGTCCGAGCCGCCCGCCGCGGCCTGGGCGGGGATCGCCGTGGTCGCGGCCGGGGTGCCGCTGCTGGGCGCGGCGGCCGGTGCGCTGGCGCTGCGCCGGGTGGTGGCCTCGCCGCTCGGCCGGGTGCGCAGGGTCGGCCCGCCGCGCACCGGACGGGGGCCGGGGCTGCTGTTCCTCGCGGGGCTGCTGCTGGTCGGCGTGGCGACGTTGTTCGCCGTGCTCGGCACGTCCTCGGCCGCGTCCAACCGGCCGAGCACCGGGCTGCCGCTGACGATGGTCGGCGTGGTCCTCGCGGTCGGCGCGGGCTCGGTGTGGCTCTCCGGGGCCGTGGCCGGGGCCGTGGGGCGGATCCTGGCCGCCCGGGCCCGGTCGGCGCCGGTGCTGATCGCGGCGGAGCGGCTGCGCGACGACCCCTGGGCCGCGGCCCGTACGCACGCCGCCGTGCTGCTGGTGACGGTCGCCGGGACCGGCTTCCTGGGCATCCGGGAGGTCTTCCTCGACGTGGTGCACTCCCGCGAGAACCTCGCCGAGGGCCCGGGCTACTACACCCTGGGCGTCAACCTCGCCGGCGCCGCCGTCGCCGTCGCCCTCGCGATCACGCTGTCCGGTCTCGCCGTCGGCACCGCGGAGTCGCTCGCCACCCGCCGCCGGGGCCTGGCCGCGCAGAGCGCCGCCGGGGTGCCGCGCGCGGTGCTCGGCCGGTCCCTGCTGCTGGAGACCGCGCTGCCGCTGGCACCGGCGGTGCTGCTCGCGGGCCTGGGCGGGACGGCCATCGGCGCCTGGTACGCCCTGCTCACCGACCGGCCGGTCCCCTGGGCGATCGCCCTGGTCCCCCTCGGGATCTACGCCGCCTGCCTACTCGCCGCGGCGACCTCACTGCCGCTGCTGGGCCGCGCGGTACGCCCCGGGGAGCTGCGCTATGTGTGAGCGGCCCCGCCCATGACTGGCCGGCCCGGGGAACGGGGGTTCCCGGGCCGGTCCGGCCGCGCGCGGCAATACGAAGGCCCGGATCGTCGTCAGGCGGAAATGCCGTCGATCCGGGCCATGGCGTCGTCCGCGCCGAACGGCTGCAAGTACGGCAGCCAGCGCGGATCCCTATGGCCGGTCCCGATGATGCGCCAGGCCAGGCCGGACGGCGGGGCGGGTTTGTGGCGCAGCCGCCAGCCGATCTCGAAGAGGTGCCGATCCGCCTTCACGTGGTTGCAGCGGCGGCAGGACGCCACCACGTTGTCCCAGACGTGCTTGCCCCCGCGGCTGCGCGGGATGACGTGGTCGACGCTGGTTGCGACGCCACCGCAGTACATGCACCGGCCCCCGTCGCGGGCGAACAGCGCCCGGCGGGTCAGTGGAACGGGCCCTCGATAAGGGACCCGGACGAATCGCTTGAGCCGGACCACGCTGGGTGCGGGGACTGTGACGGTCGCGCTGTGCAGATAGGCGCCGGACTCCTCGAGGCAGACTGCCTTGTTCTCGAGGACGAGGACGAGCGCGCGGCGGAGCGGTACGACACCTAGCGGCTCGTACGACGCGTTGAGGACCAGGACATGCGGCACGGATGCCTCCTTGGACGCCGGCGGCGCGTGGCTCGCGCCGGGACGATTCGTAGTCAGTCTCCCCTCATGCCTGGTGGAAGCGCCACCATGTCCCGGTAACGGGCTGGGAGTGTTTTCGACCACATCCCATTCATCCCCCGGATCATGGCCTGTTCAAGCCCAGGTGAGCACGGTCTCTCCTTCACACATCCGGCAAGCGCACACACAATGCCCCGTTAGTGTGGTGGTTCTGCCCCTTCGGTGACCCAGCCGTGACCTTGGCCCCCCAGAACCACCGCGCCGGGGCAGACCGCTGCACCTGGAGGTACCTGCCGTGTTCCTGTCCCTCGCGGACTCCGTCCTGTCGGCCGCCGACCCGTCACCGTCGCCGACCCCCTCGGAGACCCAGTCCCCGAGAGTGCCGTCGCTCCAGGACGCCCAGGAGAGCGCGACGAACGCCGCCGGATGGGTCGAGCAGAACTGGTCGACATGGCTCGCGATAGGACTGCAGGTCCTGCTGATCGTGGTGATAGCGGTGGTGCTGCGCGTCGCCGTACGCCGGGCGATCACCAAGCTCATCGACAGGATGAGCCGCACCGAGCAGACGGTGGACGGCCCGCCCCTGGGCGGTCTGCTGGTCAATCTGGAACGCCGCCGTCAGCGCTCCCAGGCCATCGGGTCGGTGCTGCGCTCGGTCGCCAGCTTCCTGATCGTGGGCACCGCGGCCCTGATGATCCTCTCCGCGTTCAACATCAACCTCGCCCCGCTGCTGGCCTCGGCCGGTGTCGCCGGTGTGGCGATCGGCTTCGGTGCCCGCAACCTCGTGACGGACTTCCTGTCCGGCGTCTTCATGATCCTGGAGGACCAGTACGGCGTCGGCGACACGATCGACGCGGGGGTCGCCTCCGGCGAGGTGATCGAGGTGGGCCTGCGGGTGACCAAGCTGCGCGGCGACGGCGGTGAGATCTGGTACGTCCGCAACGGCGAGGTGAAGCGCATCGGCAACCTCTCCCAGGGCTGGGCCACGGCCAACGTCGACGTCACGGTCGCCGCCTCGGAGGACCTGGACCATGTGAAGGCCACCCTGGACGAGGTCGCCGAGAAGATGAGCGCCGAGGAGCCCTGGAACGAGCTGCTGTGGGGCCCGATCGAGGTCCTCGGCCTGGACAGCGTGCTGCTGGACTCGATGGTCGTGCGCGTCACGGCCAAGACCATGCCGGGCAAGTCCCTGACGGTGGAGCGCGAACTGCGCTGGCGCGTGAAGCGGGCCTTCGACGCGGCGGACATCCGCATCGTCGGCGGCGCCACGGCCCCGCTGGAGGAGCAGCCCGCGGACCCGACGGCGGGGATGGCCGCGCCGTCGGCCTACTCCAACACCGCGTCGCCACAGTCCCAGGCCGCGACGCCGCTGACCCCGCCGAGCGTGACCAAGTAGGGCCGCCACCCACGGCAAAGGGCTCCCGGACGGGAGCCCTTTGTGCGTTCAGCAGCTCTTCTTGTGCGCGAACTTGATCGGCGGCGTATAGAAGACGTGCGACCCCTTCTTACCTCCAGCCACCCATATGCACTCGTGCGAGAGCCCGGCATTGGTGGTCACATAAAGGCCGTGACTTCCCGCACAGGTGTTGTGGTAGTAGACGGTGTAGCTGGCAATGCCGTCGTCACCCCATGAATAGTTGAAGCAGGTGACACTTCCCCGCTTCACCTTCTTCACGGAGATCCCGCCGTCACCGGCAGCGGCACTCGCCGGAGCGGTCGCCAGCGCCCCCACCGCGAGAGCGGCCCCCACCAGCGAGCCGAGCACCTTGAGCTTGCGCACGATGATGCGCCCTCCTTCGTTCTTCGCATCAGAACTCGCCACCGAAATGCGCGGCGGCAAGTGATCACTTTGCCATTCCGTCCACGGCAATTCAAACCGATAGATGTAGATGACAAGTGGATTACGCCGGGATCACTGGACGAAAAAAGAGGGAACCGCGGAAGCCGAAATACCGTCCCGGTCCGGACGAGCACACGGACGCCGAGCGCACCAGGCGCCGGAGGCAACCCCGGCGCCGGAGTCGCCCTCCCGCCCGGCTCCCCCTTGACGTCACCTCCCCCGCGCTCTACGTTCCTCCCACCGATAGGAAAGTTTCCTAACAGTGACTGGCAGTGGTCGGGGAACCGGCGTCCGATGGACTTCCCCGCGTGGTCACTGAGAAGCTGAGCAGCCGAAGGGCAGGTGTTGAAGACGCATGGGTGGAATCGCCGGTACGCCGGGCACACCGCGCGTCCTGCGCGCCATGAACGACCGGGCCGCCCTGGACCTGCTGCTGGAGCACGGGCCGCTGTCCCGCACCCGGATCGGCAAGCTCACCGGGCTGTCCAAGCCGACCGCCTCACAGCTCCTGGCCCGTCTGGAGGCGGCGGGGCTCGTCCTGGCCACCGGCACCACCGAGGGCCGCCCCGGCCCCAGCGCCCAGCTCTACGAGGTCAACCCGGCGGCCGGTCACGCCGCCGGACTCGACGTCACCCCCCAGCGGATCCTCGCCGCGGTCGCCGACATCACCGGCCGCACCGTCGGACGCCACGAGCTGCCCACCCCCGGCAGACGCACCGGCACCCCGGTCGTCCAGCACGTCACCGACGCCCTGGACGGCGCGGTGAAGGCGGCCGGTCTCGCCCGGGACGACATCCACCGCCTCGTCATCGGCACACCCGGCGCCTTCGACCCCACCACGGGCCGGCTGCGCTACGCCTCCCACCTCCCGGGCTGGCACTCCCCCACCCTGCTGGACGAACTCGCCGCCGCCCTGCCGATGCCGTTCGAGTACGAGAACGACGTCAACCTGGTCGCGCTCGCCGAACAGCGTCTGGGCGCGGCCCGGGGCCACGCGGACTTCGTGCTGCTGTGGAACCAGGAGGGCCTCGGCGCCGCCCTGGTCCTCGGCGGACGGCTGCACCGCGGCTGGACCGGCGGCGCCGGCGAGGTCGGCTTCCTGCCGGTGCCGGGCACACCCCTGGTCCGCCAGGTCACCAAGGCCAACAGCGGCGGCTACCAGGAGCTGGCCGGCTCCCAGGCCGTCCCGCGCCTGGCCCGCGAACTCGGCATCGAGGACGTCCCGCCGGGCCCGTACGCCGACTCCGCCGCCGAGCTGGTGGCCAGGGCGGCCGAAGCCGGTGACGACGCCCACCGGCAGTTCCTGCGGACGTACGCGACCCGGCTGGCCACCGGTCTGGCCTCGCTGGTCTCGGTCCTCGACCCCGAGCTCGTCGTGCTGAGCGGCGCGTCCCTCACCTCGGGCGGCGAGCCGCTGCGCGCCCTCGTCCAGGCCGAACTGGAAGAGCTGGCCGCGTCCCGCCCCCGCCTGGTGGTGGGTGACGTACGTGAACACCCCGTGCTGCGCGGCGCGTTGGAGAGCGCGCTAGCGACCACACGCGACGAGGTCTTCGACACCTCCCGCTGAACCCGCTCGACCCGCTCGCCCTTCCCAGCTCGACCGCCTCAAGTCGCCCTCGCCCCCTCCGGCTCGATCGCCTCAAGCCACCCCCCTCCCAACCCTTCACGCCCGCCCCCTCCGTCCTTCCCCCTTGCCTCAGGGAGCCCCGCCATGCCCGGAACCTCCAGAAAAGCGACGTTCGCACTCGCCGCCTCCGCCGCCCTCGCCCTCCTCGCCACCGCCTGCACCGGCCAGTCGGACGCCGGCGCGAGTGACGACGCGTCCAAGGAGACGACCCTCACCTTCTGGCACGCCTGGAGCGCGCCGGCGGAGGTGAAGGCCGTCAAGGAACTGGTCGCCGGATTCGAGAAGGCGCACCCCAACATCCACGTCGCCGTGGTCGGCAACATGACGGACGACAAGATGAACCAGGCCCTGCGCGCCGGCGGCGCCAAGGCCCCGGACGTAATCTCGTCGTTCACCACGAACAGCGTCGGGAAGTTCTGCTCCTCGGGCGCCCTGGTGGACCTCGACCCGTTCTTCGAGAAGTCCGGCGTCGACCCGGAGAAGACCTTCCCCAAGGCGATGAACGAGTACACCCGGTTCGAGGGCAACCGCTGCGCGGTCCCGCTCCTCGGCGACGCCTACGGCCTCTACTACAACAAGACCGCGTTCAAGAAGGCCGGTGTCACCGCCCCGCCGAAGACCTGGTCGGAGTTCGAGCGCGTCGCGAAGAAGCTGACGATCCCCCAGGGCGACTCGTACAGGCAGCTCGGCTTCATGCCGAACTACCACGGCTGGGAGACCACCACCGAGCACTACCTCGGCCAGTTCTCCCCCACGTACTTCGACAAGGAGGGCAAGTCGAACGTCGGCAAGGACCCGGCGTTCGCCCAGGCCTTCACGGTCCAGAAGAAGCTCGTCGACGCCCTCGGCGGCTACCGCAGGCTGGAGACCTACCGCTCGAAGCTCGGCGACGAGTGGGGTCCCAAGCACCCCTTCCACACCGGCCAGGTCGCCATGCAGCTCGACGGCGAGTGGCGCCTGGGCATGGCCCTGGACACCAAGCCGGCGTTCGACATCGGCGTCGCCCCGCTGCCCGTCCCCGACGACCAGGCCGACCAGTACGGCAAGGGTTACATCACCGGCACCATCGCCGGGATCGCCGCGACGAGCCGGAAGCAGAACGCGGCCTGGGAGCTGGTGAAGTACATGACCACGGACACGGACGCGGTGGTGAACTTCTCCAACGCCATCCACAACGTGCCCTCGACACTCGCGGCGCTGAAGTCCCCGAAGCTGACGTACGACCCGCGCTTCAAGACGTTCCTGGAGATCGCGGCCAACCCCGACTCCACCACCGCCCCGGCCTCCGTCAACGGCGGTGTCTACCTCACCACGATCCAGGAGTTCGGCTACGCCTACGAGAGCGGCAAGGCGACCGACCTCAAGGCGGGCCTGAAGAAGGCGGCCGCGCAGATCGACACGGACATCGCACAGGCGAAGTAACCCATGAGCACCCACACACTGCGCTCAAAACACCGCCGCTCGACCCTGCGCACCCTCGCCTTCCTCTCCCCCTGGCTGATCGGCTTCACGGTCTTCTTCGCCTACCCGCTGATCTCCACCGTCTACTTCTCCTTCATGCGCTACGACGGCTTCCAGCCGCCGACCTGGAGCGGCACGAAGAACTGGGTGTACGTCTTCGAGCACTACCCCCTCTTCTGGCCCGCCCTGCGCAACACCCTGTGGCTGGTGGCCGTCATGGTCACGCTCCGAGTCGCCTTCGGCCTGGGCGTGGGCCTGCTGATCACCAAGGTCAAGACGGCCACGGGGGCCTTCCGCACCCTCTTCTACCTGCCCTACCTGGCCCCGCCCGTGGCGGCCACGATGGCCTTCGCGTTCCTCCTCAACCCCGGCACGGGCCCGGTCAACTCGATCCTGGAGAAGACCGGGCTGCCAGCCCCGGGCTGGTTCAACGACCCCACCTGGTCCAAGCCGGCCCTCACCCTGCTGGCCCTGTGGGGCATCGGCGACCTGATGGTCATCTTCATGGCCGCCCTGCTCGACGTACCGAAGGAGCAGTACGAGGCGGCGGAGCTGGACGGCGCGACCCCGTGGCAGCGCTTCCGCTACGTGACGCTGCCCAACATCTCGCCGATCGTCATGTTCGCGGTGGTCACCGGCGTCATCCAGACGATGCAGTACTACACACAGCCCCTGATCGCCGGGAAGGTCGCCTCGGGCGTGATCCAAGGGGCAGGCACCCTGTTCGAGCCCGGCTACCCGGACAAATCGACCCTCACCCTCCCCCAACTCGTCTACAACCTGGGCTTCCAGCGCTTCGACTACGGCTCGGCCTGTGTGGTCGCCCTGGTCCTCTTCGCCCTCTCCATGGCCTTCACGGCCCTCCTGATGCGCCGCCGGGGCGGCCTGATCCAGGCAGGTGAACGATGACGCAGGTGCTCGGCAAGCCCGTGGAGCTGAAGGCGCCCCCGTCGCCGGCGGCACGCACGGCCCACCGCAAGGCGCTGCTCGAATGGATCGCGGTCCACTCCCTCTCCCTCGCGGCGGCCCTCTTCTTCACGCTCCCGTTCGTCTTCGTCCTCCTCACCTCCCTGATGAGCGACAGCCAGGCGCTCAGCCGCGACCTGATCCCGCGCACCTGGGAGTGGGGCAACTACGCCACGGTGTTCGACACCCCCGGCTTCCTCACCTGGTGGCGGAACACCCTGATCTACGCGGGCCTGGGCACGGTCCTCACGGTCGTCTCCTCGATCCCCGTGGCCTACGCCCTGGCCAAGTTCCGCTTCCGCGGCCGCAATCCGGTCCTGATGCTGGTCATCTCGATGATGATGCTGCCGCCGCAGGTGGTCGTCATCCCGATGTACCTGTTCTGGGCGAAGCAGCTGGACCTGTCCGGCACGCTCTGGCCGCTGATCATCCCCATGGCGTTCGGCGACGCGTTCTCGATCTTCCTGCTGCGTCAGTTCCTCACCACGATCCCCGACGAGTACGTGGACGCGGCGAAGGTGGACGGCTGCGGCGATCTGCGCACCCTCCTGAAGGTCGTACTGCCGATGGCCAAGCCGGGCATCGCCGCGGTGGCCCTCTTCCAGTTCTTCTACGCGTGGAACGACTACTTCGGACCGCAGATCTACGCCTCGGAGAACCCGGGCGCCTGGACGCTCTCCTACGGCCTGGAGTCGTTCAAGGGCGCCCACCACACCGACTGGAACCTCACCATGGCCGCCACCGTGCTGGTCATGGCCCCCGTGATCCTCGTGTTCTTCTTCGCGCAGAAGGCGTTCGTGGAGGGTGTCACGCTCACCGGAGTAAAGGGTTAGACGTATATGAAACTCACCGTGGTCGGCGGAGGCTCGACCTACACCCCCGAACTCGTGGACGGCTTCGCCCGCCTGAGGGACACCCTGCCCGTCGAGGAACTGGTCCTGATGGACCCCGCCCAGGACCGTCTCGACCTGGTCGGCGGCCTGGCCCGCCGCATCTTCGCCCGCCAGGACCACGCGGGCCGCGTCACCACGACGACCGACCTCGACGAGGCGGTGGACGGCGCGGACGCGGTCCTCCTCCAACTGCGCGTCGGCGGCCAGGCGGCCCGCGAGCAGGACGAGACCTGGCCCCTGGAATGCGGCTGCGTGGGCCAGGAGACCACCGGCGCCGGCGGCCTGGCCAAGGCGCTGCGCACGGTCCCGCTCGTCCTGGACATCGCGGACCGCGTCCGCCGTACCAACCCCCGGGCCTGGATCATCGACTTCACCAACCCGGTCGGCATCGTGACCCGCGCCCTGCTCCAGGCGGGCCACAAGGCGGTGGGCCTGTGCAACGTGGCGATCGGCCTGCAACGCAGGTTCGCGGCCCTGCTGTCCATGGAGCCCTCCGCGCTCCACCTGGACCACGTCGGCCTCAACCACCTTACCTGGGAGACAGCCGTACGTCTCGGCGGCCCCGAGGGCGAGGACGTCCTGCCCGGACTCCTGGGCGAACACGGCGACAGAATCGCGGCCGACCTCCACCTCCCCCGCCCCCTGCTCGACACGCTCGGCGTAGTCCCCTCGTACTACCTGCGCTACTACTACGCGCACGACGAAGTGGTCGCCGAACAGCGGACGAAGCCGTCCCGCGCGGCCGAAGTGGCGGCGATGGAACGGCAACTGCTCACGATGTACGCCGATCCGGCCCTCGACGAGAAGCCGGAGCTGCTCGCCAAGCGGGGCGGCGCCTTCTACTCGGAGGCCGCGGTGGACCTGGCGGCGGCCCTGCTGGGCGGCGGCGGTTCGCCGTACCAGGTGGTGAACACGTACAACCGGGGCACCTTGCCCTTCCTCCCCGACGACGCGGTGATCGAGGTCCAGGCGGCCGTGGGGACCAAGGGCGCGTCCCCCCTCACCGTCCAACCCATGGACCCGCTCCACGCGGGCCTGATGGCCGCCGTCACGGCCTACGAGGACCTGGCCCTCCAGGCAGCCCTGCACGGCGGCAGGGACCGCGTCTTCCGCGCCCTCCTCGCCCACCCCCTCGTAGGCCAGTACGCGTACGCCGAGACGCTCACCGACCGGCTGATCGCACACAACCGGGAGCACCTCGCGTGGGCGTGACCGCACGTGTCCTCGCCATCGACGCGGGCAACAGCAAGACGGACGTCGCGATCGTCACGGCCGACGGGGACGTCCTGGCCACGGCACGCGGGGGCGGCTTCCGTCCCCCGGCCGTGGGCGTGGACACGGCGATGAACGCCCTGGCCGCGACGGTGAACGAGGCCCTCACCGCCGCCGGTCTCACCTCGGTCACCCACGTCTCGGCCTGCCTCGCCAACGCCGACTTCCCCGTCGAGGAGGAGCAACTGGCCGCGGCACTACGCGCCCGCGCCTGGGGCCGGACGGCGACGGTACGCAACGACACCTTCGCGATCCTGCGGGCCGGGGCCCGCGAACCCCGGGGGGTGGCGGTCGTCTGCGGCGCGGGCATCAACTGCGTGGGCATGCGCCCCGACGGCCGCACCGCCCGCTTCCCGGCGCTCGGCCGTATCTCCGGCGACTGGGGCGGCGGCTGGGGCCTGTCCGAGGAGGCCCTGTGGCACGCCTCCCGCGCGGAGGACGGCCGCGGCGCCGCCACCGCCCTGTCCCGCACCCTCCCCGCCCACTTCGGCCTGCCCACCATGTACGCCCTCGTCGAGGCACTGCACCTGGAACGCGTCCCGGCGCTCCGGCGCCACGAACTGACCCCGGTCCTCTTCGCCACGGCCGCCGACGGCGACCCGGTCGCCCGGGCGATCGTGGAACGCCAGGCCGATGAGGTGGTCTCCATGGCGGTGGTCGCCCTGACCCGCCTGGACCTCCTGGCCGAGGAAACCCCGGTACTCCTGGGCGGCGGCGTCCTGGCCGCCCGCCACCCCCAACTGAACGACCACATCACCCACTCGCTGACCATCCACGCCCCGAAGGCGGTCCCCCGCGTGGTGACATCCCCTCCAGTACTGGGCGCGGCCCTGCTGGGCCTGGACGAGATCGGAGCAACCGAGGGAGCACAGGGGAAACTGCGTACGCACTACGTACGCAACCCGGCGCAGCTGGACGCGCCACGACGCTCCCGCAGCCGCCGTCGTACGTAAGGGGTCGTGTCGGGGGGTGTCCGCCCGCAGCGGTTGGCGCGTCAACGGACAGTGAGTCGGTATCCAACCCCATCGCGCCGTTCCGAGGACGGACACCCCCCGGCGCGACCCCGACCCACCACCCGGCGCCACGCGAACCGAACGCGCACCCCCACCCCACGGAACCCCCGGGAACCGAACCACCTCCCCCCACGTGTACCTGAACGGGGCGCCACACGCTGCGATCCGATCAAGATCGGGCCAAGGCCGGTGCGGATGTCAGCCCCGGCAGCGATACTTGCGGCGACGGATGACCACGGGGGAGGTCACAGTGACGTACACGCCGAAGAGCAGCCCGCCACCACCGGGCCCCGTCCTGCCGGCCGTACCGGCCCAGACGGCACCCCCCGCCCCCGCCACACCCCCCACAGCCCCCACACCCCTCCGCCGCACCGCCTTCGCCGAGGGACTCGACCAACTGCGCTCCGCGGCCACGACGGAACCCGGCCGCCTCCGCATCATCGGCGCCCTGCTGGCCCTGCTCGTCGTCGCCTTCGGCGCCGTCACCGCCTGGCAGATGACCGACCGCGCCGCCGCCGCCGACGACGTCCTCACCCGCAGCCAGCCCCTCAGCTCGGACGCCGCCGACATCTACCGCTCCCTCGCGGACGCCAACACCGCCGCCTCCAGCGGCTTCCTGGCCGGCGGCCAGGAGTCGGCCGCCACCCGCGACCGCTACGAGCGGGACATCCGCACGGCCGCGGAGAAGCTCGTCAACGCCGCCGCCAACGCCGAACCGGGCTCCCCGTCCACGGCGACGATCGCCAAGCTGAACAAGCTCCTGCCGGAGTACAAGGGCCTGGTGGAGCGCGCCCGCACCTACAACCGCCAGGGCTTCCCCGTCGGCGGCGCCTACCTCCGCTACGCCAACGAGAAGATGCAGCAGCAGATGCTCCCGGCGGCGGAGGACCTCTACACCAAGGAGAACCAGCGCCTCAGCGCGGACTACGCGGACGCCACGCCCTACCCCTGGGCGGCGATCGCCCTCGGCGTCGCCGCCCTGGCGGCCCTCGCCTGGGCGCAGCACCGCAACTACCGGCGGACGAACCGGGTCCTGAACCACGGCCTGGTGGCCGCCACCGCCACGGCGACGGTCGTCCTGCTCTGGCTGGTCGTCGGCCACACCCTCGCCCGCGCGGGCCTGAACGACTCCTACGACCACGGCGTCCGCTCCCTGAACGTCCTGCACGACGCACGCATCGCCTCCCTCAAGGCCAGGGGCAACGAGAACCTCACCCTGGTGGCGCGCGGCGCGGAGACGAAGAAGGTCGGCAAGAAGACGTACGACGCCTACGACTACGACTTCGGCAGGGAGATCAAGGCCCTCGCCTCGAAGCTGGCCGCCGCCGAGAAGCTCGCCGACGACACCTCGGGCGAGCGCCCCGTCACCGCGGCCGTGGGCAACATGACGGAGTGGAAGAAGCGCCACACCGCCGCCCGCGCGCAGGACGAGAACGGCAACTACCAGCAGGCGCTGGACCGGGTCATCGGCCCCGAGGGCGCCACCGGCGAGTGCTTCGACAGCGTCGACGACAACCTGCGCACGGCACTCGCGCACGAGGAGACGGAGTTCAAGCGCGCGGCGGGCGACGGCCGCGACGCGCTGACGGGCATGCCGGCGGGCGTGGCCGTCCTCGCGGTGCTGGGCGCCGCGGGCGCGGTCCTGGGCATCGGCCGCAGGCTGTCGGAGTACCGATGAACGGGCCGGAGGCGAAGGGAGGAACGACCGTGCGAGACGCGCTCAGGGGCTGGGGCGGGGTGACCGCGATGGCTGTCGTCTGCGCCCTGGTGGCGCTGGTGGCCCTCTGCCTGCCGCCGCTCACCACGACCACCCGGAACACCACCGCGACCACCGCGAACACCGCGAACACCGCGAACACCGCGAACACCGACACCACGGGGACCGTGGTGGAAGAGGACTGCGAGGCCCCCGAGAAGCAGACGCTCTCCCCCTCCTCGGCCGACGGCGACACCATCCGGGCGATCAAGAGCCGCGAGGGCGAGAAGCGCAAGCTGGTCGTCGGCGTCGACCAGAACAGCTACCGCTGGGGCTACCGCAACCCCAACAGCGGCAAGACCGCGGAGCTCGAAGGCTTCGACATCGATCTGGTCCACCGCATCGCGAAGGACATCCTCGGCGACGCGGACGCCGTCCAGTTCAAGGCGATCCCCACCGACCAGCGCATCCCGGCGATCGAGGACGGCCGGGTGGACATGGTCGTCCGCACGATGACGATCAACTGCGACCGCATCGGCGACGTGGCGTTCTCCGCGCCCTACTTCAAGACGGGCCAGCAGGTCCTGGCCCCGAAGTCCTCCCCCGTCAAGGGCTACGACGACACGCTCGCGGACCGCAGGATCTGCACGGCGGCCGGTTCCACGGCGTACGCCGCGCTGGAGGCGGACCAGAAGGCCGGCAAGCTCCCCGCGGGCACGGACATCTCCACCACCGTGCCGAACCAACTCGACTGCCTGGTGCGGCTCCAGCTCGGCGAGGTCGACGCCGTGGTCACCGACGGCGCCCTCGCGGCGAGCCAGGCGGCACAGGACCCGACGGTCCAGCTCAAGGGCGAGGCCTTCACTGCCGAGTACTACGGCGTGGCGATGAAGAAGGACGCGGACGACCTGGTACGCCGGGTCAACCAGATCCTGGTGGACTGGCGCAAGGACACCGCGAACGGCTGGCAGTGGTCGTACGAGAAATGGCTGTCGGCGACACTGGGCAAGGATGCGAAGAACTCGGAACCACCGGCACCGCAGTACCTGCGCACCACCTGACATCCTGCCGAACCCGCGAACACCCGCACCAGAAGACGACAGACGACACGCGACACACGACCGCAGCGAGAGGTGATCGATGGGCGTCACGGGATCCACCGGGCCGGTGATGGACCGGGACGAGGTGGACCGTGCGCTGGCGCGGCTCGGCGCGGAGCACGAGGCGATCGAGACCTCGCTCCTCGCCCTCCAGGACCACGCGGGCCGCAGACTCCTGGAGGGCGCCGAGCTCACCGGCGTCACCCGGGAGCGCTGGACGTCCACGGAGGCGTCGATCACGCTGCTGTGGACGTACTTCGACGCCTACACCGACGCGCTGCGCTCCGCCCGCGACATCCGCTCGCGCCGCCGCTGGTCCAGCCGCGAGGACCTGGTGGAGTTGACCGAGCTGCTGAGCGGCGAGTCGGTGACGGTCGCGGGCAGCGCCTCGGCGACGGCCAACGCCCCCACCCTGCACGGCAGTCCGACCAAGCTCAGCGAACGCTACTCACTGGACACGCTCGTCGACCGGATGAACGAGCTGTACGCGACGAGCCTGGACATGGTGGTCGCCGCGGACGCGGTCTGGTCGGCCCTGCCGGCCCGGATCGACCTGCTCGCGGCGGAACTCCAGCGCACCCGGCGGCTCGCGCACTCGGTCGGGGTGCGCCCCGGCGAGCACCCGGCGGGCGACGACCTGGAGCGCATCACCCGGATACTGGCCAAGCTGCGCGAGCAGGTGGTCTCGGACCCGCTGGCGTTCTGGCAGGCCGCCGAGGGCAGTTCGGCCCCGGGCGGCGGCCGGCCGGACACCACGGTGTACGACCGTGAGGCGCGCGCCCTGGAGGAGGTGCGCCGGGAGATCGACGCCGTACTGACCGTGCGGCAGGACGCCGAGAAGCGCATCGTGAAGCTGCGGGACATCCTCAGCCGCGCGGACCGCACGCTCGCCGAGGCGCGCACGGCACGCGGCGAGGTCCTCGCGAAGATCGCGGCGACGGAGGTGCCGGTGGTCGGCGGGCCGCCGACGGTGCTCCAGGAGCAGCTGGCGGCGGCGGCCGAGTACCGCAGGCAGGCGCAGTGGCACCGGCTGTCCCCGCTGCTGGAGCAGCTGGAGCAGAAGGCCGAGGACGAACTGCTGCGCGCCCGTGAGTCGTTGACGGCGGTCACCGCGCCGCTGGCGGTCCGCGCCGAGCTGCGCGGCCGTCTCGACGCCTACCGGGCGAAGGTCGCCCGGCACGGTCTGGCCGAGGACGCGCTGCTGGTGGAGCGGTACGAGAAGGCGCGCCGCATGCTGTGGAGCGCGCCCTGCGACCTGCGCGCCGCCGAGCAGGCGGTGCTGCGCTACCAGCACGCGGCGGTGGAGCTGTTCGGCGGGGGCCCGCGGGTGCCGGGGCAGGGTGTGCCCGAGGACGACCGGAGGGGGCCGGGCGCGTGAGCGACGAGGGGGAGTCCATGAGTCAGGCACCGCACGAGCCGGCGGGCGGCCCCGCGCGCACCTGCCAGCGCCCGACGTGCGAGGGCAGCTACGAGGACGTGGGCGGCGGCGAGCTGTACTGCGACACCTGCGGTCTGGCCCCGGTCGTCGCAGCCGACGGCAAGGTCGGTTCGCCTCCCACCGGCATCACCGCCGGGGGCGGGGGCGGCTCCGGCGGGTCGGCCGGCAGCGCGAGTTCCCGTTCCAGCGGCCGCAGTTCGCGGACGTCGTCCCAGTCGTCGAAGTCCCGGCGGTCGGTGTCGGGGCGCCTGTCCCGGTCGCTGTCGGGCAAGTCGACGGGCCGCTCGGTGTCGGTGCGCAGCTCCGGCTCGGCCTCCGGTTCCGGGTCACGGGGCCGGCTGGGCGCCGGTCTGGTGCAGGTGCCGCCGATCCCGCGGCCCGACCCGCGCGCGATGGTCCTGGACCATCCCGAGGTGCCCGAGCGGAAGCGGTTCTGCTCGCGCTCCGACTGCGGCGCCCAGGTGGGCCGGGCGCGCGGTGACCGGCCGGGCCGTACGGAGGGTTTCTGCACCAAGTGCGGTCATCCGTACTCCTTCGTGCCGAAGCTGAAGGCCGGGGACGTGGTGCACGGCCAGTACGAGGTGGTCGGCTGTCTGGCGCACGGCGGTCTCGGCTGGATCTATCTCGCCGTCGACCGGGCGGTCTCGGACCGCTGGGTGGTCCTCAAGGGCCTGCTGGACACGGGCGATCAGGACGCGATGGCGGCGGCGATCTCCGAGCGGCGCTTCCTCGCGGAGATCGAGCACGCCAACATCGTGCGGATCTACAACTTCGTGGAGCACCTGGACCAGCGCACCGGTTCGCTCGACGGCTACATCGTCATGGAGTACGTCGGCGGCAAATCCCTCAAGGAGATCGCCAACGCCCGCCGCACCTCCCAGGGCAGACGCGACCCGTTGCCGGTGGAGCAGGCCTGCGCGTACGGCATCGAGGCGCTGGAGGCGCTCGCGCACCTGCACAGCCGGAACCTCCTGTACTGCGACTTCAAGGTCGACAACGCGATCCAGGCCGAGGACCAGCTGAAGCTGATCGACATGGGCGCGGTGCGCAGGATGGACGACGAGGAGTCGGCCATCTACGGCACGGTCGGCTACCAGGCTCCCGAGGTGGCCGAGGTGGGCCCGTCGGTGGCGAGCGACCTGTACACCGTCGCCCGCACCCTCGCCGTCATGACGTTCGACTTCCAGGGCTACACCAACGTCTACGCGGACTCCCTGCCCGACCCGGACCACATCGAGGTGTTCCGGCAGTACGAGTCGTTCTACCGGCTCCTGGTCCGGGCCACGGATCCCGACCCGGCGCGCCGGTTCGCCTCCGCGCAGGAGATGACCGAGCAGCTGACGGGCGTCCTGAGGGAGGTCGTCTCCCTGCAGACGGGCCGCGCCCGCCCCGCCCTGTCCACGCTGTTCGGACCGGAACTGCGGGTCACGGACACGGAGTTGTTCCCGCTGCTGGACGGCGAGGTGTCCCGCCTGGGAGCGCGCGAGGTGCGTGCCCGGGCCGGCGCGCCCGCCGCTGTGCCCCCTCCGTGGCGCCCCGGGTCCGCGCAGAGCCTGGTCAAGCCCGTCGACACCCCCGCCGCCGCCTTCGCCCTGCCCGTCCCGCGTGTCGACCCGGCCGACCCCAACGCGGGTTTCCTGGCGGGCCTGATGACCTCCGCCCCCGCGGAGCTGCTCGGCGCCCTGGCAGCCGCCCCCGCCCCGTCGATCGAGACCCGGCTGCGGCAGATCCGGGCCTGGCTGGAGACCGGTGAGCCGGACGCCGCGCTGCGGACGCTGGTCGCGCTGGAGGGCGAGCGGCCCGACGACTGGCGGGTGGTCTGGTACCGGGGTCTGGCCGCGCTGGTGACCGGCGACGACGAGGGCGCGGCCCTGGCCTTCGACGCGATCTACGACGCCTTCCCGGGCGAGATCGCGCCCAAGCTGGCGCTCGGCCTGTGCGCGGAGGTGCTGGGTCAGCTGGACAACGCCGCCGAGTACTACCGGCTGGTGTGGGCGACCGACCCGAGTCATGTGAGCGCCGCGTTCGGGCTGGCCCGCGTCCAGTTGGCGACCGGGGACCGGCGCGGGGCCGTACGGACGCTGGAGTCGGTCCCGGAGTCCTCCATCCACTACACGGCCGCCCGGGTGGCGGCGGTGCGGGCGCGGTTGCGGCAGCGCACGGCGAGCGCCTCCGACGCGCCGTTCCTGGAGGACCTGACGGCCGCGGCGGCGCAGGTCGAGGCGCTGGAGGCGTACGGTCTGGATCCGGCGCGGCGGGAGCGGTTGTCGGCCGAAGTCCTCGGTTGCGCCCTCGACTGGGTACTCTCCGGGGGCCAGGGTGCCGCCCCTCCCGCCGCCGGGGGACGGACACTGCTCGGCAGTGGCCTGGACGAGCGGGGCCTGCGTTTCGGTCTGGAACGCTCGTACCGCATGCTGGCCCGGCTGGCGCGGGGCGGCGAGGAGAGGATCGACCTGGTGGAACGTGCCAATCGTTACCGCCCCCGGACGTGGGTGTAGTTGATGTCGCAGATGCCCCAGTTGTCCGCCTGCCCGAGCTGCGAGGAACCCCTCGAGTCGGGTGACCGTTTCTGCGGCGCGTGCGGATACGACCTGTCCGCCGTGCCGATACGGCCGGAGGACAACCCGACCATCACCATGAACGGCTCGGTGCCCGCCCAGGGCGCGCAGGCCGGTGCGTACCCCGAGCCCCCGCCGGCGCCCGCCGCCGGCGCGGCCTGGCCCGCTCCCGGGCCCGGCGGCGCGGGCTCCTCCGAGGCGGCGCACCTGCCGACGGACCTGCCGGGCACGGACTCGGGCGGCTCCATGCTGCCGCCCGGGACACCCCCGCCGCCGAGCGCCCCGCCGGGTGCGGGCGTGCGGTTCGACCGGCCGCCGCAGCCCGACGGGGCCGCCGCGTCGCCGGAGATCTACCAGACACAGCCCGACGAGTACCTCCTCCAGGCACCGGACCCACGGGTGTCCGCCGAGCCGGCGGCCCAGGCCGCGGGCACCGGCGGCAAGGTCTGCGTCGCCTGCCGGGCCGGCCGCGTGGACGACGACGGCTACTGCGAGAACTGCGGCCACGCCCAGCCGCGCGAACGGGACCACATGGAGCAGGAGTCCGGCCCGGTGGCAGCGGTCAGCGACCGCGGCCTGCGCCACCACCGCAACGAGGACGCGTTCGCCATCGGCACCACCACGCTGCCCGACGGCTCCCCCGCCTCCGTCGCGATCGTCTGCGACGGCGTCTCCTCGGCGACCCGCCCCGACGACGCCTCCGCCGCGGCGGCCAAGGCGGCGGGCGAGACGCTGCTGGCGGCCCTGCCGCGCGGCACGCACCCGCAGCAGGCGATGCACGACGCGATCCTCGCCGCCTCGCGCGCCGTCAACTCACTCGCCGCGGAACCCGCCACGGCCCGCGAACAGGCGCCCCACCAGAACGCCCCCGCGTGCACCATCGTCGGCGCCGTGGTGACGTCGGGCCTGCTGATCGTCGGCTGGGTCGGCGACAGCCGCGCCTACTGGGTGCCGGTCGACCGCGGCGCTCCCCCCGCCCGGCTCACCGAGGACGACTCGTGGGCCGCGCAGATGGTCGCCGCGGGCCTGATGAACGAGGCCGAGGCCTACGCCGACGAGCGCGCCCACGCGATCACCGGCTGGCTCGGCGCGGACGCCTACGAACTGGAACCGCACACCGCCGCGTTCAAGCCGGACCGCCCCGGCGTGGTGGTGGTCTGCACCGACGGCCTGTGGAACTACGCGGAGGCGGCCGAGGAGATGGCCAGGGTCGTCCCGCTCGACGCGGCGGTGCACCCCCTGCACAGCGCCCGGGTGCTCCTCGGCCACGCTCTGGACGGCGGGGGCCACGACAACGTAACAGTGGCGCTCGTGCCGTTCCCGGCCGTGCCCCAGGGGGCAGGATCGGCCTGAGGCCACGCACGCCGGACGCCTCGGCGGACCGGAGGGGACCGGTCCGCCCACCGTCATCACCCCGCCGCGGCGGGGGCTTTGGAGGGGGATCGAAGCAGGCATGGCCAATTTCTCGAAGTCGAACGTGCCCCAGTTCTCGGTGGACGTCTACCAGAACGAGTACCTGCCGGAGGGCGCCGGCGAGGTCAACGCCATCGTCACGGTGACGGCGACCGGTGGCGGCACGATCGGCAGCGCGGTCGCGGCGCCCCACCTCTACTCGCCCGGCCAGGGCCCGTCCGCGGCCGTGGCGATCATGGTCGACTGCTCGGGTTCGATGGACTACCCGCCGACCAAGATGCGCAACGCCCGCGACGCCACGGCAGCGGCGATCGACACCCTGCGCGACGGCGTGCACTTCGCCGTGATCGGCGGGACGCACGTGGCGAAGGAGGTCTACCCGGGCGGCGGGCAAGTCGCGGTCGCCGACGCCACCACCCGCGGGCAGGCCAAGCAGGCACTGCGCTCGCTGAGCGCGGGCGGCGGCACGGCCATCGGCACCTGGCTGAAACTGGCCGACCGCCTGCTGTCGTCCGCGGACGTCGCGATCCGGCACGGCATCCTGCTCACCGACGGCCGCAACGAGCACGAGTCACCCGAGGACCTCAAGGCCGCGCTCGACGCGTGCGCCGGGCGCTTCACCTGTGACGCGCGCGGCGTGGGCACGGACTGGGAAGTGAAAGAAGTCACAGCGATCGCTTCCGCCCTGCTCGGCACCGCCGACATCGTCGCCGATCCGGCCGGACTCGCCGCCGACTTCACGCGGATGATGGAGACGGCGATGGGCAAGGAGGTCGCGGACGTCTCCCTGCGGCTGTGGACCCCGGTCGACACGACCGTGAGATTCGTCAAGCAGGTCGCCCCCACGGTGGAGGACCTGACCGGCCGGCGCACCGAGGCGGGTCCGCGCGCCGGCGACTACCCCCTTGGTTCCTGGGGAGACGAGTCCCGTGACTACCACGTCTGCGTCGAGGTCCCGGTGGCGAACATCGGGCAGGAGATGCTGGCCGGCCGGATCTCCCTGGTCATTCCGCAGCCCGACGGCAGCGTCCAGAACCTCGGCGCGCAGGGTCTGGTGCGGGCCGTATGGACGGACGACATGGTCGCCTCGACATCGATCAACCCTCAGGTCGCCCACTACACCGGGCAAGCCGAACTGGCACAAGTCATCCAACAGGGGCTGGATCTTCGCAAGTCGGGCGATATGGATGGAGCGACGGCCAAACTGGGCCGGGCCGTTCAGCTCGCGAGTGCCTCCGGCAACGCCGATACTGCGAAACTGCTTGCGAAGGTGGTGGACGTGGTCGACGCCGCGACCGGTACTGTGCGACTGAAGGCGAAGGTCGCGGAGGCTGACGAGATGACGCTCGAAACTCGTTCCACCAAGACCGTTCGCGTCAAGAAGTGACCTGGAAGAGATCGAAGGAGGGACGCGCCGACATGCCGACCTGCCCGAACGGACACCAGTCGGGTTCCGACGACTGGTGCGAGGTCTGCGGTCACCGCATGGCGGGTGCCGTGCCTCCGCCTCCTCCCCCGCCGCCCCCCGGCGGCTACGGCTTCCCGCCCCCCGCCGGCCAGGGTGGCCCCGGCCCGCAGGGCCCCGGCGGCCAGCCCGGCGGACGCCCGCCGCACCTGTCCGCCGTGCCGAACGCCGAGCCGGAGCTCTGCCCGCAGTGCCGTACGCCGCGTGAGGGCGGCGCGCCGTTCTGCGAGGAGTGCCGGTGGAACTTCCTCACGAACACGGCGACGTCGTACACCCCCGCGGCCCCGCCGCCCGGCCCGGGCGGGCGTTTCCAGCCACCGGGAGGGCAGGGCGGCCCGCCTCCCGGCCCGTCGTACGGCGGCGGTGACTCGTACGAGTACCAGGGGTCCCGTCCGTCACAGATGAACCGTCCGGCGGAGCCGATCCCGCCGTTCGGCGGCGACCCGTCCGGCCGCCCCGGCCCGGGAGGTCCCGGCGGCCCCGGTGGCCCGCAGGGTGGCGGCTACGGCTACCCGCAGTCCGGCCCGGCCCCGACCTCGCCCGGGCCCGGCGGCCCTGGTGGCCCTGGTGGCCCCGGTGGCTTCGGCGGACCTGCCGGCCCGGGAGGTCCCGGCGGTCCCGGTGGCCCCGGCGGCTTCGGTGCCGACCCCTCGCGGCCGGTCCCGCCCCCGCCCGGCCCCGGTGGGCACGGTGGCCCGGGGGGTCCTGGAGGCCCCGGTGGCCCCGGTGGTCCCGGCGGTCCCGGTGCTCCGCAGGCCTTCCACCAGTCCGGCCCGCCCGCCCCGCCCGGGTTCCCGCAGGAGACCCAGCGGCCTCCGCAGCAGGGCGGCCCGTCCTTCGGCGGCGGTGACGACGACTGGGTGATCTCCCCGCCGACGTCCGGCCCCGGCGGCCACGGTGGCCCCGGCGGTCCCGGTCAGGGCGGTTACGGCTACCCGCAGCCGGGCGCGACCCAGGCCCCGCCCGGCCCCGGCGGCTTCCCCCAGCAGCCCCAGGCGCCGCAGGGACCCGCGACGTGGACCGCGACCATCGGCCCGGACCGCGACTACTTCATGGCGATGATGCACCGCTCCGGCCCCGAGGCCGCGGGGCTGAACCTGCCCGCGTACTCGCCCGAGCAGCAGCGCACGCTCACCGGCAACCAGCTCACCATCGGCCGCCGCCGGCACTCCACCGGCGACACCCCCGACATCGACCTGTCGACGCCGCCGGAGGACCCGGGCGTCTCGCACCAGCACGCCGTGCTGGTCCAGCAGCCGGACGGCAGCTGGGCGGTCGTCGACCAGAACTCGACGAACGGCACGACGGTCAACGGCTCGGAGGAACCGATCCAGCCGTTCGTGCCCGTACCGCTCCAGGACGGCGACCGGGTGCACGTGGGCGCCTGGACGACGATCACGATCCACCGCGGCTGACCCGCCTCGACGGAGGGCCCTTCACGACAACAGGAGACCGCCGGGGGGCCATTCACGACGGGAGGGGCCAGGCGTACGGCCCCTCCGGGTCGTCCAGCCACGCCCACGCCCTGTCCCCGCTGACGGTGATGCCGTAGCGCTCGCGCCGCGGCCTGCCCTCCTGCTCCCAGAGCGCGTGCGCCTCCTGCGGGTCGAGGCCTCCGCGGGTGAGGGCCAGCAGGAACCGGAACTGGTCGTCCTCCCGCGCCCGGTGCGGCACCCCGCCCAGCTGGACCGGCTCACCGCCGGGCCGGCCCGCGCCGCGCAGCGGCACGAAGTAGGCGGGCGTGTGCAGGAACCGTCCCTCGGCCTGTCCGGCCCCGGTCACCGTGAGCACGATCAGGCCGGTGGCGAGCGGCATGAGGATCCGGCCGCCCGGACGGACCTGGGCGACCCAGGCGTGCGGGACGCCGCCCAGCGCGCAGGTGGCGATGATCCGGTCGAACGGCGCCCGCCGCGGCACACCCCGGGCACCGTCACCGGTCACCACCACCGGGTGGTACCCGGCCGCGGCCAGGTGCCGGCGGGCCGACTCGGTGATCTCCGGGTCGAGATCGACGGTGGTGACCTTGTCGTCGCCCAGCCGGTGGGCCAGCAGCGCCGCGTTGTAGCCGGTGCCGGCGCCGATCTCCAGGACCGTGTGGCCCTCCGTGACGTCCAGCGCGGCCAGCATGTCCGCCATCAGGGAGGGCTGGCTGCTGGAGGACAGCAGCTCGCCGTCGCGCAGCCGGGTGGCCAGCGGGGTGTCCTCGTAGGCGCCCCGCAGCCACCGCTCCCGCGCCTCGGGGCCGGTGCTCTCGCCCCAGCGCCGCTCATAGCCACCGGCGACGCCGACGTAGTAGTACGGCACGAAGAGGTGCCGCGGGACCGTCGCGAAGGCCTCCCGCCAGCCCGGATCGGCGTCCAGGGCTCCGCTCGCCTCGATCCGCCGCACCAGTTCCGCCCGCGCGGCGGCGGCGAGACCGTCGAGCTCCTTGCCGGGTGCGTCACCGCCCATGTCTCCACAGTAGGGGCAGGACCCTGTCAACAGCGGCGGGGTCCTAGGTCTTGAGTCCTATGCCGGGGCGTCTGAGACCATGGATCGCGTGAATGAGATTCGGCGCGGCACGCTTCAGGAGCAGACCTTCTACGAGCAGGTCGGCGGGGAGGAGACCTTCCGTCGGCTCGTCCACCGTTTCTACGAGGGAGTCGCCGAGGATCCGCTGCTGCGGCCCATGTACCCCGAGGAGGACCTGGGCCCGGCCGAGGAGCGCCTCGTGCTGTTCCTCATCCAGTACTGGGGCGGCCCCACGACGTACAGCGACAACCGCGGCCACCCCCGGCTGCGGATGCGGCACGCGCCCTTCGCGGTCGATCGCGCGGCGCACGACGCGTGGCTGAAGCACATGCGGGTCGCCGTCGACGAACTCGGACTGTCCGAGGAGCACGAGCACACGCTGTGGAAGTACCTGACGTACGCGGCGGCCTCGATGGTCAACACCGAGGGCTGAGGGCCGTCGAGGGCCAGGTCAGCGCACGCTGACGTCCAGCGCCCCGAGCCCGGCACGTCGTACGGCGATGGATCCGTACGGCGTGCGCAGCCGCAGCCACGGGCCCGACGAGAGCAGCCCCAGCGGCACCCCGGGCCGCAGGAAGCCAAGGGACTGCGCCGCGTGCACGGCCCGGACGGGCAGCCGGGTGTCCCCGACCGTGCGGGACCAGATGTCCGCGCCGATCCGGTCCAGCTCGGCCCGGGTCCGCCGCTCGGCGGGCAACTCCTGCGTACGGGACCGGAATTCGGTGACGACGGCCGCGACCAGCGACCGCAGGGCGTCCGGCGCGGGAAGCCCCGGCTCGGAGCGCCAGCCCCCGCGGGGCGGCAGCACACCCGCCCACGGCGGCCCGGTCACCGCGCCCGGCACGAGCGCCGTGCCGGCCTTCTCGTCCACCGTCTCCAGGAACTCACCGGCGGACACGGTCACGTCCAGCGTGGCCTCAAGACCCTTCTCGTACGGCTTCGCCAGCCGCACCGCCCGCACGGCGAGCACCTCGAAGGAGGGCGGCCGCCCGAAGACGGCGAGTGCGGTGCCGGCGGCCTGAAGACGCACGGCCGCCCCACGGTCGTAGTGGAGCAGCCGGGAGAGGAAGGCCGCGAGATCCGCCGCCTCCCCCTCGTCGGCGAGGTGGAGCACCGTCATGCGGCGACGGCCTCCTCCTCGGCGTCATCCGTGTACGCGCTGAGGAACTCCCGCTCCTCCGCGGTGATCCGGCGCGGGCGCTGCGCCTCGAAGTCGAACGGCACGATCACCGTCGAGGCCCGCACATAGACCTGGTCGTCGTCCTTCACCTCGTAGGTGAGGGTGAAGGACGCGGCCCTTATCTCGGTGACCCACAGCTCGATGTCCACCGGATGGTGCCGGTGGACGAGCTGGCGCTTGTAGTCGATCTCATGGCGTGCCACCACGGACCCCTGCTTGAAGTCCTTCTCCGGGCGGAACAGGAAGTCGATACGGGCTTCCTCCAGGTAGCGGAGGAACACCACGTTGTTGACGTGGCCGTACGCGTCCATGTCCGCCCAGCGCAGTGGGCAGCGGTAGAGGTGCCGCAAGATCGATCAGCCCCGGGTCAGCTTCTTGTAGGTGGCGCGGTGCGGACGGGCGGCGTCCGCACCGAGCCGCTCGATCTTGTTCTTCTCGTACGACTCGAAGTTGCCCTCGAACCAGAACCACCTGGACTCGCCCTCGTAGGCGAGGATGTGCGTGGCGACCCGGTCCAGGAACCACCGGTCGTGGGAGACGACCACGGCGCAGCCGGGGAACTCCAGCAGCGCGTTCTCCAGGCTGGAGAGGGTCTCGACGTCGAGGTCATTGGTCGGCTCGTCGAGGAGCAGCAGGTTGCCGCCCTGCTTGAGGGTGAGCGCGAGGTTCAGCCGGTTGCGCTCACCGCCGGAGAGCACGCCGGCCGGCTTCTGCTGGTCCGGGCCCTTGAACCCGAAGGCCGAGACGTACGCCCGGCTCGGCATCTCGACCTGGCCGACGTTGATGTAGTCGAGCTCGTCGCTCACGACGGCCCACAGCGTCTTCTTCGGGTCGATGTTCTCGCGGCTCTGGTCGACGTAGGAGATCTTGACGGTGTCGCCGACCTTGATGGCGCCGGAGTCCGGCTCCTCGATGCCCTGGATCATCTTGAACAGGGTGGTCTTGCCTGCGCCGTTCGGGCCGATGATCCCGACGATGCCGTTGCGCGGCAGCGTGAAGCTGAGGTCGTCGATGAGCAGCTTCTCGCCGAAGCCCTTGGTGAGGTTGCTGACCTCGACGACGACGTTGCCCAGGCGCGGGCCCGGCGGGATCTGGATCTCCTCGAAGTCCAGCTTCCGCATCTTGTCGGCCTCGGCGGCCATCTCCTCGTAGCGGGCCAGACGCGCCTTGGACTTGGCCTGGCGCCCCTTGGCGTTGGAGCGCACCCACTCCAGCTCGTCCTTGAGCCGCTTCTGCCGCTTGGCGTCCTTCTGGCCCTCGACCTTGAGGCGGGCGGCCTTGGTCTCGAGGTACTTGGAGTAGTTGCCCTCGTAGGGGTAGAGGCGACCGCGGTCGACCTCGCAGATCCACTGGGCGACGTTGTCGAGGAAGTACCGGTCGTGGGTGACCGCGACGACGGTGCCCGGGTACTTCGCCAGGTGCTGCTCCAGCCAGTTCACCGACTCGGCGTCGAGGTGGTTGGTGGGCTCGTCGAGCAGCAGCAGGTCGGGCTGCTCCAGCAGCAGCTTGCACAGCGCGACGCGGCGGCGCTCACCACCGGAGAGGTTGGTGACGGGCCAGTCGCCGGGCGGGCAGCCCAGGGCGTCCATGGCCTGCTCCAGCTGGGCGTCCAGGTCCCACGCGTTGGCGTGGTCCAGGTCCTCCTGGAGCTTGCCCATCTCCTCCATGAGCTCGTCGGTGTAGTCGGTCGCCATCTGCTCGGCGATCTCGTTGAACCGGTCGAGCTTGCCCTTGATCCCGGCGACACCCTCCTGGACGTTCTCCAGGACGGTCTTGTCCTCGGTCAGCGGGGGCTCCTGGAGCAGGATGCCGACCGTGTAACCGGGCGTGAGGAAGGCGTCACCGTTGGACGGCTGCTCGATGCCGGCCATGATCTTCAGGATCGTCGACTTGCCGGCGCCGTTCGGGCCGACGACGCCGATCTTCGCCCCCGGCAGGAAGCTGGTCGTCACGTCGTCGAGGATCACCTTGTCGCCGTGCGCTTTGCGCGCCTTGCGCATGGTGTAAATGAACTCAGCCAAGAGAAACCGTCCGGCAGCTTGAAACTGGCAGTGGGCAGATACACCCCATCTTGCCGTACCGCCAGGGCTGGGTGGAAACGCGTATGAGTAGGGGGCTGTGACCTGGGGGTTCGTGGTGGGCGGCTTGGACTCGCCTGTCACTGTCGGTCGCCGTTGGTCGGCCTCGGGCGCCCTCGCACGGCCCAGAGACGGCCCAAGGATGATCACTCAATGGCAGCGCTGTACGGGATTGGGCCACCGTCACGACGCGAACGGCAGGGCTGACCGCCCTCACCGCTTGCAAGAGGTGGACGCATCGAAGCAGCGGCACAGCCCGCCCGCGCGAAAGCCTGCGCCTACCGGTTGATCGGGATCTCGTAGACGATCTCGCAGTGAGCGGCGGGCACGACGATGTCCGCTGTCTCGACGGGTCGCCCCTGGTCGCTGTAGTACGTCCGCCGGATGTGTGTGACGAGTGCGGCCTTCTGGATGCCCAGAAGAGAGGCCTCCTCGGCGGTCGCCTGTCGCGGCTCCGGCTGTTCCACGGCGTGGCTGACGGTGACACCGATCGCGGCCATGCGGTTCACGACACCGGCCCCGGCGTGGGGGCCTCCCTCGGGGAGAACGACGAGAGTGCCTGCGGTGAGGTCGTACGGCTCCCAACTCGTCGACAGCTGCACCGGCCTGCCGTCGGCCAGGAACTCGTACGACGTCCTGACGCAGAGATCGCCCTCCGCGATGCCCAGCCGCGTAGCGATGTCGGCCGGAGCTGGCACCTTGGCGTCGGTCCTGCTCTCCCAGTCGCCCTGCTTGCCCAGGGCCTTCATGTCCGCACGGAAGGGCGACTTCTCAGGCTGCTCGCGCGCAGACGACCGGACGACCCGCACCCGTTGCCGGGGCTCGGCGACATAGGTCCCCGATCCGGCGCGACCTTCCAGCACGCCCTGGGAGATCAGCAGCTCCTGCGCCCGGCGAACCACGTTCTCGCCCACGCCGCACTCCTGACCGATCTGGGCACGGGAGGGCAGCCGGTCCCCCGGCTCCCACACGTGCTCCGCGATCCGCCGCCGGAGTTCGTCGGCGATGCGGAGGTAGGGCGGCTGCTCAGGCATATGGAAAATCTAGTCCACTAGCTCTAATCTAGTTAACTAGCTTTACTCAAAGTGATCGCTGGTTAACGGAGGCCGCCCTGTGCCCGCTTCGGGAGTTCGTGCGGCAGCCATCGCTGCCCGGCTGTCCGGCCTCGGGCTTCCCGCGCGTGTGGAGGAGCACGACCGGCACACGTCGATCGAGGCGGAGGTACCGGAATCACTCACCGCCGACTTATGGCGGGAGGCCCTGGAGGCGGTGGCTGAAGCCGATCGGTTCGGACTCCTCGCCACCAGCCTGAACGACCGCACCCTCTGGGCGGTCGTACACAAAGCGGTCCCCACGACGGGCGATGTCGGGGGACCGAGCCATCAGCGATAGGAGCTGACCAGCGTGCTCAACCGTATCCGCCGTGCCGCCTCGCTCACCAGAGCGCGGTACTTCCCCAAGGGCAGGCATCGTCGCTCCTTACGGCCTTCCCGGCCGAGGTCCGTCCGCGCTTCCTCTGCATCCGCTGACGAGGCGACGGTCGTCCTGGGCCAGACCCTCGACAAGGCGAGTCAATGGCCGTTACTCAGAGGCGAGGACACCGCATTGGTCCGTCCGTACGTACTGGCGCACGAAGAACGCGCACGACGACACCCGACGGTCGTCATCGCTCCCCAACTGCCGACCGACGCCTGGTCGACTCTCCTGGGGGTTCACTGATGCCCTCGCAGCGGCAGACTCTTGGCCGGGATACCTCGGCCACCTCGTACCGCTCGACCGCTTGCCAGATCGGCACGCACCAAGCTTGTGCGGAGTCCTCTCCGGAGTCGGCGCCAGTCGACCTGCCCTTGATCTACGAGGCCTGCGACTGTCTGTGCCACTCGGCACCCGGTCAGCCCAGGCCCGGGAGTAAGGCGGTGAGCGACTCGGCATCCACCGACACGCCCGCACCGAACGTCGAGATCACCGAAAGGCGCACGCAGGGATGACGACGCAGGACGAATTGCGGCTTCTCCCGTGGGCAGGGCCGAACGGCAAGCCGTGCTACCTGAGCACCGATGACCAAGGCGGCTACGTCTCCCGCCTGGCGGACCACATCGAGGCGTTCCAACTCGGCATGGCGTCCCAACTGCTGGAGCACTCGCGCCAGGTACTCGACGACGAGACCGAAGACCCGGAGGAGCTGAACCTTCTTGCGGCTCAGTTGACCAGCGCACTGCGAGACGTGCTACGTGTGGCGACGAGCCGCGGACGGGGTCACGTCGCGCCTGGGTGCCCCTGAGATGGCCTGTGCTGCTGTACAGCCACAACTGATCATCGGCGGCCGTGACCTGTGGCCGTCTTATCGGTCGACGTCTTGACCTGCTGCCGAACTGTCAACACCTGTCGACGTTGGTGACCATTGAGCGCCCTTCCACGGCCCGAGGACGGCCTGGGAGGGCGCTCGTGCGTGAGCACCGCATTGCGAGTTCGAGCCGGGCCCGCTCCGGCTACTGCCATCGACTGGTGCGACGGCCGGACGGAGTCGCTGGTGTGCGCCCCCGTCCGGCGGCGTTGATGTCAGCCGTGGATGTCAGCAACATTCTGACTCCGTAGCTCTATGTGGATCGGTCGCTGGCGGTCATACCGGTTGCGCTACGGCCCTATGAGTCGAACCCGCTGGCGCGAACTACCTGTGGCGCCTCGGTTCCAGATTGGCAGTGGCTCACGCCTGACCCAGTTCACGCATCGTTGAGAACGTGACGACACGCCCTGGAGCGGCCGGCTGCTGGGCGATCGAGGCTGTGAGGCGCATCCTCGAGGCCCAGTTTGGCTTGGGAGATCCGGGGTTTTGCGTTCGGCGGCGAGGGGTCACCGTCAGCCACCCGATGTACCGCCCCCGCTGCCCGCGAGCAGAGCACATGGCAGATCAAAGGGTTGAGAATCAGACAGTGATGATGCTCCTAGTGCACGTGCACGTCGAACCCGCTATCGAGTAAACGTTTTCAGCCAAATTGTTCGAACACGTAGCGAACTCTGTGGTGGCCCTGCTTGAGTACTCCGGGCAACATCAAGATCATCAAAGGTGAGGAGACCTAGTTCTAGCGTACGCATGGTGGGTACGAGAGATGCCGTCGCGGCGGTTTCGGCGGGGCACTGATGGTGCTGGGCGTCTCGCGGCCAATCGCGCTACGTAAGGGATCAGGTACGGATTCTCGTCAAATTCGACATGGCAGGCATGCGTCGTCAAGTCAGCGTTTTTTCGAGCGCCCTTCGACGGCCCGCTGAGCACTCACCTCGTAGCACGTGAAACACGAAACTGGAGTTCATTTCATGCGCGCAACACTTGGCAGGAATACCGTCGCAGCCATGCTGGCCGGAGCGCTGCTGGCGGTAGCCAGCCCAGCGATCGCTCAGGCTTCGCCGCAGAGCAGTGACCCGAAGGCGCCCAGCGCCGCGGCCGGCGCCACTGTTCGGCTCAAGAACTACAAGTCTGGAAAGTACCTGCAGGCCGTAAGCTCTGCCAACGGCGCCAGAGTTGTCCAGCAGTCCAAGAACGACAATTACCTGCAATTTTGGAGCACCATCCTGAACACGGGTGGCACCCTCTATGGCTGGGAGAACTGGGAGTCGAAGAAGAATCTCGGTATCAACGGTGCCAGCAGCTCGTCCGGCGCGGCGGCTATTACGGCAAATCCGTCCAGTGACGCGAACCAGGACTGGACAAAGATTTGGTACGGGGAATGGTTTGCATTGAAGAATCGCAAGAGTGGCCTGTGCCTGGGAATTTCAGGCGCAAGTGAGGCTAACGGCGCTCAGGCTGCCCAGTTCCCCTGCGACGGGTCGGCCAACCAGAAGTGGGACACTGTGCCCGTGTAATCACTGAGCGGTCATGGAAGATTCCGGCCCGCGCGCACGTCGCCTGCGTTCCGGTTTCTCCCGTTAGCCTGGGCAGTTCCCGCCACATCTGCTGTCGGTGCGTCCCGGACCCTGTCCGTCTGGGACGCACTGCGCTCCGGGCGGATCTTCCGCATGCGATGCCACGGCAGGTCAGCAGGAGCAGGATAGTTGCACGGTATGATCCGCCGCGTCGCACTAGGAGTGCGCCGCTCAGGGCTGCCTCACCAGCGCGACTGCTGCTATCCGAGGCCTACCGACCCATGGTTGGTGTGCAGTTGAACACCGATGACGAATGGCACGTGAGAATGGGTATGGAGCCCCCAGTTTCCGTCTCTCCGCCGCTCGAGCGGCTACCCTCAGCGCCAACAAAGCCATCTGCGGCGCCAGTCGGTCCGTTGCGGATGGGCTGGCTGGACGCGTTGCGTGGTCTCGCGGCACTCGTCGTGGTCTTCGACCACTCGTCGTACTCGTTCCTGGCGGAGTTCCGGCAGGAGCTGATGCCGGAGTTCAACACCAGCCGATACGGCATCATGGTGTTCTTTCTCGTGAGCGGCTACATCATCCCCGCGTCGTTGGAACGTCGGGGCTGCATCCGGACGTTCTGGATCGGACGTGTGTTTCGCATCTACCCGCTGTGGACGGCTGTCGTAACCGCGATCCTTGCCGCTGGCCTGCTGGGGTTTGCAGAAATTCGCGACTTCGATGGGCAGAGTGTTGCTACGGTCGCCGTCGCCCATGTAACCCTGCTCCAGGAGCTGTTGGGGACGCCTAATCTTCTTCTCGTCCTGTGGACGCTTTCGTATGAGATGGCCTTCTACTTGCTGGTCGTCGGTCTTTTCACTGTCCGCCTGCATAAACGGTCGGCGGCGGTCGCCGCGACATTGGCGATGCTCGCCGCCGTGAGCGTGACAGCGGGGGTTATGTTGCCGGAATCCGCCCTCTCAGGCGTGATCGGCACCGGCCCGCTCATCGCGCTCGCCTCGATCGCCATGGTGGTCAGCATCTGCTGCGCGAGCGCCACGGCACCTGTGCTTCGCGTGTTCGGAGGCCTATTGGGTGGGGTGCTGGCGCTCGTCTTGGTCCCTCTCAACGGCACGGTCCCTATATGGGAGGGCTTGGTTATCCTCGCCGTGATGTTCCTCGGCACCGCCGTTTACCGGGCCGAGCATGGTCAGAGCACCTGGCGGTACGCAGCCTGCACAGCCATCGTGGTGGTGGCCTGCGCCGTGGCGAGCGCGTACTGGCACGGCGACGGAAACCATTTCACACGGCGGGGCTGGATCGTTGCGTTCCTGCTCGCCATGCTTACCTTCGGGGTCGGACTGGCGTTGCGTCGCCGACAGCTACCAGGCTGGCTGGTGGGACTGGGGACGATCAGTTACTCGGTCTACCTCGTGCATCCAGTGCTGCTGGCGGTGAGCGATGGAACAGTCGGTCGGCGGCCGCAGGATAATCTGGTCCTCGAAGTGACATTTTACGTCGTGCTGTTGCCGCTGTGCATACTGACTTACCGTTACATCGAAGCGCCCAGCCAGAGATGGGGATGGAAGCTTGCACGACGCATGAATCCGCCGTGACGAGCGTTGTTCTGCGGCATGCCGAATTCTGCTGTAACAAGTCACAATGCCCCGGGCGAAGGTTCGGGGCGTTGTGACGGCGGCTTCTGATGGCCAAAGACGGCCAACTTTAGGGCTCGGACCACGCCCGCCGGGAAAGGTAAGTCGGAACCGTCAATGTCCACTCAGTCAACGGTCGATGATCCTCCAGAGCTGGTCCTGTGAGTCACCGTAGTTGCGTTGGGCGGGCTGCGTGCCGTTCGCGATACTCGCGCCCGAAATGCTTAGGCACTTCCCGCTGTTGTGGTTCTTCAACGCGTACTACCCGTCGAGGTGCGAAGAGTTGGTGATGAACTGCCAGTCCTGATTTACGTGTTCAGCGGGATTCGCCTGGATGGCTGCCGCGCCGGCTGCCGTGCTGGCGCCGTCGATCCGAGACTCTTGCGTGAGCCTATATTCTCGAGGTTGGTGAAGCTGCCGCATGAACCGGAATGAGGTCGGCCCGGACGGCAAGACACGCAAGGTCAAGACAGACCGCCACGGTACGGGCATGCGCTACCGCGCCCGCTACATCGGCCCGGACGGCACAGAGAAGTCGAAGAGCTTCCCGGACAAGCAGAAGCGCTTGGCGGACACCTGGCTGACCAACGTAGAAGCCGACATGGCCCGTGGGCAGTACATCGACCCGAGGGCCGCTCGCACCACCTTCCGCGAGTACACCGACCGTTGGCTGGCCGCCCTCACGACCGATCTGACCAGCCGGGCCGCCGTGGAAGGCAGGCTCCGCCTTCACGCCCTGCCCTACCTCGGAACCCGCCCTATCGGATCCTTCCAGCCCGAGCACATCCGCGACTGGAACCGCCAGCTCGAAGACGCCGTAGCGTCCGCCCAGTACCGGCGCCTCATCTTCGACGCGGTCTCTTCGGTGCTCAACGCGGCCGTGGATGACCGTCTCCTGGCTTCGAACCCCTGCCGGGCTCGATCGGTCAAGGCACCTCGCCCAGTGCCGTCACGCGTGCATCCATGGTCCGCTGGTCAGGTCTTCGGCGTACGCGCCGGACTACCCGAGCGCTACAGGGCCATGGTCGACCTCGGCGCCGGGTGCGGCCTGCGACAGGGCGAGATCTTCGGCCTGGCCGTCAACAACATCGGAGATCTCGGCTGGCTCTACGTTCGCCAGCAGATCAAGAAGGTTCGCGGCACGCTGGTCTTCGCCCCGCCCAAGCGTGGCAAGCTGCGTGATGTCCCGCTCGACCCGGAAGTGTCGGCCGCGCTCCGCGAGCACATGGAGCGCTTCCCGCCGGTCGAGGTGACCTTGCCTTGGCTGACCCCGACCGGCCCCAAGGTCACGCACCGGCTCGTCTTCACGAGCGGCATCGGCGCAGCCATCTGGAGCCAGGCCTTCAACGACCAGGCATGGAAACCCGCCCTCGCATCCGCCGGCATCATCCCGGCCCCCGAACAGGGCGAGCGCTACGCACCGGCCCGCGAGCACGGCATGCACGCCCTACGCCACTTCTACGCCTCGGTTCTCCTGGACGCCGGAGAGAGCATCAAGGCCCTGAGCCTCTACCTCGGCCACAGCGATCCGGGCTTCACCCTCCGCGTCTACACGCACCTCATGCCGTCCAGCGAGACCCGCACCCGGAAAGCCATCTCCGCGATGTACCGGGCTGCCGGTCACGCTCATGACGGCCCGGAGACGCCCGACGGCCCAGAGACGGCCCAAGCTGCCAGACACGGCCCCTCATCGGCGAGAAAACCGCTGGTGAGTGGCACTTTCATGCCCTCTCGCGGCAAGTAACACCCCATCTTGCCGTACCGCCAGGGCTGGGTGGAAACGCGTATAGCTGCGCGGGCCTGACCTGGGTCTTTGTGGTGGACGGCTGAGACTCGCCTGTCACTGTCGGTCGCCGTCGGTCGGACCCGGGCGCCCTCGCACGGCCGGGGAGCCCAGGGGTGATCACTTGGGTCGGCCGCCACGTGGGCGATCGGGCGGTTCTGACGACGCTGCACGAGCCGAAGTCCCCCTCGGGGGACAGCGGAGCATTCCGATGAAGCACAGGCGTTCCTAGCGCCAGGGATCGAGGGCAAGCTTGCCCCGGGTCTGGCCCGCTTCGAGTTGCCGCAGCACCGCCGGTCCCTCGGCCAAGGGACGCACGTGGGGGGTACCGGGTGGGTACACGCCGTCGGCGATAAGGGCCTCGATCTCGACGAGCAACGACTGGTAGAGGGACGGGGCCGCGACCGCCAGTGCGCCGATGTGCAGACCCTTGACTTGGACCTGGTGGGTGAACACCAGGTCGTGGGTGGTGAGAGTGGCGTCGCCGGAGGCGGCGCCGAACACGACGATGCGTCCGGTGAAGGGCTTGGCGACGGAGAGGCTGGTCTCGAACGTGGCCTGTCCCACTGATTCCAGGACCAGGTCGACACCGTCGGTCAGGCGGGTGATCTCCTCGGCCAGGTCGGGGCGTCGGCTGTCCAGGACCTCGTCGGCGCCGAGCCCTTTGACTGTGTGATGCTTCCCCGGTGAGGCCGTGGCGATCACGCGTGCACCGTAATGGCGGGCGAGGCGGACGGCGGCCTGCCCGACGCCTCCGGCCGCGGCATGTATGAGGACTACCTCACCCGCCTTGGTCTCGCCCAGCGGCTTCAGTGCCGCCAAGGCGGTGGCCCAGTTCAGCACCAGGCCGAGGGCTTCGGCGTCGCTCCAGCCGGAGGGCACGGGAAGCACACCCGCGGCCGGCATCGTCATGTACTGCGCGAAGGCGCCCGGTCCGGCTCCGACGACGTGGGTGCCGAGCTGCAACGGAGTCTCGACGTCCGGGCCGACCCCCACGATCTCGCCGGCGGCCTCGAAGCCCGCCACGTAGGGTGCCTGCGGGCCTCCTCCGTAGGTGCCGTGGGTCTGCATGACATCGGCGAAGTTGACCCCGGCTACCCCGACGCGGATCAGGTACTCGCCGGGCCCCGGGGTGGGGCGGCGGTGATCGGTCGTGAGAGTCAGGTCCTCCGGTCCTCGGTGTGAGTGCTGGACCAGTGCTCGCACGGTCTGCTCGACGGTGTTCTGCTGCTTGTTGATCTCCATGCACCGAACGTAGGAGCCTGACACTTACGTCAAGGTCAAGCCGCTGTCAGAGATCGGTACGGCGGGCCTCTCGCAGGTAGACGTCGAGCGCCGCCTGCTGATCGCTGAGCACGGCGATGCGGGCCGCGAGCCGATCGCGATGGCTCTGCACCTCGCGAAGGAACTCCGCGCACACCACATCGGTACCGGCACCAGACCCGTCGGTGAGGCCGGGCAGGACTTCCCTGATCAGCCGCACGGGCAGCCCAGACTCCAGCAGCGAGCGGATGACGAGCACCCGGTCGATGGTGGACTGGCAGTAGTCACGGAACCCGTTGCTGAATCGGCCAGGGACGATCAAGCCCTCGTCCTCGTAGTGCCGCAACGACCGCGCACTCACGCCACTGACCCTGGACGCATCGCTGATCTTCATACATGCATCCAACGCCCAAGGGCACGGCAAACTTCCGGCACACGCTGCGACGAGTTGAAGGCCTGCTCAGGCGTCAACAACCGCATGTCCCGCAACACCTAGCCGTGGGTACTGCTGGCGAGCTCCACACCCTCTTCAGGCGCAGGTCAGTGCCGGGAATGGGGCGAGGGCGCTGACCTGGGGGTTCGTGGTGGGGGCTGGGGTCGGGCTCGGGCGGGCTCAAGGGCCGGCGGGTGCAGGCCTCCGTCGGCGCCCCGGTCGACGACGGTGTGCACACCGAGCCGGTCACTTCCCCGTTGCCGCCTCCCTGCGTCGCAGCACGATCAGGGTCGTTCCGCCGATCAGGACCAGGCCGATGGCGACGCCCGCGATCAGCGGGGTGATGCCGGAGCTGCCCGTTTCGGCGAGGTTGGTGTCGGGGGACGTACCGCCCACGGTCGCCGGGCTCGGTTCGCTGAGGGTCTGGGTGGTGGTGCCGGTGTCGCTGCCGCGGGTCTGGCAGTCCAGCACGCCGGTGAAGCGCTTCTTGAGGCCGCCCGGGCCCTGGATCGTGAAGTCGTAGGCCTGGTCCTCCTGGATCGGGACCGTCACCGTGCGGGACTCGCCCGCGGCGATGGTGTGCTCCAGACCGGCCAGTTCGAAGGTGAACGGCTCGTCGCCCTTGTTGGAGGCGATGATGTCGACGCCGCCCTCGGCGCAGTTCTTCGCCGCTGTCAGCGCGGGGACCGGGCCCTGCTTCGCCCAGGTCGCCCCGGCTGTCGCGGACACCGTCGACTCGCTGGAGCCGGCCAGGATCTGTGTCTGGCTGCGGCTCTCGGAGGCGAAGGCCCGGCCTACGGGCACGGTCGTCGAGGCCTGCACGGTCAGTTCCGCCGTACCGGCCGCCGCGTCCGCGGGGACGTCGAAGAACACCTGCCCGCCGTCGGCCGTGGAGGTCACGGACTTGCCCTGCTCGTCGACGACCCGTACTCCGCTCGTGGCGGCGTCCGCGGGCGGGGTGACCGTCGCGCTGCCGGCGTTGGTGCGCACCGTCACGGGTCCGATCCGTTCCCCCGGCCGCCCGGAGACCGCGGAGGGCTCCAGGGTGAGCGAGGCACGGGGCTCGGGCAGGTTGCGGGCGTGCTTCTCCAGGTAGTCGGCGAGCTGCTCGGCCTGGGGGTCGAGGGCGTCGACGGCGATGTCGTCCGAGTAGCGCCAGATCGCCACCTGCGTCCCGGCCGCGGCGTCCTGCTCGGTCAGCGCTCCGCGCACACCCGCTTTGCGCGCGAGCGTCGTGAGGTCGTTGACCTGCGGGTAGGAGTTCTGCAGGATCCAGCGGATCTTGCCGGCGTCCTTGTTGGCCCCCAGGGACGTGCTGCTCCAGGAGGTCTCGTGGTAGCGGGCGTCCCGCTGTGTGGGGTTGTGGAGGTCGACGCAGTACGTCTGGAGCATGCCGCCGCCGTCGACGGACATCTCGAACAGGCCCGCGGAGATCTCCTGCTCGCCGGTGCCGGAGTCGGCGCCGCTGTCCGCGCCAGTGCCAGTGCCGGTGCCAGTGCCGGTGCCAGTGCCGGTGCCAGTGCCGGTGTGTATGACGGCCGCGCCGTACGTCTTGAGGCCGCCTATCGTCGCGGCCGCTCCGCCCTGGCTCCGCGTCGTGTCGTCGTCGGCGGCGGCCGGGCCGGCAGCGGCCAGCCCGCCCGCGGCGACGAGCCCGGCCAGCACGGTCGCGGTGGCGAGGCGGGCCGCCACTCGCCTGCGTACGAACAGCTCAGAGAACGAAGCAAGCACCAAATTCCCCTTCGAGCAGGACCGTTGACGTGGGGGGACGGTCCCACCAGCAGAATCAGAGGACTCACCGGACACAAGAGTCCCGAGAGCCATGTCCGGCATCCTAGGGACGCGGGCGAGCCCGCCCGGCGGTCGGACGGTCGGACAAGTGATCCGAATCGGAATCGTTATCGCCAAGATCCCTGGTGAGCAGGGCGTATCGACAAATCCACCCCGACTCGTTCGGTGCGCACTCGTTGATATGCCACAGTTCGGGCAGACGAGCCGGTGAGTGACGTCATGTCAGTACCGGTGCCTCCCGCGGGTGTTGCGCGCGAACCTCTCCCGGATCCGCGGAACCATCCGGCGGGGTTTCCCAGTTGGGTTCGGGTTGCGTCGACGAGGGCGGTGCCGGCGCCGCCTCCGCCTTGCTCGCGCGCCTGAAGGCCGAGGTGCCCCAGGCCAGGTCGTGGCCGATCGCCACCGCGTCGATGTCCGCCGACGTCCAGCTCTGTCCCTCGCGCACGTCGGTCCGCACCTTCAGCCTGCCCTGCACGATCACGGGGTCGCCGACCGTGAGCGACGCCGCCGTGTTCGTGGCGAGCTGGCGGTTGGCCCACACCGTGAAGAAGTTGGTGTGCCCGTCCGTCCACGTGTTCTTCTCGCGGTCCCAGTAGCGCGCGGTCACCGCCATCCTGAACCGCGCCGAGGGGCCGGACGCCACCTCCCGGTACACCGGCTGCGTCGCCACCCTGCCGACCGCGCACACCATCGTCTCGTTCATCGCGCACCCTCCCTCGCCCGGAGCACGGCACCCGCGCCGGGCCGACACGCGTACGGGCCCGTCCCGTACGGCTGTGTCTGCCAGACTGCCGCCTCCGAGCCGGGCCCGCTGAGCGCTGTGGACCACCGACCGACCTGTGGACAACGCCGTCACCCACAGGGGTGCGGAGCCCCTGCCAGGACGGCCGTCAGCGCCCCGTGCCGACCACCCTCCCGTACTGCTCCCGGACTTCCCGGTACCGCAGCAGCTCCGCCGCCACCGGGTCCAGGACCCGTGCCCTGCCGCATCCCGCCGCCGCCTCCCGCAACCGGCGTTCCGCCTCCAGGCCGTAGCGCCGGGCCGGGCCGCGGGCGGCCATCTTGCAGCTCCACTCGATGAGCGGGCCGCCGACGATCCCGATCACCATCAGCAACACCGGCACCCCCAGGTTCGGCGCCACGACCCCGATGATCTGCCCCAGCAGCCACAGCCCGCCCAGGAACTGCAGGATCGTCATGGCCGCCTGGACGAGGACGGCCACCGGCCACCAGCCCGGGCGCGGCGGCCGCCCCGCCGGCACGCCCGCGCGCGCGGTCAGCTCGTCCAGCGCCTCCGGCAACCCCTGCGAGCCGCGGACGGCCGCCTCGCGCACCGCTTGCGCCCAGGGCGCCGGCAGCCCGGCCGACGCCCTGTCGGCCACGGTCCGTACCGCCTGCTCGACCCGCTGGCGGGCCGTCGCCTCCTCGTCGGACTGGGTGCGTCCGGGGAGCCGGCCCGTGGTGGGTTCGCCGCGGTCCTGATACCAGCGCCACAGCCGCAACCAGGGCGTACCGCAGGCGCGGTTGGCGTTGCGCAGCCACGCGCGTTCCGCCGCCTCACCCGCCGCCGTCGCGCCCACCGCGTCCGCGAGCCGGTCGGAGAACTCCTCCCTGGCCTGTTCGCTGAGTCCGGTCCGGCGCCGCGTGGCGTAGACGGGCCAGAGCCGGGCAGCGGCGATGTCCACGTCGGCAGAGATACGGCGGTTCGGTGCCCCGCGCTCCGATACGAACTGGCCGAGTGCCTCGCGCAGTTCGCCGACGCCGTCCCCGGTGAGCGCGGACAGCGCCAGCACGGTCGTACCCGGTTCGCCGTACTCGCCGAGCGCGATGCCGTCCTCGTCGAGGAGCCGCCGCAGATCGTCCAGGACCTGCTCGGCGGCCTCCCCGGGCAGCCGGTCGACCTGGTTGAGGACGACGAACATGACCTCGGCGTGCGCCGCCATCGGCCGCAGATAGCGCTCGTGGAGGACGGCGTCGGCGTACTTCTCCGGGTCGACGACCCAGATGACGGCGTCGACGAGCGCCAGGATGCGGTCCACGTGCCGGCGGTGCTGTACGGCCGCGGAGTCGTGGTCGGGCAGGTCGATGAGGACGAGTCCGCGCAGCGGCGACTCGCCGTCCCCGGTCGGCAGCGGCCGGCGGCGCAGCCGGGGCGGGATGCCGAGCCGTTCGATGAGGCCGGCTCCCCCGTCGCTCCAACTGCACGCGATGGGCGCGGCGGTGGTGGGGCGGCGTACGCCCGTCTCCGAGATGGTCACCCCGGCGAGCGCGTTGAACAGCTGCGACTTGCCGCTGCCGGTGGCGCCCGCGATGGCGACGACGGTGTGCTGCCCGGAGAGCCTGCGCCGCGCCGACGCCTCGTCGAGCACCCGGCCTGCCTCCGACAGCGTCCGGCTGTCGAGCCGGGTGCGGGAGAGCCCGACGAGTTCGCGCAGGGCCTCGAGCCGGGAGCGCAGTGACCCGTCGTGGACGAGGGGGGTGATCGTCTGCGGGGCGGCGGAGCGGTTGTCCGTCATGGGGAACCGGTCTCCTTCGGCTGTCTCGTTGACCCGGCGTGCGATGAGTCCGTCGTCCCAGGGGTCGGGAGCGGGGCGGGCGTCCGGCTTGTGGGCGTCCGGGTGCTGGACGTCGGGCCTACGGGCGTCGGGGGCCTGGGCGTCCGGCCTACGGGTGTCCGGGTGCCGGGCGTCCGGCTTACGGGCATCGGGGTGCTGGGCGTTTGCCTCGCGGGCGCCCGTGGTGCGTGCGAAGGCCCGACGGGCTCTACGGGTGTCCGACTTGGAGGCGTCGGATCTGGGAGAGTCCGATCCGGGGGCGCCCGGTCTGGGGGCGTCCGATCCGGGGGCGCCCGGTCTGGGGGCGTCCGATCCGGGGGCGCCCGATCTGGGGGCGTGCGATCTGGGAGCGTCCTTACGCGTGTCCGGCCTGCGGGTGTCGTCGTCCGGCTGATCGGTGTGCTCGGTGGGGTCCTGGTCAGTGACGGCGGTCACCGGTCACCTCTCCTTCTGCAGTACGGACAGCGCGGCGATGAGCTCGGCCTGGGGTTCGGGGTGGACGTCGAGCGCGTCGAGCGGGGCGAGCCTGCGCTCGCGCTCGGCGTGCAGGACGCGGTCCACATGCTCGGTGAGCAGCCGCCCGGCCCGGTCGCGCAGCCGCAGGGCGCCATGGGCGCCGATCCGCTCGGCGAGCCCCTCCCCGGCCATCCGGCCCCGGCGGCCGCCCAGCAGGGAGGTGGCGACCAGGGCGGCGACCAGCTCGGGGTCGGGTGCGAGGGTGCGGTCGAGTTCGCGGACCTCGTCCTCGGCGTGCTCCTCGAGCTCCCGCCGCCACCGCCGTACGGCGAGTCCGATGCGGTGCTCGGCGTTGTCCGCGCCGGTCTCGCGTGCGGCGAGTTCCGGGGCGGCGGAGGCCGGTTCGCGCCGCCAGGCGTCGTCGATGCGCTCGTCGGCGGCGGTGACGGAGCACAGCAGCAGTGCGCTGAGGCTCTCCACGAGCGCGTCGAGGAGTTCGGCGGCGGTGCAGTCCAGGGGGAAGGCGCGCCAGCGCTTGAGCGCGTCGCCGGCGAGGACCGCGCCGCTCTGCAACCGGCCCCGCACGCGCGCGTGCTCGCTGTCGTACGCCCCTTCGACGGCGGTGGTGAGCCGGAGGGCGGCGGCGTACTGCGCGGCGGCGGCACCGGCCAGCTCAGGCATGCGTGACTTGAGGGAGTCGAGGACGCCGTACGCCGTACGGGCGAGGACGTGCTGACGGGCCGCGGGGTCCTGGGCCTGGTGGATCAGCCAGGTGCGCAGCTGGGCGACCGCGGAGGCGGGCAGGAGGCCGCCACCCCAGGCGGACTCGGGCAGTTCGGGCACGGTGAAGCGCGGCACCTCGCCGAGTCCGGCCTTGGTGAGCAGGGCCCCGTACTGCCGTGACACCTCGTTCACCACCTGGTGGGGCACGCGATCGAGCACGGTCACGAGGGTGACGTCGTACTCCTTGGCGGTGCGCAGCATGTGCCAGGGGACGGCGTCGGCGTAGCGGGCTGCGGTGGTGACCATCACCCAGATGTCGGCGGCGCAGATGAGCTCGGCGGCCAGGACGCGGTTGTCGGCGACCAGGGAGTCGATGTCGGGCGCGTCGAGGAGGGCGAGGCCGGGCGGGAGGGTCTCGGCGGTCTCGACGCGCAGCACGCGCGCGGGGTTCTCGCCGGGGAGCAGCAGGTCGTCGGTGGAGTCGTGCTGGGGTACCCAGACGCGGGTGAGATCGGGCAGCACTCTCATGCCGCTGAACCAGTGGTGGTCCTCCGGATGGCAGACCAGCACGGGGGTGCGTGTCGTCGGCCGCAGCACGCCCGCCTCGCTGACCCGCCGACCCACGAGGGAGTTCACGAGCGTCGATTTTCCGGCTCCGGTCGACCCGCCCACGACGGCCAGAAGCGGCGCTTCGGGCTCCCGCAAGCGGGGCACCAAGTAGTCGTCGAGCTGCGCGAGGAGTTCGTCGCGGTTGGCACGCGCGCGTGGGGCCCCCGCCAGGGGCAGCGGGAAGCGTGCGGCGGCGACACGGTCGCGCAGGGCGGAGAGTGCGTCGAGCAGCTGAGGCCGTACGTCCAAGGTCACCACATGTGAAGAATGCCCAATTTTAGGGGAATTCTGAAGCATATGAGCATGTCTGCGCGCCGACAGAACACAAGGGATGGAAGGGACGACTGGGACACGGGCACACTCCAGGCATAACGAGTGCACAACACCCGATGCGTGGGACGCCAAAAGCGGTGCACGATTCGTACCTGCCTGCGATTATCAGGACCGCTTCACTGAACCTCCACATCGAGCCACGGAGGCGAAGCAACAGGGACACGGACGCGGGAGCCCTATCCTTGTCCCCGGCAACGTCACGGATCGGCCCCCACCAGGGCACCAGGACAGAGGCCACCACACCCGGCCCCCGTAGCTCAGTGGATAGAGCAGGCGCCTTCTAAGCGCTTGGCCGCAGGTTCGAGTCCTGCCGGGGGCGCCACCTCCTACCAGCAAAAACGCCCCAGAGGGGATCCCCCTCCAGGGCGTTTCGTGTCTCTGACGGCAACGCTGACGGCAACGAAACCCCGTCACTCGTCGGACAGCAGGTCCCCCAGCTTGTCCAGAGCGGCCCGCTTCTCCGTCATGTCGGCGTGCGCGTAGATGTTCATCGTCACGTCCAGGGCGCTATGCCCGACGATGTCCCGGACGATGTGCGGCGGGATCCCGAGGCCCAGCAGCAAGGTCACACAGGTGTGGCGCAGGTCATGGAAGCGGACGTCTAGGCCGAGCCGCTCGCGGATCGGGTAGAAGTGCCGGTTCAGATTCCGGGGCTCGATCGGAGTCCCCCGCCGGGTGGTGAAGACCAGGCCGGTTTCCCGCCACTGCTCCCCCGCGGCTTCGCGCTCTTCCGCCTGGCGCTCAAAGTGCCGGCGGAGCGCGTCGACACACACGGCCGGGAGCGGTACGGGGCGCTCTGAGCGACGCGTCTTGGGCGCGGTGAGCGTCAGCTCTCCGTTAACTCGCTGCAGGGCCGTACGGATCTCCAGCGATCCCCCATCCAGGTCAACGTCCGACCAGTGGAGCCCAAGCAGTTCGCCACGCCGAAGCCCCAGGTACAGCGCGAGCACGTACGCCGCACTCAACCGGTCGTCACGCACGTCGTCCAGGAGCTTCTTCCCCTCCGCGACGGACAGGCCGCGACCAACCCGGTATCGAGGAGTCTGGACCTGCACGAGCTTGGCGACGTTGCGCTGCACCAGCTCCTCACGGACCGCGTGCTGGAGGGCGTTACGCAGCACCGCGTGCAGGTACTGGACCATGCGCGGCGACAGCCGACGCTCGCAGCACCGCTTGGGGGTGGCGGCACAGCAGCGACGCGCACCGGTCGGACGAGCGGCATCACGTCCCTGAGCGCAGCACTGGCAGGCCTGCCGGGCCCAGTCGAGGAAGAGGCGTACGTCTTTGGCTGAGAGCCGGGCGAGCTTCTTCTTTCCAAGTCGGGGCACGATGTACGCGTTCACGCACTTGCTGTAGCTGTAGACCGTCGAAGGCCGCACCTTGTGGTTCACGACGTGCTCGAGCCAGTACGGGAGATAGGTACCGAGACTCTCGGTCGTGTCCGCCGCGGGAATGCCCTGGTCGCTCTTGGAGAGCAGCTCGGTGAGCTTCTTCCGAGCCTCCTCCCAGGTGTGGCCGTAGACCCGTCGGCGCTTGTACGTGCCGTCCGGCATCAGGACATAGCCCGCTCCCTCGTACCGGCCGTCCTTGCGACGGTAGATGGTGCCTTCGCCATTGGGATTGCGCTTAGCCATCAGGCAGCCTCCTCGAGTTCGCGGGTTATGAAGTCGCTCAGGGCATCGGCGGGAATGCGGCGGCAACGGCCGACCGTGATGGAGACCAGACGGCGGGAGCGGATCAGGTCGTAGACGGTGGAACGGCCGAGCCGGAGCCGCGCCATGACTTCGGGCACGGTCAGCAGCTCGGGAGTGGCGGTGGTCATGCTGCGGCTCCTTCCAGGGCGAGTTGATCGCGTAGGGCTTCGCGGGCGGTTTCGCGGTTGAGTTGGAGGTCGCGGGCGATGGTGGCGGCGAGGACGGATTCGCCGGGGGTGTGGCCGTGTCCGGCGTACTGCCAGTCGGCCAGGACCAGGACGGTGTCCGGCTCGCGGTCGTCCAGGCCGAGGGCGGCGTGTTCCTCGGCGGCGCGGTAGTCGGCGCGGGCCTGGCGGAGGGCGCCGAGGGTGGTGGAGTAGCGGCGGGACTTGGAGGAGAAGTGGCCGCGGAAGCCGAGCATGTGAGCCCAGGCCCACAGGCGCCGTGCCGGGTAGAGCGGGTCGAGCTGCTTGCAGGCCTCGATGAGGCGGCGGGCGTGGTCCGGGACGCCGTGGCGGTCGAGTTCGGAGAGTTCGCCGATACGGCGGTCCAGGGTGCCGGTGTTCTCGGCGGCCTTGGTGGCGTACTTGGCGACGTACGAGGCGACGGCCTGTTCGGTGATGTCGGAGCCGTCGCCGAAGGCCTTCACGGGCCGGACGTCGAGCTGGGTGCCCCAGCGGAAGGTGCGGGCCGGTTGGTCGGCGGCGGCCGGGACCGAGACCGAGGTGTAGGAGTGCGCGGCAGCTGCTCGGATCGCGTCGGCGAGGAGGTCGACGGTCGCCCAGGGCGGCGGGACCGTCTCGGGCCCGTCGGGGCCGTCGATGCGGATCACGGCATGGAAGTGCAGAGCGCCGCGCTTTTGGAATTCGGCGACCTTGCCGTAGGAGAGGCGGGCGCACTCCTTCAGCTCCCGCTGGGTGATGCCGGCGCGGGCGGCGATCTCGCGGCGGAGGCGGTTGGTGAAGCGCTGCCAGAGCTGCCCGGCATGGTTGTTGAACAGCACGGCGCCCGCGTAGTCGTACGTCGCCGGGGCGAGGGCCGTGCCGAGGGCAGGGTCGTCGGCGGCGTGGCGGGTGCCGCAGCGGCAGACGCCCCGGTCGGGCCGGTTGTGGACCGGGCCGAACGAGGGAGCGGTGAGGGTGGCGAAGACCCGAGGGTGATCCCGGACGGTGGCGGGGATATCGCGGCGGTCATCACCAGCGAGACCCGCGCGGATGAGGTGGTAGGTGTCGCCCGCGTAGGTCCAGGCGCAGGACGGGCAGCGGGAGGCGCGGCGGTTTCCGCAGGCGACACGGAGGCGTCCGCCCGGTTCGTTGGTGGTGGAGTAGTGGTGCAGGGTCTCGCCGGTGGTCTTGTCCTTCTGGAGGACCCAGCCGGTGAGGTGGATGGGGTCGGAGCAGCCGCCGGTGCGGCGGATCTGGTCTTCCCAGCGGTCATAGTCAGAGGCCGAAGCCACCCTCAGCAGGTCGCCGAGGGTGGTCGGGTCGAGCAGGTCAGGCACGCGCAGCCTCCCGGACGCGGTTGGCGGGGACGGTGCCGTGGCCCTGGCAGGCCGGGCAGTTGGCGGTGATGGTGTGCCGGTGGCCGTGCTGGTCGCGGCTGCCGGTGGTGATGGCGGCGGTGGCGAAGCCGTCGCAGTTCGGGCAGATGCGGGGCGTCGGCGTGGCGGCGGGGTGCGTCATGCTGGGTGTTCCTTCCGGTTGTGAGATCGGACAGGGACGGCGCCCGGGCGGCGGATGCTTGGCGGTATCGGAGCCGCCCGGGGGCCGGTCAGCGGCGCTTCGTCTCCGAGGCGAGCAGGGAGCGCAGGACAACGGCGCAGACGGCAACCGAGGCGCCGGTGATGGCGACCGCCAGGAGCATGGAGACCAGCACGGCGCCGACGACCAGGACCACGGCGGTACCGCCGCCGACGAGGGCGAGCGCGGTGCCGGGAGTGATCTGCACCGTCGGCCGAGAGGGCGCGGGGGCCGGGGCCACCGGGGCAGGAGGCGAGACCTGAGCGGCCGGGACGATGGTGGTCGGCTCGACCACGGCAGGCGGTGTGACCTGGCCGGTCGGCGTGGGCATGGTCGGGATCTTCGGACGGAACATGAGCGGTCTCCTTCCGCTACTTGATGAACGTGTCGATGGCGGGGGCCAGGACGCTGTCGGCGAGAAGGAAGCCGCCGAGCAGCAGAACGGCGATGAGCCAGGCGGGCGGGCGGATGAGCTTGACGCCGAGGTAGCCGACGACGAGCAGCGCGAGCCAGAGCGGAACCTGCATGGCGGCCTCCTAGCGGACGCGGCAGCGGTGGGTGCGAGCGGCGAGCTGGGCAGCGGACTGGCTGGAGTAGTCGGAGGACCAGCCGCAGCGGTCGGCGGTGCACACGGCGGCGTACTTGGTCTGGCCGTTGCGGTCGCGGTGGGTGCCGATCTGCACCGGGCCGATCCGCATCACGGAGTGGAAGTGGTCACGAGCGGGCATGACGGTGTCTCTCCCTTCGGGTCAGGCGAGTTGGGCGGCGATGGCGTCGGCGAGCTGGGGCGGGACGCCGAGGCGGGCGCGCAGGGTGTCGGTGTCGATCGGCGAGCCGGTGCGGGCGTGGTGGTCGTCGGCGACCTTGCGGGCGTGGTCGACCAGCGCGGCCGGGACCGGCACAGCAGGAGCGGGCTCGGCCGGGGCGGGCTCCGCAGCCGGGAGTGCGGGAGTGTCGTCGACCGCCGGGGCCAGCTCGGGCTCACTCTCTGGTTCGGTCTCGGTGACCGGCTCGGGGTGCGGCTCGGTGGCCGGGGCTGCGGGTGCCGGCGGATCCGGCACCGGGTCTGTGGCGGAGTGGGCGAGGAGGGTGCCGCCCATGAAGGCCAGGGCGGGCCAGGCGGCGACGAGGATGCGCAGCCAGGCCGGGACGTTGGTCAGGTCGAGGAGTCCGGCGGTGGCGACGTTTGCGCCGAGGGAGGCGACCAGGGCGATCACGAACCAGCACCAGGCCAGCCGCGACGGACCATCGACACGGAGCCGCCGCCAGGCAGCGACCAGGAGCAGGTCCACGCTGATCGGGTAGGCCCAGGCTTTCCAGCCGTCCTGTCCGGCAGCGGCGGCCAGGTCGTGAAGGTGGGCGAAGGACAGCGCCCCGGCGATGACGGCCTGGACCAGGACGGCGTCGACGCGGAGAGCGGGGCGGGCCATCACGGCTCCTTCCGGTGATGTGGCATGGGAGGGGTAGGGACCTGGCGCGATGCGGTCACGCCGACCGGTGGAGCAGGGGAAGGTCAGGCGGTGGCGGGGGCTGTCTTGGACAGCGGCACCCGGGCCGAGGGCAACGGGCCAGTCGCAGGCCGGTAGGCGGCCAGGGCGGGCACGTCGGGGGTGCGGTCGGCGTACTTGTTGCAGGTGTTCACGGCCTGGCGCAGCGAGGTGTGCGGGGCGCGGATGCGGTGCCAGCCCCCGGTGGAGTCCCCGGCGATCGCGATGCCGCGGGTCTCGGCGGGGATTTGGATGGCGGCCAGGACGGCGTCCGGGGAGATGTCGCCGAAGGCCATGTTCGCGCTCGTTTCGTCGTTGACGCGGTGGGCGGTCCGGCCGGTGAGCTGGGCGCGGAGCATGGTGATTCCCTTGCCGAGTTCGGAGCCGAAGCGCTGGCCGCAGATCTCCAGGTAGATGCCGGCCGCGCGGCCGAGCTGGGCGAGACGCACCAGGGCGGTGATGATCCGGTCCCGGCGCTTCTCCTCGTCCTTGCTGGCGAACAGGGCGAGTTCGGCGACCTCGTCGACCAGGACCACGACCGGGACGGGGCGGATGTCGGCGGGCAGGTCCCAGATGTCGGCGGCTATCTCCGCATCCGGCACGGCGACGCTGATGCGCTGCTCGGCCCGGATCAGTTGGTAGACCTCCCCCATGTGGGACACCAGCGCTTCCAGGAGTTCCAGGGCGGTGTCGGGGTTGTCGGCCAGCGCCGAGAAGCGCCGTGCCAGCGGGAACAGCTCGACACCTTGCTTGCAGTCGATGCCGACCAGGGCGACGTCCATCGGGGCCAGTCCGGCCACAAGGTTGCGCTGGTAGACGGACTTGCCGGACTCCGTGGCACCGAGGGTCAGGCCGTGCGGCACGGCACGGTAGTCGCGGTAGTGCACTGATCCGTCCTCCCGCAGCGCGACCGGAACCCGCATCGGAGCAGAGTCGACCTTCGCGGGCATCTGGACCTGCTTGAGCACGTCGTAGCCGGTCATCCGCACCTCAACGATGCCGGAGCGGACTTCGCGTGAGGTCACGCCGTACATCCCGAAGGAGTGGCGCAGCCGGTCCGTCGCGGCAGAGACGTCGAAGGCGTCCTGTCCCGGTCGGAGCTTGAGACGCAGGACCAGTCCGGTCCGGGTTGGCCGTAACCGCAGGATGCGCGGGACACGGGACTCCGACACCGGCCGGTTGGCCACCCGGGCCAGCGCCAGCCGCCAGCGCGAGGGCGGAACCGTCAGTCCGCAGGCGTCCATGACCGAGGCATAGCGGACCAGGACCCGCACGATAGCGGCAAGGATCCCGAAGGTCAGCCAGTACCAGGCGGGGCACCGCCACCGCAGGAGACCCGCAGCGGCGACGACCACAACCACAGCGACCATGAACCAGGTCATGATCAGGCCGCCTCAGATGCCGCACCGGTGGCGGCCAGCGAGGTGACCGCGACCGCGCGGAAGGCGATGCCGTGGCGCTTCTGGCCGTTGAACTCGTTCTCCCACGGCCGGGCGATCAACCCCGTCAGCGCGACCGGGGTGCCCATGGCCAGGTCGCTGGAGATGCCGGGCTCCGGGACGGTGATGGACAGGATCTCGACTTCGTCGTTGGCCGCGAACATCACGTCCACGGTCATCAGCTTGACGCCGTCGGCGTCGAGTGCGATCTCGCCGGTGCGACGGTCACGCACCTTGGGCTGCGGTGCCTTGGCGACCATCACGGTCGCGCCGGACGTCTCGACGGGGATCTGACGCATGCTGGAACTCCCTTGAGAGGGGCGGGAGCGGCGTACTTGCTTGGCGGTGGGTCGCCGCTCCCGTGCGTTGACAGATGAGTGCAGCAAAGCTGCGAGGTCGCGCCCCAACTGGTGCGCACCAAAAGGTTGCATCTGGTGCGCACCAGATGTCAAGCGCTGTCGCCGCTTTGGCTTCTCAACTCGCCTTGCTGCGATGGTTCTAGGGAACCGTTTCTGCCAACGCCCCGGTAGCCAACAGGGGTTAACACTTATCCCGTTAACCCCTGCCGACCTGCGGAGATATGAGGCATGCTGCTATTAGGTCCCCGGAACACGAGCAGGATGGCGTGACGTGACGAACGGACTCAGGGCGGCGAGGAACGCACGCGAGTGGTCGCAAGAGCGGCTCGTTCGGGAGATTGAACGACACGCGCGTCAGCACCTCTTGGACGTCGCATCAACGGCCAGCTTGCGCGTGTACGTCTCCGAGTGGGAGAACGGCCGACGCCAGATCTCGGCTCGCTACGCGAAGATTCTTCGGACGCTTCTCGGCGTTACAGACGCCGAACTGACCGGAGTGCCGGCGGAGTCGGGCCAGCCGGTCGCCGCAGATGGGTACGACGAGCTGATGGGCCGGATCGATGCGGCCCGCAGCCTAAGCCTGACCATGGTCGGCACGTTCATGGAACAGACGGAGTTGCTCCGAACCATGGACCGGCAGATGGGCGCAGCCGGATTGGTCGACGAGATGACGGCACACCTTGCGAGGCTGGAAGAGGCCCTGACCTTCGCGGTCCTTCCCGAAACCCGGCGTCCGGTTGCGCGAGCCCTGGCCGGAGCGGCGACGCTGGCCGCATGGCAGGCACTAGACGTGGGTGCGGTCGAACGAGCCTGGCGGCACTACGAGCTGGGGAAGCGGGCCGCCAAGGAAGCCGAAGAGCCGATGTACCTCGCACACGCCACAGCCGAGCAGGCGTACGTCCTCTGTGATGCGGGGCGAGCATCCATGGCCGTCCAACTGATACGGGATGCGCAGCGCCTCGGAGGAACAACCATGTCCCCGCGGCTAACGGCTTGGCTGCACGCGGCCGAAGCCGAGATCTGCGCTCGCGCAGGGTTGCCGGAGGACTGCCAACGGGCACTCGATCGGGCTGCACGCAGCCTGCCCGCAGGAGATGCGGCCCGCGACCCGGACATGTTGAGCATTTTCCTGAACGAGGGACACCTCACCCGGTGGCGCGGAAGCGCTCTCGCCCTGATAGGTGACGACGAGGCAGTAGAGAGCCTCTACACGGCACTCGACACGGCAGACCCGACCTTCATACGGGCATCCGCCGGACTGCGCTGCGACCTAGCCCAGGCACACATGGCTCGTGGCGAGCACGACCAGGCGCACGAGCACCTACGCCAGGCCCGCTTGATAGCCAGCCGTACGGGATCAGTGCGTCATCGGCGGAGGGTCGAGCAGCTCACGCAGCGGATGTAGGGGAAGTGCCGGCGGACCGCGAGGACAGCACGTGCAGCAGGGCAACCAGCGTGCCCGACCCCATGAGTTCACCCCGGGCCATGAGACCAGGAATGTCTGAGAGCGGCACCCACGCGATGTGTCCGGCCTCTTCCAGGTCCGTCGGCTCTCCCACGAGCTTGGCGCCCGCGCCAACGAAGATGTCGTGTGGTGAGTCGACCATGCCAACCATCGGCTGATACGTGACCACGTGCTCCAGGGAATCCGGCCGCCAGCCAGTCTCTTCCTCGACCTCACGCAGCGCCGTCTGCAGGGGCTCCTCCCCCGCGTCGACGATGCCTCCCGGGAGCTCCCACCCGAACGACTGTGGCACGAAGCGATAGCGCCACATCATCAAGACGCGGTCCTGGTCGTCGATCACGGCCGCAATGGCGACGTGGTGCAGCTTCACTACGTGGTGCTCGAAGCGGTCGACTCCCGGCGGCTCAACGTCGACGAGGCTCAGCTTCACCCAACGGTTGTCGTACAGAGTCCGCTCACCATGGATCTGCCACGGCTCGACATCAGTCGGCGCATGGGTAGTCACGGACCGATCAGGCACGCGGTAGGAGCTACGACCGTGCACCTCGATGGCACCTTCAGCCACGAGCCTGGCCAGCACCTGGCGGAGAGCCGTACGGCCGATGCCCAGCTCTTCGGACAGAGTGCGTTCCGATGGGATCTTGGAGCCAGGCAGGTACTTCCCCGTCGAGATCCACTCGCGGATCGTGCGGTAGACCCGCTCTGACTTCGGTCCCATCCGGTGAGCTCTCCTCCGTCACTCGTTAGACGTTGCAATGCAATGCCCAAGCTTAGGGGGCGAGAGCGACAGCCGTCAGGGGTGATCAGCGGAGCGTGCGGTAGAACTTTCCCTACTTCATCAAGGCCCGCGCGCGGCGCGGGCGCGCGCCGCCTCTGCGGCGCGGCCTGCCTCCTGTCTGCGCCCCGGCTGGCCGCGCCCGGCGGCGCGCTCGGCGGCTGCGGGCAGATGTGGGGAGACACCCTCTGTGGCTGGGGCGGTCGGCTCCACGGCTTTAGGCAGCCACTTTGGGGCGAGCCTCTAAGATCATGGCCCCAACGTCGTGCTTTAACGAGCAGGTCCACAGACTGCCCGACTCGCCGGAAGCTTACGGGGCCATGATCACTCGCCCCAAAGCAGCTCCAGCCCAAAGCCGCTCCGCCGACCTGCGTCGCTGGCACTAGCACGTACGCACAAAAGCGGATGAAACGCCCGGCGTTCTTGTTGCTCAAGGCATGATCTCTGCGCACATCGACCGGATGCTCGTATCCGTTGCCTAGCCGATGCCAGACTGATCGCATGCAGGACAACTACTTCTCGCTCACCCGTGTCCGGCTGCGGCACTACAGGAGCATCGCCGCAGCCAACGTTGAGTTGGGGCGCCTCCTACTGCTCGTTGGCCCTAACGGCTCAGGAAAGAGCAACTTTCTGGACGCCCTAAGGCTCGTATCTGAGTCCCTGCAGACTTCCTTGGACCAAGCACTGCGCACGCGCGGGGGAGTCTCTGAGGTTAGGCGCCGCTCCACAGGTCACCCCACCCACTTCTCGATCGATCTATCCTTCGAGTCCCCTGATTTTTCAGGCGAGTACGGCTTCGAGGTGGGCGCCGTAAAGGGCCTTGGATATCGAATCTCCAAAGAATACTGCAATGTTTGGAGTGAACCTCGAGACGAGGATGGGCCACTCCCTGCGCGTGCTCATTTCCGGGTTGAGAGTGGAAAACTAACCGAACACAGCGAGCCCGTGATGCCGCCAGCGACCGAACAGCGCCTTTATCTGGTCTCCGCAGCCGGACTGGAAGTGTTTCGCCCAGTTTTTGATGGACTTGCCGGCATGAGTGTATTTAGCTTGAACCCTGACGTGATACGACAGCCACAAACCCCGGACGCTGGAGACTTCCTCCACCGCGACGGATCCAATATCGCCAGTGTGCTGCACCGCCTAGAACGCAGTCAGCGCGGTCGGCAAGATAAGGCGCGAATTGAAAGCTACCTGCAGAATATCGTGCCAGGGATGCATGGGGTTTCGCGCTCTGAACTTGGAAACTGGGAAACCTTGGTATTCAATCAAGATGTCCCGGGTTCAAAGAATCCGTGGCGGTTCCAAGCTCAATCTGTTTCCGATGGCACCTTGCGTGCGCTCGGTGTCCTGGTTTCCCTATTTGCAGGCACGGGATCTACTCTCAGTACAGTCGGAATCGAAGAACCGGAAAGTGCATTGCACCCAGCGGCGGCCGGTGTCTTGCTTGATGCGCTGCGTGACGCAAGTGAACGTCGCCAGGTGATCGTCACCAGCCACAGTCCTGATCTGCTAGATCGAGACGACTTCAACCTGAAGGAAATCCGTGCAGTTCGCTCCATCGCCGGAGAAACGCGAATCGGCGAGTTGGATGAAGCCGGGGCATTGGCCCTTCGTGAGCACCTATACACGCCAGGAGAGCTCCTTCGTAACGACCAGCTTCTTCCCGGAGTCGCATCGTGACCCAAGCTCCAATCCTGGCTCCCATCGTCGAAGGACATGGTGAAGTTACAGCCGTACGACAGCTGATCAGTTTGATCGGAGAGAAACACGGCGTTTGGATCGAAGTGGCCCAACCGTTCAGGCTCGACTCAGGGAAAATGAGGAAGCCTGAGGAGCTGGAAAAGGCAATCCGCCTGCAAGAGGCTAGGGTTAGAGCTCGAAAAGGTGGAGTTCTGATTTTGCGTGACGGTGACGACAGCGACATTCGCTGCCCGGTGGAGCTGGCTAAGCTGATAGCTCCAGATGCGGGGAGATTCGCAGTGTCCGTGGAGGTCGTGATCGCTTATCACGAGTATGAAACGTGGTTTCTTGCCTCCATGGAATCCGTTCGGGAGCATCCATCTGTCCGTGACGATGCGACCACTCCATCAAATCCGGAGAAAAGAAGAAGCGCCAAGGGCCAGTTGGAGTCCATGATGCATGAATCCTATAGGGAGACCTTGCATCAAGCGAAATTCTCATCACTGATTGACTTGGCCGCGGCATCTGAAAAGAGTCGCTCGTTTCGAAGAATGGTCCATGCTGTCGAGAAGCTGAGCGGATTGGCCCCCTAGGCCCCGAGGTGGGGAGCCAGGCACTCGATCGGTCCGCGGCGTGGCGAGCGTGGCAGGGTTCGGGGTGGGAGGTGACCACCTCGGGCCGCCTTTGGGCCGTCCTAGGCCGCTCAGTAGTGACCTACGGCGACCGGTTACGCAGGTCCTTAAGCGACGCTCCCAGGTCAACCTGCGATGGGGAGCGGCTCGTGACGGTGCCAGAGCAGATACCGATCCTCGCGGCGCAGTTCCGCAGAACCCCACTCAATGCGCATGACACCCTGCTCCATAGAGCAGGCGTAAGCGACGAGGACGAGTTGCACGTCTTCGGGGAGCAGCTCCAGGTCTGGGTGTATCTCGGAGTCGTCAAGTTCTCCCCAGTCCAGGTCGAATGCTGGCTGTAGGGGAGTCGGGCCGTGGCGTCGGATCAGGTCCGCTCGGAAGCCTGTGGCCCGACGGAGGCGTGCAGCCGTGACGGGCACGTCCTTCTTCGCGTAGCGGAGGGGGTAAATCAGGTGGTTGCGGACGAGCATCATCGTGCGTCCTTGCAGACGCACTGGTTCCCCGAGTCCGGAGATGCCGGCAGCCAGTTCCTCGTATTGCACCGCGTAGAGCCCGTGTCCGTAGGCTTCGAGCGTCTGGGTGTGCACACCCTCCTGCCCGGTGCGTGCTCGATCATGGGCCCGGACCAGGCAGGCTGGGATGACATCGGCCAGTTCGCTGGCTATGTCCCCTAAGGTCTCGCGTGCCCACTGACTGGCTGAACCCACAACGTACCGCCCTTCCCTGGTGGTCTTGCAGGCACCGAGCAGCGTCCACCTAAACCGTGCTGCGTCCAGGCGAGTCACACAAGGTCGCAACCAGCGCACAAAGGGAGCGCACACCACCTGACGAGGGTTCACCGCACTTACCCGCTCGCGTTCCAACAGCAGCGGACGTCCTCCCGGCCCGATCGCTCGCGGTGACGGCAATCCTGACGGCAACGACTGCGGACGACAGCAGCATCCAGCAGTCCAGCACGGTGCCTGCGTAGGCCCATAAGGTCGTCCTACCGGGACTTGCCCGCATCTTCTAAGCGCTTGGCCGCAGGTTCGAGTCCTGCCGGGGGCGCCCTCTTTCCGCCCTCCTTCGGGAGGGCGTTTTTGCTGTTCAGAGGCCGTTTATCGGGCCCGGCGGAGCAGCTTCGCGAGTGCGGGTGGCCCCTCGGGCGGAGTCGGCTGGTGTCCGGCTGGGGACGATTTCGTCCGGCCCTCGGCGGGTGTTCTTCCCGAAGATTTCCCGGAAGTTTCAGTGCGGTCTCTTGCCATCGAACCGCTCACCAACGCCACGGTCTGTGGTCGGTCACAAGCATCGCCCTCGGCCGCGCAGACGGCGGCCGCCGTCATGGACGGCGGCTGGCACTTACCCACGCTGCGTTGACGCTCCCTGACGGTGGCAGGTGCCATTGCCCGACAGATGAAAACACGTTGGCGGGCCACCTCTGAGCTGCGACCATGCAGCTGTTTCCCTTACGGAGGGTGGCTTTGTTCGTTTTCAGTTGTGCGCGCTGCGGTGCCGAGCTGACAGCCCCTTTGTCCCAGGTTTCCCTCCCGCCCCATGCCCGTCAGAAGTACGGGAATGGGGTCCAACTGCCGGTGCTCATGGAGTCAGGGACGTTTGCCGTGGACCCAGACCCATGGGGAGGACCGTGGCGGATGTGGGACGAGATCGATCCGGGCGAGGCGGAGGCACGCGGCATCTACGCGCCGGTCTACGCCCTGTCCGACAGTACGCCCGGGGCGATCGTCATCGCTCCCGGTGATCTCCGCGGAACCCGGCTGATTCCCGAGAAACGCGGCGGCGCCTGCTGTGGCCTCGACGGGGCCGATGGGCCCAACATGGTCTGCGAGGCGTGCGACCTGCCCGTGGCAACAAGGGTGGACGACTGCTCGCTGTGGCAGGCAGTGCGGCTCAGCTCAGACGCCGTGCGCCGCGACCTCATCGACGGTGTCCACACGGCGCCGTTCTCCTGGACGGAATTGGCAGAGAGAGGGGAGAGCACACCCCCGTTCGAACCGATCGGCACGTGGGGAGGACGGTCTGGGTCGAGCCACTACTGGTCGTGGAGTCCTCAATGGGAGGCGGCAGCCGGCCAGGCGCTCGCCCATCTGTTGGTGGCCTCCAAAGGGCAGCCGGTGAAGGTCCCAGGCGGTCTGACCGCGGACGTGTTCCAACGCGCGCTCGACGCCTTGCTGCCCGCAGGCCCGCCAACGCGGCACGCCGTCCTGGCCGGACCGGGAGAACCCTCCGCCAGTGCGGACGTCGACATCCTCCTCGTACCGGTCCATCCCCAGACGGGTCAGACCTGGACCCCCGCCGACCCTGCAGTATCGGCATACCCGGTGCCCCTGCCGCTGGGGGTGTGGCTGTGGCTGGTCTCCCCCGAGCCGTACTTGCCTGTTCCTGCGTCGGGCGGCATACCCCAGGACGTGCTCCGCGACGACCCGCTCCCGCCGCGCCCCAACTACCTGTTCCGGGCCGACCGTGGCGAGTTCGAGCACACCTTGGTCCGGCTACCAGCCGTTCGTAGCCCATGGATACGCACGATCCTCGAGAACCTCACGCAGGATGCATCGGTCGACATCTTCTAGCCGTACGGCAATCGAACAGCGTCACCCGCCGGTTCAGCGGTCGACGTCGTAGGACCGCCTCGTTGGCGCCTCCCAAACAATGGCAAATCGGCATACTGGTTGAAGGGGCGCTTGATATCCGATCATCCTTGCCGTCATGAGTCTCGTCTCCACCTCCTTCGACGTACCCGACATGGGCGACTACGCACACGACTGGGCCTTGGTTGATGTGGAGACATCGGGCCTCATGGCCCGACGAGATCGCGTGCTGTCCGTCGCGGTGATCACGATCGGTCCGGACGGCGAGCAGACCGGGGAGTTCTCGACGCTGCTCAATCCGGGCTGCGATCCAGGACCCGTGGAGGTGCACGGGCTGACCGTCGAGCGACTGCTGGGTGCGCCGACCTTCGACCAGGTCGCCGGGCGGATCGGGGCGATGCTTCAGGACCGGGTCCTGGTCGCCCACAACGCCCAGTTCGACTACGACTTCCTGGCCTACGAGTTCGCCCGTGCGCGGATGTGGCTGCCGGTGTCGCAGCGGTTGTGCACCCTAGCTCTGAATCGCCAGGTGGATCCGCCGACGGACGACATGAAGCTCGGCACCCTCGCCGCCCATTACGGCGTCCCCCAGCAGCGTGCTCACGATGCGCTGGACGACACCCGTGTACTGGCCGGGATCCTGCGAGCCTCACTGCGAGAGGCGGCGCGGCTCGATCTGCCCCTGCCGCTGGTGACCTGCCCGCCCCGGGCGGAATCGCAGTTCACGCCGAAGCCACCGAAGACACCCTGCGCCTACCGCAATCCGGGACGGCTGACTCCCGGCGAACCTCTCCAGCAGGGCATGAAGGTCGCGATCACCGGTGAGACCGCCCATGCCCGGGCGGAGTTGGTCGGGCGGGCAGTTGCCGCGGGGCTGAACATGATGACCTCCGTCAGCCGGCACACCAGCGTGCTGGTCACCAATGAACCGACGTCCGGTTCGGCAAAGGCCCGACGCGCACTCGCCGATGGCGTGCCGGTCATCGACGAGCACACCTTCCTGCGGCTGCTGGCCGACGTACGACCGGGGACAGCACACGAGGCCACGGCCGTCGCTGTCGCCCCGGTGGCCGAGCCGAAAGCAGAACCCGTCGTCGGGCCCGTGGAGGTGGCGCCCACCACAACCTCTGCCGCATCCGTCCCGGAAGCCGCAGCCCTCCCCACGGCCGCCCCCGGTCCGGGAGTACCCGCTCCGCGCCGACCGGAGCCCTCCGTCAGCATGTTGGACAAGCCTCTGGCGGGGCGTCGCGTGCTGGTGCTCGGTGGTGTCCATGCCGATGCCGCGGCGGCCCGTACCCGCGTCGTCGAGCTGGGCGGGTCCGCGGCGGTCAACCTGTCCGCCAGCGTCACCGACGTCGTACTCCTGGAGGGAGGGCAGGGCGACCGGCGCATGAGCCGCATCACCGCCCTCGAACTCCCCGTGCACGACCTCCACTGGCTCACCGCTCCGACCGCCACCGCACCGGCCGCGGCGGCCCTCCGGCCCCAGGAGCCGTATGTGATGCCGAGAGGCGGTGTCATCGACCTGCCCATGCCGCACGGCAGACCCGCGCCGGAGTGGTACGTCACCGCCGGCTGGGCCCCGCAGTCCGGCTACGAGATCGACGTCGTCGCCTTCCTCCTCGACGAGGAGGAACAGGTCACCTTCGACGAGGACTTCATCTTCTACGGCGCTCCCGAGAGCCCAGCCGGAACCGTGCGGCTGCTGACCGGCGGCCCTGCCGAACAGACCATCGCCCTCAACCTGGCCTCCCTGCCACCCGCGACGCGCAAGGTTGTCGTCGCCGCGGCCATCGACGGCACCGCCACCTTCGGGACGGTCGGTGCGATCCAGATCGGTGCCGCCCCCGGTAGTAGCGGGGCACCGCTCGCCCGGGCCACCCTGGACGCCGCCACCACCGAACGCACCATGCTGCTCGCGGAGATCTACCGCAGAGGCCCGGTGTGGCGCCTACGCGCCGTCGGCCAGGGCTACGACCACGGCCTCGACGCCCTCGCACGCGGATACGGCGTCGACATCGCCGACTGAACGCCGGCGCCGGAGACGAGGGTCCGCGCCTCTCCCGGATCTGGGTCAGGCCCAGCGACGAGGTGAGGTCGTGGATCCAGGCTTGGGCACTGGCATGCTCGGGGCCGGACCGGCGGGCAGTCGCTGGGGGCCTTCGATGCGCTGCTGGAGCTCGGCGAGCTGGCCCGTGATACAGCGGGCGTAGGTGGCGAGCAGGACAGGGACACTGTTGCCGGCCCACTCAGCGACCTGGGCGGGTGGGATGCCGTTGTTGAGCCAGGTGGTCAGGCAGGTGTGGCGCAGGTCGTAGAGGCGCTTGCCCACCGGTGACTCGTATTCGTGCTCCGGCAGGACCGCCTTGCGGGCCTTGTTCCAGGCACGGCGGAAGACCGATCCGGCCAGCAGCCCACCCTTCTCGCCGGGGAAGAAGAGGTCGCCCGGCTGGAGGCCGTCCCTTTTGACAGGTCACGGAGGACAGCGACGAGTGCCGGGGGGGCGGGGACGGGGCGGGTGTCGCCCTCAGCGCGGCCCTTGAGGTCGCGGGTCTCGTGGACGCGGCCGTCGTCGGTCCACTGACTGCCGACCAGGCTCGGCGGTGTGGACGAGCAGTTCGCCCCAGCCCTCGGCGGGCAGTGTGGTGGCGCTGACGCGGAGCGCTACGGCCTCCTCCGGCCGCAGACCGGCGTAGTACAGGGTGGCGAAGAAGGCGTGGAGGCGGTGGCCGGTGCGGGGGCGGTCGGCGATCCAGGCCAGGAGGCCGGCGACCTGACCCGGGTTGAGCAGCGACCGCTTGTCGACGGCCTCGGCCACCTTGGGGACGGCGCCCTCCTCCCTGCCCTTGGGGAGCGGGTTGGCGGTGAGGATCTTCTGCCGGACGGCGTACTTCATCGCCACGTTGAGGATCCGATGCTCCCGCTTGACGGAGCTGGCGGCGGCCGGGCTGCCGTCCAGAAGTGTGTCGAGCGCTTGCAGGACGGCGTCGACGCGTTTGGTGTCCTCCCAGGCCGTCATCGGCAGGGAGTTGCGGGCTATCCACGACAGGACGGTACGGACCTCGGGCGGCGCCTCGTCGCGTCGGAGCTTGTTGAAAGCGTACTCGCGCAGGCCCGGCGTACGTCGATCGGGTCGAAGCGGTCCGGGAGTTCGGTACGCAGCAATGCGAGGGTGACCTTGGTAAGGGCCTTGGCGGCGCCCACAAGCCGGGTGAGCCTGACGCCATGAGCCGGTCTCCCTCGCGACCTGCGCGAATTCGGACAGACGTGGCTGCCCAGGTTTGCACGCCGTGTCTGCGCGGACAGGGCAAGCACGTTGGGGTGCAGGGCAATCGGGGGTGAGCGTGTTCCATCACTTGGGGCCGGAACAGTCGCGGTGGACGTGGGACCACAACGGCGACGAGAAATTATACGGCGCCGCTGTACGCGCCTGTATGGCAACGCCGGAGATCAGCAAGCACTACGGGGCACGGGAGCCTGTAACTCGAGACGCTGTGCGAGCAGCCGCATACCAGCCGGAGTTCATAGCAGAAGCCTTCGACTTCACCCGCACGCTGTACGTCGCCTATCGCCGCGCAGCACGCACAGCCGAACAGGTAGAGGCAGAATACGAGGCCGCCCGAGCCCAGCTAGTAATCGACTGGCCGCTACGGCTCTTCGTTGGCTCATTGCTCGCCATCCCCGCATGGGTCTTCATTGATGTCGTCTTCACGGCTGGGTGGCTCACCAACTGGGCGTTGGTGGCCTTTCTGACGATGGCCTCCGTGGCCGGCCTCGTCCTCCTCGCTGATCAGCCCTCGAACCAGCGCGCACGCCACGCCGCGGAGGTAGCGCGGTTACGCCTGTGGGTGACCGCGCACCGCAAGGACCGCATCGATGCACGCACGACGTGGAGCACGGCTCTCAAGCAGCACGCGGTCCTGCCGCAACTGCGGATCGCCGTGCACCATCTCATGGGTGACGACCAGGACTCCTTGCTGCGCGTCGGTGATCACGACGGACTCAAGGACGCCCATGACCGCCGCTACGTTGTCGCCACACAGGCCGAGCGGCAGCTGCGGCAGAAGATGGCCCAGATCGACGGCGGCACGATCGCTGTCTGCGGCTCACGCGGAGCGGGAAAGTCCACGCTGTTGCGCTCGTGCACGGACCGGCAGAGCACCAGAACCTTCGACCTTTCGGTCTTCATCCAGGCACCTGCCGAGTACGCGCCGCAGGAATTCCTGCTGACGCTGTTCGGTGATGTGTGCGAGATGTACCTCAAGCGGTTCAGCTTTGACCCCGCCGAGACAGGGGTCTTCGTGGCGATCCGAAAGCGCCGGATCGCCCGAACCTTCGTGCAAGCCGTCAGGTGGCTCGTGGCCCTGGTGCTCGCATTGGCTGCACTGACAGCCGCACTTGGGCGGGCCGCGCAATGGCTCTACGAGCGCTATGCCACCCCCGAGATGGTGGACCGCGTCCGCCAATGGTCCCAGCAAGGACTGGACATCGTCGTCGGCCTTTGGCGTGACCATCCCTGGATCTCTGGAATCGTGCTGACGTTCATCGGCTGGTGACTGTTGCCCCGGTTCCGCCGCCGCCTCGCCGGACCGACGCTCGCCCAGGAATGCCAGCGCTATCTGTACCGGCTGCGCACCGTGCAGAGCTCCAGCACCGCTGTGAACTTCGGTCTGCCGCCCGTGCAAGGCGTCGGCCTCGGGTCCGCGCGGACAACATCCGTATCATCCGTTCCCTTCACCTTCCCCGAACTGGTCAGCGACTTCCGCGAGTTGCTGGAGAGGATCTCTCGCCAGCTGGACGATGCCTTCGGCAGCCGGGTGGTCATCGCCATCGACGAGCTGGACCGCCTCGGGGATGCCGCGACGGCCCGCAAGTTCCTCGGGCAGATCAAGGCCATCTTCGGCATCAAAGGCGTCTACTACCTGATCTCTGTGGCGGAGGACGTCGGTGCCGCCTTCGTGCGTCGCGGCCTGCCGCATCGGGATGTCACTGACAGTTCACTGGACGACCTGCTCTACCTGCAGCCCCGCACCGTCTCCGAGTCCAGGAGCCTCCTCGCCGTCCGCGCCCCCAGCCTCACCCAGCCCTACGTACTGCTGCTGCACGCCCTCTCCGGCGGAATTCCACGGGACCTGATCCGCTACGCGCGGCGCCTGATCGAGGTACACCACTGGACCGACCGTAAGGAACTCAAGGACCTTGCACCCAGCATGATCCTTGAAGAACTGGCAGAAACCCTGGAGGGGTTCAGGACGCTGTTGGCGATGCAGGACTGGACGGCCGACGGAGGCCCGCTGTTGAACCGGCTCTACGTCCTCGTGCGTCTACTGCGTTCACCTCATGAGCGCCTGGAGATGGAGGCCCGGACCCGCATCCAGTACCTGGCCGACAACCCCGTCCCGATGCTTCCGCATACCGCCACTGGCACGGAGGGCGATCCGCTGGACGGCGTCACCCTGACCCTGTGGCAAGAGGCATCGGCCTGCGCGTACTTTCCTGGACTCTTCTGCAGATCTTCGGAGCACCGGACTTCGACAACCGCTTCGAGCAGGCCCAAAGCGATGCCATGAACGGGGATCCGCAGCGGCTCGCGGAGGCCCGCCAAGAGCTGGCCGTCTCCCCCTTCAGCGCCCGCATCCTGCTCGATGACATCCGCGCGGCTTGGGGACTCACGCCGTCGAACCCTTGGATCGACCCGCGCTGACCGACCACCAGCCAGCCGAGTTCAAGCGCAGACAGGGTGGGGCGCGCTCGCAGGAGCGCGACGGCTCGGTCGCACTTCGTCGTCCAAAGCCACCGCTGGGGCTGGCGATGTGCGACCGCAACGCCACATCGAATAGCGGCGTGTGCCCTCAGCTCCCCACTCCGAAGATCCTTTGCAAGAACGCAGAGCGAACCGAGCTCGTCTCCGGCAGCATCGGCCCATCGGTACGGGGGAGAGACGGCGTGAGCCTGGTACGTACGACAACGGAACAGATAACCCCGCATGTCTCACAGGCATGGTCGGCGCTTGGAGCTTGGCGCCTTCGAGTCAACCAACGGGCGATCAGCAGGCGGCTCCGCAAGCTCGGAGCATCACTCCAGACCCTCGAAGTGACAGACAAGGCTCTCCCTCACACCCGCAAGGCACTACGCCAGACCCGAACAACTCTAGAAACAGTGCCCTATGGCTCGATCGCCGCGGCCTATTTCGCGTTGTGGTTCGGCGTGAGGGTGCTCAAGTTGTCGGCCATCATCCTCCATGACGTGGCGGTTGCCCTTGATTCCGAGGCCATAGCAAAGTCGACACAATACTTCCTGTGGTCGATTCGCCCCGGAAACGGGAATCGTCCCTTGCATGGCTGGGACGGCGTCATCTTCGTGGTCTCCTCGCGTAAGCAGCGCAGCGTCGGGCGGGCCGGGCGCAGCGGGCTGGATTCGCTCATTCCTCGATTCCCCCGACCGCGTCGATCTCCTCCGCGGTCAGCCCAGTCAGCAGCATCACATCCGATTTCAGCGATCCATCCAGCACACTGAGCGCCTCCACCATGCCGGACCGCAGATCCTCACGGCGCTGCTCCAGATACGCCCGGACCGCCTCGGCCACCAGGTCCTTCTTCGTCAGCCCCAGGAAATGAGCGCCCTGGCTGATCAACTTGTCCGTCGCCGGGTCCACCTTCAGCGGGGACTGGCGTACCGGCTTCGCCGCCGTCGTCATCGATAGCACACCTCCGCCGCCATGGTACCCAAATACCTCACGGTGTAGCTGTTGCCAGCGTCACCGGGGTCGAACGCGCCGTTGCTCCGGCCGACGGAATGCGCCCTCGCTACCGGAGACGCCCATCGAGCAGGGATCCGGAATCGACAGCAAGCGCTTTGACGAGGGCGCAAGTCTCCGCCCTCGCCTTGGGGAGGGCTTTTTGCTGGTCAGGGTGGGTGTCAGCTGGCGGTCATCATCCCGGCCGATCGGGGGATACGCGGGCGGCCTCAGAGACGTATCCCATCCTTCGGGGGATCCCTTGCTGGGACGAAAGGGAGACATGATGCCGCTCTATCTATCGAGATTCAGCTACACGCCGGAGACCTGGGCGAGACTCATCGGCCACCCCGAGGACCGCGCGAAGGCCGCTCAGTCGTACATCGAGTCCGTCGGCGGCAGGCTCCACGGCTTCTGGTACGCGTTCGGCACCCGCGACGGGTACAACCTGTGGGAGGCCCCCGACAACGTCTCCATGGCCGCCGTCGCCCTGGCGATCAGCGGAGGCGGCGCACTCAGCTCGTTCGAGACGACCGTTCTCCTGACCGTCGACGAAACCATGGATGCCCTGCGCAAAGCCGGGCAAGTCCAGTACCGGGCTCCCGGCGCGTAGTGGTGGTCCAGACGGAAGGCTCGGACATCTCCGGCTGACATCGACGACACCGGACGGGGACACGGACCCACAACCCCGTCCGGCCGTCGCCGTCGCATCAGTCGCCGTGGGGAGGGGCGCACGCTGGCGTCGGAGTCGTCAGGGGGCAGTGGCGCTGTCCTGTCGCACGGCCTTGTCGCTCGGCGGACAGGGTGCTACGCCCGTCGGACCTTCCCGGTCCGGTCTCTCTGCAGGTGCCGGTGCAGTAGGCGGATCGCAAGGGCGTGGTTGTAGCGCTCGGCGATCTGAAGGGGCGTGTCGCCGGTTGCGTCGGGCAGGTTCGGGTCTGCGCCGTAGGCGAGGAGTACGGCCGTTGTTGCCACGGTGACTGGGGCGCCGCTCTGCAGCGCCGCGTCGCCTTCCGCGTCCAGCGCGTGCGTCAGTGGAGTTCCGCCATTGCCCTCGTCGGGGTCCGCGCCGGCATCGAGCAGCCTTGCCAGCAGTTCTGCGTCCTGGTGCTCCGCCGCGAAGAGTGTCGGAGGCCACCACCCGCTCCCGTCGATGATCGTGCGTTGGCTCGGCGGCAGGGAGGTGAACGCCGCGATGCGTCGGTGGGTGCGCTCCACCGCAGCGCTGATCGTGGGCTGCGGGTTGGACGGCCCGGCGGGGTCGGTGGTCATGACCGCGAAGATCAGGGCGTCCAGGACGGGGGAGTCTTCCCGCTCGTAGGCGGCCAGTTCTGCCGTCAGCCCGCGCAGCTCTGCTTCGTATACCGCACCGGAGTGGTGGGCGACCAGCCGCACCAGGCGGGCCGACGCACCCAGTGTTTCGAGGTACCGGGCGCCCTGCACCGGACTCGCCGCAAGCAGCGGCCGAACTCGCCGAGTCCTTGCTCGTTCGGCTGGGGAACCGATGGCCACACACGCATGTGCGGGAACCTTCGTCAAGGCCCGCGCGTGGCGGGGTGGTTGGCTGACACGATGTTGGTCGAGGCAGTATGCACTGCCTCAACGGGCCACGGCGGAGATTCATACATGGACAATGCATTGACGGCGACCGTCGTGGCCGCCTGCGTATCCGTCATCGGGTGGGCAGTCAACTACGTGCTCGGCCAGGCGTCCGAGCGGAACCGGCAGAAGCGTGAAGCTCGTCTCCAGCACATCGAGAAACAGTTGGAGCAGCTGTACGGGCCGCTCTATTTCTTGCTTCATGAAGGCACTTCATCCTTCCGCGACTTCTGCGAGACCCTCGGGCGGCCCTACATCTTCGGGCCGGGCAACGAGATCAGCCCGGCTGACTTGGAGACCTGGCTCTTCTGGGTCGACAACGACCTCATGCCACGTAACACATCGATCCAGGAACTGCTCGCATCGAATTCTCACCTGATCGAGGGCTCTCGAATGCCCGCGTCCTATCTGGAGTTCATCGATCATCACAACTCGTGGCGGGTAAGTCATCTTCGCTGGAAGGAAGAAGGTGTTCCCTACCGGTGGCGTGCCAGGACGGAATGGCCCCACGCCTTTGAACGGGACGTCATCGCAACCTACGAGGAGTTGAAGAGGCGCCAAGCCGAGCTGAGTGGCCTTCTCGCCGGTTTCCGTTGACAAGCGCCGCAGCGCTTCGTACCGAAGCGCAGGTCTCTCCCCTCCCCCAAGGAGGGCGATTTCGGGGCGGTGGTTGCGTGTTGTTCGGTCGTTCTTGGGGCGGCCTTGTGGCCGGTTTGCTCCTTGCTCGCCTGTTCGACGTCACATGTCATTGGTTCGAACGTGACGCGACCAACGGGGGGTCTCAACGTGCTGCAGGAGAGAACGAGCGACGATCTAACCGGAGGCACCGGCCGTATTCGTGTGCTGCTGGCCGAGGACGCTCCGCTGATTCGTCAGGCGCTGACCGCGTTGTTGTCCCAGGAACCCGACCTGGAGGTCGTCGCGGCGGTCGACCACGGTGACCTCATCGTCCCCACCGCCCTGCGCACCCCGCCGGACGTGGCGGTCCTCGACATCGACCTGCCCGGCACCGACGGGATCACGGCCGCCGTGGAGTTGCAGGCCCGCCTTCCCTCCTGTCGCACCCTGCTGCTGACCAGCGTCGCGCGGCCCGAGCACGTACGCCGTGCGCTGTCGGCCCGGGTCGTCGGGTTCGTCCGCAAGGACGCGCCGACCGCGCGGCTCGCGGAGGACATCAGGCAGGTGGCGCAAGGCCGTCGGGTGGTCGATCCCGAATTGGCGCTCGCCGCGGCCACGGCGACCGAGAACCCTCTGACGCCGCGTGAGGTGTCGGTGCTGCGGCTGACCGCGCAGGGGGCGTCGACCCGGGACGTGGCAGCGCAGCTGTACATCTCCGTCGGGACCGTACGCAACCATCTGTCCTCCGCCGTGGCGAAGACCCAGGCTCGCAGCCGTGTGGACGCGATCAGGATCGCGACCGAGGCCGGGTGGCTCTGACGGACGTGACTTCGGTCCTTCGGTCGTGGGCGGGCGCGGGTCCGTCGTCGGGCTCCTCCCGGCCCTGTCCGCCGTCGCTCCAGTGGCCCACCAAGTCCCGGTAGAGCTCCGACCGTTCGAGGACCTCCTCGTGTGTGCCGCTCACCACCCGGTCGCCGTCCAGGACCAGCACCCGCTTCGCGCGCAGGGCGGAGCTGATGCGGTGGGCGATGACGAGCAGGGTGCCGGGGCGGCGGGCGAACGCCTCCTCCGCACGGGCCTCGGCGGCGGGGTCCAGGTGGCAGGTCGCCTCGTCCAGGAGGACCACCGGCGCCGGGGACAGGTACGCGCGGACCAGGGCGATCTGCTGGCGCTCGCCCGCCGAGAGCGCGGCGGGGTCGATCATCGCGCCGATCCCACCGAGCCGTGCCACGAGCGGCCCGGCTCCTACGGCGTCGACCGCCGCCGCCACGTCCTCGTCGGACGCGTCGGGCCGTAGGTAGCGCAGGTTCTCGACCAGGGCGCCCGTATGGACGTATGCCTCCTGGGGGACGAGGACGCGCAGGGCGGAGAGGTGGGCTGAGGGAAGGGCGGTGGGTGGCCGGCCGCCGAGCCGGACCAGGCCCGTGCCGGGTTCCAGGGTGCCGCCGATCAGACCGGCCAGCGTCGACTTGCCGATGCCGCTGGGGCCTACGACCGCCAGATGCCCGCCTTCCGGCAGCGTGAGGTCGAGGTCCCTGAACACCGGGTCCGCCTGGGGGCCGTAGGCGAAGGTGACCCCGGACAGCTCGACGCCGTGGGGGGACGATCCATCCGGCGTGGGCGGGGAGGCGGCAGGGGCCTCACTCACCACTCCCTTCGACGCCGACTGCGGACCCGGCCGCGGACCTGATCGCGGATTCGATCCCGGATCTGATCGCAGCCCCGATCCCAGACCCGGCCGCGGACCTGATCCCAGACCCTGTCCTACACCCGGCTCCGGATACGCCTCGCAAATCCGCCGCAACGCCACCACTAGCCGGAGCCCACTCCCACCCAGCCCCTGGATGAGGGTCCTGACCGCCGGTTGCAGCCCGCCCGTCACATACGTCGCAGCCCCCAGCACCGCACCGGCCGACAACCCTCCCGCGCGCAGCCCGGGGGCGGCGACCAGCAGCAGGAGCAGCGGAAGCCAGCCGGCGACGGCCAGGCACAGCACCCGGGCCGGCATCAGGGCGGCGAGGCGGCGGGCGGCGGCAGCCTGGGCGTCGATGTGGGCCCCGAGGTCCTCCCTTACGCCGTCCTCCGCGCCGCAGGCCACGATGTCCCGGGCGGCCGCGCTCGCGGCACCGGCGGCTTCGGCGACCCGTTCGTCCGCGACGATAGCGTCCCGCTGCGCGCCGGCCATCCGGCGCAGCAGGACCAGGAACAGCCCGAGCCCCGCCAGCAGCGGCGGCAGGACCAGCAGCAGGATCAGCGGCGCGAGGAAGAGCATGCCGAGGAGCGCCCCGCCGACGGTGAGGAGGAACCCGCGGACGACCATCAGCACGCCCGCGTACGCCTCGCGCACCATCTCCACCTGGAGCGTCAGCCGGGACACGCCCGACGCGTCGACGGGCCCGCCCGCCACGGCCCGCCGCAGGGAGCCCCCGGCGACCGTGCGCACGAGGTCGTCCCTGAAGGGCTCGACCACCGCCGCGAGCAGCGGATAGGCCTGCCGGGTCGCCCACGCCCCGGCGAACACGCCCAGGCCCATCAGGGCGAGCCAGGCCAGTCCGGTGAGCGGCTCGCCGGCCGCGAAGCCGTGGTCGACCGCCCGGGCCACGAGCTGCCCGGCGAGCAGGGCGGGGACGGCCTCGACCAGGGACCACAGGATCAGTGCGAGCAGACGCCCGGGACGTGCCCGGAGGGGGGCGACGAGCAGGGGGAGCAGCCGGGGTTCGGACCTATCAGGCCTCCCAAATTTCTCGGACCCCTGGGATTCCTCGGACCCCTCGGATTTCTCGGACCCCACGGGCCCCATGGACCCCAGCGACCTCTCAGACCCCACGGACCCCACGGACCTCCCGGACCTCCCGGACCTCACGGCAGCTCCTTCTCACGAACATCGGCCTGCGAGCCCGCAGCCCCGTCGCCGAGCGCCTCCCCGGCGCGAGACCCCGCCGCGCGAAACACCCGCCGGTACTCCGGCTCGCTGCGCCACAGTTCGTCGTGAGGGCCGACCCGCCGCACCCGTCCGCCGTCGAGCCATACGACACCGTCCGCACGGGCCGCCGTCGCCGCGCGGTGGGCGACGATGATGCGGGTGCGGTCGCGCAGGGCGCCGGTGAGGACCTGGCTGATGCGGTGCTCGGTGACCGTGTCCAGGCTGGACGTGGCGTCGTCGAGGATCAGCAGCCGGCCGGTGTGGGCGAATGCTCGGGCCAGGCCGATGCGTTGCACCTCCCCGCCGGACAGGGCCGCCTCGGCGAGCGGCGTCCGGTACTCGGCGGGGAGCCTGCGGACGAACCCGTCGACGTCGGCGGCGCGCGCCGCCCGCACGATGTGCTCGGCCGGTACGTGCCCGGCCGCCCGGCCGGTGCCCCGGGCGACCGCGTCGCCGAGGGTCTCGCCGAAGAGCACCGGCCGTTCGAAGGCATGGGCGACGGCGGAACGGAGGTCGTGGTGGGCCAGCCGCCGCAGGGGCGTGCCGTCGAGGGCGACCTCCCCGGCGTCGGGGTCGGTCAGCCGCCCGGCGACGGCGGCCAGGAGCGACTTGCCACTGCCCGACGCGCCCACGAGCGCCACGCACGCGCCTCCGGGAACCGTCAGGTCGACGCCGTCGAGGACGCGTTCGCCCCCGGCGGCGACCCGGACGCCACGCAGTTCGAGCCGACCCGGCCCGAGTGGCAGCCGATGCGTGCCGTACTCCAGGGCGGGCTGGGTCAGGGCCCCGCGGACCCGTTCGGCACCCGCCCGTGCCCGGGCCAGCCGGCCCAGCAGCATCGTCGTCATCCCGAGGCCGCTGCCGATGGCGACGTACTGGGCGGCGGCCAGCATCTCGCCCACGGTGATACGGCCGTCCGCAAGGGCAAAACCCGCCACGGACAGCACCGCGATCTCCAGGAGCGGGGTGATCAGGGCGGCCCGGCCCGCGGCCTGCGTCTGCGCCCGCCACATGCCGTGTCCCAGGCGGTTGAGCTCGGGCAGTTCGCGCAGGATCCGCCGGACCTCGGCGTCGGCGGTGCCCGCGGCGGCGATCGTACGGCGCCCGGAGAGGGCCTCCAGCAGGGCGGACGCGAGGCGGCCCTGGGTCTCCTGGTAGCGGGTGGACACGTCGGAGATGCGGCGGGTGAACGCGCGCAGCAGGAGGGCGACGGCCGGGAGGCCGAGCAGAAAGGTCCCGGCGAGCCAGGGGTCGATGAGCCACAGGGCGACGACGCTGCCCGCGGCCGGTACGACCGACAGTGCCGCGCGGACCAGTACGGCCGCCACTCCCCCGGCCTCGGCGGCGGCTCCGACCAGGCGGCTCACCAGGTCACCGGTGGTGGTGCGCGGGGTGCCCGGGCCGGTCCAGGAGACCAGGGGCCCGAGCATGGAGCGGCGCAACGTCGCGGTGCCGCGGGCCGCACTCGCCCCGGCGGCGAGTTCGAAGAGGGCGTCCGCCGCGGCCATCGCGACGACGATCACCAGGCAGCCGATGACGGCGCCGCTCAGGCCGGTTCCGCTCACACCGGTACCGCCGTCGAGGGCCGAGTCGAGGGCCTTGCCGAGGAAGGCGGGGAACAGGATCTGGGCCGCCGTCGAGAAGAGGGCCGTGATGACCAGTACGGCTGTCCAGGCGCCGCCCTCCCGCGTGGTACACAGAAGTATCCGGTCCGCCGCACGGCCCGGGAGCCGGGCCACGCTCTCCAGCGGCTGACGCACGGTCAATGGACTGCTCCCTGCACGAGGTCCGAACGGGCGGCCGGGACGAAAGACGGACCGGCCGGCGGGTGATTGCCGCACCCGCCGACCGGGTCCGTTCACGGCGTGGACGCCGTGTCAGGCGACTTCAGCCCGCTGTTTCCGCGCGGGCCAGGAGCGCTGGGCTCAGCAGAACGCTGGGCTCAGCAGAACACCCAGCTGGCGTCGGAGCAGTGCTGGCTCCGACCGCTGCCGAGCACCGTCTCCTCCGAGGACTCGGTGGGCAGGTCCATCTCCTGGAGTTCGAGCAGAGACATGCTGTTTCCTCTCGTCGATGTGAACAGGCCATGCGGTCAGGGCCGGTTCGCCGGCCCGGAGCGGGTCAGCAGAAGACCCAGCTGGCGTCGGAGCAGTGCTGGCTCCGACCGCTGCCGAGCACCGTCTCCTCCGAGGACTCGGTGGGCAGCTCCATCTCCTGAAGTTCGAGCAGAGACATGGGAATCACCTCCTTCGGGCGCGGATGCGCGTGCCCGCGGTGCGGGCGCCCGCCGTGGTCGGCGGACAGGTTCATGGGGTCCCGGGCGCTCAGCGGCCCAGGAAGGGCAGGTGCACCGGTTCGGTGTGCAGGGCGGATCCGAGTGCCAGCAGGACACCCGCCGACCCGGTCGCCAGGTCCATCGAGAGCCTCAGCAACTGCTCGCCCGGGAAGGCGAGATGCCCTTGGTACTCCAGGGCGTGCCAGGACAGGGCGTCGATCTGCGCGGCGACGAGCGGGTCCTTGGACGGTGTTCGTTCGGGCGAGACGGCGGCGAGGTGGCTGATGATGCCCGCCCGTCCGTTGAACAGCCCGGACTGCACGTAGAACTGGGAGCTCGACGAGATCAGGGCGCCGGCCGCGGCCGTCTCCAGACGGTCGTCGTCGCGGTACCTGCGGAGCAGGTCGAGCACGATCGCCACACCCGCGCTGCCCTCGGAGAGGTACGGCAGCGAACGCCAGCCCTCGTTGACGTGCAGGGCCCCGTCGTCGCGGGTGACGCAGCGGCGCAGGTCCTGGCGCAGGGCGGTGTCGGCGAGGTCGAGGAAGACCTCGTCGCCGGTGGCCTCGTAGCAGCGGATGAAGAGCAGGGCCGGGCCCGAGGAACCGTGCAGGAGGCCGGCCCGGGGGTGGGGGCCGCCGCTCAGTTCGGGTACGTCGGTCTCGGTGCCGAGCCGCTGCGCGACGGTGCCGGCCACGTCCAGGGCCGCGACGCGCAGGACGCTGTCGCCGGTCGTGTCCGCGAAGTGCAGCAGGTTGAGGCCGACTCCGGCGAGACCGCTGTACAGGTCCGTGCCGAGGCGCTGCCACTGCTCGCCCGTGCAGCGGTCGAGGATCTGCCGGGCGGCGTCGTGGTGCCCCAGGTGGCCGAGGGCGTACGCCACCCCGTGCAGTCCGTCGTAGAAGCCGAGGCGGGCCCGCTGTTCCCGGCGTGACGCCCGTTCCAGCAGCCACTGTTCGTAGGGCGGGAAGCGGCCCGCGCCCGTGACGTCCAGGGCGTACAGGACGCCCGCGGCGCCGTGGGCGAGGTTGAGCGCGCCGGTGCTGAACTGGGCGATGTCCCCGGGGAACAGCCGGTCGTCGCGGTCGGGTGTCGCGCTGGCGAGGATCCCGCCGGCCAGCGAGTCCCGCAGGGCGGGCCATGCGTGCGGGTCGGCCCGGGGGCGGGGCGGCCGGCCGTCCCGCCCCCGGAGACTGTCGGGGACACCCGGGCTCCGCTCGGCCCGCGCCCGGAGCCGGTCCTGGACGTCCGAGTTCCCGTCGGCCCGCTCCGGTGGCCCGTCTTGGGCGTCCGGGTTCGGGTCGGTCTGCCCCGGTGACCCCTCCTGGGCGTCCAGGTTCCCGTCGGCCCGCTCCAGAAGTCCATCCAGGGCGCCCGGGATCCCGACGATCTCCCGTACCGCCGAGTCCAGGAACTCTCGGGGCACCGGGAAGCGGGTGGCGATCTCGTCGGCCAGTTCCGCCGCCTTGTGGAGGTCCAGCCGGAGCAGCGCGGTGAGCGGCAGGAACACCGCGAGCTTGATGCAGGCGAGGGCATACGTGTCGGCGGCGAAGCCCACGCGGTCGCGGGGTGCGGCGTAGGCGGGATGGCCCAGCATCCGTGTCGCGCCGGAGTCGGCCGGTGCCGCGACCTCGAAGTCGATGAGCCCGACCCGGCCGTCGTCGGCGACCAGGATGTTGTAGGGGTGCAGGTCGCCGAAGACGATCCCGCGGGCGTGCACCGAGGCGACCGCGTCCTCGACGGCCCGGCAGACACCCATCGCCCATTCCGTGTAGTCGGCGATCTCGTCCGGATCGGCCCTGGGGCCGGTCTCGGGGTATTTGAGGCCGAAGAACTTGCTGAGCGGCTTTCCCTCGACGAGTTCCTGGGCGAGGAAGTGGTGGTCTCCGACGGTGAAGTAGCCGAGGACCGCGGGAACCGCGTCGACACCCGCGAGCCGTTCGAGCACGTCCCGCTCCCACTCCAGGCGGCTGACCGCGTCTCTGCCGTCGGCCGTCAGTCCCGCGTACGGGCGGGCCTCCTTGAGGATGACCTCCTTGCCGGTGCGGGTGTCCTCGGCGACGTACACACCCCCGCCGTTGGAGAAGTGCACCGGGCGGCGGACGGTGTAGGGAAGGTCGGCCAGCGACTCGGCGCGGCGCGCCTCGGCGTGCGGCTGGAGGAACTCCGGCAGGGTCACCCAGTCGGGGACGTGGAATCCGGGCAGCCGGCGGTCGGGGACGAGGGTGCCGTCGGGCCGCTCGATGGCGGGTTCCAGCACCCCCTTCTCCGAGACGACGTGCCGCTCGACGAAGCCGCCGTAGCGCACGTACAACGGTCCCTGGCCGAAGCGCAGGTCGCTGAGGATGTAGGGGCCGGGCTCGCCGCCGACGAGGGCGTCGACGCCTTCGAGCACCTCGCGCAGCTCCCGCTCGTCCGCCGGGTAGACGGTGACGAGTTTGCCGCTGGCGCCCCGGGAGGCGTACTTCATGTTCCGCAGTTGCAGGATGTGCTGGCCGCGCAGGAACTTGAACGGGATTCCCCGCGGGACGCAGAAGTTGTGGATCGCGTCGAGGATCTTCTCGGCGTTGTCCTGGCACCCGGAGGCGTGGACCTTCCAGCCCTGGGCCGGCCGGCGGGTGCCCTCGGGGGTGCAGACCAGCCAGTCGTCCTGGCGGACCTTGCGCCATCCCCCGGGCAGTTCCCGGTCGGTGGCGGCGAAGGCGTACTCCTCGTCCTGCGCCTCTCCCGGTGCGTCGAAGAACGTTCGATCGACCATGCAATACGCGTCGTACCGCATCCCTGCGTCCCCCCGCTTTTCGGCACTCTCTCGTTCGATTCGCTCGAACTGATGGAAACCTTTCACACGCCGGAAGAAGGGCACCAGTACACAACACACGAGTCGACCCGTGAAAAACACACGGTTGCGGGTATTCAAATCGGCCAAATCCCTTGCCTGACCCGGGATTTGATGCTGTCGGGTTCCTGTTTCGATAGTCTTTCCGTCCGCATCGCACAGCAATTTCGCCCGCTCGGAAAGGCACCCGTGTTACGACTCGCATGGCGGACCCTTTCGGACCGCAGAGCCAGCTGGGCGGCCAGTTTCGTGGCGCTCGTGCTCGCGCTCGTCATGACGACGGCGTGTGCCGTCCTGCTGGAGTCGAGCACCCGTGCCGGCTCTGCCGCCGAGCGCTACGCGGGGGCGGACGTGGTCGTGGGCGGGCAGCCGTTCGTGCCGCGGGCGGAGGAACTCCGGGCGGCGCTCGGCCGGTTGCCGTCCGTCGAGCGGGCCGTGCCCGAACTGTCCTTTCCCACCATGGCGGTCGACGCCTCGGGCCGGGCCGTGGAGGCACCCTGGGACGGGCCGTCCCTGGGGCACGCGTGGGACAGTGCCGTCCTCGGGCCGTTCACGCTGCGCTCGGGCCGCTCCCCCGCCGGCGACCGGGAGGTCGTGCTGGACAGCGCCCTGGCCGAACGCCTCGACGCCGGGGTGGGCGGCACCGTACGGCTGAGCGGGGCGGACGGGCTGCGCCCCTACCGGGTCTCCGGCATCGCCGACCCGCCCCGCGAGCCCGCGCGCCAGTACGCCGTGTTCCACACCTCGCGGGAGGCGCGGCGGCTCGCGGACTCGGCGCAGCCGGTGCGGGCGCTGGGTGTGCGGGCCGAGGACGGGGCCGATGTCGCCGCGCTGCGGCGGCAGGTGGAGAAGGCCGTCGACGACCTGTACGGCGACGACTCCGGGACCGTCGTGGTCGCCTCCGGCGCCGGGCGGGCGGACGCGGAGTTCTGGGACGTGCCGTCGCCCGCGTCGGTGCTCTCCTCGCTCGTCGGGACGTTCGGGGCGCTGTCGCTGTTCGTGGCCGGTTTCGTCGTCTCCGGCACGCTGACGCTGGCGGTCGCGGGGCGGCTGACCGAGATCGGCCTGCTGCGGGCGGTCGCGGCCACCAAGGGGCAGATCCGCCGGATGATCGCGGTGGAGGTCCTGCTGGTGACCGTCGCCGCGGCGCTCCTCGGGGTGCCGGGCGGCATCGGGGTGGCGGCGCTGCTGCACCGGGTGCTGGTGGACGGTGAGGTGCTGCCGCCGTCGTTCCCGCTGGCGGTGGGGCCGGTCGCGCCGTGGGCGACGGTCGGGCTGGCCGCGGTGGTGGCGCAGCTCGCGGCGTTCGCCGCCGCGCGGCGGGCGTCACGGGTGCGGCCGGTGGAGGTGCTGCGCGAGTCGGCCGCCCCGGTGCCGAGGCTGGGGTGGCGGCGCGTCCTGTTCGGGGTGTGTGTGCTGGCCGGGGCGGGTGCCTGTCTCGGCGCGGTGGCGGCGGGCCGGCTGGACGGCGGTGGCGGTACGGCCGAGAGCATGGTGCTGGTCCTGATGGTCGGGGTGGCGCTGCTGGCGCCGCTGATCTGCCGGGTCGCGGGCGCTGTGCTGCTGGTGCCGGTGCGGCCGCTGCTGCCCCGCGACGGCGCCCTGGCGGTCCGCAACCTCCTGCGCCAGAACGTACGGCTGGCCGCCACCGTGACCCCGCTCGTGCTGTCCGTCTCCCTCACCGGCACGCTGCTGTGCGTTCCGCTGGTCACCTCCCAGGGCGCGGAACGGGCGGAGCGGGAGCGGCTGGTCGCCGACCACGTGGTGTCCGCGGCCGGGCCTGGCATCGGCGCGGGGTACGCGGAGCGGGCCGCCCGGCTGCCGGGGGTTGCGGCGGCCTCGGGGCAGCTGTCCCTGGGCGGCGAGCTGAGCCGCGCGGACTCCGGGGACGGCGACGCGGCGGCCCTCGTCGGCGGCAGTCTGGTCGCGATGCGGGCCGAGGCGGTCCCTCGCCTGCTCGACCTGGGCGTCCGTCAGGGCTCGCTCGGCCGTCTCGACGGCACGTCCGTGGCGCTCGGCGCCGGCGCGGCGGCCGACCTGGGGGTTTCCGTCGGTGATCGGGTGCGGGTCGACTGGGACGACGGCGGCCGGGACACCTACCGCGTCGCGGCCGTCTACTCCCGCGACAGCGGTTTCGCCGACGCGCTGCTGCCCCGCGCCCCGGCGGCCCGGCACGCGGCCGCTCCACTCGACGACCGCGTCCTGGTGCGGACCGCTCCGGGAGCCGACCGGGCCGCGGTCGAGCGGGAACTCCGGGCCCTGGCCGCGGACTTCCCGGGTGCCCGGGTCGGTGACGGTGGCGCCGGGGACACCTCGGGGTCCGGCGCCGCGGCCGGGCTGTTCGTCCTGCTGCTCCTGACGATGATCAACCTGTTCACCGCCGTCTCCGTCGTCAACACCCTGAGCATGGCGACGGCCGCCCGCCGCCGGGAGTTCGCACTGCTGCGGCTGGCCGGCGCACAGTCCGCGCAGGTCCTGCGCATGCTGGCCTGGGAGGCCGTGCTGACCTGCGCGGTCGCGCTGCTGCTGGCCGTCGCGGTCTGCGGCGCGGTCCTGGTCCCGCTCAGCATCGCCCTCACCGGCTCCGCCGTACCGGCCCTGGCGGCAGGCCCGTTGACCGCCCTGGCCGCCGGTGCCCCCGTCCTCACGGTCACCACCGTCACCCTCGCGGGCCTCCTGGCCCTACGCAGCTCGGCGGCCACACCAGGGGGCCTGGCAAAGGCCGTCTCATGACCCCGAGACCACCGACCCGCCCTCACCCCCCGCCCGACACCCTGTCGCGCCTCGCGCCCGCCGGCCCCACGAGGCACCACCGCCACGCACCCGGGACCCGGCAAGGGCCACCTCACAACCGCCCGAGGCCCCCAGCCCCCGACCACCCGCCGCCACCCCTCAAACCCGCCCCGGCGCACCCCCGACACCCTGTCGCGCCTCGCACCCGGCGGCCTCACCGCGAACCACCCCCGCCCCCGCACGCCCGCCGACCCCACGAGGCACCACCGCCACGCGCCCAGGGCCCGGCAAGGGCCGCCTCACAACCGCCCGAGGCCCCCAGCCCCCGACCGCCCGAGGTCCACCCCAGCCCCCGACCGCCCGCCGCCACAGCAGCCGCCCCGACCGAACGCCACCCCTCAAACCCGCCCCGGCGCACCGTCCGGCACCGTGTCCCGGCTCGCGCACGGCAGGGCGACCGACAGGCGGAAGCCGCTCTCTCCGTCCGACCCCGCGGTCAGCACCCCGCCCCGTTCCGCGACCCGTTCGCGCAGGTTGCGCAGGCCGCTGCCGCCCGGGCCCTCCACCAGGCGCGAGTCGATGGGCTCCTCGCCGGGGGCGACACCGTCGTTGGAGACCTCCAGGTGTGCCCATACGCCGTCGTCGTGCCCGGCGTCCACGGTGAGGCGGATGGCGCAGTGGCGGGCCTTGCTGTGCCGCAGCGCGTTGGTGACGCCCTCCCGGACCACGATGGCCAGCGTCTCGTCGACCGGCCCCGGCAGCACGCCCTCGGCCAGCTCGACGTCGGCGGTCACCCCGAGGGAGCCGAGCAGTCCGGCCGCCGCGCGCGCCTCCCGCTCCAGGGACAGCACGCGGTACCCGGCGGACACCGCCCGCACCTCGGACAGCGCGTGCCGGGCGAGGGCCTGGGTGCGTGCCAGCTCCTCCTCGGCGCGCTGCGGATCGCTGCGAACGAGCCACCGGATCTGCTCGCTCTGCAACGCCACCGCGGTCAGCGAGTATCCGCACAGGTCGTGCAGGTCTCGGGCGAAGCGCAGCCGTTCACGGTCGACCGCCTGCCGCGCCAGTTCCGTCCGGGCCGCGTGCAGTTCCTCCGCGAGGTCCGCGAGCCGCACCACGCCGAACAGGGCGAGACCGCCCACGACATGGGAGACCGCCGAGTTGAGGCCCTGCCATGTCGTCTCGCCCAGGGCGATGACGAGCGGCACCTGAAGGGCGGACAGTGCGGCGAACGCCACCCAGGCGTGCGGCACGGGTGTCGTCAGCAGCAGCGCCGCGGCGAAGGACCCAGGGATGCCGACCCAGGTGTCCTGGAAGAAGCAGTACGGCGCGTACGTCACCGCCCCGTGCGCGACCAGTGACCAGGGCCACCACGGCTTGCGGCGGCGCACCGCGGCACGGGTGGAGTGCAGCAGATGAAGGCCCAGCGTCACCGCCAGCACGGCCGTCGCCGCGACCAGATGACCGACCCCGTCGCGGTTGGCCCGCGTCGCCACGACCGAGGCGACGAAGAAGCCGACCGGCACCAGACACACGATGGCCCGCGCGACGCGCGGACTCCCCCCGTCCCGCCCCATGTCCCCCTGCCCCCTCGTGAACGTGCAGTGAAGCGCTCACGCATTCGCCCACTCGTGAGGATACGCCGGGGCCGACCGATTGGTCGGGGTGCCGGGAAGGAGGCTTCCCGCGCCGCCGCCGAAGCGCGATCATGGCCCGGGGAACCGATCCACAGGCCGTGAAAGGGGCACGACGTGCGGCTGCGATGCGCTGTACTGGACGACTACCAGCAGGTGGCGACGGAGGCCGCCGACTGGTCGGTGGTCGCGGACGACGTGGAGGTCGTGTCCTTCGACCGGCACATCGAGGGCGAGGACGAGCTGGCCGCGGCCCTGGCCGGATTCGACATCGTGGTGACGTTGCGCGAACGCGTGCCGTTCCCCGGCGCGTTGATCGCCCGGTTGCCCCGGCTGAAACTGCTCGTCGCCTCCGGCATGCGCAACTCCGTGATCGACTACGCGGCCGCCGAGGCGCACGGCGTCACCGTGTGCGGCACGGCCAGTTCCTCCACCCCGCCGGTCGAGCTGACCTGGGCCCTGCTGCTGGGCCTGGCCCGCGGCATCGTGGAGGAGAGCGACGCGCTGCGCTCGGGCGGCCCCTGGCAGCACACCCTCGGCGCCGACCTGCACGGACAACGGCTCGGCCTGCTGGGCCTGGGGAAGATCGGCGGCCGTGTCGCCCAGGTCGGTCTCGCCTTCGGCATGCGGGTGAGCGCCTGGAGCCAGAACCTCACCCGGGAGCGCGCCGACGAGGTGGGCGTGGAACTCGCCGCCTCCAAGGAGGAACTGCTCGCGGACAGTGACTTCGTGTCCGTGCACCTCGCCCTCGGCGACCGTACCCGAGGCCTGCTCGGCCGGCCCGAGCTCGCCCTGCTGAAGCCGACCGCCTATCTGATCAACACCTCACGCGCGGCGATCGTCGACCAGGACGCCCTCCTGGACGCCCTGCACACGGGCCGTATCGCGGGCGCGGGCGTGGACGTGTTCGACGTCGAGCCCCTTCCCGCGGACCACCCGATGCGCACGGCGCCCCGCCTCCTCGCCACCCCGCACCTCGGTTACGTCTCCCGCGCCAACTACGCGACCTACTACGGGCACGCCGTCGAGGACATCCGCGCGTTCCTCGACGGCGCGCCCGTGCGACGGCTCCCCTGACGCGTCCCGTCCCCTCTTCCGGCGGCCGGGACGGCGTGGTGCGGCTGTCCAGGACGGGTGATCCGGCCATGATCGCCGTGACCACCCGTGGACGGGCGCGTTGAACGGGAAGCACGGCGGCGCCACCTGCCGCCGGGCTCACCGAGTCAGAAGGAGAACGTGATGTCTCGCATCGCGAAGGCAGCCGGTGTCGCGCTCGGCACGGGTGCCGTGGTCCTCAGCGGGGCCGGCCTGGCCGCGGCCGACGCGGGCGCCCAGGGCAAGGCCGTCGGGTCGCCGGGCGTCCTCTCGGGCAACGTCGTCCAGGTCCCGGTCCACATCCCGGTCAACGTGTGCGGCAACACCGTCGATGTCATCGGCTTGCTCAACCCGGCGTTCGGCAACGAGTGCGAGAACGAGAGCGAGCCCAAGGGCCACCCGGGTGGCTACGGGTACGGTCACTGACCGCACGCGACACCCCGTGCACGCACGGAGAGCCCCGGCACCTCGAGCGCCGGGGCTCTCCTCGTGTCCGCGCGGCTCACGCGTACCGGTAGATCCGTCCGTGGTCCTCCAGCTGGTCCGGCGTCACGTCCCACGGCGGCAGCTTCTCGTGCCGGGCCACGACCCGCCGGTACTGCGCACTGCCCGGCGCGGGCGGCTTCGCCGGCAGATACCGGTGCTCGCGGTGGCGGCGCTGCCAGCGGGACCACACCAGGTCGACGAAGGCGTGGTGCATCCAGAACACCGGGTCGTTGACGGAGGCGCCGCCGACCATGGCCCCGCCGACCCAGCGGTGCACCCGGTTGTGGTTCTGCCAGGAGGCGCTGCCCCGCCCGCTCCCCCAGCCCTCCAGCTTGTTGCGGAAGCCCTTGCGCACCGTCGAGTCCCAGGGGGAGGCGTCGTAGACCGGGTCCTTCAGGGCCCGTTCCAGCTCGGCCTTGGTCGGCAGCTGGATGGGGTCGCGGGCCCGGCCCAGGTCCCGGGTGAGGAACTCCTCGTCGCTCACGCGCTCCTTGATCCTCCAGTTGCCCTCCGCGTAGGCGAACGGCCCGGTCATCACCTGGCGGTCGGAGCGCCGCCCGGTGCCGCCGAGGAGGTCCGCGGTCCAGGGCGTGGACGTGGTCGTGCGGTCGCGCGTCCAGTCCCAGTACGGCACCGTCACGGACGCGTCGACCCGGCGCAGCGCCTTCTCCAGGTCCAGCAGGAACTGCCGGTGCCAGGGCAGGAAGGAGGGCGCCATATGGGCGGTGCGCAGGCGGTCCTCGCCGTCGGAGGTGTAGTACTCGATGTGGGTGCGGACGAACTCGTCGTATTCTCCGCGCCGTTTCACCTCCAGCAGCGCGTTCACGAAGCGGCGCTTCTCGGTGCGGGTGAGGGTGCTGACGTCCTTACGCGTGTACGCCATGGGCTCCCCCCTCCAGGTGGCCCGGGGCGTGGCCAGGCAGGTCGCGCAGGTGCCGGCCCGGGCCCAGTTCGTCGACGGCGGCGCGGGTCGCCGCGAGGGGGGTGGGGTAGGAACGGTAGTGGTCGACCATGCTCAGCCAGCTGCCGTCCGCGCGGCGCATCAGGTGCAGCGGCCGGCCGTCCACGGTGACGTGCCAGTCCTCCTCCCCGGCCCGCTGCCGCGGGTCGGGGATCGGCACGCCGCGGATGAGGCGACCCCGGTAGGTCTCCTCGAACATGCCGTCACCGGCCCGCAGACCGGTGTGCTTGCCGTCGGTCTCCTCGGGCCAGGCGGCCAGGGCGAGGGGGATGAGCGCGGCGCCCGCCGCGGCGGCCATCAGCCCGCGCAGCACGCCCCGCCGGGTGTCTCTGACGCCCCCGTCTCCCGCCGCTCCCACCGGTACTCCACCGACGCCTACGACCATGTCGCGCTCCTCGTTCCGCTCGGGTTGTCACTGCGGTAACAGCCCGAAGGCCCCCGCGGTCACCACCGCGGGGGCCACACGAGAACACCCGGTCGCGCTGCGGCGTCCTACAGGCCGGGGCCGATGCCCAGGTCCGCGGTCGGGACCGTCTGCACCAGCGGGGCCAGCACGCCCACCTGCGGGAGCTTGGCCTCGGGCAGCCCGAAGCCGTCGGCGTTGGGCGAGGTGAGCGGGGCGTCGACGGAGACGCCCGGGGCCAGCGTCCGCAGGTCGGAGGCGGGCGCGTCGACGCCGACGTGGTCGAAGCCGGTGCCGAGGATGTGCGGCAGGGGTGCGCGCAGGTCCGCGCCGGGCAGTCCGCCGTGGACGGGCAACTGCGGGACGGCCCGTTCGGGGATGAGCCGGCCCTCGACGTAGCGGGGGCCCTCGGGCGAGCCCGGCACCGGCACGGGGAGCTGCCCGGTGGCTTCGGGCAGCTCCACGTTGAGCGCCTTCTCGGCGCCGCCCAGCGGCAGGGGGACGGGGACCGTGCCGACCGCGGCGGCGGGGGTCGCGGCGGCGGCGCCGGCCGCGGCCGCCACACACGTGATCACTGCGGCGAGGGTTCCTCGGGTGGTCGACTTCATCTGGGGTACGGTCCCTTTCGCGTGTCGGGGGCTCAGCGTGCGTACCGAGTAACGAGCCGGGGAACCGCACCAGCGCACAATTCCCCCGACTGCCGCAGTAATACGACGGACCGGCCCGGCTCGGCCGGTGCGTGTCAGCTCGTCCAGAAGTCCCACCAGCGCATCAGGACGAGCATGCCGACGACGCCGAGGTGCAGGACCGGGAGCACCCAGGTGAACTCGTCGAGGAACCGGCGCACCGCCCCGGGCGCGGGCAGGAACCCCTGGCGCACGGCGTACGACGTCACGTACCAGAACAGGGGGATCGTCGCGGCCCAGGCCAGACAGCACCACAGGCACAGCGCGTTGATCCGGTACAGGGACTCGAACTGCAGCCATGTCACGAAGCCGACGCCGAACAGGCATCCGGCGTCGAAGGTGAGCCAGTACCAGCGGGGGAAGCGGGCACCGGCCAGCAGGCTCGCGCCGACGCAGATCACGACGCCGTAGGCGACCAGTCCCAGCATCGGGTTGGGGAATCCGAAGACCTCGGCCTGGTCGCTCTCCAGGACGCTGCCGCAGGACACCACCGGGTTCAGGCTGCAGCCGGGCGTGAAGTCCGGGTCCTGGAGCAGCTTGAACTTGTCGAGGGTGATGATCCAGGACGCCAGCAGCCCGGCCGCGCCGGTGACGACGAGCAGCAGGGCGAACGCCCGGCCGGCGCCCGCCGTGCGCGCCCCGGCGGGCGCGGGCGGGGTCACTTCGGCAGCGGAAGACCGCCGAGGAGCCCGCCGTTCGAGTTGAGCTGGGTGGTCGCCTGCTTGACGGTGCTGAGCACCGAGTCCTCGTTCTCGGTGTCGAGCGCGTTGGACTGGTGCTTGAGCGGCATCGGGTCGATGGGCTCCCTGGTGAGCGAGTTGAAGGCGCCGTTGAGGCTGGTGGGGGTGACGGTGGAGGGGTCGTAGGCGGCGTGCGCGGGTGCGGCGGCACCGGCGACGACGAGGGAACCGGCGACGACGGCGGCGGCCTTCAGGGACTTCATCGTGAATCCTTTCTTCGGCGACGGATGTCACCGGCGGGGAATTCGGACGCCGTGCCTAACGATGCCCGTGCGCGGCGGAAACCCCGTCGCCGGAACCTCATATGAGTCGCTGAATAGGAGTCACCGCTCAGGGGGCCTTCGGCAGGGAGGGCAGTCCGGCCAGGTCGGGGGCGGGGAGTTCGCTGCCGACGAGGGTCGCGGCGACGGCGTTGACGAGCCCGGCGACGACCGCGTGGACGGCCGGGGTGACCTGGGCGGTGTCCTCGGAGGTGGCGGCCGCGACCAGCTCGCCGGTCGCCGTCTCCAGCGCCGCCAGCGCCTCGCCCGTCAGGCCCTCGGGCACCTCGGCCCGGTCGTCGACAGGGGCGGGCAGTGTGCTGGCCTGCGGCAACGGGCTGCTCTGGGCGGGGGTGCCCGGTGTGGCCGCCGGGGCCGGGGCGTCCGCGGTCGCCTGGTCGATGGCGTCCTGCACCGAGGTGTTCAGCTTGGCCGCCTGCGAGTGCGGCAGCCGGCCTTCGTCGGCCTTGAGCACGGCGGTCAGCAGGTCGGTGACCGGGACGACGACGCCGCCGAGGTCGCCCAGGCTCTCGACCTGGCCGAGCAGCGCGTCCGCGTCGGGGACGGGGGCCCGGGTGGCCGCGCTGGTGCGCTCCGGGGCGGACGCGCTGCCGGCGGCCACGGCCGCGGACCCGGTGATCCCGAGCAGCAGCGTGGCGCAGAGCGCGGAGGTCGCGATTCGCCGTGCGGGCAGACGCATGGGGGTTCCTTTCGGTGGTGCGTCGGATCTTGTGCCCACCGTGCGAGCGGCCGGAACGCTCCGCAACCGAGCGAACGCCCCAGGTCAGCGCCCCTGCTCCCGGGTCCGCCGCGTCCCCCCTGGTGAGGCGGCGTGCGCGTGGCCCGTTCGCCGGGCGGCGCGCCCGCCCCCGTTCGGGGCAACGCGAACCGGCCGCCCTCCCACGTGGTCCCGCGGGAGAACGGCCGGTCAGGGTTTCGAGGCGACGTCAGTCGTTCTCGCACTCGTTGCCGAACGCCGGGTTCAGCAGGCCGATGATGTCGACCGTGTTGCCGCAGACGTTGACCGGGACGTGAACCGGAACCTGGACGACGTTGCCGGACAGCACGCCCGGGGAGTGGGCGGCGGCGGCCTGCGCGCCGCTGTCGGCGGCGGCGATGCCGGTGCTGCCCGCGACAGCGGCAGCGGCAGCGGAGGTCAGGACCAGGCCCTTCGCGATACGCGACATGGAGAGGTGCTCCTTGGGGGTTGACACAAACATCCGGGCGGATGCCCGGCGCTGTGTCAACGCGTGGCGCGCACGCGAGTTGTGCCGCCAAAGGAGTGATCTCGCCGGAGGGGCCGTCTTCACCGTTCCGACACACACGCCCGGTTTTCTCTGAAAAGTACGGATAGCGTCTAGAGTCGCAAACCTCTCAACACACCCCTACAGCAAGCAAATCGCACTCAGGGACGAGGGGGGACACCACGGTCCGCGAAGCCCTCCGGTGCGGTGGTGACCAGGTGGCCGTCCGGCTCGTTTCCCAGCGGGACGCGGCGTGCGCCGGGCGTGCTCTTCGGCGCTGTCGGCACCGGGCAGTTCAGGCGCGTTCCCGCCGTCCCGAGCGCCATCCGTGAGCGAGGAATACCGCGCATGCACCTGTCACCGACCGCCCCTTGGCCACGCGTCCTCCACATCACGCAACCCGTGGACGGCGGGGTCGCCCGCGTCGTGACGGACCTGGCCGGGGCGCAGCTCGCCGCGGGCCTGCGCGTCACGGTCGCCTGCCCCGAAAGCCCCCTCGCGGCCCGGCTCGCGGACCTCGGCGCGGAGGTGCGGCACTGGGCGGCGACGCGCGCGCCGGGGCCGTCCCTGGCGGACGAGACCCGGCGGCTCGCCCGGATCGTCGCGGACGTACGGCCCCGTCTCGTGCACGCGCACAGCGCGAAGGCCGGGCTGGCCGGGCGGCTCGCCGTGCGGGGCCGGATCCCGACCGTGTTCCAGCCGCACGCCTGGTCGTTCGAGGCCGTGGACGGCGTCACCGCGGCCCTCGCCCGCGGCTGGGAGCGGTGGGGGGCCGCGTGGACCGCACGGGTGGTGTGCGTGAGCGAGGCGGAGCGCCGGCGCGGGGTGGAGGCCGGGGTGCGGGGGCGGTGGAGCGTCGTCCCCAACGGGATCGACACCGGGCGCTTCCGGCCGGCCGACCCGGCCGCCGTACGGGCGCGGCTGCTGCCGGACGGTGACCCGGGCGGGCCGCTCGTGGTGTGTGTCGGACGGCTGTGCCGGCAGAAGGGGCAGGACGTCCTGCTCACCGCGTGGGAGTCGGTGCTGCGGCGGGTGCCCGGGGCGCGGCTGGTGCTGGTCGGCGACGGACCGGACCACGATCGGCTGCGGGCCACGGCCCCCGGCTCCGTGCTGTTCGCGGGGGACGTCGCCGACGTCGTGCCCTGGTACCAGGCGGCCGACCTGGTCGTCCTGCCCTCACGCTGGGAGGGCATGGCGCTGGCCCCGCTGGAGGCCATGGCGTGCGGGCGGCCGGTGGTGGTGACGGACGTCGGCGGGGCCCGGGAGAGCCTGCCGCCGGAGCTCCTGCCGCACTGCCTGGTCCCCGCCCGGGCCCCGGCGGCACTGGCCGCGGCCGTCACCGGGCTGCTGCTCGACCGGCCGCTGCGCACCGCGCTCGGCGACCGGGGGCGTCGGCACGTCCTGTCCACGCACGACGTGCGCCGCACGGCTCAGGCGGTCGCGGACGTGTACCGCGAACTCCTGGACGCGCACGCCGTGTCCACCGAGCGCAGGGAGTCTGTCGCCTCGTGACCGCGGAAAGCACCGTTCCCACTCCCACCGGGCCGTCGCGGGATCCCGGACGTCCGCCCGTGTCGGTCCTGCCGCCGCGCGGCGCGGCGGCGGGCTTCCGCTTCCCCGACCGGCGCCCGCCGGTGCGGCCCGTGTCGCGGCTGCCGCTGCTCGCCGCGGACGGCACCGCGGCGGTGCTGGGCGGGCTGGCGCTCTCCGGTGCCCAGCGCCATCCGCTGCTGCTCGCGGTGCTGGTCACCGCCTCGCTGCTGCTGCGCCCGCCCCGGCCCGGGCGGGTGCCGGCCGTGCTGGACGAACTGCCCGCGGTGAGCGGCCGGGTGGCGGTGGCCTGGCTGGCGCTCGCGGCGTTCGTGGCGGCGTACACCCCGCAGCATGTGCTCTCCGCTTCGACGCTGCTCGCCGGGGTCGCGCTCCAGACGGCGGCGAGCTGCGCCGGACGCGGCGCGGTGCACGCGTGCCGACGGGCCGAGCTGTTGCACCGGCCGCAGGCCGCGCTGGTGGTCGGGCCGGCCGCGACCGCGCAGCGGGTGGCCGCGGCCGTGCTGCGCCATCCGCGCGACGGAGTACGGCCGGTGGGCGTCGTCACCGACGAGCCGGACGGCGGCCCGGGGCTGCCCGTGCTGACCACCGGCGAGGAGGTGCAGCGGGCGCTCATCCAGAACGGGGTGCGCGAGGTGCTGGCCGTGCGTCCCTCCGTGCGGGCCGGGCAGGGGCCGCTGCTGCGGGCGCTGGCGGAGTCGGGCTGCACGGTGTGGGAGGTCGACCCGGATGTGCCGTCGTTCCGGACGGGCGAGCGGCTCGCCGGGTTCTCCTGCCGCCGGCTGGACCTCGGGACGGGGCGGCGCGGCAGAACCGGCAAACGGGTGCTGGACGTCGTGGTGTCGGGGACGCTGCTGCTGATGGTCAGCCCGTGGCTGCTGCTGTGCGCGGTGACGCTGCGGGTGAGCGAGGGGCCCGGGGTCGTCTTCCGGCAGGAGCGGATCGGCAAGGACGGGCGCCCCTTCACGCTGCTGAAGTTCCGCACCCACCGCCCGGTCGACGCGCACGAATCGGCGACGCGCTGGAGCGTGGCGAACGACCGCCAGATGTCGTGGTTCTGCCGCTTCCTGCGCCGCACCTCGCTGGACGAGCTGCTCCAGCTGTGGAACGTCCTGCGCGGCGACATGAGCCTGGTCGGGCCGCGCCCCGAACGGCCCTACTTCGTCGCGAAGTTCGGCCAGACCCACCCCGGTTACGCCGCCCGGCACCGGGTGCGCACCGGCATCACCGGGCTCGCCCAGGTGCACGGGCTGCGCGGGGACACCTCGATCGAGGACCGGGCCCGGTTCGACAACGCCTACATCGACGACTGGTCGCTGTGGCAGGACGTCTGCATCGTCCTGCGTACGGCGGCCGCGCTCGTGCGTCCGACGGGGAGCTGAGCGGATGACCCGGCTCGGGGCCCAGGCACCCGTTCTCGCGCTGCCGGCCGTCGTGGTCCTGCTCGCCCTGCCGCTCGCGCCGGGCGAGGAGGGCGGCGCCGGTCCGGCCGACGCGGTGTCCGCGCTGGTCGTGCTGTTCTGCGCGGTGCGTCTGGTACGGGAGCGGCGGCGGCCCCTGTCCCGTACGGCCGCCGTGGTGCTGGGACTTCCGGTGCTCGGCGTCGCCGTCGCCGCGATGGGGGCGGTGTCGCCCGGCGAGGGGCTCGCCGGTCTCGGCCGCTATCTCCAGATCTTCGTGCTGGTCCCGGCCGCCGTGCTGCTGCTGCTCCGGGACCGGGCCGACTTCCGGCTGCTGGCCTGGTCGTTCGTGGGGCTCGCGGTGTGGCAGGGGGCGGTCGGCGTGCACCAGTACGTGACCGGGACGGGTGCCTCGTACCAGGGGCGTCCGGTGCGGGCCGTGGGCACGTTCGGGGCGCAGGACGTGATGGGGATGGCCACGGTCGTCTCCCTCGGGCTGGTGTGCGCGGTGGGTCTTGCGCTGGGCAGGGCGCCGGTGCGGCAGCGGGTCGTCGCCCTCCTCTGCGTGCTGCTTCTGCTGCCGCCGCTCGCGCTGTCGTTCAGCCGCGGGGCGTGGATCGCGACGGCGGTGACCTGCGCGGTGCAGTTGCTGCTGGGCGGGATGCGGCGGGCGCTGGCCACCGGGGCCGTGGTGGCCGCGGCGAGCGTGATCCTGGTGGGCGGCTTCGGCGTCGGTACGGCGATGCTGCAGGAGCGGATCAGCAGCATCACCCAGGTCGCCGACGCGCCCGACCAGTCGGTGACCGACCGGTACACCATGTGGGCGGCTGCGACCGGGATGTGGGGCGAGCACCCGCTGACCGGCGTGGGCCTGAAGGGCTTTCCCGAACACCGCGACTCGCACGCCTCGTTGGCGCTCTCGGCGGGCAGCGACACGGAGGGCGCGGGCGCGGCCTTCCGCAAGCAGCCGCTGCTCTCCCCGCACAACATGTACCTGCTGATCCTGGCCGAGCAGGGGCTGCTCGGGCTCCTGGCCCTGGCCGGCAGCTGGCTGGCCCTCCTGCTGTGCGCGGTGCGCGCCCTGTGGCGGACCCGGCGGTCCCGCGCACCGGGCCTCGACTGCGGCCTGGTCGCCTGCGGGCTGCTGGTCTGGCAGTTGACGGACTTCGCCTACGCGGACATCGGCGGCCCGTCCACGGTCCTGACGGCGATGGGCTTCGGCCTGACGGCTTGGTGGGGCCTGGCGGCCACGCCCGCCCCGGCGTCCACCGGTCCCATGGGCCCCGGCCCGACCGCCCGGGACCTGCCGAAGGGGGCCCGGACCCGATGACGGTGACACCGAATCACCCGAACACGGACAGCGGCGCGACACTCCCCCGCCCCACACCCGAGCCTGCGCCCGAGACGGCGGTTCCGCCCGCCACCAGCACCCCGACGACCGCCCCGACCACACCTCCCACGGCGCCCCCGGCCCCGGCCCGCACCGGGGCCCCGACCACCGGACCCGCCGCGCCTACCACGGCCACGCACAAGCCCCCGGCCCCGCAGCCAGTCCCGGCCCGCACCAGCACCCCGGCCACCGAACCCACCACACCGCCCGCAGGCCCGCACAAGCCTCCGGCCGCGCCAGCGGTCCCGGTGGGCCCCGCCACCCCGGCCGCGCCAGCGGTCCCGGTGGGCTCCGGCGACCCGGCCGCGCCCCCCGACACCCCCCACCCCGCCCCCACCCCCGCCGACGCCGACACCGACGCCCCCCGAGGGTTCCTCGCGAAGGCCGCGCTGCTCACCGCTGGGCTTTCCTTCGCCGGGGCTCTGCTCGGGCTGGTGCGGGATCAGGCGCTGGCGCGGATGTTCGGGGCCGGGAGTGCGACGGACGCGTTTCTCGTGGCGTGGACCGTGCCGGAGTTCGCCGCGACGCTGCTCATCGAGGACGGGCTGGCCATCGCGCTGATCCCGGCGTTCGCCCTGGCGCTGGCCCGGCGGGCGCAGGGGGCACCCGGCGACCCGGTCCGGGCGCTGGTCGCCAGTACGCTGCCCCGGCTCGCGCTGGCCTTCGCCGGTGTCGCCGCGCTGCTGGCCGCGTTCGCCCCGCGGGTCGTGCGCGTCCTGGCGCCGGGCCTGCCCGACCCGGCGCTCGCGGTGGACTGCACCCGGCTCACCGCCACCTGCGTGCTGACCTTCGGCCTCGCCGGGTACTGCAGCGCGGCCCTGCGCGCCCACCGCAGGTTCCTCGCCCCGGCGGCGATCTACGTCGTGTACAACGCCGGCATCATCACCGTCGTCCTCACCCTCGGCGCCCGGTGGGGCGTGCGCGCGGCGGCGGCCGGGGTGGCGATCGGCGGCTGTCTGATGGTCATGGCGCAACTGCCCGTGCTGGGGCGCCTGCTGCGGGTGCGGCCGGTGGCCGAGACCACCGGCGAGGAGAGCGACGGCCGCCGCGTCGGCGTCGCGCTCCTCGCGGCCGTACTGCTGTTCGCGCTGTGCCGGCAGGCCCAGGTGCTGATCGAGCGGTTCCTCGGCTCCACACTGCCCTCCGGCGCCATCTCGCACCTGAACTACGCGCAGAAGATCGCCCAGATCCCCATGACCCTGTCGCTGATGCTGTGCACGGTCACCTTCCCGGTGGTCGCGCGCGCCCTGGCCGACGGGGACGGCGAGCGGGCCCGGGACCGGGTGGAGCGGGACCTGGCCCTGGTCGCGTGCATGGTGCTGGCCGGTGCGTCGCTGGTCGTGGCCTGCGCCCCGCAGATCGTCGAACTGCTCTTCCAGCGCGGCGCGTTCACCGGCGAGGACACGGCGTCGACGGTCGGCGTGATGCGTGTGTACGCCTTCGGGCTGCTCGCGCACACCCTGGTCGGCGCACTGATCCGCTCGTACTTCTCGGCGGGGCGCGTCACCTGGTACCCGCTCGGCGCGATGACCGTGGGGCTCGCCGCCACCGCCGGGATCGGCGTGTGGGCGGTGGGCCCCTGGGGCGCCATGGGCATCGCCGCCGCCAACGCCGTCGGCATCACCGTCACGGCCGCCCTGCTGCTCGCCGGCATGGGCCCGCGCGGCATCCCGATCCGCACCCGCCGGGTACTGACCCAGCTGTCCAGGCCGTTGGCCGCGGCGGCCGTCGCCACCCCCGCGGGCGCCTGGGCCGCGGCCCGGGCGGACACCCCCCTGCCCTCCCTTCTCACCGGCGGGCTCACCATCGCCGCCGTCTTCCTCCTGCTCGGCCGCGCCCTGGGCGACCAGGGCTGCGTCACCGCGCTGGCATCCCTCCGTTCCGTCTCACGAAGGCACCCTCATGGCCGCTCCCGTTGACTCCCCGGACACCGGCACCCTCACCAGACCCGGTCCGGCCCTGTTCGTCACGATGTACCACTCCGTCGGCGACCCCACGGACGACCCCTACCGCATCACGGTCGCGCCCGAGCGGCTGGACCGGCAGCTGGCCTGGTTCCGGCGGCGCGGGCTGCGGGGCGTGTCCATGGCCGAGCTGCTCGCCGCCCGGGCCCGGGGCGGGGGCCGTGACCTGGTCGGGCTGACCTTCGACGACGGCTACGCCGACTTCGTCTCCGAGGCCCTGCCCGTCCTGCGCCGGCACGGCTGCGGCGCGACCCTGTTCGTGCTGCCGGGCCGGCTCGGCGGTGACAACGCCTGGGACCCGCTGGGCCCGCGCAAGCGCCTGCTGACCGCCGACGGTGTCCGGCAGGCCGCGGCCGAGGGCATCGAGATCGGCTCGCACGGCCTCACCCACGTCGACCTGACCCAGGCGGACGACGTCACCCTGAAGTCGGAAACCGAGGGCAGCAGGACCGTGCTCGCGGAACTGACGGGCGTGGCACCCGCCGGGTTCTGCTACCCGTACGGCACCCTCGACCAGCGGGCCGTGGACGCCGTGCGGGAGGCCGGGTACGCCTACGGCTGCGCCATCGACCCCGGCCCGCTCGGCGGCCCGCACGCCCTGCCCCGGGTGCACATCGGCCAGAACGACACCGCCGTACGGCTGTTCCTGAAGTACCGGCTGCACCGGCTGCGCCGCCGACCCGTCGTGGAGCCGCGGTGAAGGCCCTGCACATCATCACCGGTCTGGGCGTGGGCGGGGCCGAGCAGCAACTGCGGCTGCTGCTGCGGCATCTGCCGCTCGACTGCGACGTGGTGACCCTGACCAACCCGGGGGCCGTGGCCGCCGGGCTCACCGCCGACGGGGTGCGGGTCCTGGACCTCGGCATGGCCGGCAACCGCGACCTGGCGGCGCTGCCCCGGCTGGTGCGGGTCATCCGCTCGGGCGGCTACCAGCTCGTGCACACCCACCTCTACCGGGCCTGTCTCTACGGCCGCCTCGCCGCGCGCCTCGCGGGGGTCCGGGCGGTCGTGGCCACCGAGCACTCCCTCGGCGACTCGCAGATGGAGGGCCGCCCGCTGAACGCCGGGGTGCGTGCCCTGTATCTGGCGGGCGAGCGGCTGGGCCGTACGACGGTCGCGGTCTCCCCCACGGTCGCCGAGCGGCTCAAGCGCTGGGGCGTGCCCGGGCCGCGGATCGAGGTCGTGCCCAACGGCATCGACGTGGCCCGCTTCCGCTTCGACGCGGTCCGCCGCCACGACACCCGCCGCCGGCTCGGCCTGCCCGACGACGCCTATGTCATCGGCGCCGTGGGGCGGCTCGCCCCGGGCAAGCGCTTCGGCGCGCTGATCCGCGCCCTCGCGCAACTCCCCGGTGACACCCGGCTGCTGCTGGTCGGCGGCGGCCCGGAGGAGGACGTGCTGCGCCGCACCGCCCGCGCGGCCGGGGTCGCCGACCGGGTGCTGTTCACCGGTGAGCGCCCCTGCGTCCCGGACGGCACCCCCGGCCCCGATCTGCCGTCGCTGACCTGCGCGATGGACGTCCTGGCCTCGCCGTCGCCCGAGGAGGCCTTCGGCCTGGCGATCGTGGAGGCCCTGGCCTGCGGCCTGCCGGTGCTCTACGCCTCCTGCCCGGCCCTGGAGGACCTGCCGCCGTCCGCCGCGCCCGCCGCCCGGCGCGTCACCGGCGGCCCCGACGCCTACGCCCGTGCCGTGACGGAGGTACGCCGCCGGGGCCCGGCACCGCGCACGGTGCCCGAGGCCGCCCGCCACTACTGCATCACCCGCAGCGCCGCCCGGCTCATGGACGTGTACACCGCCGCGCTCTCCCGTCCCCCGTCCCCCACCCTCCAGGAAGCCCGCACCTCATGACCGACACCCCAGCACGGCAGCACCGCCAGGTCACCGCCCTCTCCAGGGCCCTGCCCCCCTGGTCCCTGCTCGCGGCCGGGGCCGTGGCAGGCGGTCTGCTGGGTGGCACGTACGGCCTGGTCAGGACACCGGCGTACACGGCGACCAGCTATGTCGTCGCCGTACCGACGAAAGGGTCCGACACCGCCACCGCCCTCGGTTTCGCCCAGGCGTACGGCCGGGTCGCCCCGCAGCTCGCGGTGCTCGGCGACGCCCAGGTGTGGGCGGGTGTGCCCGTGCAGACGCTGCGGGAGAACGTGCGGACGGCGACCTCGCCGGACGCGCCGATGGTGGCGGTCACGGCCACCTCCGCCCGCCCCGACACCGCCGCCGACATGGCCAACGCCGTGGCCCGCGCGCTGACCCGCCACGCGGGCGACACCGAGCAGTCCACCCACGTCGAGCTCCAGCAGTTCGCCCGGGCCGTGCCGCCCGCCGAGCCGTCCTCTGCCCCGGCGACGGTGACCGGGCTGGTGGGCGCGAGCGCGGGCGGTCTGCTGGGCGGTCTGGCGCTGCTGGTCAGGCCGCGGCGGGCCGCCGACCGCGGTGGGCGGCCCGCCGCCGTGCCCGGTCCGGCCTTCGCCGCCGACACCCACCGCCAGCTGTGACCTACACGGCGGAACTGGTCACCGACGAGCGGGCCTTCGCGGGCCTGGCCGCCGACTGGGACCGGCTGTACCGGCGGTGCGCGTCCGCCACCCCGTTCCAGAGCCACGCCTGGCTGCACTCGTGGTGGCGGTCGTACGGCGGACGGGGACGGCTGCGGCTGGTGCTGGTGCGGCACGGCGGCGACCTCGTCGCGGCGGCCCCGCTGATGCGCGTACGGCGTCCGCTCCCGGCCCTGGTGCCGCTCGGCGGGGCGATCTCCGACTACATGGACGTGCTGCTGGACGACGAGCACGGCGAGGGGGCGCTGGCCGCGCTCACCGGTGCGCTCGCGGCCGCGGCCCGAGCGGCGCTGATCGACCTGCGCGAGGTGCGGCCGGGCGGCGCGGCCGAGCAGGTCTACGAGCGGTGGTCCGGGCCCCGCGGGCGGGTGAGCGACTCGGTGTGCCTGGAGCTGCCGGCCGGGCCGATGGGCGACCTGCTGGCCCGGCTTCCGGCCAAGACCCACCAGCGGCTGCGCGCCAAACTGCGCAAGCTGGACGCGCTCGGCATCCAGCGGCGGGTCGTCTCCCCCGGGGAGGTGGAGACGGCACTGCTGCGGCTGCTGGAGCTGCACCGGTTGCAGTGGCAGGGCCGGAAGGTGACGTCGGAGCACCTGCGGGCGCGGTTCCGTGAGCATCTGGTGCGCTCGGTCGGGCCGATGGTGCGGGCCGGGGACGCGGTGGTCACCGAGTTCCGGCTGGACGACGAGGTCGTGGCGGTGGACGTGACCCTGCTCTCGCCCCTGCTCGCGGGCGGCTATCTGTACGGCGCGCATCCAGGGCTGCGCGAGCGCAAGGCCGACGTGGCGGCGATGCTGCTCGACTCGACGGCGACCCACACCAAGGACGGCACACCCGGCACGCTGAGTCTGCTGCGCGGCGACGAGCCCTACAAGCACCACTGGCGCCCGCGGGTGGTGGTGAACCAGCGGCTGCTGCTGGCCCGGCGGCGTACGGCGCCGCTGCTGAGGGCGGCGCTGTGCGACGTGGCCCTCCGCAGCCGGGGCAAGGAGCTGCTGCGGCGTCTGCGCGGGCGCGGCGGCCCGTGACCGGGTCCGCCGCCGATTGCCGCGTGCCCGTCCCGGTCAGCCCTTGCGCGACCACCAGTCGAGGCGCAGGCACAGCTTGCCGCCGATCCAGTACTCGACCCAGTCGCCGAGGTCCAGCGGCGAGCAGTTCGCCGGGCGCTCGGGGGTGGGCGTGCTCGGCCGCGGTGTGGGGGTGGGCGCCGGGGGCTGGGAGGGCGTGGGGGTGGTGGGGGCCGGGTCCGGCCGGTGGTCGCGCCCGAAGAGGAAGGACCGGTAGACCTGGGAGGCCCGGGGGTTGTCGTCGCACTGCCACACGCCGTGCGGGCAGTAGTCCGTCAGCGTCTGGTACAGCGGTTTGTGCTCGTCCATCCAGGCGAGCATGCGCTTCATGTACTCGGAGTTGTCGCCGTTGCGGTACAGGCCCCACTCCGGGAAGGAGATGGCCTTGCCGTGGGCCTTGGCGAACTCCACGTGGTGCCGGAGTCCGTAGGGTTCGGTGACCTGTTCGTCGAAGGACATGCCGCGCGGCTGGTCGTAGGCGTCCATGCCGATGATGTCGACGGTGTCGTCACCGGGGTAGCACTGCGTCCAGGGCACGGCGTCCCGGCCGCGGCTCGGGGTGAAGTCGAACCGGAACTTCTGGCCCGGCACCGAGCGCATCGTGGTGACGATCCGGTTCCAGTACGTCTTCCAGGCCTCCGGGTCCGGCCCGCAGCGGTGGGTGTAGGTGATGCCGTTCATCTCCCAGCCGAGCACGAGGACCGTGTCCGGCACCCCCAGCTCGACCAGCCGCTCGGCGAGTCTGCGGAAGTGGTGGTCGAAGCTGCCTTCCGCGGCCCGGCGCAGCAGCCGGCGCACCTCCCAGTCGGACAGGCCCTCCTCGTTGCGCTCCATCATGGGCACGTTGAGGACGAGCAGCCGGTCGGCCCGCTCGCGCCGCCAGTTCGCCCAGACGTCGAGGAAGCCGGGCAGGCCCTCGATGTTGCTCCAGCGGTCGCCCGGCAGATAGGTGTGGCCGACGCGCAGTTCGGCACCGCCGAGCCAGGTGCTGAGCTGGGCCATCCGGGCCACGCCGCGGGGACCGTAGTCGAGGTAGGCGCCGAAGGCGGGGACGTGCGCGGCGGGAGCGGGAGAGGCGGACGCCGAGGGCGAGGGCGCGGCGGTTGCCGTGCCGGGTGCGGTGTCGCCCTTGCCGGGTGCCGGGGCGGGTGGGTCGGCCGGGACGGCCGGGGCCGCCGGTGTGGCCGCCGGTGCCGGTCCGGGTGGTGGCTCGGCGTATCGCGCCGATCCCGTACCCGCGGCGACCATGTGACCCGACGTCAGCACGGTCGCCGCGGCGACCGCCGCCGCGACGCATGCCAGCCGCCGGGACCGTGCGCGTCGCTGCTGTGTGGCCATGGCAGCCCCTCTCGCTCTTCTCCGCTTACTGACACCCAGTCATATGAATCGCACGGGTGCCACCTTCGCTGGAGCTTTCGAGTGGTTCGCTGCGCCGCACCGGTGACCCGGTGTCACTCGGCCGGCTCTACAGAAATACGCGGTCTTTACTAAGAAATGTCTAATTTGTTCCTATGACTCACATGAAGCGCACCGCCACGGTGCTTTCCAGCCTGGCCCTCGGTGTCGCCGTTCTCGGCGGCACCGCGGCGGCCGCCGACACGGACCTCCTCCCCGAGGCCACCACCCAGTCGACCTCCCGGGAGTGCGACGAGCACGACAGCCTGGGACTGACCCTGCTGGGCATCCCGCTGCTCAGCTTCTTCTTCCCGGACCAGTGCTGATCCCCCACGCCTCACGGGTGCCGGGCGCATGCGTCCGGCACCCGCCGTGTCAGCGGTGGGCCGCGGCCCGGCCCCGCCGGTAGAGCACGACCCCGCCCACGATCAGCGCGGCACTCGCGCCCGCGGCACCGAACAGGTCCTCCGCGCCGGTCTCGGGGAGACTGGGCGGCTGCTCCTGGCCACCGGGGGGCGGCGGCGTGTACCGGTCACCCGGGGGCGTCGCCGGAGGCGTCGACTGGTGTCCGCCCGGCGGGGGTGTGTGCGGGGGTTTGGTCGGAGGGGTGTGCGGGGGCTTCGTCGGGGGTGTGTGCGGAGGCTTGGTCGGCGGGGTGTCGCCGTACCCGTAGCCGCCGTCGTCGTCCCCGTAACCGCCGCCGGGACCGTCGGCCTCGTCCGCACAGGAGTTGCCGAAGGCCGGGTTGAGCGCCGCGATCACGTCGACGGTGTTGCCGCAGGCGTTCACCGGTACGTCGATCGGGGCCTGGACGGTGTTGCCGGACGCGGCGCCCGGCGAGTCCGTGGTCACTCCGTCCGCCGCGGTGTCGGCGAGAGCGGCCCCGCCGCACAGGGACAGGATGCCCGTCGCGGCCGCCGCCGCGACCACTCCCCTGCTCAGGGTCTGTCGCAATCTCGTGGTCTTCCTGCTCGTAGAAGTGGGAAAGCCGGCCCCGGAACGAGCGGTGCTGTCCCGGGGCCGGCCAGGTCGCAGCCGGCGCTGCGCACGCGTTACCGCGTCAGCGGTTCACACACGCGTTGCCGAACGCCGGGTTCAGCAGGCCGATGATGTTCACGGTGTTGCCGCACAGGTTGATCGGGATGTGCACGGGAACCTGGATGACGTTGCCGGAGAGGACACCGGGGGAACCGACGGCGGCACCCTGGGCACCCGAGTCGGCCATGGCCGGAGCGGCCATGCCCAGAGCCATGATCGCGCCCGCGGCGACAGCAGCGCTCTTCTTCATGAACTTTCCCTTCTCTGCGGTCATGCCCACCATGACCTGCAGCCTGCAAACGAGGAATTGACTGCCGAAGAAACTGAGCAACGTACGGGGCGGGGGAATTCACTCGATTGCCCCGCGAAAAGTTGACAAAACACGGCCGGGCGGCCCGCCATGAAACTCGGCGGGCCGCCCGGACTGCGTACTGGTACGGCTCAGTCGCCGTTCGCCGAGAGGACCGACAGGTCCTCCAGGATGTGGTTGAGCGCACCGTCCCGCTTGCTGTTCGTGGAGTTGTCCGCGCACTGCTGCTGGACGTGGTCCGACAGGACGGGGATGTCCTGGACCACCACGCCGATGAGGGCGGCGACGCCGACGTCGAGGTCCTGAACGGCGAGACAGGGCTTGTTGAGCGTGCCGTCCACGAGCGAGAGCTGGGGGCTCATGTCGCCCTTGGTCGCCGAGTTGCCGAACGACGACGAGGCGCCGTTCCCGTTGGCGACAGACGGTCCGGAGTCGTCCCCGACGGCAAGAGCCTGGGGAGCAGCCGCCACCGACATTCCGATGACAGAAGCGGCGGCAGCCGCGGCGACCATTGCCTTCTTGAGCACTTCGCGTTCCTTTCCTCGTAGCGACGCATGTCCTACGGCCTCATCAACCGGGCTCCGGATGAATGGTTGCGGGTGTTCACCCGGTTGGCCCGCAGCTCTGCAAAGCCCTGATAATCACCGGGAACTAAGAACACACAAACTGTCCTGGCGTGGGCCGACAGGGTGATGGGGAGAAACCATGCACCGCCCGGGCAGTTGACCAGAACGCTCCGGAGGACGGGGTTTCCTCAGAAAGGACTGGTCAGTGATCAAGAAGGTTATTGCCACCGCGGCGATCGCCGCTTCCGTCATGGGAGCCTCCGCTGCCGCGGCCCCGCAGGCGCTGGCTGTCGGCGACGACAGCGGTCCCACGGCCGTGAACGGCAACGGGGCGATGCAGAGCTTCGGCAACTCGTCGACCTACGGCAACATGAGCCCCCAGATGGCGCTCATCCAGGGCTCGTTCAACAAGCCCTGCATCGCCGTGAACGACCTGCCCATCGGCGTCGGCGCGCTCATCGGCGTCCCGATCCAGGACATCCCGATCCTGTCGGACCACCAGCAGCAGCAGTGTGCCGAGAACTCCACCAACGCCAAGCGCGACGGTGCACTGGCGCACCTGCTGGAGGACGTGTCGATCCTGTCGGCGAACGGCGACTGACGCGAGCGGCAGCACCGGGACCAGGGGCGGGCCGTCGAGCGGGTGCTCGGCGGCCCGTCCTCGTCGTGTTCAGCGCCCGTCGGCGTACAGCGCCTCGATCTGCTCGGCGTACGCGGCCGTCGCCGCCTTGCGCTTGACCTTCAGGGACGGGGTCAGCAGCCCGTTCTCCTCGGTGAAGTCGCCCTCGACGAGGGTGAAGGCGCGGATCGACTCGGCGCGCGAGACGGCCTCGTTGGCGTGGTCCACGGCCCTTTGGACGTCGGCGCGCAGGCGTTCGTCGCGGACGAGATCGGACATCGGGGTGTCGGCGGGGAGTTTGCGGACCGCGAGCCAGTGGGCGAGGGCCTCGGGGTCCAGGGTGATGAGGGCGGCGACGTAGGGGCGGTTGTCGCCGACGACGAGGCACTGGCCGACGGGCGGGCGGCTGCGCAGGCGGTCCTCCAGGACGGCCGGGGAGACGTTCTTGCCGCCGGTGGTGACGAGGATGTCCTTCTTGCGGCCGGTGATGGTGAGGTAGCCGTCCTCGTCGAGGGAACCGAGGTCGCCGGTGGCGAACCAGCCGTCGTCCAGGACCTCTCCGGTCGCGTCCGGGTTGTTCCAGTAGGAGCCGAAGACGATGCCGCCCCGGATGAGGACCTCGCCGTCGTCGGCGATACGGACGGCGGTGCCGGGGACCGGCAGGCCGACCGTGCCGGGGCGGGGGTCCAGGGGCGGGACGATGGTGGCGGCGGCGGTCGTCTCGGTGAGGCCGTAGCCCTCGTAGATCAGGATGCCGGCGGCGTAGAAGAAGAGGTTGAGGTCGCGGTCGAGGGGGCTGCCGCCGCTGATGGCATAGCGCGTGCGGCCGCCGAGTTCCTTGCGGATGCGGCGGTAGACCAGCAGGTCGTACAGGGCCCACGCGGCCCACAGGCCCGGGCCGGGGCCCTTGCCCTTCCCCAGGAACCTGTCCATGTGGGCCGCGCCGAAGCGGACGGCGATGCGGTGGGCGCGCTCGAAGGAGGCGCCGCGGCCGAGCTTCTCGGCGGTGGCGCGGCCGGTGTCGTGGATCTTCTCGAAGAGGTACGGGACGCCGACCAGGAAGGTCGGGCGGAACGCCTTGAGGGCCGGGCGGAGTTCGTCGGGCTTGATGCTCGGGCAGTGGCCGATCTCGATCCGGGCCATCAGACAGGCGATCTGGAGGGTGCGGCCGAGGATGTGGGCGAGCGGCAGGAACAGCAGGGTGGAGGCGGTCTCACCGGTGACCTCCTTGAACAGGGGGTGCAGCAGTTCGACGGTGTTGCCGGCCTCGGCGTGCAGGTTGGCGTGGGTGAGGACGCAGCCCTTGGGGCGTCCGGTGGTGCCGGAGGTGTAGCAGAGGGTCGCCGTCGCGGCGGGGGTCAGGGCCGTGCGGCGCTTGGTGACCTCCTCGTCGGTGACGTCCCGGCCGAGGACGGTGAGTTCGTCGAGGGCGTCGTCGTCGAGCTGCCAGATCCGCGGGGGTTCGGGGTGGGCCGCCGTGCCGGTGCGGACCGTGGCGGCGTTCTCCGCGGTCTCGGTGACGACGTGGCGGGCGCCCGAGTCGCGGACGATCCACTCCACCTGGTCGGCGGAGGAGGTGGCGTAGACGGGGACGGTCTGGCCGCCGGCGGACCAGATCGCGAAGTCCAGGACCGTCCACTCGTAGCGGGTGCGGGACATCACCGCGACGCGGCCGCCCGGTTCGAGGCCGGCGGCTATCAGCCCCTTGGCCACGGCGGTGACCTCGCGAGCGAAGGCCGCCGCCGTGACGGGGTGCCAGGTGCCGTGCCGTTCACGGCGCAGGACCACGGCGCCGGGAGCCTCGGCCGCGTTGGTGAACGGGATGTCGGCGATGCTGCCGGTCGTCGGGCGGGGTGCGAGGGGAGCCACGCGGGCCTCGCGGACGATGCCCCGCTCGTCCTTCACGGTCTCGGCTCTCGTGCGCATCGCCAGGTCGGCGCGCTGCTTCGCCCGTTGCAGATCCTTGCGTACGCCCATGACGGCTCCCGGTCGCGGATGAGGCTGACGTGCTGCCGTACTTACTTACTCCGGAGTAAACTTACCCGGAAGTAGGCACAGGTCAATGGCCGCGGATCACATCAGGCGCTTCGCGGTGGCGATCGCCTCGGCGAGCCCGCGGATCTCCTCGCTCTCCGTACTGTCGGCCAAGTCGTCCGCGTGGTCGGCGAGTTCACCGAGCCGAGGGGTGTCGGGCAGGCCGCTCGCGCCGCGGCCGAGGGCGTCGGCGAAGTAGGCGGCGGTGGCGGCGGTCCGCAGACCGCGGCCCGCGCTCCACACGGAGTCGCCGAGAGCGTCGGCCTCCAGGTCGCCGGTCTCCTCGTGCGGGTCGCGGGTCTCGGGGTCGAGCCAGCGGACCGTGGCGGTGGCGAGGTGGCCCTCGGCGCCGGGCGCGGTGCGTACGGCGTACAGGGCGGTGACGGTGTGGCCGGGGCCCACCTCGCCGCCGTCGACGCGGTCGTCGCGGAAGTCCTCGTCGGCGACCCGGCGGTTGTCGTAGCCGACGAGGTGGAACTCCTCGACCGTCTCGGGGTCGAAGGCGACCTGGGCCTTGGCGTCGCGGGCGGTGAGGTCGACGTTGCGCGGGAGCTGCTGGGAGAAGACCTTGCGGGCCTCGTCGGAGTCGGACACGTAGACGGTGTGGCCGTCGCCCTTGTCGGCGAGCCGCTCCATGAGGGCGTCGCCGTAGTCGCTGCCGACGCCCACGCCGAAGAGCGTGATGCCGTGCTCGCGGCGCTCGCCGGAGACGCGCTCCAGGATGCTGTCGGCGTCGGTGTCACCGGTGTTGGCGAGGGCGTCGGAGATGAGCACGACCCGGTTGGTGGCGCCCTCGCGCAGGCCCTCGACGGCTGTCTCGTAGCCGGTCTCGACACCGGCGCCGAGGTTGGTGGAGTCCTGGGTGTCCAGGTCGGAGATGGCGTCCTGGATGTCGTCGCGGTTGCCGTCGAGACGGGTCATCGGCAGGACGGTCTCGGCCTCGTCGCTGAAGGTGACCAGCGCGACCGAGTCGTCGTCGCGCAGCCGGTCCGTCATCACGGAGAGGGACTCCTGGGCGAGGTCGAGGCGGCCCGGCTCGGCCATGGAACCCGAGACGTCGATGACGAAGGTGAGGGCGGCGGGCGGGCGTTCGCCGGTGGGCCCGGTGGTGCGGGTGGCGAGGCCGACACGGACCAGGGACCAGTCCTCGTCGTCGGTGCGGGCACCGTCCACGGTGACGGAGAAGCCGTCGCCGTCGGGGCGGTCGTAGTCCTGGCGGAAGCTGTTGACGAACTCCTCGGGGCGGATCGTCGACGGGTCGGGCAACCGGCCGTCGGCGAGGGAGCGGCGGGCGTAGTCGTAGGAGGCGGTGTCGACGTCGAGGGCGAAGGTGGAGAGGTGGTCGGGGTCCTCCCGGCGCTCGTACCGCTCGTCGCCGTCCTGGCTCTCGGCGGGGGCGGGCTGGCCCGCGCTGTAGTCATGGCGGCCGGCCGTCTTGCCGCCGTCGCTCGTGTCGGCGCTCCCGCTGCACGCCGTGAGCAGCAGCCCGCTCGTCGCCGTGAGCGCGAGCAGCGCCGTTCGTGCCCGGAACCTCTGCATCGTCCGTACCCCCTGTATCCGTTGACGCCGGCTTCTTGTGACTGTGACGGCGCGGGAGGTGAGAACGTGCGGTACGAAGCGTTGCGGAAGTGTCTCGAAGCGGCCACGGGGACCGCCCTTCGAGACCGGTGGGTGATCTTCCGTTGACCTAGGAGACGACGTCCTTGCGGGCGAAACCGCGGAAGGCCAGGGCGAACAGCACGAGTGCGTACGTTACGGAGACGGACGTGCCCTGGATCATGTCCGACCACTCCAGCTGGGGCCGGACGGCGTCGAGCCAGGCGTACTGCCAGTGCGCGGGCAGGAAGTCACGCCAGTCGCCGAGGGCCGTCACCTCGTCGAGGACGCTGCCGATGATGGTCAGGAACACCGCGCCGCCGACCGCGCCGAGCGGGGCGTCCGTCCGGGTCGACAGCCAGAACGCGAGGGCGGCGGTGACCAGCTGGGACACCATGATGTACGCGACGACGATCAGGATGCGCTGGGCCGCGGTGCCGGTGGACAGGCTGCCGCCGGTGGGGAGTTCGAGCGGGCCCCAGCCGTAGGCGGCCGTGCCGACGGCGAGGGCGACGACCGGGAGCAGCACCATCGCCGCGAAGCTCAGGGTGAGTCCGACGGCGAGCTTGGACCACAGCAGCCGGGCCCGGGGCACCGGGGCCGCGAGCAGATAGCGCAGCGAGGACCAGCCGGCCTCGGAGGCGACGGTGTCGCCGCAGAACAGGGCGACGGGGATGACGAGCAGGAATCCGGCCGCGGAGAAGAGGTTGACCGCCGCGAAGTTGGCCCCGGAGGCGGTCGCCGTGTCCATGAGGTTGACGCGGTTGTTGTTGCCGCCCGGGTCGCCGCCGACCTGGAAGGCGATGAGCAGGATGAGCGGCAGGGCGACCAGCACACCGCCCATGACCATGGTGCGGCGCCGCTTCAGCTGCCGGACCAGCTCGACGCGGAAGGGCAGGGTGCGGCCCGCGCGGTAGCCGTCGGCGACCTCGACGGGCGGCTCGGCGAGCGTGCTCATGCTTCGGCTCCGATCAGGGTGAGGAAGGCGTCCTCCAGGCGGCGGTGCGGGCCGACCGAGCTGACGGCCACGTCCAGCCGTACGAGGTCGGCGACCAGGCGCTGCGGGGTGCCGTCGGCGTCGAGCCGGACCAGGAGGCCCTCGTCGGTGCGCACGGCGGAGGCGACGCCGGGCAGGGCGGTGACCTTCTCCAGGACCGGCTCGTCCACCGGTGTGGCGGTGCCGACGAGAAGGGTGTCGCCCGAGCCCACGATGTCCGCGACCGGGCCCGCCTGGACGAGCTGCCCGTGGTCCATCACGACCAGGTGGGTGCAGGTCTGCTCCACCTCCGCGAGGAGGTGGCTGGAGACGATGACCGTACGGCCGGCGGCGGCGTAGCGGATCATCACCTCGCGCATCTCGCGGATCTGGGGCGGGTCGAGTCCGTTGGTCGGCTCGTCGAGGATGAGCAGGTCCGGCAGGCCGAGCATGGCCTGGGCGATGGCGAGGCGCTGGCGCATGCCCTGGGAGTAGGTGCGCACCGCGCGGGCGAGGGCGTCGCCCAGGCCCGCGATCTCCAGGGCCTCCTCCAGATGCGCGTCCTCGGCGGGGCGGCCGGTGGCGCGCCAGTACAGCTCCAGGTTCTCCCGGCCGGACAGGTGGGGCAGGAAGCCCGCGCCCTCGACGAAGGCACCGACGCGGGACAGGACCGGGGCGCCCGGGCTGATGGCGTGACCGAAGACGCGGACCTCGCCGCCGTCGGGGCTGATCAGGCCCATCAGCATGCGCAGGGTGGTGGTCTTGCCCGCTCCGTTGGGGCCGAGCAGGCCGAGGACCTGGCCCTTCTCCACGCGGAAGGAGAGGTCCTTGACGGCGTACCGGTCGGTGGACTTCGCGTACCGCTTGGTGAGGTCGGTGATCTGGAGCGGGACGTCGGCGAGCGCGGGGTCGGGCGGGGCGGGGGCGGCGGTGCGGCGGCGGCCCGTGACGATCAGGGCCGCGGCGATCACGGCGCCGGCGAGCGGCAGCCACCACACCCAGGCGGGCAGTCCGCCCTGGGTGTCGCGCTGTCCGAGGGCCGACGGGACCGACAGGTCGCCCTTGAGGGAGACGGTGTACGTGGCCGGGGTGACCGGAGAGGCGTAGCCGAGGTCCGTCGAGGCGAGGACCAGGCGCAGCCGGTGGCCGTCGTCGACCTCGTGGTCGATCGCCGGGAGGGTGAGGGTGACGTCCTTGCCGGCCTTGGCGCCCTCGACCCTCAGGGGGGTGACGAGCTGGGAGGGCAGCACCTGCCGCATGCCGCCGCCGGGGCCGACGTCGTAGAGCTTGGCGAAGAGCACGGCGTCGTCGCTGGTGGACTTCACATGGACGGTGGCGGTGGGCGAGCCGGTGATCTGGACGTCGTCCCGGAAGGGCTTCGACTCGAACGCGGCGAACTGGCCGGGGAAGTCCAGGGAGACGCCGATGCCGAGCGTGGACAGCTGGCTGAGGCCGCCCGCGCCGCCGAGGCCGGGCAGGGCGGAGATGCCGGGCGGGCTGGCGCCGGGCGGATTGTCGAAGCGCTGCTCGCGGCCGGCCAGGGCGATCGAGCGCTGGTCGGCCTCCAGGCCGGGGTAGCGGTCCGAGGTGACGCCGGTCAGGCGGGGTTCGCCGTCGCCGGAGCCCTGGCCGAGGGTGCGGGTGACGCGGAAGGCCGGGCCGGTGTCGGCGCTCTTGTCGTCCTTCAGGTAGCGGTCGAACCAGGAGGTGACGCGGGCTTCGACCCGGCCGGTCTCCATGTCGCCGCCGTCGTGGCCGCCGGCGATCCAGTCGACGTCGACGGGGGCGCCGTTGGCGCGGATCACCTTCGCGGCCCGGTCGGCCTGGCCGAGCGGGAAGAGGGAGTCGGACTGGCCCTGCATCAGCAGGGTCGGCACCTTGATGTTCTCGCCGACGGCGGACGGGGAGCGCTCCTCCAGCAGCTTGCGCGCCTCGGCGTCGGGCTCGCCCGACTCGGCGACCCGCTCGTACATCCGGCACAGCGCGGGCTCGAACTTCTCGCAGCCGCCGCCGGAGTTGACGAAGATGCCGGCCCAGAGCTTCTTGAACACGCCGTTCGGGAAGAGGGCGTCGGCGAGGTTCCAGTACGTGATCGCCGGGGCGATGGCGTCGACTCGGCCGTCGTGGCCCGCCGCGAGCAGGGCTATCGCGCCGCCGTAGGAGCCGCCGGCCATGCCGACGCGGGGGTCGCCCTTCTTGTCGAGCTGGACCTGGGGCCGCTCGGCCAGCCAGTCGATGAGCCGGGAGACGTCGGCGACCTCGCCCTCGGGGTCGTTGAGGCCGATCTTGCCGTTGGACTTCCCGAAGCCGCGGGCGGACCAGGTCAGTACGGCGTAGCCGTCCCGGGCGAGGTCCTCGGCCTGCTGCCGTACGTCCTTCTTGCTGCCGCCGAAGCCGTGTCCGAGCAGGACGGCGGGGCGGCGGCGGTCCGCGCCGGAGGTGAAGAAGGAGGTGTCGATGCGGATGCCGTCGCCGGTGGGCAGGATCCGGTCCTCGCGGTGGACCCGGGGCGGCTCGTCGTCCGCGACGGCGGTCCAGGTGCCCGCGCCCGCGAGGACGACGACGGCGGCCCCGGCGGCGAGGAGCCTCCGGGGCCTCCGAAGCAGCCCGTTCAGTGCGGGCAGTCGAAGATCCATGCGTCAACGGTACGGGGTGAAGCTGTCGATGAGTTGTCGACCGGAGGCCGAATCCCAGGCCATCCCAGGGGAGTACGAGGGGCCGTCGGCGTACCGCATCCGCAGTACGGAGATCACAGCCGCCTTTACGACAATGATCCCGGCAGCCACATAGGCACCGACGCAAGAATGTCCGGAAAATACCCTGGGAGAGTCATTTCCTCACTGCCATGCTGTGCGGCACCCGAGTGCCCGTTGAGCGAAAGCGGGAAAATCCATATGCCAGGTGGCAGCTCCCTGCCGGGTTCAGGACATCTCGACGACCGCCAGCACCGGATACATCGAAGCCCGCTGCTCTTCACGGCACCTGTCGTACTGCTCACCGCACTTGTTTTCATGACCGTCTGGGCGATGGTCATGGGCAACCTGCCTCAGGCAGTCAGGCAGGAGTGGCCCTGGAGGCTCGCCCTGCTCGATCAGGAGGCTCTGGGAAGCCTCCTCGCCGTGGCACTCGGCTGCGTCTTCGCCCGTGCTCAGTATGCACAGACGGTAAGGCCGGTCATCGGCTGGAGAGGCAAGGTGAGCAGTAACAGGACCGGCATGAGCAGCAAGCTCGTCTGGGTCGTCGAGATTCGCAGCGGTGGCACACACAACGCTGTGGCCGCAAGCGTCGAGTACTACGTCCAACCACGGGGTGCGGAAACCCTTCCCGCTGATGTGCCGTGGCACGGCTACCAGGCGGCCATCGAGGAATTTGAGTCGCTGGGGCTGCAGATCGGCAAGGACTTTGACATCAACCCACTGGGCTCCGGATTCCCCCTCAGCGCTGCCACCGACAAAGGCCTGTATGCAGCCTGTCTTTCCATCGGCGCGATTTCCGTGCTCGACAATCTGTACATCCGGTTACGGGTGACTGACGGCGTAGGTGATACTCATGAGCGAATCCTCCACTGTCTCCGTGGAGCCGAAGTCGAAATACGCAGCGCCCTGGCCACTGACGAGTCCTGAGCAGAACTCCCCGCACAGGCCGCGGGGCTTTCTCCAAGACGTGCGCCCCTCACTGGGTTCGGAGGTGAGTGACCGTGACCCAGGCTGGACCGTCACGTTCGATTCCTGTATCTGAACCTGGCGTCGGTTCCCCCGAGCCGGCCTTTCGGCAGTTCGTCGTCAAGGTGCACAGCCGTTGCGATCTCGCCTGCGACCACTGCTATGTCTACGAGCACGCTGACCACAGCTGGCGCGATCGCCCCCGGGTCATGGCGCGCGACGTCGTCGCCAGAACCGCTGGGAGAATTGTCGAGCACGCAGCCACCCACCGCCTGGACACCGTGCACGTGATCCTGCACGGCGGCGAACCCCTTCTGGCTGGGCATGTGCGACTGCGCTGGATGGCGGAGGAGTTCCGCTCCGCGCTCGACGGTCACTGCCGCCTGGATCTTCGGATCCAGACGAACGGCGTGCGTCTGGACGAACACTTCTGTGAACTTTTCCGGGAGTACGGCATCAGGGTAGGTGTGTCCGTCGACGGCGATAGGACGGCGCACGACCGCCATCGGCGCTTCGCGGACGGGCGCGGCAGCCACGACCGTGCCCTGAGGGCCGTCCGGCTCCTGCAACAACCCGGCCACCGCGGCTTGCTCGCAGGGCTTCTGTGCACGATCGACCCGGAGAACGACCCCCTGCGAACCTACTCGGCCCTGCTCGAGCTGGATCCCCCAAGGATCGACTTTCTGCTGCCGCACGCCACCTGGGACACACCACCCGCTCGCCTCGAGGCGAGCGCAACGCCGTACGCGGACTGGCTGATCGCCATCGCCGACTACTGGTTCGCCACCGAGTGTCCCGTTCCGGTGCGGCTCTTCGATTCCTTACTCAGTCTCATGGCCGGTAGCCCCTCGCTCGTGGAGTCGACAGGAATCACTTCGGCCGATCACGTGGTGATCGAGACGGATGGTGCGTTCGAGCAGACGGATTCTCTCAAGACGGCGTACCACAGAGCAGCCGCAACAGGCATGACCGTCTTCTCACACAGCCTGGACGAAGTGGCCGACCACCCCGGACTGCGAAAGCGCCGGCGTGGCCTTGCGGATCTGTGCTCCACCTGCCGGTCGTGTCCGGAGGTGAAAGTGTGCGGCGGAGGACTGTACGCCCACCGATTCCGAAGGCAGAGCGGATTCGACAACCCCTCCGTCTACTGCCGTGACCTGATGAAACTGACCTCCTATTTCCGAGACCGGTTCCGGCTCCTGAAGCAATCCCAGCACGCCGGCCGAAAAGGGGCATGATGCGGACACTCCACAGCCGCCCACAGCCGCCCGTCATCGATGAGGCCACCCTCACTCAGGAGTTTCGCGCCCTGGGCATCGGCCCGGGGGAAATCCTGCTGACCCACTCCTCGCTGCGAAGCGTGGGCCCCGTGCGAGGCGAGAGCCGAGCGGTGGTACGTGCACTCCGTGCGGCGCTCGGTCCTGACGGCACACTCGTCGTTCCGGCCTTCACGCCGGAGAATTCCGATACATCGCGCGCCTACCGGCAACGCATCGAGGGGTGCACCGAAGAACAGGTCGAGGAACTGCGCAGGAGCATGCCGCCGTACGACCCTCGACGCACGCCGGCCCCGTCGATGGGCAGGCTCGCCGAAGAGGTGAGGACACTTCCGGGGTCGCTGCGCAGCGACCACCCTCAGACTTCTTTCGCGGCCGTCGGTCCGCTCGCCCGTGCGATCGTGGCCGGCCACTCCCCCGACTGCCACCTCGGCGAACGGTCCCCGCTGGCACGCCTCTACGAAGAGAAAGCCAAGGTGCTGTTCCTCGGGGTGGGATTCGCCTCCTGCACCGCATTTCACCTGGCCGAATACCGTGTTTCAGACCGGCCGATGCAGGAGTACCACTGCGTCGTGCGGGTCCGGGGCGAACGCACCTGGTGGAGCTACACGGATGTGGCGCTCGACGACACCGACTTCGCCCTGCTGGGCTCGTCGTTCGAGCGAAGCGCGACGTCTGTCACAGCCGGCGCGGTCGGAAGAGCCGCAGCCAGGCTCTTCCCCCTCAGGGACGCCGTCGATTACGCGGTGGCATGGATGACCGCTCACCGGCCGAACCGGTGACCACAAGCCTGATCGCCGAGACCGTCAGTCCTGTGTGTCCTCCGGTACCGACACCAGCCAGCGCGTCTTCCTGCGCGGGCGCAGGTACAGGGCCCAGTACAGGGTCGCCGCCGCTGTGATGCCGCCGGTCCAGAGCAGGTACGTCGTCTCCTGCTCGCTCAGGATGTAGAGCAGGACCACGATCAGCAGGAGCGGGGCCGCCGGCCACAGGGGCATGCGCCAGGCGGCTGTGTGCTTGTGGTGACCCCGGCGGGACAGCAGCGCGGCGATGGCGACCAGCAGGTACATGCCCGTCACCGAGACGCCCGTGACGCCGTAGAGGGTGTCCAGGTTCACGAAGCACAGGACCGCGCCGGGGACGCCCACGGCGAGGGTGGAGACCCAGGGGGAGCCGAAGCGGCCGAGGCGGGAGAAGAGGGCGTTGACCGGCTCTGGCCAGGCCTTGTCGCGGGCCGAGGCGAACAGGACGCGGGAGTTCTGGATGACCATGACGATCCCGGCGTTGATGATCGCGAGGGCCACGCAGAGGCTGACGAACGTACCGACGGCCGAGTTGGACCAGGCGGTGACCATGGTGGAGATGTCCCCGCCGGTCAGGGCGGCGAGGTCCGGGGCGCCCAGGGTGATGGCGGCGACCGGGACCAGGATGATCACGGTGGAGATGGCGAGGGTGGCGAGGACGGTACGGGCCACCGAGCGGCGCGGGTTCTCCAGCTCCTCGGAGAGGTAGACCGCGGTGGAGAAGCCCTGGGTGACGAAGAGGGCGATCGCGAGGCCGGAGACGACCAGGAGGGCGGTGACGGTGTCGGGGGCGCCGCTCGGGGCGGCCACCTACATCGACACCAGGCTGCCGGGGCCGCGCTCGGCGTGGCTGAAGCCCAGGACCGCGACCACGGCCGCCGCGATGACCTCGAGGACCAGGAAGACTCCGGTGATCCAGGCGTTGGCGCGCAGGTCGAGCAGACCGGCCAGGGTCGCGAGGAGCATCACGGAGGCGCCGGTCCAGGACGGGTCGAGGTGGCCGAGGGGGGCGAGGTAGTCGGCGGTGCCCATCGCGATGACCGGCGGGACGATCATCACGACCAGCAGGGAGAGCACGAACACCAGCCAGCCCGCGAGACGTCCGGCCATCGTGGAGACCATGGCGTACTCGCCGCCGGCGCTGGGGATGAGGGTGCCCAGTTCCGAGTAGCAGAACGCCACCGCGACGCAGAGCAGCGAGCCGATGGCGATGGTGAGGGCGGTGGCGGTGCCGAGCGAGCCGAAGAGATCGGGGACCACCACGAACAGCGTGGAGGCGGGGGTCACGCAGGAGAGGGTGAGGAGGGTGCCGCCGACGACTCCGATGGAGCGCTTGAGCTTGTCGGGGTGATGGTCCGGCGCCTGCGCGACGTCTGTCTCGACGGGGCGGAGCGTGTCGGTCATGCGGCGGTTCCCATCGGCTCGGCGGTGAACTGCGCAGCATCACACCCCGACGAAAGCAGCACGTCAATGGCTGTCCACCTACGAAATCCGCAGCAGGAGCACGCTTTCGCTGCGGTTTTCGGCAGCGAAGGTCGATGGGGACAAGGCGGGGGCTCCCTGCGGTAACCGCAGGGAGCCCCCGAAAAACTCTGCCCGCTCCCGCTTCCCCGCAGCAGGAGACCGCCAACGGACAGCAGCTGGTCGTGCTCCGACACGACGCCCCGGTGCGGGTGCCGGGGGTCGTCACTAGGCTCCGGCGCATGACTGACTTCGTGCAGGTATCCACAGCGACGGAGACCCGTGAACAGGCGGTCGAGCTGGCCCGATCGGTCGTACAGGGCAGGCTCGCCGCAGGTGCGCAGATCATCGGTCCCGTGACGTCCGCGTTCTGGCACGACGGCGAGTTCGGCACCGGCGAGGAGTGGCAGCTGCTGCTCAAGACCCAGCAGAGCCGGTATGCCGAACTTGAGGCGCACCTGCTCAAGCATCACCCGTGGCAGACCCCGGAGATCGCGGCCGTGCCGATCGTCGCGGGGTCTCAGGCCTGCCTGCGGTGGCTCGCCGCGAATACCACGCCGGCCGAGTAGCTCAGCCGCGCGCGCTGTCCAAGACGTCGACGACCGCGGGAAGTGCCTTGTGGTCGCTGAGCCGCTGGAGGAGGGGCGCGAGTCGCTGTCGTGGGCGCACGGATGCCACGCCGGAGGCAAGGTCGAGCGCGCGGCCTGTGACCGCGGCCGCCTGCTCGACCTCCCCGGCCGTCAGGTAGGAGGCGGCGAGCCACGAGAGGTAGAGGCTCTTGTCCCGGGCGTGGGTGTCGTCGTACCGGGCGAGCGCGGCCTCAAGCACGGGAACCGCCCGGAGGGGCCGGTGCAGTTCCGTCCAGCACCTGCCCGTCATGATCTCCAGTTCGGTCTGGTCCACCCACGTCACCCAGTCCGGTTGCTGGGCGCCGTCGACCTCGGAGAGCGCCAACTGAGCCGCTGCAAGGGCGCGCTCGGTCTCGCTGTCGTTGCCCGCCACAGCGTGCGCCCAAGCGAGGCGCTCGTACAGCAGCGCACGCACTCCGGGAGCGGCGCCGGGGCCTGCCGTGTCCACGGAGCGGGAGGCGATGGCGATGCTGGCCTTCCGATCGCCATGGGTGGTCTGGTAGGCGAGGAAAGCGAGGGCGTTGCCCGCCAGTTCGGCGTCCCCTGCGTCGACCGCGGCCTTGTGACTCGCCTCGTACAGCCCGGTCGCGTCCCGGTGCTGACCGCCGTCGAAGGCTGCCCAACCGGCCTGCTGCGCCTGCTCGGCGAGCACGGACAGCAGGGCCCGGCCGGTGGGCTCGGTGTACGTGGCATCGCGCAGGAGCGCCTTCGTGGACTCGTACTCGCCGAGGTAGACCTTGTACGTGTCGCCGCCGCCGAGGACGTCATCAAGGCGACGCAGCCGCGCCGTCCTCGCCCGCAGCCTGCCGGGGCAGTCCCTCCCGATCCGGCTGCCCGCGGTGGGGCGCATCAGCTCCGGCAGACCAACGGCGAGCCCAGCCGCGGCCGAGGCTTTGAAGAACCTCCTGCGCTGCACTTCCCCTCCATCTGCGTCGATGCCATGGCCATATGTGGATGGTGCACGGCGCCGTGAGGCCGCTTCCCACGGGCGAGGGGCCAGGCCGAGCATCTGCCCCGGGATCCGTAGGGCATCAGCGATCTGCGCGATCTTTTCGAACGTTGTCACGCTTCCCTGGCCGCGCGCCAGGAGGCCGACGCGGTCCGGCTTGATGTCGCACTCAGCAGCGATCCTCGAGAAGCTGAGCCCAGCCTCGGAACGCGCCAGACGGAACACCGTGCCGAAGTCGTGCGCCGTCAGCGCGGATTGCATGTCCGCCCGCTCAAGAAGTGGGCGCGGCAGTGCGGTTGGTGGTTCGTAACCCGTCATCAGAGGCCCCGTCACACCGTGTGTCTCGCTGCAGGAGGAGCAGCCTACCCATCATGGGGATACCCCCGGGCGGGAAGCGAGCAGCGGAAACGGGCTGGCAGGTTGAGGTGCTCAGACCCCGGCGGCCTGGCAGGGCCCCGGGGCGTGATCAACGCCGCTGAGGAGCGCCGACGCCATGCGAGCTACAGCCCGAACGCCCGATGCCGAAGAGCGGCCGGACGTACCGTCGATGCGCGAGGCCACGCACCGCGTCCTCGGCCGTGACAACGCCCCGGAGGCCGTACCGCCTGCCGGGGATGAGCTGGACGCCCTCACCACCGCTCTACGCGGCCACATCGAGCGGCTGGCCCCCGAGGTCGAGCACGCAGCCGCTCGGCTGCCGGAGAACAGCCCCACCCGCTACGCGGCCCGTGCCTGCGGCAGCGAGGCCGGCGGCGAGCTCCGCGCCCCGGAGCTCGGCTCTTCCGCCCCGGCCGGCGACATCATGTACGCCCGGAGGCTCGCCCGGGTCCTGGCCGCTCTGTGCGACGAGTACGAGACCGTCAGCGCAGGGATCGAGGAGACGCCGGAGCAGCGGGCGTTCGTGCAACTGGCGGAGCACTGCCTACGGTGCTCGACGTGCCGGGCAGTCGACGGGCAAGGCGCGCACGCCGGACTCCCCTGCGAGGAGGAGAGCAGGCTGTACGAGGAGTACCGGGCTGCTCGGGCCCGCACTGCTGCCGCCCGCCTCAGCCGGCCCGGATGCGGTACGGAGGTCACACCGTGACCGGTAACCAGCCGCGGCGTGAAGGTCGGCTTCGAGGGGTTGCCGCAGCGTCAGTACGGCCTCGGCCTGAACGGGCAGCAGCTCTCGTTCCTCGGCTTGGTTCTGTCGATGTTCGGCATTAGGCATGTTCGGCAGACGATCGCCGTCGGGACCGCCTGAGCGGCTGCGTCCCCGCTGCGGCCCCTACGCTGCACCGTCGTTGGACACCAACAGCACCAGCGATCGGAGACCCTATGGCAGGCATCGAGTTCGAAGCGAAGGCCCTCCACGTCGACCCGACGAAGATCGCCCGGCTCATCACCGAGGCCGGCGGCACCTGCACGACCGACACCCGCCTCATGCGGCGATACGTGTACGACACCATCCCGGCCGTCCTCGGCCGGTGGGTGCGGCTACGCGACACCGGAACCGACGTCACCCTGTGCGTAAAGCAGATCAGCACGGACGCCGTCGACGGGACCCACGAGACCGAGGTGACCGTCGACAGCTTCGAGGAAGCCGCCGCGCTGCTCCAGCTCACTGGCCTGACACCGCGCAGCTACCAAGAGAATCGGCGCACCTCGTACACCCTCGGCGCCGTCCGCCTGGAGGTCGACGAGTGGCCGCGCATCCCTCCCTACCTGGAGATCGAGGCCGACAACGAAGCACAGGTGTGGGCGGCCGCCACCGCGCTGGGCATCGAACGTGACCAGCTCACATCGATCAACACCACGAAGGTCTACGGCCTGTACGGCATCGACCTGGACTCCATCGCCGACCTGCGCTTCGAGTAGGCCGGCGCCTGCGACACCGGCCGGGGTACCGCGCCCCGGCAGGCCCGGAGAAGGGGGCACCATGCACGACCTGAGCGACGTGCCGGTTGAAGTGAAACCGGATCGCACCCTGCGCGTGAAGATCATCGACGCGTGTGGTCTCGCCTGCTCGTTCTGCCACAACGAAGGAACACCCGTCGCCGCACCGGGCAGCACTGGACGCGTCTCCCTCTACCTCCGCTCCAACGGCGCCGACTTCCTGCCCGCCCGGATCGCCGCCGACACGGACTTCGCTACGGCCCTCGCCGCTGTGCGCGGCAGCCTCCCGACGAACGAGGTGCACTTCACCGGGGGTGAGCCGACACTGCATCCGGACCTGCCCGGCCTGATCACCATCGCCCGGCGCCTCGGCCTCACCGTCGGGCTCACCTCGAACGGCGAGAACGGCGCCGCGGTCCTGCCCGCGGCAGCGGCAGCCGGCCTCGACCGCATCAACCTGTCGGTGTTCGGCACCACCCCAGCCGAGCTCGCCGCCGTCCAGGCCCCGCGCCTTGCCTCACCGAAGCTCGCCGAGCGCAAGCTGACAGCCCTCGACGCCACGATCGAGACTGCGACCGCGCACGGCATCAAGGTCTCCGCCAACATCGTGATCCCGGGCCGAGACCACGTAGACCGCGTGCTCCGCATCATCGAGCGGCACGGCTGCTCCGTCGTGGTCCGGATGCTCGTATCGCTGGAGGACGGAGGCGCCTCCCTGGCCGCCATGCAGGACGTCGTCGACCACCTGGGCGCCGTCCCGGTCCGCCGCATCATCACGGCAGGGGCGTCCGATCAGCGGGTGCGATACCGCCTGCCCGACGGGCGCACGCTGTACGCGAAGAGCATCCGGGCCGTGCGTCTTCCCGAAACGTGCGCCAACTGCCGATTCAACAACCCCGACGACTGCCAGGAGGGGTACTACGGGGTCCGGCTTTACCGCGCTGTGGACGGCCCGTTCATGGTCGGCGTGTGCATCCAGCGCATGGACCTCTGCCTGTCGCTCGGCGAGTTCGTGATGAGCCAGCGCTGCCGCGAGGTGGCGGCCTTCCGTGACGACGAGGCGGCGCGGCTGTCCCGGCTGCACGCCACGCCGGCAGCAACCGGCGGACCGCACCCCGGCTGACCACCTCACGGGGCCACTTCATGGTGCGGCCGACGAACGGCATCCCGCTGCCGGACGTGGTGCTGCACGCCTTCGTGCGTATCTGAAGGTGTTCCGGGCGGACCGCGACGCCCTCTGACCGTTGATCCGCAGGTCAGAGGGCGCGTAAAGGGGATGCTCAGTGGTTGCGCGGGAAGCCCAGGTCCACGCCCGCCGGGGCGTCGGCCGGGTCGGGCCAGCGGGTGGTGACGACCTTGCCGCGGGTGTAGAAGTGCGTGCCGTCGTTGCCGTAGATGTGGTGGTCGCCGAAGAGCGAGTCCTTCCAGCCGCCGAAGGAGTGGTAGCCCACCGGGACCGGGATCGGGACGTTCACGCCGACCATGCCGGCCTCGACCTCCAGCTGGAAGCGGCGGGCCGCGCCGCCGTCCCGGGTGAAGATCGCGGTGCCGTTGCCGAACGGCGAGGCGTTGATGAGGTCCAGCGCCTCTTCGTAGGTCTCGGTGCGCAGCACGGTCAGCACCGGGCCGAAGATCTCGTCCTGGTAGGCCTTGGCGGACGTGGGCACCTTGTCGAGCAGCGAGATGCCGATCCAGTGGCCGTCCTCGTGGCCGTCGACGGTGAAGCCGGTGCCGTCCAGGACGACCTCGCAGCCCTCGGCCGCGGCGCCCTCGACGTAGGAGGCGACCTTGTCGCGGTGGACCTTGGTGATCAGCGGGCCCATCTCGGACGTCGGGTCGTTGCCCGGGCCGATCTTGATCTTCTCGGCGCGCTCGCGGATCTTCTCCACCAGCTCGTCGCCGATCGAGCCGACCGCGACGACCGCGGAGATGGCCATGCAGCGCTCGCCGGCGGAGCCGTAGGCGGCCGAGACGGCGGCGTCGGCGGCCGCGTCCAGGTCGGCGTCGGGCAGGACCAGCATGTGGTTCTTGGCGCCGCCGAGGGCCTGCACGCGCTTGCCGTTGGCGGAGGCGGTGGTGTGGATGTAGCGCGCGATCGGGGTCGAGCCGACGAAGGAGACGGCCTTGACGTCCGGGTGCTCCAGCAGGCGGTCCACGGCCACCTTGTCGCCGTGGACGACGTTGAAGACGCCGTCGGGCAGACCCGCCTCGGACAGCAGCTCGGCGATCTTGATCGAGGCCGACGGGTCCTTCTCGGACGGCTTCAGCACGAAGGTGTTGCCGCACGCGATGGCGAGGGGGAACATCCACATCGGCACCATGGCCGGGAAGTTGAACGGGGTGATGCCCGCGACGACACCGAGCGGCTGGCGGATCGAGGAGACGTCGACGCGGCTGGCGACCTGCGTGGACAGCTCGCCCTTCAGCTGCACGTTGATGCCGCAGGCCAGGTCCACGATCTCCAGGCCGCGGGCGACCTCGCCGAGGGCGTCGGAGTGCACCTTGCCGTGCTCGGCGGTGATCAGCTCGGCGATCGCGTCCCGGTTGGCGTCCAGCAGGGCCCGGAACTTGAACAGGATCGAGGTGCGCTGGGCCAGCGAGGACTGGCCCCAGGTCAGGTAGGCCTCCTTGGCGGCGGCGACCGCGGCGTCCACCTCGTCGACCGAGGCGAACGCGACCTTCGTCGTCACCTCGCCGGTCGCCGGATCCGTCACCGGCCCGTGCGTGCCCGAGGCGCCTTCGACGGTCTTGCCGCCGATCCAGTGGTTGACGATCTTCGTCATGGCCCAGAACTCCTTCACAGATGGCGGCGTCGGGTGGAGACGTGCCGTTCGTACAGCTCACGTGCCTTGACCGCGGACGGCCGTGTCGCGGTCTCGGCCACGGGTACATCCCACCAGGCCTGGGCCGGAGGCGCGCCCGACACTGTGTCTGCCGTTTGGGTCTCGACGTAGACACATGTGGGAGTGTCGGCCGCCCGGGCCTCGGCGAGGGCCTCGCGCAGGTCCCGTACGGTCTTGGCGCGCAGCACGCGCATGCCGAGGCTGGCCGCGTTGGCGGCGAGGTCCACGGGCAGCGGCCGACCGGTGTACGAGCCGTCCTCGGCGGGGTAGCGGTAGGCGGTGCCGAAGCGCTCGCCGCCCACCGACTCCGACAGGCCGCCGATGGAGGCGTAGCCGTGGTTCTGGATGATCAGGACCTTGATCGCGACACCCTCCTGCACGGCCGTGACGATCTCCGTCGGCATCATCAGGTACGTGCCGTCGCCGACCAGCGCCCACACCGGCCGGTCGGGAGCGGCCAGCTTCACGCCGATGGCGGCCGGGATCTCGTAGCCCATGCAGGAGTAGCCGTACTCCAGGTGGTACTGGTCGCGGGACCGGGTCCGCCAGAGTTTGTGCAGGTCGCCGGGGAGGGAACCGGCCGCGTTGATCAGGATGTCCGAGGCGTCGGCGATCTCGTCGAGGGCGCCGAGGACCTGCGGCTGGGTCGGGCGGGTGTCCGGTTCGTCCACCTCGTAGCAGGCGTCGACGCGCTGCTCCCAGCGCTCCTTGTCCTCGGTGTACTCGGTGGCGTAGCTGTCGGCGACCCGGTGCTCGTGCGTCCGGAGGGCGCCGGTGAGCTCATCGAGGCCGCTGCGGGCGTCGGCGACCAGGGGCTGCCCGGCCAGCTTGTGGCCGTCGTAGGGCGCGATGTTGAGGTTGAGGAACCGGACGTCCGGGTTGCTGAACAGCGTGCCGGAGGCGGTGGTGAAGTCGGTGTAGCGGGTGCCGACGCCGATCACCAGGTCGGCGGTGCGGGCGAGTTCGTCCGCGGTGGCGGTGCCGGTGTGGCCGACGCCGCCGACGTCCTGGGGGTGGTCGTGGCACAGGGAGCCCTTGCCGGCCTGGGTGGAGGCGACCGGTATGCCGGTGGTCTCGGCGAACTCGGCGAGGGCCTCCTCGGCGCGGCTGTGGTGGACGCCGCCGCCCGCGACGACCAGGGGCCGCTTCGCCGCGCGGACGATCCGTACCGCCTCGGCCAGCTCCGCCGGGTCGGCGCCGGGCCGCCGTACGGTCCAGACGCGCTCGGCGAAGAACTCCTCGGGCCAGTCGTACGCCTCGGCCTGCACGTCCTGGGGCAGGGCGAGGGTGACGGCGCCGGTCTCGACGGGGTCGGTGAGGACGCGCATCGCGTTCAGCGCCGAGGGGATCAGGGCCTCGGGCCGGGTGACGCGGTCGAAGTACCGGGACACCGGGCGCAGGCAGTCGTTGACCGACACATCGCCCGCGTACGGCACTTCGAGCTGCTGGAGGACCGGGTCGGCGGGGCGGGTCGCGAAGATGTCGCCGGGCAGCAGCAGCACCGGCAGGTGGTTGACGGTCGCGAGGGCGGCGCCGGTGACGAGGTTGGTGGCGCCCGGGCCGATGGACGTCGTGACCGCGTGCGTGGACAGGCGGTTCGACTGCCGGGCGTAGCCGACCGCCGCGTGCACCATGGCCTGTTCGTTGCGGCCCTGGTGGTAGGGCATCTCCTCGGCGTACTCCAGGAGCGCCTGGCCGATCCCGGCGACGTTGCCGTGGCCGAAGATGCCCCAGGTGGCGCCGATGAGCCGCTGCCGGACGCCGTCGCGTTCGGTGTACTGGGCCGCCAGGAAGCGCACGAGCGCCTGGGCGAGGGTCAGTCTCGTCGTCGCGGTCATCGGTGTCCCTCCCTCTGGGTGGTCACGGATACGCACCGGCCACGACGGACGTTCACGAGGCGGGGCCGCGTACGGCTCGGGTGGGGAACCTCCGGCGCGGGGCCGTAGCGGGCGGGGAGTTGTCGCTCGCTCTTCGCTCCTGCCAAAGCAAAGCGGCCTCCCGCGCCGGAGGCGATCTGGGGGTGGAACTCCTGGTCCGGGGTGCGCACACAGGTCATGAGGCGGCCCTCACAGCAGTCCGACGGCGGTGTCCACGGCGGCGGCCACGTCGCCGTCCGCCGGGTACAGCAGTGACCGTCCCACGACCAGCCCGCGCACGGTGGGCAGTTGGAGGGCGCCGCGCCATTTCTCGTACGCCCCGTCCTGGTCGTCGCCCACCTCGCCGCCGAGCAGCACGGCGGGCAGTGTGGAGGCCGCCATGACCTCGGCCATGTCGTCGGGGCTGTCGGTGACCGGGACCTTGAGCCAGGTGTAGGCGGAGCTGCCGCCGAGGCCCGAGGCGATGGCGATCGACGTGGTCACGGCCCGCGCGGACAGGTCGTTGCGCAGCCGGCCCCGCTCGTCGCGGTAGCTGATGAACGGCTCGACGAAGACGGGGAGCCTCCGGGCGGCCATGGCGTCGACGGCCCGGGCGGTGGCCTCCAGGGTGGTGAGCGAGCCCGGGTCGTCGTAGTCGATGCGCAGCAGCAGCTTGCCCGCGTCGAAGCCGAGGCGCTCGATGTCCTCGGGGCGGTGGCCGGTGAAGCGGTCGTCGAGTTCGAAGCGGGCGCCCTGGAGGCCGCCGCGGTTCATCGAGCCGACGACGACCTTGCCGTCGAGGGCGCCGAGCAGCAGCAGGTCGTCGAGGATGTCGGCGGTGGCGAGGACGCCGTCCACGCCCGGGCGGGACAGGGCGAGGCAGAGGCGTTCGAGGAGGTCGGCGCGGTTGGCCATGGCCAGGGCGCGGCCGCCGACGCCGAGGGCGCCGCGGGCCGGGTGGTCGGCGGCGACGATCATCAGGCGGCCGTCGCCGTTCAGCAGCGGCCGGCGGGGGCGGCGGGCGGCGGCCTCGGCGATCGCCTCCGGGCGGTGGCTGCGCAGGCGGACGAGTTCGGAGATGTCGACGGTCATCGGACGGCCCCCGCGGTGACGGCCGCCTCGATCTCTTCCGGCGTGGGCATCGCGGAGGAGCACTCCAGGCGGGAGGCGACGATGGCACCGGCGGCGTTGGCGTGCCGCATGGTCTTCTCCAGGTCCCAGCCCGCGAGGAGGCCGTGGACCAGGGAGCCGCCGAAGGCGTCACCGGCGCCGAGGCCGTTGAGGACGTTCACCGGCAGCGGCGGGACCTCGGCGCTCTCGCCGGCGCTGTTCACCGCGAGGACGCCCTTGGGGCCCTGCTTGACGACGGCCAGTTCGACACCGGCGTCCAGGAGGGCGCGGGCGGCGGCGTGGGGTTCGCGCACTCCGGTGGCGACCTCCACCTCGTCGAGGTTGCCGACGGCGACGGTGGTGTGGCGCAGGGCCTCGGTGTAGAAGGGGCGGGCCGCGTCGGGGTCGGTCCAGAACATCGGGCGCCAGTCCAGGTCGAAGACGGTGGCGCCGGACCTGGCCCGGTGGGCGAGGGCCGCGAGGGTCGCCGTACGGCTGGGCTCCTCGCTCAGGCCGGTGCCGGTGACCCAGAAGATGCGGGCGTCGCGGATGGCGTCGAGGTCCAGCTCGTGGGCGTCGATCTCCAGGTCGGGGGCCTTGGGCCGGCGGTAGAAGTAGAGCGGGAAGTCGTCCGGCGGGAAGACCTCGCAGAAGGTGACCGGCGTGGGCAGGCCGGGCACCGGGGTGACCCAGCGGTCGTCCACGCCGAAGCCGCGCAGGGCCTCGTGGAGGTAGGTGCCGAAGGGGTCGTCGCCGGTGCGGGTGATCAGCGCCGTGCGCCGTCCCAGGCGGGCCGCGGCGACCGCGACGTTGCTCGCCGAGCCGCCGAGGAACTTGCCGAAGGACGTGACCTGCGGCAGCGGGACGCCGGTCTGGAGCGGATACAGATCCACTCCGATCCGCCCCATGGTGATCAGGTCGTACGCCATCGGTGTCCCCTCGATGCTCGGCTCTCCCCGGTGTTGTAGCCCCCTCTCGAAGCCCTGTCAATGTTTTGTCCGGACATTCGGACCAGATCATGACAGCGCTTTCCGTCCCTCCGGGGCCGTGTCAAGGCACCCCGCCGATCCCCGGGCCCGCCTCTTTGCGGCGGCTGTGTCACAAACACCTCCCTCGTGTCACGCGTGTCGCGAGTACGCGGGCCTTCCGTCACACCCGGCGCACAGGCCCTGCCGCATATGACCGGGCGTCGTTGACCAGGCACAGGCTTGCTGATCGCCAGCGCAGCACCCGGCTCCCCTCGACGGCCGTCCCCGGCCGCCGCCGCGGTGCGCGCGGGGAGGTACACGTCATGACCGACCGAAGGCTCTGGTCCTACAAGGAGATCGCGGCACACATCCGGGTGCAGCCCGACACCGTGCGGTCCTACCGCAAACACGGACTGCTGCCCCCGCCCGACCACGTCGAGAGCGGCAAGCCCTACTGGTACGCCGACACGGTCCGGGCCTGGGTCGCCTCCAGGCCCGGCAACCGCCGACGAACGGACTGACCCGCCCTTCCGCGTCCGGATCCGGCGCCCTGCCGCCGGGTGGGGCGAGCGGGCCGTGGGAGTCGCCGGGCCGGGTACCCCGCCGGGGAGCGGCTTCGTGATCCGATACCCCCTAGGGGTACAGTGGGGTGTGCGGGTCCCCAGCGGGCCCCACAGCCCCACATGCCTCGACGAGGAGTAACGACATGACCGCCCAGACCGACACCACGGGTTCCGTCACCACCGTCTTCACGGTGACCGGCATGAGCTGCGGCCACTGCGAGGGCGCGGTCTCCGGGGAGATCTCCCGGATCCCCGGCGTGAGCTCGGTGACGGCTGTCGCCAAGACCGGCGAGGTCACCGTCGTCTCCGCGGCCCCGCTCGACGACAAGGCCGTGCGCGACGCCGTCGACGAGGCCGGTTTCGAGCTGGCCGGCCGGGCCTGAGACACGGCGGACCTGGAACTCGTACCCGTGTACGGGCCGTACGGCCGCCGCCCCGGCCCGTGCGGCCCGTTCCGTCTTCCCGGGCGCACCGCATCTCCTGGAGTGAGGACATGACCAGCACCACCACCCGGGCACCGGCCGGTCACGAGCCGGCCCTCGCCGAGGTCGAGCTGCTCATCGGCGGGATGACCTGCGCCTCCTGCGCGGCCCGCGTCGAGAAGAAGCTCAACCGGATGGACGGCGTCACGGCCTCGGTGAACTACGCGACGGAGAAGGCCCGGATCACCTGCCCCGAGGGCACCGAGGTGGCCGATCTGATCGCCACCGTCGTGAGGACCGGGTACACCGCCGAGGAGCCCGCGCCCCCGCGCGAGGAGACGCCCGCCGACGGTGACGAGGACCCCGAGCTGTTCGCCCTGCGCCGCCGGCTGGTCGTCTCGGCCGCCCTCGCCCTGCCCGTGATCCTCCTGGCGATGGTCCCGGCGCTCCAGTTCGACAACTGGCAGTGGCTCTCGCTGACCCTGGCCGCGCCGGTCGTCGTCTGGGGCGGGCTGCCCTTCCACCGGGCCGCCTGGACCAACGCCCGGCACGGCGCGGCCACCATGGACACCCTGGTCAGTCTCGGCACCCTGGCCGCGTTCGGCTGGTCCCTGTGGGCGCTGTTCCTCGGCGACGCGGGCATGCCGGGCATGCGGCACCCCTTCGAGTTCACGGTCTCGCGCGGCGACGGCGCCTCCTCGATCTACCTGGAGGTCGCCTCCGGCGTCACCGCCTTCATCCTGCTGGGCCGCTGGCTGGAGGCCCGCTCCAAGCGCCGTGCCGGAGCGGCGCTGAGGGCGCTGATGGAGCTGGGCGCCAAGGACGTGGCCGTGCTGCGCGACGGGCGCGAGGTGCGGATCCCGGCGCAGCGGCTGGCCGTCGGCGACCGGTTCGTCGTACGGCCGGGCGAGAAGATCGCCACCGACGGCACGGTCGTCGAGGGCGCCTCGGCCGTGGACGCCTCGATGCTGACCGGCGAGTCGGTGCCGGTGGACGTGGCGGCCGGGGACCCGGTCACCGGCGCGACGGTCAACACGGCCGGGAGGCTGGTCGTCGAGGCCACCCGGGTCGGCGCCGACACCCGGCTCGCGCGGATGGCGAAGCTGGTGGAGGACGCCCAGCACGGCAAGGCCGAGGTGCAGCGGCTCGCCGACCGGATCGCCGGGGTCTTCGTACCCGTGGTGCTGCTGATCGCCGTCGCCACGGCCGGGACATGGCTCGGGCTGACCGGCGACGGCGTCGCGGCGTTCACCGCGGCGGTCGGGGTGCTGATCATCGCCTGCCCCTGCGCGCTGGGTCTCGCCACACCGACCGCGCTCATGGTCGGCACCGGCCGCGGCGCCCAGCTCGGCATCCTCATCAAGGGCCCGGAGGTGCTGGAGTCCACGCGCCGCGTCGACACGGTCGTCCTGGACAAGACCGGCACCGTCACCACCGGCCGGATGACCCTCCAGGGCGTCCACACGGTCGCGGGCACCGACGAGAAGGAGGTGCTGCGGCTCGCCGGCGCTGTCGAGCACGCCTCCGAGCATCCCGTCGCCCGTGCGATCGCGCGGGGCGCCGAGGAGCGGGCCGGTCGGCTCCCGGAGGTCGACGGGTTCGAGAACGTCCCCGGGCGGGGCGTACGCGGGCGCGTGGAGGGCCGGGAGGTCGCCGTCGGGCGGCTCTTCGACGACGTACCGGCGGAGCTGGCCCGTGCGCGGGACGAGGCCGAACGGGCCGGGCGCACGGCCGTCCTGGCCGGGTGGGACGGGACGGCGCGGGCCGTTCTGGCCGTGGCCGACGCGGTCAAGGAGACCAGCGCCGAGGCGGTGCGCGAGCTGCGGGCCCTCGGGCTCACGCCGGTGCTGCTGACCGGGGACAACCGTGCGGTGGCCGAGTCGGTGGCCGCGGCCGTGGGGATCGAGCAGGTGGTGGCCGAGGTCCTCCCCGAGGACAAGGTCGACGCGGTACGGCGGTTGCAGGCCGAGGGGCGGGTCGTCGCGATGGTCGGTGACGGCGTCAACGACGCGGCCGCGCTCGCCGCCGCCGATCTGGGCCTGGCCCTGGGCACCGGTACGGACGCGGCGATCGAGGCGGGCGATCTGACCCTGGTCCGCGGCGATCTGCGGGTGGCCGCGGACGCGATCCGGCTCTCGCGCCGGACCCTGGCCACGATCAAGGGCAATCTGGTGTGGGCCTTCGGCTACAACGTGGCGGCGCTGCCGCTGGCCGCCGCGGGCCTGCTGAACCCCATGATCGCGGGGGCGGCGATGGCGTTCTCGTCGGTCTTCGTCGTCACGAACAGTCTGCGACTGCGGACATTCCGGTGAAGTCCCCCGAATTCGGCCTAAGTTCACGGCGAACGTGATTTGAGCCCCTCTGGAGTCCGGAGCCGGGCTCACATAAGCTCTTCACAAGGCTCGCGCATCTTCCTTACGCTTGGGTCCCGGTGGTCGGCATATCCGGGCTCTTGCGCAGCTAAGGGACATATGCAAGAGACGCAGATCACAGTGATGTGAACGTAACCATCGAAGGGGTTCGAAGGTCTAAGTTGACGATGTCAGAGAGCGTCTTGGGGGGCGCGGTCTGACATCTGGGGATGTCTTGGGGGACTTCTCCAGCTGGGGATACCTCCCTGCTCGAACGGAGTTGAGAGCTTGGGGGAGCGTTGCCGGGGCACGTACGCCGGGAAGCTTTGAGCGGCCCTCCCGGGCGTGCGATGTCCCGGCACAGCGCACACCACCGCGGTAGCGCGTCATCACCGCGGTACGACGAGTTCTGCTCGTTCTGCTCAACAGCGATTCAGGCGCTGTCCTCACAGACGCCCGGCCGGATCCCGTGGGGGGAATCCGTACCGGGACTGGGAAGGCGCCCTGGACGTCGGCCCGTGGGGGGACCGACGCCGGGGCGCCTTCTTCATTGCGTAAGAAATCACGTGAGGGATCACGCGCAGCGCGCCCGCCCACGCGAGAGCCCCCGCACCCGGCAAGCGGATACGGGGGCCGAAGCGGTGCGGTGGCTCAGCGCTGCTCGACGGGCACGAAGTCACGCTCGACCACGCCGGTGTAGATCTGGCGCGGGCGGCCGATGCGGGAACCCGGCTCCTTGATCATCTCGTGCCACTGGGCGATCCAGCCCGGCAGCCGGCCGAGGGCGAACAGGACCGTGAACATCTCGGTCGGGAAGCCCATGGCCCGGTAGATCAGGCCGGTGTAGAAGTCGACGTTCGGGTAGAGGCTGCGCTCGACGAAGTAGTCGTCGGAGAGCGCGTGCTCCTCCAGCTTCAGCGCGATGTCCAGCAGCTCGTCGGACTTGCCGAGGGCGGACAGCACGTCGTGCGCGGCGGCCTTGATGATCTTGGCGCGCGGGTCGAAGTTCTTGTAGACCCGGTGGCCGAAGCCCATCAGGCGGACGCCGTCCTCCTTGTTCTTCACCTTGCGGATGAAGGAGTCGACGTCGCCGCCGGAGTCGCGGATGCCCTCCAGCATCTCCAGCACCGACTGGTTGGCGCCGCCGTGCAGCGGGCCCCACAGGGCGTTGATGCCGGCGGAGATCGAAGCGAACATGTTCGCCTGCGAGGAGCCGACCAGACGGACCGTGGAGGTCGAGCAGTTCTGCTCGTGGTCCGCGTGCAGGATCAGCAGCTTGTCGAGCGCGGAGACCACGGTCGGGTCGAGCTCGTACTCCTGCGCCGGGACCGAGAAGGTCATGCGCAGGAAGTTCTCGACGTAGCCGAGGTCGTTGCGCGGGTAGACGAACGGGTGACCGATCGACTTCTTGTACGCGTACGCGGCGATCGTCGGGAGCTTGGCGAGCAGACGGATCGTGGAGAGGTTGCGCTGGCGCTCGTCGAACGGGTTGTGGCTGTCCTGGTAGAACGTGGACAGCGCCGAGACGACCGAGGACAGCATGGCCATCGGGTGGGCGTCGCGCGGGAAGCCCTTGTAGAAGTTCTTGACGTCCTCGTGCAGCAGGGTGTGCTGCGTGATGTCGTTCTTGAACACCGAGAGCTCGTCGACGGTCGGCAGCTCACCGTTGATCAGCAGGTAGGCCACCTCCAGGAAGGTGGAGCGCTCGGCCAGCTGCTCGATCGGGTAGCCGCGGTACCGCAGGATGCCCGATTCGCCGTCCAGGTACGTGACGGCGGATTTATACGCGGCCGTGTTGCCGTAACCGCTGTCCAGTGTCACCAGACCGGTCTGGGCACGGAGCTTTCCGATGTCGAAGCCCTTGTCACCGACGGTGCTGTCGATCACCGGGTAGGTGTACTCGCCGTCGCCGTACCGCAGTACTACAGAGTTGTCGCTCACGTCTTCCCTCACCGACGTTGTGCCTCATCTTCGAGGTTGCCCTGACTGTCTCTACCATCCCCCACTTGGCTCAGGAGAGTGCACTCGGGGTCGACCATCGGGCCTATTGACGGCACTGAGTGCCGCCAACTTGCTCATCCTGCCCCCTGTGTTCCCCTTCCGGAAGTGTCTTGTGACCTTCACGACTCGTTTGATCGATCATTTTTCGTTGAACCGAGCCGGAAGTCGAGTGCCGTGCACCGCCGGCCCGCCGAAACCGTGCGCACCGCCTGGCCGATCGCCTTGCGCGAACCGACGAGGACGACCAGCTGTTTGGCCCGGGTGACGGCCGTGTAGAGCAGGTTGCGCTGGAGCATCATCCAGGCGCTCGTGGTGACCGGGATGACGACCGCCGGGTACTCGCTGCCCTGGGAGCGGTGGATCGTCACGGCGTACGCGTGGGCGAGCTCGTCGAGCTCGTCGAACTCGTAGGGCACCTCCTCGTCCTCGTCGGTGCGCACCGTCAGGCGCTGGTCGACGGGGTCGAGCGAGGTGACCACGCCGACGGTGCCGTTGAAGACCCCGTTCTCGCCCTTCTCGTAATTGTTGCGAATCTGGGTGACCTTGTCGCCGACGCGGAACACCCGTCCGCCGAACCTCTTCTCGGGCAGGTCGGGGCGGCCCGGGGTGACGGCCTGTTGCAGCAGGCCGTTGAGCGTGCCCGCGCCGGCCGGGCCGCGGTGCATGGGGGCGAGGACCTGGACGTCCCGGCGCGGGTCCAGCCCGAACTTGGCCGGAATGCGGCGGGCGGCCACATCGACGGTGAGCCGCCCGACCTCCTCGGTGTCGTCCTCGACGAAGAGGAAGAAGTCCTTCATGCCGTCCGTGACCGGATGCTGTCCGGCGTTGATCCGGTGGGCGTTCGTCACCACACCGGACTGCTGGGCCTGCCGGAAGACCCGCGTGAGACGGACCGCGGGGATCGGGCCGCCGTCGGCCAGGAGGTCGCGGAGCACCTCCCCCGCCCCGACGCTGGGCAGCTGGTCGACGTCCCCGACGAACAGCAGGTGCGCTCCCGGCGGGACGGCCTTCACCAGCTTGTTGGCGAGCAGCAGGTCCAGCATGGACGCCTCGTCGACCACGACCAGGTCGGCGTCCAGCGGGCGGTCCCGGTCGTAGGCCGCGTCACCGCCGGGTTTGAGCTCCAGCAGGCGGTGGACGGTGGAAGCCTCGGCGCCGGTGAGCTCGGACAGGCGCTTGGCGGCCCGGCCGGTGGGGGCGGCGAGCACGACCTTCGCCTTCCTGGCGCGGGCCAGCTCCACGATCGAGCGGACCGTGAAGGACTTGCCGCAGCCCGGGCCGCCGGTGAGGACGGCGACCTTCTCGGTGAGCGCCAGCTTGACGGCGGCCTCCTGCTCGGGCGCGAGGTCGGTGCCGGTGCGCCCCTTCAGCCAGCCCAGCGCCTTGTCCCAGGCCACGGTCCGAAAGCCCGGCATGCGGTCCTCGCCGGTGCGCAACAGACGCAGCAGCTGGGCGGAGAGGGAGAGTTCGGCACGGTGGAAGGGGACGAGGTAGATCGCGGTGACCGTCTCGCCGCCGTCGGGGCCGGGCACCTTCTCCCGTACGACGCCGGGGTCCTCGCCGTCCTCGGGGGGCTCGGCGAGTTCGGCCAGGCACTCGATGACCAGGCCGGTGTCGACCTGGAGGAGTTTGACCGCGTCCTTGATCAGCTGTTCCTCCGGGAGGAAGCAGTGGCCCTGGTCGGTGGACTGGGACAGGGCGTACTGCAGGCCCGCCTTGACGCGCTCGGGGCTGTCGTGCGGGATGCCGACGGACTGCGCGATCTTGTCGGCGGTGAGGAAGCCGATGCCCCAGACGTCGGAGGCGAGCCGGTAGGGCTGGTTCTTCACCACGGAGATGGAGGCGTCGCCGTACTTCTTGTAGATGCGCACGGCGATGGACGTGGACACCTCGACGGTCTGGAGGAAGAGCATGACCTCCTTGATGGCCTTCTGCTCCTCCCAGGCGTCGGCGATCTTCCTGGTGCGCTTGGGGCCGAGGCCGGGGACCTCGATGAGCCGCTTGGGCTCCTCCTCGATGATCTTCAGGGTGTCCATGCCGAAGTGCTGGGTGATGCGGTCGGCGAAGACCGGGCCGATGCCCTTGACCAGGCCCGAGCCGAGGTAGCGGCGGATGCCCTGGACGGTGGCGGGCAGGACGGTCGTGTAGTTCTCGACGTGGAACTGCTTGCCGTACTGCGGGTGGGAGCCCCAGCGGCCCTCCATGCGCACCGACTCGCCGACCTGCGCGCCGAGCAGGGCACCGACGACCGTGAGCAGGTCGCCGCCGCCTCTGCCGGTGTCGACCCGGGCGACCGTGTAGCCGTTCTCCTCGTTGGCGTACGTGATGCGTTCGAGTACGCCTTCCAGCGTGGCCAGTCGCCGCTCGCCCGTCTGGGCGGCCCCCGCCTGATCGGTCATGATCCGACGGTACCGCCCGGGTACGACAACCCGCGGCCCGAAAGAGCCGAAGGCCCCCTCTCATAAAGCGACCGTTCAGTATGGGCTCAACGGCTCGACTTTCACGGTGAATTCACAGAAGAGACCGAAGCTTTACAGTTCAAGCATCCGGCGCGCCCCTTTTGTGATCCTTTCCCGTGGAAGAATTCAGGGGTTCGTCAAACCGGGGGGCGGACTCGATTCCGGAGCGACCGTGATGCCGATGCGTCCCCCAGACCCGAGCGCCCCGCAGCGCGCGTACACGGTGGGCACGCTCCTCGTCGCCCTGTGCGCTGTCAGCACGTTGACGCTGCTCGTGGTGGCCCCGGCCGTCGCCGGGGAACACGCGGTGGTCGCTCCGGGGCTGTCCGTGCCGACCGGGAAAACCCCCGGCTCTCCCCCGCTGAACCGGACACCCGCGCCGGAATTGCGTCCGCTCCCCAGCCCGGGACCGGGGTGATTCCGGCCCGGCGCCTTTCCTTCCCCCCCACCCCGCCCCGAATGACGACGAGGAACGATGTCACCCCAGGCCCAGAGCGTCGCCCTGTGGATCTTGTCCCTGGCCATCAACATCACGGCGGCGTGCGCGGGGATCGTCTGGGGCTGGGAGGCCTTCGCCCAGTTCCTCCTCCCGGCGTTCGGATCGGTGGTGGGGGCGTCGATGGTGAGCTACAGCCTGCGCCGGTAGGGGGCCGGGTTGGCCCGGTGCGGAGGCGCTGGACCGGGTTCCGCGGGGTCGCTCAAGGATTCGGCAAGATTTTCTTACGTCGCCGTGCAACCCTTTCGGTCCCATGGCGGTCGTACTACGCGTCAGGACTTCTGGAGGGGGATCTGGGGGGATCGCGGGGGTTCTGACGGGAGGGGAAAAGCCGAGGGGGCCCGGTCGACGGACCGGGCCCCCTCGAAACCGTTCAGAAGAAGACGCCGCACCTCAGCAGGACGTTCGCGTACGGCCGTGCCTCGCCCGTGCGGACGACGAGCCGGGCACCCGCCGACAGCTCCTTGAGGCGCTCGTGCGAGACGAGGTCCAGCCGGGGGAAGTGCCCCTCCAGCAGCGCCGACGCCTCCGGGTTGGTCTCCCGGACCTCGCGCGCCGCCGTCGCCCCCTCGATCACCAGCTCGGCCAGCAGCCCGTCCAGCACCTCGGCGAACGACGGCACCCCGGCGCGGAACGCCAGGTCCACCACCCGGGGGCCGTCGGGGATGGGCATGCCCGCGTCGCACACCAGCACCCCGTCGCCGTGGCCCAGTTCGGCCATCGCACCCGCGAGGTGACGGTTCAGTATTCCGGTCCTCTTCACGGCGCGGCGACCTCCGCCGCCGTCGGGAAGGACGCCTGCGCGCCCTCCTTCGTCACGGTCGCGGCACCCACCCGCGCCGCGTACGCCGCCGCCTGAGCCAGCGACTCCCCCGCGCCCAGCCGCCAGGCCAGCGCGGCGGTGAAGGAGTCGCCCGCTCCGGTCGTGTCCACCGCGTCCACGGTCACGGCCGGCACCCGCGCGACCCCCTCCGCCGACGCCACCAGCGCGCCGTGCGCGCCCAGCGTCACCACCACCGACCTCGGGCCCTTGGCCAGCAGGATCCGCGCCCAGTCCTCGGGGCTGTCCCCGACGGCCGCGTCGCCCAGGATGACCTTCGCCTCGTGCTCGTTCACGATCAGTGGGTCGCAGGCCGCCAGCACCTCCCGGGGAAGGGGCCGCGGCGGGGACGGGTTCAGCACGAAACGGCTCTCGGACGACAGGCTCCGCACGGCCTCCACCACCGTCTCCAGCGGGATCTCCAGCTGCGCCGACACCACCCGGGAGCTCTGGAAGAGGCACCCTGCGGCGCTCACGTCCTCAGGGGTCAGACGGCTGTTCGCGCCGGGCGAGACCACGATGCTGTTGTCCCCTGAGGGGTCGACCGTGATCAGCGCGACGCCGGTCGGCGCGCCGCCCACCAGGACCCCGACCGTGTCGACGCCCGCCGCGCGCTGCGACTCCAGCAGCAGCCGCCCGTGCGCGTCGTCGCCGACCCGGGCCAGCAGCGCCGTACGGGCACCGAGCCGGGCGGCGGCGACCGCCTGGTTCGCGCCCTTGCCGCCCGGGTGGACGGCCAGGTCGGAGCCGAGCACGGTCTCGCCGGCACCGGGCCGGCGCTCCACTCCGATCACCAGGTCGGCGTTGGCCGACCCCACGACCAGGAGGTCGTAGTCGTACATGCGTTGTCTCCCCATGTGAGTGACATGGGCGGGCGGTCACGCACACCGTGCGCGAGCCGCCCGCCGCTCCCCGATGTCAGCCGCTGAAGCCGGCCACGTTCTCCTTGGTGACCACCTTCACCGGCACCTTCACCGTCTCCTGGACCTTCTCGCCCTTCAGGGCCCGCAGGGCGTTGTCCACGGCGATCTTCCCGAGCTGGGACGGCTGCTGCGCCACGGACGCGTACAGCGTGCCGCCCTCGACCGCCTTCAGTCCGTCAGGCGTGCCGTCGAAGCCCACGACCGAGACCGACGTGCCGGCCTTGGAACCCAGCGCCTTGATCGCGCCGAGCGCCATCTCGTCGTTGGCGGCGATGACGCCCTGGACGTCCGGGTGGGCCTGGAGCAGGTTCGACATGACGTCGAGTCCCTTGGTGCGGTCGAAGTCGGCGGGCTGCTGGGCGACGACCTCGATGCCCGGGAAGGCCTTGAGGCCGTTGGCGAAGCCCTGCGCGCGCTCCCGGGCCGCGGACGTGCCGGCCTGGCCCTGGAGGATCACGATCTTGCCCTTACCGCCCAGCTTGTCGGCGACGGTCTTGGCGGCGAGTTCACCGCCGGCGACGTTGTCGGAGGCGACCAGGGCGTCCACCGACGCCTTGTTGACGCCCCGGTCGACCGCGATGACCGGGATCTTCGCCTTGTCGGCGGCCTTGACGGAGTTGCTCGCGGCGTCCGAGTCCACCGGGTTGACGATGATCGCGCCGAGGCCGGAACTGGTGAAGTTCTGGAGCTGGTTGGCCTGCTGGGAGGCGTCGTTCTGGGCGTCGGTGACGGTCAGGTCCACGCCGCGCTTCTCGGCCTCGGCCTGGGCGCCCGCCCGGATCTGCACGAAGAAGGGGTTGTTGAGGGTGGACAGCGACAGCCCCAGCTTCGGGGTGCTCGTGGCGGAGGAGCCGTTGTGCAGGAAGGACGTGGCTCCGACGATCGCGACGGTGACCACGGCCGCGAGCCCGTACGTCGCCGCCTGCTTGCCCCTGCCTCCTCCCGAGGCACCGGCCACCGGGGTCGCCCCCGCCTTGCGCCGCAGCGTGTCGAACAGCACCGCGAGCGCGATGACGACACCGATGACGACCTGCTGCCAGAACGCGGAGACGTTCAGCAGGTTGAGGCCGTTGCGCAGCACGGCCAGGATCAGCGCGCCGATGAGCGTGCCGGACGCCTTGCCGGTGCCGCCCGCGAGGGAGGCACCGCCGATGACGACGGCGGCGATCGCGTCCAGCTCGTAGCCGTCGGCGGCCTGGGGCTGCGCGGAGGAGAGCCGGGCGGCGAGGACGACACCGGCGACGGCGGCGAACACGCCCGAGAAGGCGTAGATCGCGAGCTTCTGCTTCTTCACGCGCAGGCCGGACAGCCGCGCGGCCTCCTCGTTGCCGCCGATGGCGTACATCGAGCGGCCGATGTAGGTCCGGCCGAGGACGAAGGCCGCGATCAGGCCCATGACGATCATCACCAGGACCGGCACCGGCAGCCAGCCGCCGAGCGTGTCACCGAGGTGGGAGACCGAGTCGGGGAAGGCGATCGGGGAGCCCTCGGAGATGACGAGGGACAGGCCTCGGGCCACGGACAGCATGGCCAGGGTGGCGATGAACGGCGGGAGCTTGCCGTAGGAGATCAGGATGCCGTTGACCAGGCCGCAGACGATGCCCGTCGCTATGGCGAGCAGCACGGCGAGGAAGACCGGGACACCCGCGGAGGTGGCGCTCCAGGCGAGGACCGTGGCGGACAGCGCGGCGACCGAGCCGACCGACAGGTCGATGCCCGCGGAGACGATCACGAAGGTCACACCGAAGGCGAGGATGGCCGTCACGGCCGCCTGCACACCGACGTTGAGGAGGTTGTCCGTCGTCAGGAAGTCGCCGGACAGGGCCGACATCGCGATGACGAGGACGATGAGCGCGGTGAGCGCGCCGTTGTCCAGCAGGAGGCGGCGCAGGCCTCCCGAGGCGCCGCCCGCGCCCGTCGTGCTCTTGAGCGTGTCAGTGGCCACGGGAGGCCTCCGTTCCGTTCGTGGTCGTGCTCGTGTTCGTGGTCGTGCTGGTGCTCGTGGGGGTGCTCGTGCTCGTGGGGGTGCTGACGGCGAGTGCCATCACGGCGTCCTGGGTCGCCTCGTCGGCGGAGAGTTCACCGGCGATCCGGCCCTGCGCCATCACCAGCACCCGGTCGCTCATGCCGAGTACCTCGGGCAGATCGCTGGAGATCATCAGCACGGCCGCTCCGGCGGCGGTGAGTTCGTTGATCAGCTGGTAGATCTCGACCTTGGCGCCGACGTCGATGCCGCGCGTCGGCTCGTCGAGGATCAGCACCTTGGTGTCGGCGAGCAGCCACTTGCCGATGACGACCTTCTGCTGGTTGCCGCCGGACAGCGTGCGCACGTGCTGGCCGAGCCCGGCCATCCGCACGCCGAGCTGCTTCGCGATCCGCTCGGCGGACTCGCGCTGCCCCTTGAGGTCGACGAGCCCGGCGCGGGTGGCCGACCGCAGGGTCACCAGGCCGAGGTTCTCCTCGACGGAGGCGTCCAGCACCAGACCCTGGCCCTTGCGGTCCTCGGGCACGAGTCCGATGCCCGCGGTCATCGCCGCGTTGACGTCGGACCTGGCGATCGGGGCGCCGGAGACCTTCACGGTGCCCTTGTCGTACGCGTCGGCCCCGAAGACCGCCCGTACGACCTCGGTACGGCCCGCGCCGACCAGCCCGGCGATGCCGACGACCTCACCGGCGTGCACCTCGAAGCCGACGTCGTGGAAGACGCCGTCCCGGGTGAGTCCCTCGACGGACAGCAGCGCGGCACCGCGGTCGGCGCGTTCCCTCGGGTACTGCTGCTCGATGGAGCGCCCGACCATGAGCCGTACGAGCTCGTCCTCGGGCGTGGAAGCCGGGACCTGGCCGACGCTCCGGCCGTCCCGGATGACCGTGACGCGGTCGCCGAGCGCGGCGATCTCCTCCAGGTGGTGGGTGATGAAGACGATCCCGACGCCGTCCTCGCGCAGCGTGCGCACGATCGCGAAGAGCTTGTCGACCTCCTCGGAGGTGAGCACGGCGGTCGGCTCGTCCATGATCAGCACCCGGGCGTCCAGGCTGAGCGCCTTGGCGATCTCGACCATCTGCAGGCGGGCGATGCCCAGCTCGCGGACCCGCGCGCGGGGCGACACGTTCACACCGACCCGCTTCAGCAGGACCTCGGCGTCGGCCTCCATCCTCTTCCGGTCGATCATCCCGAACCGGCGTGGCTGGCGCCCCAGGAAGATGTTCTCGGCGACCGTCAGATCGGGCACCAGGTTGAACTCCTGGTAGATCGTGGCGATCCCGAGCCGCTCGGAGTCCTGCGCACCGTGGATGCGGGTCTGCTCGCCACCGACCAGGATCCGCCCGGCGTCGGGGGTGTAGGCGCCGGAGAGCATCTTGATGAGGGTGCTCTTTCCGGCACCGTTCTCACCGAGCAGCACATGCACCTCGCCCCGGCGCAGGTCGAAGTCGACGCCGTCCAGCGCGACCACGCCCGGGAAGGTCTTCCGTATGCCCTCGATGCGCAGCAACTCGTCCGCGTTGCTCACGTCGTGCTCCTTTGCACTGGGGTGGGGTTCTGCACGGGGGTGGGGTTCTCGCCGCAGGAGCGGCGTACGACGAGCCGGGCGGGGAGCGTGACGGACTCGCCGGGCCGCCCCTCGATGCGGTCGACCAGGGCCCGTACGGCGGCCCGGCCCAGCTCGCCCGTGGGCTGAGCGATCGCGGTGATCGGCGGATCGGTGTGCACGAACCACCGGATGTCGTCGAACGCGGCCAGCGCGAGGTCGTCCGGTACGCGCAGACCACGCGCGCGTACGGCGTCCAGCGCGCCGAGCGCCATCAGGTTGTCGGCCGCGAAGACGACCTCGGGCGGGTCGGCCAGGTCGAGGAAGCCCTCGGTGACCCGGCGCCCGCTCTCGGCCTGGAAGTCGCCCTGCCCTCTGTAGGCGTCGGGGAGTTCGAGACCGAACACGGCGAGTGCCTCCCGGAAGGCCTCCACGCGCTCGCGGCCGGTCGTGGTCGCCGCCGGGCCGGCGATGATCGCGAGCCGCCGGTGTCCGAGCCGGTGCAGATGCGCCACGAGGTCTCGCACGGCGGCTCGCCCGTCCGACCGCACCACCGGCACGTCCACGCCCGGGATCCACCGGTCCACGAAGACCATGGGCGTCCCGGCCCGCGCGGCGTCCAGCATCAGCGGCGAGCCGCCGTCCGTCGGGGAGACGAGCAGGCCGTCGATCCGGCGGTCGAGCAGGGTGCGTACGTGGTGGTCCTGGAGGTCCGGCCGCTCGTCGGCGTTGCCGATGATGACGCTGTAGCCGAGCGCGCGGGCCTCTTCCTCGACGGAGCGGGCCAGTTCGGTGAAGTAGGGGTTCATCACGTCGCTGATGACCAGGCCGAGGGTGTGGGTCTGGTCGGTGCGCAGGGAGCGGGCGACGGCGTTCGGGCGGTAGCCCAGGGTCTCGACGGCGGCCAGCACGCGAGTGCGTGCGTCGGCGCTGACCGACGGGTGGTCGTTCAGGACGCGCGAGACCGTGGCGACGGAGACGCCGGCCTCGGCAGCGACGTCCTTGATGCTGGCCACCGCCGCTCCACCTCCTTGTGGATCAGTCGTGGGAGCGCCGTGCGGCACTCATGGAATCGATTACACGCATCCGAATCAAGCCCCCGGCGGTACCTCTTGACCGGATCGTGATGTCGCGGAGGGCGGCCCGGCGGGCCAGGCTGGAGGTACGGGGGTTTCCTGTGGGGCGCTGGAGGTCCTGATGGGCCGGAGCGGAGGAACCATGACGGCGGCGACCCGGAACGACGTACCTGTCGCCCTCGAAGGCGACGGCGTGGAACTGCGCCTGATGCCGATCGGCGGCGGCATGTCGGTCGGCTACATCACGCTCCCCCGGGGCACGGACATGGGCCCGGCCCTCAAGGGCCTGCCCGACGACGCGTGCCCGTGCCCGCACTGGGGCTACCTGCTCAAGGGCCGGATCAGGATGCGCACGGCCACGGGCGAGGAGGAGTACGAGGCGGGGCAGGCGTACTACTGGGGGCCCGGGCATGTGCCGGTGGCGCTGGAGGACAGCGAACTGGTGGAGTTCTCGCCCAGTGAGGACTTCCAGCAGGTGATCGACCACGTGGTGGCGCAGGCCGGGTGAGACCGGAACCCTTGGACGCGCCCGGCCCGCACCGATGAGTTCTGCCGGTCCGGGCGGTCACTCTTGCGTCGACCACCGATCACAGGAGGAGCGCTGTGCCCCAACTGCTGCGCGTGCAGAATTTCAACGTCTCGAGTGACGGTTTCGGTGCCGGTGAGGGACAGAGCCTGGAGAGGCCGTTCGGGCATGCCGATCCCGGCACGATGTTCGCCTGGGCGTTGGCCACGGCCAGCTGGCCCAACCGCACCGACCCGGGCGGGAGCCGCGGCCTCGACGACTACCTGGTGCGCGACTTCCACCATGGCATCGGCGCCGAGATCATGGGCCGCAACAAGTTCAGCCCCCACCGCGGCCCCTGGGAGAACGAGGACTGGAAGGGCTGGTGGGGTGACGAGCCGCCGTTCCACACACCGGTGTTCGTGATGACCCACCACGAGCGCCCCTCGTTCACGCTCTCCGACACGACGTTCCACTTCGTCGGCGGGGATCCGGCCGAGGTCCTCGCCCAGGCGCGCGAGGCGGCCGGGGACAAGGACGTACGGCTCGGGGGCGGGGCGTCGACGGTCCGGCAGTTCCTGGACGCCGACCTGGTCGACACGCTGCACGTGACGGTCTCGCCCGGTGTGGTGCTCGGGTCCGGGTCACGGCTGTGGGAGTCGCCCGAGGAGCTGCTCGACCGCTTCCACCACGACGTCGTACCGAGCCCGAGCGGGGTGGTCCATCACCTGTTCTGGAGGAAGTAGCGGCAGGTCGGGGGGATATCGCGGCAGGCCGGGCGGATGCGGCGGCAGGTCAGGCGTCCTTGCCCCAGTCGAGCCGGTCGGCGAGCCCGGCGGTGGTGAAGGCGGCTTCCAGCTGCTCGCGGCCCTCGGTGAAGTGGGACCAGCTGTCGTAGTGGACGGGGACGACACGCCGGGCGCCGAGGATCCGCGCGGCCTCGGCGGCCATCGCGCTGTCCAGGACGACGACCTGGTTGTCGAAGAGCACGGGGAAGCGGGGAGCGCCGGCGAAGAGCAGGGCGGTGTCGACGGGGCCGAAGCGGCCGGCGATCTCGCGGACGGCGTCGAGTGAGGCGTTGTCGCCGCTGACGTAGACGGTGGGCAGGCCCTCGCCGGTCAGGACGAAGCCGACGACCTGGCCGGTGAACGCCTCGACCTGCTCGCGCGGGCCGGGGCCGTGCAGGGCCAGGACGCCGGTCACGGTGAGGGTGCCGCCGCCGGGCCGGTCCAGCTCGACGGACTCCCAGTCGGCCAGGCCCCTGACCTTGTCCCCCAGGCTCTCGCGCAGGCGCTCACCGCCGCCGGGCGTGGTCAGGGTCAGGGGTATGCCGGGGAGCAGGGCCCGGCCGGAGGTGTCGAGGTTGTCGGCGTGCTCGTCGTGGGAGAGCAGCACCACGTCGACGCTGCCGAGGTCGGCGGGGCTGCTGGCGGAGGCCGCGGTCTTGGTCAGGAGCGGACCTCCGGGCCGGGCGTAGTCGCCGGGGGCGTCGAAGGTCGGGTCGGTCAGGAAGCGCAGGCCGCCGTACTCGAAGAACGCGGTCGGGCCGCCGAGGGCGCGGACGGGAAAGCCGGTGGCCATGGGGACGGAAGACATACAGCACCTCACGGATAGACGCGATCGAACCGTGAGACAAACGTATCCGCTTCTCACGGATGCTGGCAAGCCGTACCATGAGAATCATGGAGGAGCACGTGACCGACCAGCCCGCCCCGCCGCCCGCCCAGGGCGAGGAGGAACATGCCTCGCTGGCCCTCGCCAACACCGCGATCGCCCTGTCCGGCGGGCGCACGCTCGACCTCCTGGGCACCCCCGCGCAGGCGAACCACTGGCTGACCCAGCGCGGCCTCGCCCCGGTCGACGCCGGTATGCGGGAGATGTGCGCGGCCCAACTGCGTTCCCTGCGCGAGCAGATCAGGTCCCTGTTCGCCGCCCGCGTCGACGGCGTACCCGCCCTGCCCGCGGCGGTGTCGGCCGTCAACGACGCGATGACCAGGGTTCCGACAGCCCCGCTGCTGCGGTGGGACGACAGCACCGGCCCCTACCGCACCGCCCCGCACCCGACCACCGCGATCGTCGACCTCGCCCTGGCGACCCTCGCCGCCGACGCCGCGGACCTGCTCACGTCCCCCGCCGCCGAACGCCTCACGGCCTGCGGCTCCCCGCCCTGCAACCGCTACCTGCTCCGCCACGGCCGCCGCCACTGGTGCTCCACCCGCTGCGGCGACCGCGCCCGAGCGGCCCGGGCGTACGCCCGCCGCACGGAGCAGCGCTGACACCGTCACCGTCAGGGCCCGGACCTGTCGGCGAGCCGCGCCCCTCTGCTCTCGGCAACCCTTGTGACGTCCCGCAGGGACTCGCTGAGCCGCCGGGCAAGGTAGTGCAGCTCGCCGCTCGTCACCCGGCGCTCCGCGAGGAGTTCGTCGGCATGCCCGAGCAGGGCGTCCGCCATGTCGAGCTGTACGTCCTCGATCTCGTCGGCGAGCCGCGCGACGTAGCCGGTTCCGTCGCCCACGAGGTAACACGGTCTGCCTTCGACACCCGTCCACGGCAGCAACCGCCCGGTCACGGCACGGTCGTGCTTCCCGCCGGTCATGCGCCCGCCTCCGCCATGAGATACGGACGCACCAGTCGGTTGTCCTCTCCCCGCAGCGGACGCTCCCCGGGGTGGCAGCAGGCCGCCGGGCACACGTACGGGCGCAGGGGAGGCGCCGCCGATCGCCGTCGCCTCCCCCGGGGAGGGAAGAGGAAGCGGAGAAACGGTTCCAGGAGCCGGGCCGTGAGGTCTACCACGTCAATCTTCCTACCTTCTCACCTGCGGTGACTGCGTTCTGTTCCAGATCACTCACAGAGTGGGGTCGGCGCTCGCTACCCTGCCAGGGGGTGGAACTTGACATCGCGCTTGTCAAGAAAGGGAGTTGGCCGATGGACGAACGCCGCATGCTTCGAACACCACGTCAGAAGTACGGGGAGGAGATGCGGCTGAGGCGGACCGCCGCCCGCCTCACCCAGGAGGAACTGGGCGACCAGGTGGTGTGCTCGCCCACGCTGATCAGTCATTTCGAGGCCGGCCGACGCCTCCCCAAGCCGGATGACGCGCGGCGGATCGACCGGGCGCTGGGGACGGACGGGTTCTTCGCGCGGTGGTTGGAAGACCTGGAGTCCCACTACACCGACCACTTCGCAGCGGTGGCCGAGCTGGAGCAACTGGCCACTCACATGCAGCAGTTCGCACTTTCCCTGGTTCCGGGAGTGCTTCAGACCGACGACTACGCACGTGCCCTGTTCCGGGCCTACCGCCCGAACCATACGACCGAGAAACTTGACGAGCTCGTTGTCATTCGAACGCAACGCCGCCGAATCCTCGACGGGCCGGGGCAGCCTGTCGTCTGGACACTGCTCGACGAGGCAGTCCTCCGCCGTCGCGTCGGCGGACCACAGGTCATGACGGAGCAGTTGCACAAAGTCGCGGACATGGCCGAGTCGGGACGGCTGCGCCTCCACGTGCTTCCCTACGGCGTAGGGGCGCACGCACTCATGCAGAGTCTGCTCACGCTCATGACCTTCGAGGACTCGGCACCGGTGGCCTACGTGGAGGGCTTCCAGACCGGCAACCTGATGGACGAGCCCGCTCTGGTGGGCGCCTGCCAGACCGCATACGCTCTGGCGCTGAGCGACGCGTTGTCGCAGCAGGAGTCCCTGGCCCTCGTCAGGGCGGCAGCGGAGGAGCATGCGCGTGATCGACAGTGAGCACATCGCCCTCACCGACTGGTACAAGTCCAGCTACAGCGGCGGCGATCAGGGCGAGTGCCTCGAAGTCGCCCCCGGCCGCCCCGACGTCCCGGTACGGGACAGCAAGACCGCCCTCGGCCCCACCCTGGTCTTCTCGCGGAGCGGCTGGGCGGTGTTCGTCGGCGCCGTCAAGGACGGGCACATAGGGGCCTAGGAAGACAGCGCGAGGCCGAGCGGCGGGTAGCTCTCGCCGCCCACGCGTTCGGCCGCCTAGATGTAGTCGGCGAGGGCGTCACGGGACTGCGCGACGCTCGCCAGCTGGTCGTCCAGCCGCCGCAGCCGTGACCGCATCGCGGCCAGCAGCTCGGGACACCCGAGCAACGTCGGGGCCTCCTCCCCCGTCGCAAGCCGCCCGCGGTCATGCTGCTCGACGGGTGCGTCGCCCTGCTCGCGGTCCTGGTCCTGGTGGCCGCTCCGGCCGCCGAGGGCTGACGCGTCACGCCGACTCGTTCAGCAGCCTGCTCAGGTGCTCACGCCCGGACTCCAGGAGCTCGGGCAGCGGCGCGGCCTGCTCGTACCAGCGCTTCTCGTACTCCCAGCAGAGCCAGCCGTCCCAGTTGTGGCGGGAGAGGACCTCGACGCACTCGGCCAGCGGGAGGACGCCCTGGCCGAGGGCCAGGGGGGTGGTGTCCTCGACGGAGGCGATGTCCTTGACCTGGACGTAGCCGAGGTGAGGGGAGAGGGCCGCGTAGGTGTCGGAGGGCTGTTCGCCGCCGAGCCAGGTGTGCATCACGTCCCAGAGGGCGCCGACCTGGCGGTGCCCGACGAGGCCGAGGATCCGCATCGCGTCGGCGGCGGTGCGGTGCGAGTCGTGGGTTTCGAGGAGGATGCGAACGCCCAGGTCGCCCGCGTGTTCGGCGGCCGTGCCCAGGCGGCGGGCGGCCGTCGCGTCGGCCTCCTCCGGGGTCTGGACGTCGAGATCGCCGCCGGGGAAGACGCGGATGTACGGGGCGCCGAGGTCGTGGGCCAGGTCCAGGAGGGCGCGGATCTCGGCCAGGACGGGCTCGTCGTCGCCGGGCGCGGCGACCCGTGCGTAACCCGCCAGGCCCAGGAGCTCTACGCCCGCTCCCTTGAACTCGGCCGCGACGTCGGCCCGTTCGGCCGGGCCGAGGCCGGTGTGGACCGGTTCCTCGGGGTGGGTGCGCAGTTCCACGCCGTGATAGCCGTGGGTGGTGGCCAGCCGCAGGACGTCGGGCAGGGGCAGGCCGGGGACACCGAGGGTGGAGAACGCCAGCTTCATGTCGACGGACCCTACCCGGCACCCCCGCCTCCGACTCCCCTTCGTCACTCGGGTGTTGCGTAAAGATCCAATCGCCAGTCCTGGCCGGTCAGGTCCTGACCGAAGGAGTGGTGCGGCTTCTCCGCGACCAGGACGAAACCGTGGCGCTGGTAGATGCGGCGGGCCGCGCCGAGGATGTCGTTGGTCCACAGGACGACCTCGCGGTAGCCGGCCTCGCGGGCGAAGTCGACGAGCGCCCCGACCAGGCGGTCGCCGATGCGCAGGCCGCGCGCGTCCGGCTCGACGAGCAGGAGCCGCAGGCGGGCCGCGCCGGGGGTGTCGTCCCGTACGCACATCACGCACCCCACCGGTCGGCCGTCCAGCTCGGCGATCCAGGTCCGCTCGCGGTGCGGGTCGTGGTGCTCGGCGTAGTCGGCGACGATCCTCGCCACCAGTGCCTCGTAGTCGGCGTCGAAGCCGTACTCGGCGGCGTAGAGCGCGGCGTTGCGCTGCACGATCCAGCCGAGGTCGCCGGGGGCGGGGTCGCGCAGGACTACGTCCTCGGGGCGAGGGCCGCGGCCCTCGCCCGCGCCTTCGCCTTCACCGCCGCCATCGCCTTCACCGCCGCCTTCGCCTTCACCGCCGCCTTCGCCTTCGCCGCCGCCTTCGCCACTGGCTTCGGCGTCGCCGTCCCCCAGGATCGTCCGTACGGTCCGCATGGCCTGCGCCAGGCGCGGGCGGTCCTGGGTCCGGACGGTGGCCAGCATCGCCCCGACCGTCTCCCGTGCCCGCTCGTCGAGCAGCGCGGCGGCCTCCCGGCCGGGTGCCGTGAGCGTGACGCGGCGGCGGCGCGGGTCGGTGTCGGACGGGCCGCGCTCGACCAGGCCGTCCTCCTCGAACCTGTTCAGGATGCGGCTGAGGTACCCGGCGTCCAGATGCAGCTGGGCCCGCAGGTCGGCGGCGTCCGTGCGGGGCGCGTGGGCCAGCTCGTAGAGCACGCGGGACTCGGTGAGGGTGTACGGGGCGTAGAGCCGGCGGCCGTAGTCGAGGGCGCCGATGACGTTCGTGTAGAAGCGGTTGAAGGAGCGGATGTCCTGGACGGTCATGGCCTTCGCCCCCGGGTCTTTGACTCAGTCAGAGATACCGACGGGTCGAGCCTATGCCGCCCAGGACCGCTGTACTAGCCCTCGGCGGCGCGGTACACGCACACCTGGGCGCCGGTCTTGGCGGTGGTGGTGGAGATCAGCTGCATCGGGCGCTTGGTGCCGTCCGTCGGGAAGATCGACTTGCCGCCGCCGAGGATCACCGGCATCACGACGAGCTGGAGTTCGTCGACCAGACCCTCCGACAGCAGCGTCCGCACCAGGGTCGGACTGCCCATCATGGCGATCTCGCCGCCCTCGGCCTCGTGCAGCTCCCGGATGCGGGCGACGGCCCGGTCGCCGGGGATGAGGGAGGAGTTGTTCCAGGTCAGGTCGCTCTCGCCGAGGGTGCTGGAGACGACGTACTTCTTCAGGGCGTTCATCCGGTCGGCGAAGGGGTCGCCCGCGCGCTCGGGCCAGGCACCGGCCATGGTCTGGTACGTCCGCCGCCCGAACAGCAGCGCCTCGGCTCTGGCCAGCCCGGCGTCGAAGGCGCCGCCCAGCACCTCCTCGTCGAAGTAGGGGTGCGACCAGCCACCGTGCGCGAAGCCGCCGTCCGGGTCCTCCTGGGGCCCGCCCGGGGCCTGTACGACGCCGTCCAGGCTGATGAACTCGGTGATGACGATGCGCATGGGACTCACTCCGCTTTCTCGTTCGGGAGAGGTGGCCTCGGTGACGGCACTACAGACCGGTGTACGGCACGGAACTCATCGCCGGACCGGTGTAACGCACGGAACTCATCGCCGGAGGCGACATACGCCGAACGGCCCGGCCGGCTGACGGCGCCGGCCACCTCCTCCGAAGACCGTCAGGAGGCGTTGGCCTCCTGATGGCTGGTGTTGCTCGCGCCGGGGCTGTCCTCGTTCTTGTTCAGCGTGATGTTGTTGAAGAACGGGATGATGCCGTCCAGGTTGATGGGCAGGATCGACCCGAGCCCGCCGCCGTTGCCGCCGTTGCCACCACCGCCGTTGTCGCAGTCACCGCCGGAGACGGTGGTGAGGTCGGTGGACGTGACCGCGGGGCTGCCCGCTCCCGAGACGGTGACCGAGTTGCTCAGGGTGCACGGGGCGTCCTCGGCGACCCGCACCGAGAGTTCCAGGATCGGGTAGGACTGGAACGGCTGTACCACGGTGTCGTTGGTGCAGGTGACGGAGGTCGCTGTGGGGTCGCAGTCCCAGGAGATGTGCCCCGACACGAAGTTCACGGTGAGGCCTTCCGGCAGCGTGTCCGTGAGCGTCAGCGTGCCCGAGGTCGGGTCCGACACACTGCGGTTGGTCACCTGGAAGCGGTAGGTCGCGACCTCGCCACGGACGAAGTCCCCCGTGTGGAACTTCGCCACGTCGAGCTGCGGCGCGGCGTGCGCGGGCGCCGCGCCCACCGCGAGGGGGAGTACGACTCCCGTCGCGAACACCGTGGCCAGGGCAGCCAGTTTCCGCGCCGACCGGGACATCACCGTCATGGACACTCCTGATGTGAGAGGTTCCGCGCGGCTCGCCGGTGCGGTGGGCAACGGGGCCTGACGCGGGAGACGCGTCCATGGAACGCACTGCCGCGAACCCGGCCGACGGTGACACGTCCTCCGTTCACCCCATCACCCCCGGCAATGGCGCCACTCAGACCAACCGGGCCGGGCCGTCCGCCGGGCCGGGGACCCATCGGGGACCCACCGGGGACCAGTCCACCGGGTGACGGGGCGATCCCGGGGGTTCAGGAGGTCCGCGGCACCCCGGAGGACCCGCGCACCATCAACTCCCCCCGCACCGACGCGATCCCCCCGGGCGGGGCCTCCTCGCGGCCCATCGCGATGCGGCCGGCCCGGGCGCCGGCCTCCGCCAGTGGCAGTCGTACCGTCGTCAGCGCGGGCACCGCGTCGATGCTGAAGGGCAGGTCGTCGAAGCCCGCCACCGACACGTCCTCCGGGATGCGCAGGCCGGAGTCGCGCAGGGCGGCGCACGCGCCCAGGGCGACGGAGTCGTTCGCCGCGACGACCGCCGTCAGCGACGGGTCACGGCGCAGCAGCTCCAGCGTCGCCTCGTAGCCGGACCGTCGGTCGTAGCGCCCGTGCACCGTCCAGCGGGGGTCCTCCTCGATGCCGTGCGCGGCCAGCGCGGCCCGGTGGCCTTCCAGCCGGTGCCGGGTGGTCGTGCGCTCCTCGGGGCCCCCGATGTAGCCGAGCCGCCGGTGCCCGAGCCCGATGAGGTGCTCGGTCAGTTCCTGCCCGCCGCCGCGGTTGTCGAAGGTCAGCGCGATAGCCCCGGTCTCGGGGGCCGGCGGGCGTCCGCACAGCACGACCCGCGTCCCGGCTTCCACCAGCTTGCGCACCTTCGCGTCCATGGCCGCCTGGTGCACCGCGTCCTCGATCGCCCCGCCGGTCAGCACCACGGCCGCGGCCCGCTGCCGCTGGAGCAGCGTGAGGTACGTCAGCTCCCGCTCCGGAGAGCCGCCGGTGTTGCAGACCACAGCGAGTCGTTCCCCGCCCGCCCGGCCGCCCGGGCCGCCGATCTCGGCCTGGATCGCGCTCGCCATGATCCCGAAGAACGGGTCGGCGATGTCGTTCACCAGGATCCCGACCAGGTCGGAGGTGGCGGCGGCCAGGGCGCTGGCAGGCCCGTTGAGCACGTAGTCCAGCTCGTCCACGGCCTTCAGCACCCGCTCCCGGGTGGACGCGGCCACGGGGTAGTTCCCGTTCAGCACGCGCGACACCGTCGCGGGCGAGACCTGCGCGCGGGCCGCCACGTCCGCCAGGGTCACCGTCATCTCGTCGTCCTCCGGTCGTGCATCTCGTCTCGCTTCCGCCCTCGTACACACCTGGACCACGCGCCATGGTTCCGGACGGAACAGCAGGTCGACCGCCTGCGCCCCGATGAACCCATGGCCAAGGTTCCGTGCAGACCTTAAGCCCCCGACCCCGGGTTGTTCGCCCCCTCGAACAACTCGTCCTGGTCACGGTCTTGTCCGGACCGCGGTTCAGAGGCTAGCTTCTTGGAATGTAGAAAGCGCTTGCTGCAACGCTCACCAGTCCACAGGCATCCAGAGGGTCGCCTGGGAAGGGTGGGGCGTACGCGGCGCGACGACCGCGTACGAAGGGAAAGACGTGACACGCAAGACGGTGCGTATCGCCATGAACGGCGTGACCGGGCGCATGGGCTACCGCCAGCACCTGGTCCGCTCCATCCTCGCCCTGCGCGAGCAGGGCGGCCTCGACCTCGGCGACGGCACGGTGCTGTGGCCCGAGCCGATCCTGATCGGCCGCCGGGAGCACGCGCTGAGGGCGATGGCGGAGCAGCACGGGCTGGAGCACGTCTCGACGGACCTGGACGCGGTCCTCGCCGACGACACGGTGGACATCTACTTCGACGCCCAGGTCACCTCCGCCCGTGAGGAGGCGCTGAAGAAGGCCATCGCTGCGGGCAAGCACATCTACACCGAGAAGCCGACCGCCACCGGCCTCGACGGCGCCCTGGACCTCGCCCGGCTGGCGAACGAGGCCGGCATCAAGCACGGCGTCGTCCAGGACAAGCTCTTCCTGCCGGGGCTGCTGAAGCTGAAGCGCCTGATCGACGGCGGCTTCTTCGGGCGGATCCTCTCGGTGCGCGGCGAGTTCGGCTACTGGGTCTTCGAGGGCGACTGGCAGAGCGCCCAGCGCCCGTCCTGGAACTACCGCAGCGAGGACGGCGGCGGCATCGTCGTCGACATGTTCCCGCACTGGGAGTACGTGCTGCACGAGCTGTTCGGCCGGGTGAAGTCCGTCCAGGCGCTCACCGCCACGCACATCCCGCAGCGCTGGGACGAGAACGGCAAGCCCTACGACGCCACCGCCGACGACGCCGCCTACGGCGTCTTCGAGCTGGACGGCGGCGCGATCGCCCAGATCAACTCCTCCTGGGCCGTGCGCGTCAACCGCGACGAACTGGTGGAGTTCCAGGTCGACGGCACCGAGGGCTCCGCGGTCGCGGGCCTGCGCAACTGCCGCGTCCAGCACCGCAGCGCCACCCCCAAGCCGGTCTGGAACCCGGACATCCCGGCCACGGAGGTCTTCCGCGACCAGTGGCAGGAGGTGCCGGACAACACCGAGTTCGACAACGGCTTCAAGGCCCAGTGGGAGCTGTTCCTGCGGCACGTCTACGCCGACGCCCCCTACCACTGGGACCTGCTGGCCGGTGCCCGTGGTGTCCAGCTCGCCGAGCTGGGCCTGAGGTCCTCCGCGGAGGGTCGCCGTCTCGACGTACCGGAGATCTCGCTGTGACGATCCGACTCCCCGGCGCCGACGGGGCGTTGCGGACCTACGAACCCCGCACCGAGCCCCTGGCCGTGACCTCCGGCACGCCCTTCACCTCCCGCACGGTGTTCTCGGCGGCACATGTCGTCGCCGACCCGTTCGCCGACGTCTCCCCCGACTCGCCCGCCGCCGTCGACTGGGACGCCACCCTCGCCTTCCGCCGCCACCTGTGGTCGCACGGGCTGGGTGTCGCCGAGGCCATGGACACCGCTCAGCGCGGCATGGGCCTGGACTGGGCGGGCGCGGCGGAGCTGATCCGCCGGTCGGCGGCGGAGGCGAAGTCGGTCGGCGGCCTGATCGCCTGCGGTGTGGGCACCGACCAGATCGCCTCCGGTTCACTCGCGGAGGTCCGCGCGGCCTACGAGGAGCAGCTCGCGCTCGTCGAGGAGTCCGGCGCGCAGGCCATCCTGATGGCGTCCCGGGCGCTCGCGGCGGCGGCCTCCGGCCCCGAGGACTATCTGGAGGTCTACGGCCATCTGCTGCGCCAGGCGGCCGAGCCGGTGGTCCTGCACTGGCTGGGCCCGATGTTCGACCCGGCCCTGGAGGGCTACTGGGGCTCATCCGACCTGGACACGGCGACGGACACGTTCCTGGATGTCATCGCCGCCCATCCGGACAAGGTCGACGGCATCAAGGTGTCGCTGCTGGACGCACAGCGCGAGATCGACATCCGGCGCCGGCTTCCGAAGGGCGTGCGCTGCTACACGGGCGACGACTTCAACTACCCCGAGCTGATCGCGGGTGACGAGCAGGGCTTCAGTCACGCGCTGCTCGGCATCTTCGACCCGCTCGGTCCGCTGGCGGCGCAGGCGGTCCGGGTCCTGGACACGGGCGACGTGCGGGGCTTCCGCGCTCTGCTCGACCCCACGGTCGGGCTCTCCCGGCACCTGTTCCAGACGCCGACCCGCTTCTACAAGACGGGCGTGGTCTTCCTGGCCTGGCTGGCCGGTCACCAGTCGCACTTCTCGATGGTCGGCGGCCTGCAGTCGGCCCGCTCGCTGCCACACTTCTCGACGGCGTACGAACTGGCCGACGGGCTGGGGCTGTTCCCCGACCCGAAGCTGGCGGAAGAGCGGATGAAGACGCTGCTGAGCGTGTACGGGGTGAACCAGTGAGCGGGTCCTTGGAGCGCTTCTCCATCAACCAGATGACGGTGAAGCAGCTGTCGCTGCCGGAACTGGCCGACGGCTGCGCCCGGCTGGGCATCCGCAACGTGGGGCTGTGGCGCGAGCCGGTGCGGGCGTTCGGCCTGGAGGCCACGGCCAAGCTGGTCCGGGACGCCGGGCTGACGGTGACGACGTTGTGCCGGGGCGGGTTCTTCACCGCGATCGACCCGCGGGAGCGGGCCGAGGCCCTGGCCGACAACCGGCGCGCGATCGACGAGGCGGCGGTACTGGGCACGGACACGCTGGTCCTGGTCTCGGGCGGGCTGCCCGCGGGCTCGAAGGACCTGCACGGCGCCCGGGAGCGCATCGCGGACGCCCTGGCGGAACTGGGCCCGTACGCGGAGCGGCACGGGGTGCGGCTCGCGATCGAGCCGCTGCATCCCATGTACGCCGCCGACCGCTGTGTGGTGTCGACGCTGGCCCAGGCCCTGGACCTGGCGGAACGCTTCCCGGCGCAGCAGGTCGGCGTCACGGTCGACACGTACCACATCTGGTGGGACGACACCGCGCCCGCGCAGATCGCCCGGGCGGGTGCGGGTGGGCGTATCCACACCTTCCAGCTCGCCGACTGGACGACGCCCCTGCCGGAGGGCGTCCTGACCGGGCGCGGGCAGATCGGCGACGGGTCGATCGACATGCGCGAGTGGCAGGACCACGTGGAGGCGGCCGGTTACACCGGCGCGATCGAGGTGGAGCTGTTCAACGACGTCCTCTGGGCCCGGGACGGCCAGGATGTCCTGACCGAAACGGCCCAGAGGTTCACGGAACACACCCGCTGACCCCGTCACCACACCCACTGCCCCGCCCCACTTGCCGGGGGCGGGGCCCCCTCCACCCGGGGTTTTCCACCCCTCCAGATGCACCCACCCCCCAGCCATGACACGCTTTTCTCAAGGACTCGGCCGGTCGTATCGCTCTCGCTTCTCCTCGCCCTGATTCGAAAGAGCTGCCATGGCTGACTTCCTCGTCAACAGCACCACGTCCGGTGACCAGCTTCAGCCCGCCGTCGACGCTCTGTTCGGTACGCAGTTCCTGGAGTTGTGGTCGGACGAGAGCGACTTCGTCATCAAGGGGCAGTTCCTCGCGGACGACGGCGACAAGCTCGGGGACGAGTTCGCGGTCAGTACGCAGCCCTCGGACGGGCCGGGGGTGCGGCCGTTGTGGCCGTCCGTGCTGTCCGCCGGGATCAGCGGCCAGTTCGCCGTATGGCTGGAGACGCCGTTCGGCACGCCGGGGCCCAGTCCCTGTGTGAAGCTCCAGCGGTTCACCGAGGGCCGTAAGTCCGGCCCGGAGACGCTCGTCACGGCGGACGCGGACCCGAAGGTCCGGCCGTGTCTGGCGTTCATGATCGACGGTGGTGTGCTGGTCACCTGGGCGAGCCGGCGGCCCGACCAGCGCATCCGGGCGCGGCGCTTCCACGCGGACGGCGGCGCGGCGACACCGGAGTTCACGGTCAGCACCACCGAGGGCTTCCACGAGAAGCCCGCCGCCTCGATCCTCACCAACGGCAACGTGGTCGTCGCCTGGTCCACGGACCCCTCGGCGATCGGCGGCGGGCGGCTCACCCTGCGGTTCTTCGACTTCGAGGGCAATCCGCTGGGCGGGGAGATCCAGCCCAACGTCGGCGGTTTCACCGGGGTCAACGCGATCACCCTGCTGGACAGCGGACGTTTCGTCGTCGCGCACATCGAGGGCATCCAGCCCAGCGACCTGGGCAAGCCGCAGACCACCATCGCGGCGAGCGTCTTCCAGCCCGACGGCACCGAGACCTTCGACATCACGGCCGGCAACCCCCGGGGCGTCACCCGGAGTTCGCCGTCCCTGTCCCGGCTGCCGGGCGGGCGCTTCCTGATGGCGTGGGTGGAGGAGAGCGCGGACACGCACGACACCGTGCCGACGGTGATGGCCAAGATCTGCTCGGACAGCCAGGGTTCACTCGGCGACCCGGTGCGGGTCAGCACCGCGGATCCGGGGCGGCGCTCCCACCTGTGCACCGCGACGGCCTTCGGCAACGGACCGGAGAGCGTGATCGTCACCTGGGACGACGACAGCCACCTGGACGGCGACACGGGCTTCGGCGTGCGGGCCCGCACGTTCCACGTCAGCCCGCCCGGGATGCTGGTCGAGGCGTCCTAGCCGACGTCGACGGGGCCCGGGCAGCGCCGCCGCGCACCACCGCAGCGGCTCACCGGCGCGCCCGGGAACAGGAACGGGGTGGTGGCGCGGAAGGAAACCCCAGGCGCCGAAGCCGGAGACGGTGGTGATCCAGGCGACGTGGACGACCGTGCCCGCGCCCTGCCGGTCCAGGGCCGCAGGGCCGCCCGGTCGCGCGAGGGGCCGTCCAGGGCGCGCAGGGCCGCCCGGTCACGCGAGGGCCGTCGGTGAGGAGGGAGAGGGCCCGGCAGGGGGAGGACCGGCCCTGTGGCGGCCGGGCTCGGGGTGGCGCTCATCACGCGGCTGGGTCGCGGGCCGCCGCCCGCCGGGGTGGTGGAGGGTGCCGCTCGCTTCCGATGCCGGTGCGGCGGCCGTACGCGCTGTGGCGGTCGGGGGCCGCCCGGCGTCCGGCCATCGCTGAGTGCGTGCGGGTGCTCGGCGGGCAGTGGCCGAAGGTGGCGGCTCATCCACCCCGTTGAGCCCCTGGTTCCTCCCGCGTACCGACTTCCCGGAAATCGGGGCCGGATCGGGAACCCGCACCGGACCCCGCCCGTCCCATCGCAGGCCGCCGGAGAGTCACCACGGTGCGGTGTCGGCCCTCGCCACTGGCTGCGATCGCTGACCACCCTCTCCGCCGTACCGCGGCGTGCGGCCCCACCGCCATCGGCGCGTCCCCCTCCAACCGCGCCGGTGGCGGCCTTTCGCGGTTGCTGCGCGCTGTCTTGACTGGCAGAAACTTCCCGGATATTGGTGACCTCCTGGAAGTTTCCTTCAGTGGATCCGAGCGGATCACCTCCGGAAGGAGCGCACGTGCACGACACCGGCACGGGAAGCACGGGAAACACCGCACGACCCTCCAGACGCGCCGTCCTCGCCGCCACGGCCGGCGTCACCGCCGCCCTCGCGGCCGCCGGGCCCGCGCACGCCGCCGCCCCGGACGAGCGCCGACTGCGGGCCCTCGTCGCCCGCATGACCCTGGAGGAGAAGGTCGGCCAGCTCTTCGTGATGCGGGTCTACGGCCACTCCGCCACCGCGCCCGACCAGGCCGACATCGACGCCAACATCGAGGAGATCGGGGTCCGCACGGCAGCCGAGCTGGTGGCGAAGTACCGGGTCGGCGGCATCATCTACTTCGCCTGGGCACACAACACCCGCGAACCGCACCAGATCGCCGACCTCTCCAACGGCATCCAGAAGGCCTCCCTGGACCTGCCGCGCGGGCTGCCGGTGCTCATCTCCACCGACCAGGAGCACGGCATCGTCGCCCGGGTGGGCAAGCCCGCGACGCTCTTCCCGGGGGCCATGGCCGTCGGCGCGGGCGGGTCGCGGTCCGACGCCCGGGCGCTCGGCCGGATCGCGGGCGCCGAGCTGCGGGCGATGGGCATCCGGCAGAACTACTCCCCCGTGGCCGACGTGAACGTCAACCCGGCCAACCCGGTCATCGGCGTACGGTCCTTCGGCGCCGACCCGCGGGCGGTGTCCGCGCTGGTGGCCGCGGAGGTCGCCGGGTACCAGGGGTCCGGGGTCGCCGCGACCGCCAAGCACTTCCCCGGGCACGGGGACACCAACGTCGACAGCCACACCGGCTTCCCCACCATCACGCACAGCCGGGAGCTGTGGGAGAAGCTGGACGCACCGCCGTTCCGGGCGGCGATCGCCGCGGGCATCGACTCGATCATGACCGCGCACCTGATGGTCCCGGCCCTCGACGACTCCGGCGACCCGGCGACCCTCTCCCGCCCGATCCTCACCGGCATCCTGCGCGAGCACCTCGGCTACGACGGGGTCGTGGTCACCGACTCCCTCGGCATGGAGGGCGTACGCACCAAGTACGGCGACGACCGGGTGCCGGTGCTCGCCCTGAAGGCGGGCGTGGACCAGCTGCTCAACCCGCCCGACCTCGACCTCGCCTGGAACGCCGTCCTGACCGCCGTGCGCGAGGGCGAGCTCACCGAGGCCCGGCTCGACGCATCGATCCTGCGGGTGCTGCGGCTGAAGTCGAAGCTGGGACTGTTCCGTTCGCCGTACGTCTCCCAGCGCGGGGTGGACCGCACGGTCGGGACCCGGGCGCATCTGGCGGCGGCCGACCGGATCGCCGAGCGGACGACCACACTGCTCGTCAACGAGGGACGGCTGCTGCCGCTCTCGCGTCGCCGGTACCCCCGGGTGCTGGTCGTCGGCGCGGACCCGGCCTCGCCGTCCGGCACCACGGGACCGCCCACCGGCGTGCTCGCGGGCACGCTGAACGGCCTGGGCTTCACCGCCACGGCCCTGTCCACCGGCACGGCCCCCTCGGCGGCGACCATCGCCAAGGCGGTCGCGGCGGCGCGGGAGGCGGACGCGGTGGTGGCCGCCACGTACAACGTCACGGCGGGCAGCAGCCAGAAGACCCTGGTGGAGCAGCTCGTGGCGACCGGGAGGCCGGTCGTGGCGGTGGCGATCCGCAACCCCTACGACGTGGCGCACCTGCCCTCCGCACCGGCCTGTCTGGCCGCCTGCTCCTGGACCGACGTCGAACTGCGGTCCGCCGCACGGGTGATCGCCGGGCGGGTGACGCCCCGCGGGAAGCTGCCGGTGCCGGTGCAGCGCGCGGATGATCCGGAGCAGGTGCTGTACCCCGTCGGCTACGGGCTGTCGTACTAGACGTACGCCACGGCCCGGGCGCACCACCCCCAACGTGCGCAAACCGCCCCGTCTGCCTGGCGTGCGCCCGCTACGGCGGGTCACGCTGGGCGAGCACACTCGGGGGGAACGGCAATGCGTGAGCGAAGTGGTGTGGGGGTGGTCTGCGGGCTCCTGGCCCTGCTCGGCGCGATGCTGACCGGCTGCCAGAGTCCGTCGGGAGGCGTGGCGCAGGACGGCCGGCTGGGCACGTCGACGGCCGGCGGGGTCGGCCGGAGCGCCACGGTGTCACCGGCGCCTACCCGGCCGTCGGGGTACGGGGCGGTGTTCCTCGGGGTCGGCGAGTGCAGTTCGTTCGGCACGACCAGCTTCACCGAGGTGCCGTGCGCCGGTGAGCGGGCGGCGGCCCGGGTCGCGGCGCGGCACGACGGCACGGTGCGGGACGGGCCGCGCTGCCCGCCGACCACCGATTTCGTGCTGCACATCAGCGAGCAGCGGCCCGCGTCCGACGAGGACGGCGACGGGGCGGTCCCGCAGGGCTACGCCTGTATGCGCAACCTCCAGCCGCCGCACCCGGGCGATCCGGGCGGCGGGGGCGGGCCGCGCACGATCGTCGGCGACTGCGTCTACGACTCCGGTGACGGACAGGTCCGCGAGACCGCCTGCGACGGCACGGGCGAGCGGCGGCCGCAGTACGAGGTGGTCCGGGCGGTCGCCGAACGGGCCGACTGCCCCGCCCCGACCGCGCTGTACGTCCGGCTGGGCGGGAAGCGGCCCGTGGGGTGCGCCCGGCCGCTGTGACCACGGCCGGGCGCACCGACGTGCCCTACGGGCGCAGCGTCATCTCACGCTGCTGGTCGCGCTTGTCGAGCTTGGCGTCGAACTTCGCCAGCGGCTTCGCCGCCTGCGGGTCGGCCCGCACCGCGCTGGGGGCGACATCGGCCCAGTCGAGGATGCGGGCGGTGGCCAGCGCCTTCTGCTCGGGCACCAGGCCCGCGACGTTGGCGCCGTGGTTCATGCCGGGGGCGGTGAAGACGTAGGAGTCCTTGGCGCCCTTGCCGACGCGGAAGGGCTCCGCGCCCCACGGGTCGTTCTGGCCGTAGACGAACAGCATGTGGCGGGCGTTGTGCCGGACCCAGGTGTCCACGTCGCGCATCGCCGACGGCTGGAACTTCATGGGGATGTCCCGGGGGACGAAGTTGCGCGGCGGCTGGTAGCCGTAGCGGATGTACCGCTTCTCGACGTGCGGGAAGTGGATGGTCGGCGCGCCGAGCTGGGTGCCGGCCTGGTAGTAGTACGGCGTGTAGGTCGACAGGCCCTGGTCGGCGTAGGCGGAGAAGCCGGAGATCGAGTCGACGGAGTCCCAGATGGCCTCGTCGGTGGCGTTCTTGGCGTCGGCCGGGATCTGGTCGCAGTCGGCCAGCAGGCTGTACTGCCAGAAGCCCCACACGTAGTCCAGGACGGTCGCCTCGTAGGCCTTGTCCAGGGAGCCGATGGTGGTGAAGGTGAGGCCGTTGTCCTTGGCGAAGGCCGCGTACTTCTTCTCCAGCGGCTCCCGGCGCACCAGCGCCTCGCGCTGCACGGCGTTCAGCCTGTCGCGGCACTCCTTGGTGCCGACGCGGGCGAAGAACCGGTCGTAGGCCGAGTCCTCCTTGTTCACCACGTCGTTGGGGGCGACGTAGGCGACGACGCCGTCCATGTCCTTCGGGTAGAAGCGCTCGTAGTAGGTGGCGGTCATGCCGCCCTTGGAACCGCCCGTGGAGATCCAGTTCTTGGAGTAGATGCCCTTCAGCGCCTTGAAGACGCGGTGCTGGTCGCTGGCGGCCTGCCAGATGTCCAGCTTGGACCAGTCGGCCGGGGCGGGCCGGGACGGGGTGAAGAAGCGGTACTCCAGGGAGACCTGGTTGCCGTCCACGATCTGGGTGGGCTCACTGCGGCGGGGCGTCGTGGAGACGTTGTAGCCGCTGGTGAAGAACACCGTCGGGCGCGCGACGTCCTTGTGCAGCACGGTGATGCGCTGCTGGAACGTGCCCTTGGAGGGCTTGCGGTGGTCGACCGGCTGTGTGTAGTTCAGGACGAAGAAGCGGTAGCCGGTGTACGGCTTCTCCTCCACCAGGCTCATGCCCGGTATGGAGAGCAGCCTCTCCTTGATGTCGGTGGTGCCGGCGGCGTCGGCGGCGGTGGCCGCTCCCGCCGTGCCCAGTGTGCCTATGAGCACCGTGAGCGCCAGCAGCCATCTGAGCGCCTTGCGCATGCGCACTCCCCTGTGAGACAGATGTGCGCCGGAAGCTAGCGGACCAACTCCCCGGAGCACCAGGGGACATAGGGAAAACCCTGTGCGCCGGGGCGTGTTGCGGGGAGGCGCGGCGTCAGCAGAGGATCCAGCCGGAGCTGAACTTCCCCCTGCCGACCTGTCCCTTGAGCCAGACGCAGCGGCGCCCGGCGTGCACGGTCACCGGGCCCGCGTGATGGGAGTACTTGCCCGTGTCGGCGACGGGGCGGTTGCCGCGCGCCTGCACGCTCACCGTCATCTTGCGCTTCACGCCGGGCTTCTTGGTGAGGGTCACGGCGCAGACGTAACCGCCGCGCTTGTAGACGAGGACGGTCCCGGTGGAGAACGGCAGGGTGCGGACCTTGCGGCCGGGGCAGAGCGCGGTGGCGGCCTGGGCGTCGCCCGGCGCCGCGACGGCGAGCAGTCCGGACGCGGTCAGCACGGCCAGCCCGAGCCCGAGCCGCCGGCGTATCGCTCCACTGTGCACTGTCGTCCTCCCGTACCGCGTCGTGCGCGACCATCGGCGTACGCAGGTACGGACGCATGACGCATGTCGGACGGTTGCGCGAGCGTCACGAAAGCGCCGCCGGGCGGCCGCGTCAGCGGGACACGCCGACCGGCTCCTCCGGCTCGGGCGCGCCGATGAAGGTGCGCCACAGCTGCGCGTACCGTCCCTCGCGCGCGAGGAGCTCGTCGTGCGTGCCGTCCTCGACGACCCGGCCGTGGTCCATGACGACGACCCGGTCGGCGCGGGCGGCGGTGGTGAGGCGGTGGGCGACCACGAGCGTGGTGCGGCGGCCGGCCAGCCGGTCGGTGGCCTGGTTGACCTGGGCCTCCGTGGCCAGGTCGAGGGCCGCGGTGGCCTCGTCCAGCAGCAGCACGTCCGGGTCGACCAGTTCGGCGCGGGCCAGCGCGATCAGCTGGCGCTGCCCGGCGGACAGGTTGCGCCCACGCTCGGCGACCTCGTGGAGGTAGCCGCCGTCAAGGGTGGCGATCATGTCGTGCGCGCCGACCGCCCGGGCGGCCGCCTCGACCTCGGCGTCGGTGGCGTCCGGGCGGCCGTAGGCGATGGCGTCTCGGACGGTGCCCTGGAAGAGGTACGCCTCCTGCGGCACGACCCCCAGACGGTGCCGGTACGCGGTGAGGTCCAGGTCCCGCAGATCGGTGCCGTCGACGGTGACCCGGCCGCCGGTGGGGTCGTAGAAGCGGGCCACGAGCTTGACCAGGGTCGACTTGCCCGCGCCGGTCTCGCCGACGAAGGCGACGGTCTGCCCGGCGGGGATGCGCAGGTCGACTCCGCCGAGCGCTGCCTCGCCCTCACCGGCGGCGCCGTACTCGAAGCGCACGTCCTCGAAGGCGATCTCCCCGCGCAGGGACGGCACCTGCCCGGGCCGGTCGGCGTTCTTTGTCGACGTCGGCTCCCGGAGCAGTTCCTGGATGCGGCCCAGCGAGACCGTCGCCTGCTGGTAGCCGTCGAAGACCTGGGAGAGCTGCTGCACGGGCGCGAAGAACAGGTCGATGTAGAGCAGGTACGCCACCAGCGAGCCGATGGCGAGGGTTCCGTCGTCGACCCGGGCCCCGCCCACGATCAGCACGGCCGCCGCGGCCACCGACGACAGGAACTGCACGAACGGGAAGTACACCGAGATCAGCCACTGGCCCCGGATGCGGGCCTCGCGGTAGCTGTGGCTGCGTTCGGTGAAGCGCCGCCCGCCGTCCCGCTCGCGCCGGAAGGCCTGCACGATCCGCAGCCCGGACACCGACTCCTGGAGGTCGGCGTTGACCGCCGACACCCGCTCGCGGGCCAGCTCGTACGCCTTCACGCTGGCCCGGCGGAAGAAGAACGTGGCGATGATCAGCGGCGGCAGCGTCGCGAAGACGACCAGCGCCAGCTGCACGTCGATCACCAGCAGGGCGACCATGATCCCGAAGAAGGTGACGACCGAGACGAAGGCCGTGACCAGGCCGGTCTGGAGGAACGTCGACAGCGCGTCCACGTCGGTCGTCATCCGGGTCATGATCCGCCCGGTCAGCTCGCGCTCGTAGTAGTCGAGCCCGAGGCGCTGGAGCTGGGAGAAGATCTTCAGCCGCAGCGCGTACAGGACCCGCTCGCCGGTCCGGCCGGTCATCCGGGTCTCGCCGATCTGGGCCGCCCACTGCACGGCCACCGTCAGCAGCCCGAGCAGGGCCGCCGCCCACACCGCGCCGAGGGCGGCCTGGGTGACGCCCGAGTCGATGCCGTGCCGGATCAGCACGGGCAGCAGCAGGCCCATGCCCGCGTCGGTGGCGACCAGGGCGAGGCTGACCAGCAGCGGCAGCCCGAAGCCGCGCAGCAGCCGGCGCAGGCCGTAGGACTCCTCCGGCTGGACGGCCTTCGCCTCGTCGACGTCCGGTACGTCGGTGGCCGGGGGCAGCGCCTCGACCTGGGCGAGCAGCTCGGGGGTGGCGGGGCTCTCCGCCAGGGCGGTGTCCTTGCGCTCGCGGTCTCCGGTCCACAGCCGCGGGGTGACCCCGCGCTCGGCGTCGAACTCGGCGTCCAGCTCGTCCCGGACGGAGGTGTCCTCCCGCGGGCAGGCCGGCTGGATGTGCCCCGGGGAGACCGCGCCCAGCTCGTCCGGGTCGGTGAGCAGCCGCCGGTACAGGGCGGAGCGGCGCTGGAGCTCCTCGTGGGTGCCGATGTCGGCGAGACGTCCGCCGTCCAGGACGGCGATGCGGTCGGCGAGGTTCAGGGTGGAGCGGCGGTGGGCGATCAGCAGGGTCGTACGGCCCCGCATGACGCCCTTCAGGGCTTCGTGGATCTCGTGCTCGACCCTCGCGTCCACGGCGGAGGTGGCGTCGTCCAGGACCAGCAGGCGGGGGTCGCTGAGGATGGCGCGGGCCAGGGCGACGCGCTGGCGCTGGCCGCCGGAGAGGGTGAGGCCGTGCTCGCCGACGGTGGTGTCGTAGCCGTCGGGCAGCTCGGCGATGAAGCGGTCCGCCTGGGCGGCGCGGGCGGCCTTCTCGATCTCCTCCTGGGTGGCGTCGGGGCGGCCGTAGGCGATGTTGTTGCGGACGGTGTCGGAGAAGAGGAAGGAGTCCTCGGGGACGAGGCCGATCGCGGCGCGCAGCGACTCGGTGGTCAGCTCGCGCACGTCGTGCCCGCCGACCAGGACGGCACCGCGGGTGACGTCGTAGAAGCGCGGCAGCAGCAGGGAGACCGTGGACTTGCCGGAGCCGGAGGAGCCGACCACGGCGAGGGTCTCGCCGGGCTGGATCTCGAAGCTCAGCCCGTCGAGGACGGGGCGGTCCTCGTCGTAGCCGAAGGAGACGTCGTCGAACTCGACCGTCGCCGGGGCGTCGGCGGGCAGGTCCTTGTGGCCGTCCTCGATCGACGGCTCGGTGTCGATCAGCTCCAGGACCCGCTCGGTGCCGGCGCGGGCCTGCTGGCCGACGGTGAGGACCATCGCGAGCATGCGGACCGGGCCGACCAGCTGGGCGAGGTAGGTGGAGAAGGCGACGAACGTGCCGAGCGTGATGTGGCCGCGCACCGCCAGCCAGCCGCCGAGCGCGAGCATGGCGACCTGGCCGAGGGCGGGGACGGCCTGGAGGGCGGGGGTGTAGACGGAGTTCAGGCGGATGGTGCGCAGCCGGCCCGCGAACAGCCGGCGGCCGACCTCCCGGAGCTTGCCGGTCTCCTGCTCCTCCTGTCCGAAGCCCTTCACCACGCGTACGCCGCTGACGGCGCCGTCGACCACGCCCGCGACGGCGGCGGCCTGGGCCTGGGCGTACCAGGTGGAGGGGTGCAGCCGGGTGCGGCTGCGCTTGGCGATCCACCAGATGGCGGGCGCCACCGCCAGGGCGACGAGGGTGAGCGGCACGGACAGCCACGCCATGATCACCAGGGAGATCAGGAAGAGCATGAAGTTCCCGATGGTCATCGGGAGCATGAAGAGCAGGCCCTGGATCAGCTGGAGGTCGCTGGTGGCGCGGCCGACGACCTGGCCGGTGGACAGTTCGTCCTGGCGGCGGCCGTCGAGCCGGGTGATGGTGCCGTACATCTCGGTCCGCAGGTCGTGCTGGACGTCGAGGGCGAGACGTCCGCCGTAGTAGCGGCGGACGTAGGTGAGCACGTACACGACCAGCGCGGCGGCGACGAGCAGGCCGGCCCAGGTGGTCATGTCCCTGGTGTGATCGCTGATGACGTCGTCGATGATCACCTTGGTGATCAGCGGGACGAGCGCCATCACGGCCATGCCGGCCAGCGAGGATCCGAGGGCGAGCACGACGTCCTTCGGGTGGCGCCACGCATAGGCCCACAGCCGCCGGGCCCATCCCCGTTCCGTTGTCACACCACTGCCTTCCATCCGTCCTGAGCTGCCGGAAGGCGTCAACATGCGCGAAGGCGGATTTCATCCCGCCGTAACGGTTCCTCCTCGCGGAAGGTCGGCCGTTCCGGTGAGCCGACCACATGGAGAGCCACTCATCCGCCTTGTGGTCGTTTGCCCGGATATGGAAAACATTCTCCCCATCGCGCTCTACACCATCCTCGCCGTCGTCAGGAGGCTCCTGGACGTCCTCGGCTAGTGCCTGTCGTTTGGATCAGCTCGCAGGGAACCGGCGGTGCTGGTCAACGCCGGTGAGCGGGGCGTCAGCTCGCTGCCAGGTCTTTGTGGATCACCTTGGCCACGGCCTGGATGGTGGCGATGCCGTAGTTCATCGTGCTGTTGCCGTGGGACAGCACGGTCATCACATAGTCGTGGCCGCGGCCCTTGAACGCGCCGACGCTGTGCACCCGCCAGCCGTTGGTGGAGCGCTGCAGCCAGCCGTTCTTGACGGCCACCGTGACGCCCGAGGGCACTCCGTACGGGGTGCCCCAGCGCTGGGACGAGACGACCTGGCCCATCAGCTTGACGATGTAGGCGCGGGAGTTGTCGCTGAGGACCGCGTTCTTGGCGGTGAGGAGCTTCAGCAGCTTCTGCTCGTCGGTGACGGTGATCTGCGTCAGACCCCAGTAGCCGTTGGCGCCGGGCTTGGTCTGCGTCATGCCGGCGGCCTTGAGGAAGTTCTTGATCTTCGTCATGCCGAGCTGCTTCCACAGGGTGGAGGTCGCCGCGTTGTCCGACTTGGTGATCATCGCCTTGGCGAGGGTGCTCTCGCGGTCGGTGAGGTACCGGTTCGTCTTCTTCGCGTCCCACAGCAGCGTGGCGAGGACGGTGACCTTGACGACACTGGCCGAGTCGTAGGCGGAACTCGCGCGCAGGGTGCAGGTCGTGCTGGTGCTGCGGTCGTAGAGGCCGACGGCGACCGTGCCCTTGCGGTTGGCCAGCGCGGCGGTGATGTCCTTCTTCAGCTTGGCGGCGAGCCCGGCCTTGGCGGACGTGCAGGTCACGGCCGGCGGGGCGGCGGCGGCAGGCGTGGCGGCGGCGACGAGCGGCACGAGCACGCCCGTACCCACAGCCGCCGCGAGCAGTCGCGCGCGGCCGGATATCCCAGAAGTCATGCCCCCCTTGACTCCCGGACGCGGGCGAATGGTTGTAGGGGTGACGAAGGCTTGTACGAGTCGTTATCGGAGGCCGCCCGGTTTCACAGGCTGCGGCCGGTTCCCTCACAGCGGCCTGACATCGACTACAGCAACAGTACGAGCACGGCCTCCGGCAACGGCTCCGAATCCTCCTCGCAGTCCGGCCAGTCGGCCGTCTACCGCCTGGACGCGTCCGACGTCAGCCGACCCGACGCACCCGCACACCGTCGAACGGCCCCGCCCCTGGGTCCGGGGCCGTTCCCGTGTCCCCGATCATGTACACGGGTGTCCGGCGAACGGGTGAAGGGAAACGCAGCGGTGGGCTACTGCCTCGAGATGAGCACCGGCGACATGAGAACGGTGGTGCGGCTCCTGACGGCGGTGGAGCGGAGCGAGCAGCAGGAGCGCACCCTCGCCCGGGTGCGCACGGAGTGCGAGCGGACCGACGCCCGCTTCCGGGAGGAGGGCATCGACCTCGACGTCTCCATCAGCCGGGCCCTGGACGAGCTGATCGACGGCACCCCGAGCACCGACCTCTGCCCCGCGTACAGCTACGCCTTCTACCAGGCCGTCGCGGCGCACTTCTCCGACCCCACCGACCTCGGCGCCTGGCGCCGCCCGGCGTGGTTCCACGCCATGGACGACGAACTGGCCCGGCACGGTGTGCCGTCCGATCTGCTCCCGGGCACGTTCCTGTTCAGCGGACCGCCGCTGCGGCTGCCCCACCCCGGCGACGCGGTGCCCGCGATCGGCACGCTGCCGACCCGGCGGGCCGCCGATCTCGCCGGCGCCTACACGCGCGTACTCGACCGCCTCGACCCCGAATTCCGTGGCGCGGCGCGCCGGTTCGTCGACGCGATGCGGTTCGAGGCGCAGGAGTGGGAGAGCGCGCGGCAGCGCGGGACGAACCCTGACACGCTGCTCTTCTGGTTCCACTGACCTCTGCCGACCTCTGCCGGAACTCTTGACTCCGCCTTTCCCGCCCGGATACTTGCGGTCGACAGCGCGCCAACTACCGCGTCGAACAAGGCATTTGAGTGGTCGATGACGTCGTCTGTCCGAGATCCCGAACGTCGTGCGAAGTTTCGCAAGCTCCGTGACGACCACCCCCACCGGAGGATCCGCAATGAGCCCACGCAAGGCATCCCGCACGGTACTCACGGCCGCCCTGGCCGCCGTTCTGCTTGCCGGCCCCGGCGTCGCCGCCCAGGCCGCCACCCCGCAGGCTCCGCCCGCCCCCGCCCGGGACCGTGCCGCCGCGGCCACCATCACCTGGTCCCTGGTCCGCGCGAGCAACCCCACGGCGGACCAGCGTTCGGCCTACGACCTCATCACCAAGGCCATGAACGCCGCGGTGGCGCGCTACAACAACCTCAGCGACCTGGGCAAGACCCTCACCGTCCGCTACGAGCCGGGCGTCCCCACCGCCGACGGCAACATCAACGGCACGATCCGCTTCGGCAGCAACCGCAGCTACATGAACGAGCGGACGGCCCTGCACGAGATCGCCCACACCATCGGCGTGGGCACCAGCTCGGGCTGGGCCCGGCTCGGCGGCAGCGGCACCTGGACCGGCGGCCAGGCCACCGCCCTCGTCAAGCAGTACGACGGCTCGGGCGCCAAGATCTCCACCGGCGGCGGCCACTTCTGGCCTTACGGCCTGAACTTCGACAGCGAGTGGTCGGGCACGGCCGCCGACCGCCATGTCCACATCGTCGCCGCGATGGTCCGCGACGGCCTGTAGGACCTGTCCGGCCGGCGCTCACCCCAGGTGCGTCGGCGCGAACATCCGCAGTACGGCCGGGAGCAGGACCACCGAGGGCCCGGGCGCCGCGAGCGCCTTGGCGAGGTCCTGCTCCAGGCTCTCCGGGGTGGTCCGCACCCCGGGGACGCCGAAGGACTCCGCCAGGGCCACGTAGTCGGGCCGGGTCAGCTCCGTCGCGGTCGCCTCACCGAACGCGTCGTTCATGTACTCGCGCAGGATGCCGTAGCCGCCGTCGTCCACGATCAGCCAGGTGACGTTCAGGTCGTACTGGCGGGCCGTCGCCAGCTCGGCGATGGAGTACAGGGCTCCGCCGTCACCGGAGACGGCGAGGACCGGGCGGGTCGGATCGGCCGCCGCCGCGCCGAGCGCCGCCGGGAAGGCGTAGCCGAGGCCGCCCGCGCCCTGGGCGGAGTGCATGTGGTTGGGGCCCTTGGCGTCGAAGGCCGACCACGCCCAGTAGGCCAGGATCGTCATGTCCCAGAAGGACGGGGAGCTCGCGGGCAGCGCCCTGCGGACGGACGCCAGCACGTCCTGCTCCAGGGTGAGTGCCTGGGACCCGATTCGGTCGGCGACCTTCGCGAGGACCTCCCGTACACGCTCCGGGGCTGCCGGGTCCTGTCGTTCGGACACCGTCTCCAGCAGCGCCTGCAACGCGAGCCGGGCGTCCGCGTGGATGCCCAGCGCAGGGTGGTTGGACTCCAGCTTGCCGAGGTCGGCCTCGATCTGGACGATCCGGCCGCGCGGCTCGAACGTGTGGTAGTTCGAGGAGAGTTCACCGAGGCCGGAGCCGACGACGAGCAGCACGTCGGCGTCCTCCAGGAAGTCGGTGGTGTGCCGGTCCTCGATCCAGGACTGGAGCGACAGGGGGTGCGTCCAGGGGAACGCGCCCTTGCCGCCGGGGGTCGTGACGACCGGGGCCTGGATCAGCTCGGCCAGCTGCCTCAGCTTGCCCGAGGCGTCCGCGCGTACCACTCCCCCGCCCGCGATGATCGCCGGGCGGGCGGCCCTCGACAGCAGGTCGGCGGCCACGGCGGTCAGTTCGGGGCGCGGCGGCAGTTCCTCGGGGAAGGCGTCGCCGCCCGTGACGACCGGGATCGCCGTCTCGGCCAGCAGCACGTCCTGCGGGATCTCCACCCACACGGGGCCGTGCGGGGCGGTCAGCGCCGACGTCCAGGCCGCCTCGATCGCGGAGGGGATCTGCGACTGGGTGCGGACGGTGTGGACGGACTTGACCACGCCCCGGAACGAGGCGGCCTGGTCGGGCAGTTCGTGGAGGTAGCCGTGCCGTCCGCCGCCCAGGCCCGCCGTCGGGACCTGGCTGCTGATCGCCAGCACGGGCGCGGAGGCCGCCGCCGCCTCCTGGAGAGCGGCCAGGGAGGTCAGGGCACCCGGGCCGGTCGACAGCAGCAGCGGCGCGGCCTCGCCGGTGATCCGGCCGTAGGCGTCCGCCGCGAACCCGGCGTTGTTCTCCACCCGCAGGCCGATGTAGCGCAGGTCCGAGCGGCGCAGCGCGTCGAACACGCCGAGGGCGTGCTGGCCGGGCAGACCGAACACGGTCGTCGCGCCGAGAGCGGCCAGCGTCTCCACGACCAGGTCTCCGCCTTTGCGGCCGTCAGGAGGGTTGAGGGCGGCCTCCGTCTGGGCGGGCGTGGGGCGGAGCACCAGGTCGTGGTCGTGGGTCACTTCGCTTCCGAGTCCTTCCGGGCCGCGGCGATCTGGCGCGACATGATCGTGGTCAGTTCGTAGGCGGTGTGGGATGCCGCCACCGACGTGATCTCCGCGTGGTCGTACGCGGGGGCCACCTCGACGACGTCGGCCGACACCAGGTTGCAGGATGCCAGGCCGCGCAGGATCTCCAGCAGTTCGCGCGAGGTCATGCCGCCGGCCTCGGGGGTGCCGGTGCCGGGGGCGTGGGCCGGGTCGAGGCAGTCGATGTCGATGGAGATGTACAGCGGGCGGTCGCCGATGCGCTGGCGGAGCTGGTCGGCGACCTCGTCGGCGCCGCGCCGGTAGACGTCGGCGGAGGTGACGATGCCGAAGCCCATCTTCTCGTCGTCGGTCAGGTCCTGCTTGCCGTAGAGCGGGCCGCGGGTGCCGACGTGGGACAGGGCGGAGGTGTCGAGGATGCCCTCCTCCACCGCGCGGCGGAACGGGGTGCCGTGGGTGTACTCGGCGCCGAAGTAGGTGTCCCAGGTGTCGAGGTGGGCGTCGAAGTGCAGCAGGGCGACCGGGCCGTGCTTCTTGGCGACCGAGCGCAGCAGGGGCAGGGCGATGGTGTGGTCGCCGCCGAGGGTCATCAGCCGGGCGCCGGTGCCGAGCAGGTCGTCGGCGGCCGCCTCGACGGTCTCGACGGCCTCGTTGATGTTGAACGGGTTCACGGCGATGTCGCCGCCGTCCGCGACCTGGGCGAGGGCGAACGGGGAGGCGTCCTGCGCCGGGTTGTACGGGCGCAGCAGCCGGGACGCCTCACGGATCGCGTTGCCGCCGAAGCGGGCACCCGGCCGGTACGAGACGCCCGAGTCGAACGGCACGCCCACCACCGCGACATCGGCCCGGCCGACCTCGTCCAGCCGGGGCAGCCGGGCGAAGGTCGCCGGCCCCGCGTACCGGGGGACGCGGGAGGAGTCGACGGGCCCGCGCGGAGTCTCGTTGCTGCTCATCAAGAAATGCTCTCTTTCCTACGCTTCATCGCGTGTGTACTGCTATGCCCTGCTTGTTCTACGACTCTACTGGGAAGCCGGATCCCCTTCGGACGCGAGTTCGAGTGATCGCCCGGCGAGCCGGGGAGACGGCCATGGGGCCTCCTCCGATCGGTGTCGCGCGGCGGCTGACGAGCACTGACCCTAGGTGGCAGGAAAGCGACTGCGAAGTGTACGTTTCATCCACTGAGCCTGGTCCCGGATGGAGGAAACGCACACCATGCCGGATCCGTCGGTCCCGCCCACCCCGCCCGTCCCGCTCACCGCGCTGCTGGCCCGCGAGGACCTGGCACTGCGGCAGATCGCCGGGCCGTCCGCCGAGGGCGTCATCGTCCACTGGGTGCACACCTCGGAGATGGCGGACCCCTATCCGTATCTGCTCGGCGGTGAGCTGCTGCTCAGCGCCGGCGTGCACATCCCGGCAGCGGGCTCGCGCACCTCGTACTTCGACGACTACGTCTCCCGGATCGTGGCCGCGGGCGGCGCGGCCCTCGGCTTCGGGCTGGCCCCGGTGCACGACACGGTGCCCGAGGGGCTGGTCGCGGCCTGCGCCGGGCACGGCCTGCCGCTGCTGGAGGTGCCGCCCCGCACCACCTTCTCGGGCGTGGCCCGCGCGGTCTGGCAGCTGATGGCCCGGGCCCGTCTCGCCGAACTCCGCCACGTCACAGAGGCCCAGCAGAGCCTCGCCAGCGCCGCGTCCCGCCCCGACCCGGTCCCCTCCGTCCTGCGCCGACTCGCCCAGCGGCTGAGCGGCTGGGCGGTGCTGTACGGCCCGGAGGGGACGCGGATCGCGGCGGCGGGACGGGAGCCCGGGGAGGAGGCGCGGGGAGCGCTGGGGCGGCTCGCGGGGGTGGTACGGCCCGCCGACGGCCCGGCCGGGCGCCCCGACCCCGCCCCCGCCTCCGCCACCGACTCCCTCGCCGGACTGCACCTCGCCGCCTACGGTCTGGGCGCCGGGCACGGGTTCGTGCTCGGTGTCGCCGCGCCGGGGCGGACCGCCGGGGACCACACCGTCGCCTCCGTCGCGGCCGTGCTGCTGTCGCTGCTCACCGGGGAGCAGCAGAGCGGCACCGGGGCCGCCCGTTCCTCCGCGCTGGTGCGGCTGCTGCTGGGCGTACCGCCCGAGGAGGTCGCGCCCCTGCTCGGCGACGGACCCTGGGCCGTCGTACGGGCCCGGCCGGACGGGGATGACGCCCCCGGCCCCGTCGCGGCCTCAGCGCTCGGCGCCGCGCTCGGGTCCGCGCTGGTCGACCCCGCCGGGGACGTCGTACGGGTCCTGGTCCCGGCCGGCCGGGCACCGGACGCCCCGCTGCCCGGCTGGACCCTGGGCGTCAGCGCCGCCGTACGGCCGGAGGACTGGCCCACCGCCGACACCCAGGCCGCCCGCGCCCTGGCCCGGGCCCGCGCCACCCGCGTTCCGCTGCTCCGGCACGGCGCCCGCCCGGCCCTGGCCGACCTGCTCCCGCCCGACGAGGCGGCGGCGCACGCCCGCGCCCTGCTCGCCCCCCTCACGGCCCACCCCGCGCTCACCGAGACCCTGCGCACCTGGCTCTCCCTGCACGGCAGCTGGGACCGCACGGCCGTCGCCCTGTCCGTGCACCGCAATACCGTGCGCCAGCGCATCGCCCGCTGCGCGACCCTGCTCGCGACGGACCTCGACGACCCGGACGTACGGATGGAACTGTGGTTCGCGCTGCGGCACGTCTGAGTACGTGAGCGGTGTCCCGCTGAGTACGTGACGCACGTCCCAGCGTGCGATACGCCAGGGACGCCCACAGTCGGCTGCCTCACAATGGTTGTCATGCCGATATCCGGGACACCCAGCCGCGCCGAACTCGTCGAACACCTCGTCAGGACGCGCATCGCGGGCGACGTCGCCACCCCCCGCGAGAACAACCTCTCCCACTACCGCAAGCTCGCGAACAGCGACCGCCACTACTGGCTCGGGCTGGAACTCGGCGACCGCTGGAGCGACGAGCAGGACGTCCTCGCGGTGATGGCGGAGCGGGTCGGCGTCAACGACGACCCCGAACACCGGTACGGCCAGGACACCATCGACCCGGAGCTGACCGTCGACGGCCTGGAGCGGCTGGCCGGGCGGCTGCGCAAGGCGGCGGACGGGCAGCAGCGCGTCCTGTTCGCCACCGGCCACCCCGGCGGCCTCCTCGATGTGCACCGCGCGACCGCGGCGGCGCTGCGCGCGGCCGGCTGCGAGATCGTCGTCATCCCGGAAGGGCTGACGACCGAGGAGGGCTACGTGATGCAGTTCGCGGACGTGGCTGTCCTGGAGCACGGCGCGACCCTGTGGCACACCCACTCGGGCGAACCCATGAAGGCGATCCTGAAGGGCCTGGAGCGCGAGGGCCGCCCGCTGCCCGACCTGGTCGTCGCCGACCACGGCTGGGCGGGCTACGCCGGACAGCACGGCGTCGACTCCGTCGGCTACGCGGACTGCAACGACCCGGCCCTGTTCATCGCCGAGGCCGAGGGCACCGTGCAGGTGACGGTGCCCCTGGACGACCACGTGATCAGCCCCCGCCACTACGACCCGATGACGGCGTACCTGCTGGAGGCGGCGGGGCTGGACGCCTGAGCCGGGCTCAGTCCGCGCGCGGGACGCGGACGACGCCCTCCTGGATGACCGACACGGCGAGCCGGCCGTCCTGGGTGTAGATGCGGGCCTGGCCGAGGCCGCGGCCGCCGGACGCCGAGGGCGACTCCTGGTCGTACAGCAGCCATTCGTCGGCGCGGAACGGCCGGTGGAACCACATCGCGTGATCCAGCGACGCCCCCACGACGTCCCCGACGGCCCAGCCGCCGCGCCCGTGCGCGAGCAGGACCGAGTCGAGCAGGGTCATGTCGGAGACGTAGGTGGCGAGGACGATGTGCAGCAGGGCACTGTCGAGCGGCCCGTCGAGCTTGCCGTTGGTGCGGAACCACACCTGGGAGTGCGGCTCGCGCGGCTCCCCGTACTGCCCGTAGGGCGGCTCCTCGACATAGCGCAGGTCGATGGCCTCACGGGCGGCGAGGAAGTGCTCGACGACCTTGGGGTCGAGGTGGTCGTAGCCGCGGAACCGGTCCTGCGAGGTGGGCAGGGCGGCCGGGTCCGGGGCGGGCGGCATGGGCGCCTGGTGGTCCATGCCCTCCTCGTGCTCCTGGAAGGACGCGGACAGCGAGAAGATCGGCCGGCCGTGCTGGACCGCCACCACGCGCCGGGTGGTGAAGGACCGGCCGTCGCGGATGCGCTCGACGTCGTAGACGATGGGCGCGCCGGGGTCGCCCATGCGCAGGAAGTACGCGTGGAGCGAGTGGGGCGGCCGGTCCGCCGGGACGGTACGCCCGGCGGCGACCAGCGCCTGGGCCGCGACCTGGCCGCCGAAGACCCGGGGGACGACGGCGGACCGGGACTGGCCGCGGAAGATGTTCTCCTCGATCTGCTCCAGGTCGAGCAGATCGAGGAGATCCTGGAGTGCCTGGCTCATGAAGTCAGTTGTATATGCCAGTGGTTGCCGGGGGCCTTACAGGCCCATGTTCTTGGCGATGATGGACTTCATGATCTCGCTCGTGCCGCCGTAGATGCGGTTGACGCGGTTGTCCGCGTACAGGCGGGCGATCGGGTACTCGTTCATGAAGCCGTAGCCGCCGTGCAGCTGGAGGCAGCGGTCGATGACGCGGTGGGCGACCTCGGTGCAGAACAGCTTGGCGCTGGCGGCCTCGGCGGGGGTGAGCTCACCGGCGTCCAGGGCCTCGGTCGCGCGGTCGGCGACGGCCTCGGCGGCGTCCACCTCGGCCTGGCAGGCGGCCAGCTCGAACTTGGTGTTCTGGAAGGACGCGACGGTCTTGCCGAAGACGGTGCGGTCCTGGACGTACTGCTTGGCGAACCGCACGGCGGCCTTGGCCTGGGCGTAGGCGCCGAAGGCGATGCCCCAGCGCTCGGAGGCCAGGTTGTGGCCGAGGTAGTAGAAGCCCTTGTTCTCCTCGCCGAGCAGGTCCTCGACGGGCACCTTGACGTCGACGAACGCCAGCTCGGCGGTGTCGGAGGTCTTCAGGCCGAGCTTGTCGAGCTTGCGGCCGACGGAGTAGCCCTCGGACTTGGTGTCGACGGCGAACAGGGAGATGCCGTGGCGGCGGTCCTCGGCGGTCGGCGCGGAGGTGCGGGCGCAGACGATCATGCGGTCGGCGTGCACGCCGCCGGTGATGAAGGTCTTGGCGCCGTTGAGGACGTAGTGCGTGCCGTCCTCGCTCAGCTTGGCGGTGGACTTCATGCCCGCGAGGTCGGAACCGGTGCCCGGCTCCGTCATGGCGATGGCCCACATCTCCTCGCCGGAGACGAACTTCGGCAGGAACCGCTTCTTCTGCTCGTCGGTGGCGAGCATCTTGAGGTAGGGCAGGGCGAGCAGCACGTGCACGCCGGAGCCGCCGAACGCGACGCCCGCGCGAGCGGTCTCCTCGTACAGCACGGCCTCGAACTTGTGGCTGTCCAGGCCCGCGCCGCCGAACTCCTCGGGCACGTTGATGCCGAAGATGCCCAGCTCACCGAGCTTGTAGTAGAAGTCGCGGGGCGCCTGACCGGCGGCAAACCACTCGTCGTACACGGGTACGACCTCGGCCTCGATGAAGGCGCGGATGGTCTCCCGGAACGCCTCGTGATCCTCGTTGAACACCGTACGGCGCACGCCGCCACCTCCACGACTTCGCATGTCTAAGCGCTTGCTCAGCCCAAGATACCGGCGGGTATCGAGGGCCGTCCAGGGTGGAGAGGGGGTAACGCTCGTCACGCCACCCCCAGGCGAGCCGACCTCCTGGCCGACAGCTCCGGGCGGATGGTTGGGCGAAGGCCCCTAATCCGCCGCCGCCGCGAACGCCCCCCGGGCCATGCGGTGCAGCAACTCCGCCGTAGCCCCCCGCCCGGGCAGCGACCCCGCCCTTCCCAGATGCGGCGTCGAGTTCAGCAACCCGAACACCGAGTGCACAGCGGACCGAGCCGCCGGTTCCCCCAACCCCTCGTACACCTCCCGCACCACCCCCACCCACAGCTCCACATACTGCCGCTGCAACTGCCGCACCATCTTCCGGTCGGTGTCCCGGAGGCGATCCAGCTCACGGTCGTGCAGGGTGATCAGAGGCCGGTCGTCGAGCGCGAAGTCGATGTGCCCCTCGATCAGCGAGTCGAGGACCGCCTCCGCCCCACCCCCGTCCGCCTCCGCCAGCCTCCGCTTCGCCCCGGTCAGCAACTGCCCGCTGATCCCCACCAGCAGCTCCGCGAGCATCGCGTCCTTGCCCGCGAAGTGCCGGTACAGCCCGGGCCCGCTGATCCCGACCGCGGCGCCTATCTCGTCGACTCCGACCCCATGGAACCCCCGCTCGGCGAACAGCCGGGCGGCCTCCTTGAGGATCTGCTCACGCCGGGTGGGGGCGTCGGTTCTGGTGGCCATGAAATCAATTCTAGACAGGGAGGTTAGCGGTCGTTAACCTGAAGGAAATGCGTTAACGCTCATTAACAAGGTGAGGGGACCCGCAGGATGCACGAGGCACCGGAGCTCACGAGCGCGGCAGACCCCGCGTCGGAGGCCTTTCGGGCCAACGAGGAGGCGCACCACGCCCTCGTCGAGGAGCTGCGCACCAAGCTCGCCGCGGCCGCACAGGGCGGCGGCGAGAGGGCCCGCGCCCGCCACACGGCCCGCGGCAAGCTGCTCCCCCGCGACCGCGTGGACACCCTCCTCGACCCGGGCTCGCCCTTCCTGGAGCTGGCCCCGCTCGCGGCCGACGGGATGTACGAGGGGCAGGCCCCGGCCGCCGGCGTCATCGCCGGCATCGGCCGGGTCAGCGGCCGCGAGACGGTGGTCATCGCCAACGACGCCACGGTCAAGGGCGGCACGTACTACCCGATGACGGTCAAGAAGCACCTCCGCGCCCAGGAGGTCGCCCTCGACAACCGCCTCCCCTGCGTCTACCTGGTGGACTCGGGCGGCGCCTTCCTCCCCATGCAGGACGAGGTCTTCCCGGACCGCGACCACTTCGGCCGCATCTTCTACAACCAGGCCCGCATGTCCGGCGCCGGCATCCCCCAGATCGCCGCCGTCCTCGGCTCGTGCACGGCCGGCGGGGCGTACGTCCCGGCGATGAGCGACGAGGCGGTGATCGTCCGCGACCAGGGCACCATCTTCCTGGGCGGCCCGCCCCTGGTGAAGGCGGCCACCGGCGAGGTCGTCACGGCGGAGGAGCTCGGCGGCGGCGAGGTCCACTCCCGCACCTCGGGCGTCACCGACCACCTCGCGGAGAACGACGCGCACGCGCTGCGCATCGTCCGCACCATCGTCTCCACGCTCCCCTCCCGAGGACCGCTCCCCTGGCAGGTCCAGGAGGCGACGGAACCCAAGGTCGACCCGCAGGGCCTCTACGGCGCCGTCCCCGTCGACTCCCGCACCCCCTACGACGTGCGCGAGATCATCGCCCGGGTCGTCGACGGCTCCCGCTTCGCCGAGTTCAAGTCCGAGTTCGGCCAGACCCTGGTCACCGGCTTCGCCCGGATCCACGGCCACCCGGTGGGCATCGTCGCCAACAACGGCATCCTGTTCTCCGAGTCCGCCCAGAAGGGCGCCCACTTCATCGAGCTGTGCGACCAGCGCGGCATCCCCCTGGTCTTCCTGCAGAACATCTCGGGCTTCATGGTCGGCAAGGACTACGAGGCGGGCGGCATCGCCAAGCACGGCGCCAAGATGGTCACGGCGGTGGCCTGCACGCGCGTACCGAAGCTGACGGTGGTGGTCGGCGGCTCGTACGGCGCGGGCAACTACTCGATGTGCGGCAGGGCGTACTCCCCCCGCTTCCTGTGGATGTGGCCGAACGCCAAGATCTCGGTGATGGGCGGCGAGCAGGCCGCCTCGGTCCTCGCGACCGTCAAGCGGGACCAGCTGGAGGGCCGCGGCGAGACCTGGCCGGCCGAGGAGGAGGACGCCTTCAAGGCCCCGATCCGCGCCCAGTACGAGCGCCAGGGCAACGCCTACTACGCCTCGGCCCGCCTGTGGGACGACGGTGTGATCGACCCGCTGGACACCCGTCAGGTCCTGGGCCTGGCCCTGACCGCGTGCGCCAACGCGCCCCTGGGTGACCCCCAGTTCGGCGTCTTCCGGATGTGAGGGGACGGACGACGATGTTCGAGACAGTACTGGTGGCCAACCGCGGCGAGATCGCCGTACGGGTGATCCGTACGCTGCGTTCGCTGGGCGTGCGCTCGGTGGCCGTCTTCTCCGACGCGGACGCCGACGCCCGGCATGTCCGCGAGGCCGACACGGCGGTGCGCATCGGCCCGCCGTCCGCCTCCGAGAGCTACCTCTCGGTGGAGCGCCTGCTGGAGGCCGCCGCCCGCACGGGCGCGCAGGCCGTCCACCCGGGCTACGGCTTCCTCGCCGAGAACGCCGCCTTCGCGCGGGCCTGCGCCGAGGCCGGCCTGGTCTTCATCGGCCCCCCGGCGGACGCGATCGCGCTGATGGGCGACAAGATCCGCGCCAAGGAGACGGTCCAGGAGGCCGGGGTTCCGGTCGTGCCCGGCGGGCGGGACCCGGAGCTCGCCGAGGCGGCCCGCGCGCTGGGCGCGCCCGTGCTGCTGAAGCCCAGCGCGGGCGGCGGCGGCAAGGGCATGCGCCTGGTGCGGGACCTGACCCGGCTTGAGGAGGAGATCGCCTCGGCCCGCCGCGAGGCCCGCGCCTCCTTCGGCGACGACACGCTCCTCGTGGAGCGCTGGATCGACCGCCCCCGCCACATCGAGATCCAGGTCCTGGCGGACGGCCACGGCAACGTGGTCCACCTCGGGGAGCGCGAGTGCTCCCTCCAGCGCCGTCACCAGAAGATCATCGAGGAGGCGCCGAGCGTCCTCCTCGACGAGGAGACGCGTTCCGCGATGGGCGAGGCGGCGGTCCAGGCGGCCCGCTCCTGCGGCTACCGGGGCGCGGGCACGGTGGAGTTCATCGTCCCCGGCAACGACCCGTCGTCGTACTACTTCATGGAGATGAACACCCGCCTCCAGGTGGAGCACCCGGTCACGGAGCTGATCACGGGCCTGGACCTGGTCGAGTGGCAGCTGCGGGTGGCGGCCGGGGAGCCTCTCGGTTTCGCCCAGGAGGACGTACGCCTGACCGGTCACGCCGTGGAGGCCCGCGTCTGCGCCGAGGACCCGGCCCGCGGCTTCCTCCCCTCCGGCGGCACCGTGCTGAAGCTGCGCGAGCCGCAGGGCGACGGGGTGCGCACCGACTCGGGCCTCACCGAGGGCACGGAGGTCGGCAGCCTCTACGACCCGATGCTCTCCAAGGTCATCGCGTACGGCCCCGACCGCGCGAGTGCCCTGCGCAAACTCCGGGCGGCCCTGGCGGAGACGGTCACGCTCGGCGTGCAGACGAACGCCGGGTTCCTGCGCCGCCTCCTCGCCCACCCGGCGGTCGTCTCCGGCGACATGGACACGGGCCTGGTAGAGCGCGAGGTCGAGGGGCTGATCCCCACGGACGTACCGGAGGAGGTGTACGAGGCGGCGGCGGCCGTACGCCTGGAGGCCCTGAAGCCGGAGCCGGGCGGCTGGACGGACCCCTTCTCGGTGCCGAGCGGCTGGCGCCTGGGCGGCGTACCGAAGCCGCCGGTCTTCCCCCTGCGGGTGCAGGAGCCCCTGGAGTACACCCCGCGCGGCACGGCCACGGTCGCCGGCGACCGGGTCTCCGTCACGCTGGACGGCGTCCGCCACACCTTCCACCGCGCCGCCGACTGGCTCGGCCGCGACGGCGACGCCTGGCACGTGCGCGACCACGACCCGGTGGCCGCGTCCCTGACCCTGTCGGCGCACGCGGGCGCCGATTCGCTCACCGCCCCCATGCCGGGCACGGTGACGGTGGTGAAGGTCGCCGTCGGCGACGAGGTGAGCGCCGGTCAGAGCCTGCTGGTGGTGGAGGCGATGAAGATGGAGCACGTCATCTCCGCCCCGCACGCGGGCCAGGTCACCGAGCTCGACGTGGCACCGGGCAGCACGGTCGCCATGGATCAGGTGCTGGCGGTCATCGCACCGCATGAGGAGGCGGCGGAATGACAGTCCCAGGGCTCCCGATGGCCGTCCCCAGCAGTGACCTGCCCACCCGCGTCCGCATCCACGAGGTCGGCGCGCGCGACGGCCTGCAGAACGAGAAGGCGACGGTCCCGACCGAGGTCAAGGCGGAGTTCATCCGCCGCCTGGCCGACGCGGGCCTCACGACGATCGAGGCGACGAGCTTCGTCCACCCCAAGTGGGTCCCCCAACTGGCGGACGCGGAGCAGCTGTTCCCGATGGTCGCCGACCTGCCCGTCGCGCTCCCGGTCCTGGTCCCGAACGAACGGGGCCTGGACCGCGCCCTGGCGCTGGGCGCCCGGCGGGTCGCGGTCTTCGCCAGCGCGACGGAGTCCTTCGCCAAGGCCAACCTCAACCGCACGGTGGACGAGGCGCTGGCGATGTTCGAGCCGGTGGTGGCCCGCGCGAAGGCCGCCGACGTCCATGTCCGCGGCTACCTCTCCATGTGCTTCGGCGACCCGTGGGAGGGCGCGGTCCCCGTCCCCCAGGTGGTGAAGGTCTGCCGGGCCCTGCTGGACATGGGCTGCGACGAGCTGAGCCTGGGCGACACGATCGGCGTGGCCACCCCGGGCCATGTGGTCGCGCTCCTCGCCGCCCTGGACGAGGCAGGAGTCCCGCCCACCGCCCTCGGCGTCCACTTCCACGACACCTACGGCCAGGCCCTCGCCAACACCCTCGCGGCGCTCCAGCAGGGCGTCACCACGGTCGACGCCTCGGCGGGCGGTCTGGGCGGCTGCCCGTACGCGAAGTCGGCCACGGGCAACCTCGCCACCGAAGACCTGGTGTGGATGCTGCGGGGCCTCGGCATCGACACCGGAATCGACCTCGGCCGCCTCGTCGCCACGAGCACGTGGATGGCCACCCACCTGGGCCGACCCAGCCCGTCCCGCACCGTCCGAGCCCTGTCCCACGAGGACACCGAGGAGCACTGATCACCATGGACTACCGTCTCTCCCCCGAGCTGGAGGAACTCCGCCGTACGGTCGAGGAGTTCGCGCACGAGGTGGTGGCGCCGAAGATCGGCGACTTCTACGAGCGGCACGAGTTCCCGTACGAGATCGTCCGGGAGATGGGCCGCATGGGCCTGTTCGGCCTGCCGTTCCCCGAGGAGTACGGCGGCATGGGCGGCGACTACCTGGCCCTCGGCGTGGCCCTGGAGGAACTGGCGCGGGTCGACTCCTCGGTGGCGATCACCCTGGAGGCCGGCGTCTCCCTCGGCGCGATGCCGATCCACCTCTACGGCACCGAGGCGCAGAAGCGGGAGTGGCTCCCCCGTCTGTGCTCGGGCGAGATCCTGGGCGCGTTCGGCCTGACGGAGCCGGACGGCGGCAGCGACGCGGGCGCGACCCGAACGACGGCCCGCCTTGACTCGTCCACGAACGAATGGGTCATCAACGGCACGAAGTGCTTCATCACCAACTCGGGCACGGACATCACGGGCCTGGTGACGGTCACCGCGGTCACGGGCCGCAAGCCCGACGGCAAGCCGCAGATCTCCTCGATCATCGTCCCCTCGGGCACCCCCGGCTTCACGGTCGCGGCCCCCTACTCCAAGGTCGGCTGGAACGCCTCGGACACCCGCGAGCTGTCCTTCACGGACGTCCGCGTCCCGGCGGCCAACCTCCTGGGCGACGAGGGCCGCGGCTACGCCCAGTTCCTGCGCATCCTCGACGAGGGCCGCATCGCGATCGCGGCCCTGGCGACGGGCCTGGCGCAGGGCTGCGTGGACGAATCGGTCAAGTACGCGAAGGAACGCCACGCCTTCGGCAAGCCGATCGGCGCCAACCAGGCCATCCAGTTCAAGATCGCGGACATGGAGATGAAGGCCCACACGGCCCGCCTCGCCTGGCGTGACGCAGCGGCCCGCCTGGTCACCGGCGCCTCCTTCAAGAAGGAGGCGGCCCTGGCCAAGCTCCACTCCTCCACGGTCGCGGTGGACAACGCCCGAGAGGCGACCCAGATCCACGGCGGCTACGGCTTCATGAACGAATACCCGGTCGCCCGCATGTGGCGAGACTCCAAGATCCTCGAAATCGGCGAGGGCACCAGCGAGGTGCAGCGCATGCTGATCGCGCGGGAGTTGGGGCTGGTGGGCTGAGCGACGGAACCGGGGACCCAGGTCCCGAGCCGACGGGCGCAGTGACTCGGATCACTGCGCCCGTTCGCATCTCCACGCCCGCTCCCGGGCACACACCCCCCGACCCCCTGGACAAGATCTCAGGTTAGGCTAACCTAAGCCTCGTTCCAGCCAAGCGGCTGTCAGCCGTGCCCGCAGTGGCTCCGTACGCACGAAAGCAGATCCCGTCATGTCGAACGCCAGAACCGCCCGTTACTCCCGCCGCGGCCTTCTCGCCGCCGGTGGTGCTCTCGGGCTCGGCGCCCTCGTGACCGCCTGTGGCAGTGAGGACGCCAAGGACGGCGGCTCGGACGCGAAGGGCGCCACCAAGTCCGGCCCCTGGTCCTTCAAGGACGACCGCGGCAAGACCGTGAGCCTGGACCACGTGCCCACGAAGATCGTCGCGTTCACCGGTGTCGCCGCCGCCCTGTACGACTACGGCATCGAGGTCAAGGGCGTCTTCGGCCCGACCAAGACCAAGGACGGCAAGGCCGACGTCCAGGCCGGCGACATGGACGTCAGCAAGCTGACGATCTTCGGCAACCGGTTCGACCAGTTCAACGTCGAGCAGTACGCGGCCTTCCAGCCCGAGGTGCTCATCACCACCACCTTCGACGCCGCCGGCAGCCTCTGGTACGTCCCGCTGGCGTCCAAGGACAAGATCGCCAAGCTCGCCCCGAGCGTCGCGATCTCGGTGTTCGACCGTCAGATGCCGAAGCCGCTGCAGCGCATGGCCGAACTCGCCGAGTCGCTCGGCGCCGACCTGAAGGCCGCGAAGGTCGTCGAGGCGAAGAAGCGCTTCGAGGCCGCCTCCGAGCGGCTGCGCAAGGCCGCCAAGTCCCGCCCCGAGATCAAGGTGCTGGCCGGTTCCGCCTCGGACTCCATCTTCTACGTCTCCGGCTCCAACTTCTCCATCGACCTGGAGTACTTCAAGGCCCTCGGCGTGAACTTCGTCGAGCCCCCGAAGAAGGCCATGGAGGCCAACGGCGGCTGGTTCGAGAACCTCAGCTGGGAGAACGTCGACAAGTACCCGGCGGACGTCATCATGATGGACGACCGCGCCTCGACCATCCAGCCGGCCGACATCACCGAGGCGACCTGGAAGAAGCTCCCCGCGGTCAAGGCCGGTCAGGTCATCTCGCGTTCCCCCGAGCCGATCCTGTCGTACGACAAGTGCACGCCGCTGGTGGAGAACCTCGCGAAGGCCATCGAGTCGGCCAAGAAGGTCGCCTGACCCGCCCGGGGCCCGGCCGGGGTCTGCGCCACCCCGGCTCGAACCGCCCAGGGCCTGACCCCGTCCCCTTCCTGACGTCCAGGAGCCGTACGTGACCACCGCCGTAGCCGCCCCGTTCCGCTTCTTCTCCCTCCAGGTCGTGCGGACGAGGCGGCTCGGGCCGTCTCTGGTCCGGGTCACCTTCGGGGGACCCGATCTGCACGCCTTCCACTCCGACGGGCGGGACCAGTCCCTGTCGCTGTTCCTGCCGCACCCCGGGCAGCCCGAGCCGGTCGTCCCGCTCGAACTCGGCGACAGCTGGTGGCAGGGCTGGCGTGAACTCCCGGACGACGTACGGGCCGTGATGCGGTCGTACTCCCTGCGCGCCCTGCGCCGCGACCCGGACGAGATCGACATCGACTTCGCCCTGCACGGCATCGAGCCGGGCGCCGCGGTCCAGGCCGGTCCCGCTTCCCGCTGGGCCGCCCGGGCCGCCGCCGGTGACCGGGTCCTGCTGCTGGGGCCGGCCGTCGCCGACAACCGGGCGATCCGGTTCCGGCCGCCCGAGGACACCGACCTCGTCGTCGTCTGGGGCGACGAGACCGCCGTACCGGCCGCCTCGGCCATCGTCGAGGCGCTGCCCGCCGGCACCCGCGCCCGGGTCTGGCTGGAGGTCCCGCACGCCGGCGACATCCAGGACCTGGCGACCGAGGCCGACGCCGAGATCACCTGGCTGGTCCGCGACGAGCGGGACACCGAGGGGTCCCCCATGGCCCTCGACGCCCTCCGTGCCGCCCGCCTCCCCGCGGCCGAGCGGCCGTACGTCTGGATCGCCGGCGAGTCCGGGTGCGTCAAGGAGCTGCGCCGGCACTTCGTGCGTGAACGCGGGCTCGACCGCCGCAGGGTGACGTTCGTCGGCTACTGGCGGCACGGCGTGAGCGAGGAGCAACTGCGGGCGGAGGCGGCGTAGCCGCACATCCCCCAGTGCTGAGCGGAAGCGGCCCGACCGCACCTGCCCGGCTTGGAAGTGACACGAGTGACCACTGTCACGGCAGGCCCTTCTCCCCCCTCGATCAAGTTAGGTTAGGCTTACCTAAGTTCTGGACGCCGGAGACCCGCCCATCCCGTCCCACACCGGACCGTCCCAACCGGAGGACCCCCACATGCGCTCGCACCTGCTCAACGACACCACCGCGGAGCAGTACCGCCGCTCCGTGACCGAAGGAGTCGAGCGGGTGGCCGCCAAACTCGCCGCCACCGACCGGCCGTTCACCGGCATCACCGTCGACGCGCTCGCCCCGCGCATCGACGGGATCGACCTCGACCAGCCGCTGCACGACACCGGCGCGGTGCTCGACGAACTGGAGGACGTCTACCTCCGGGACGCCATCTACTTCCACCACCCCCGCTACCTGGCCCACCTCAACTGCCCGGTCGTCATCCCGGCCGTGCTCGGCGAGGCCGTCCTGTCCGCCGTCAACTCCTCCCTGGACACCTGGGACCAGTCGGCCGGTGGCACCCTCATAGAGCGGAAACTGATCGACTGGACCACCGCCCGCATCGGCCTCGGCCCGGCCGCCGACGGCGTGTTCACCTCCGGCGGCACCCAGTCCAACCTCCAGGCCCTGCTGCTGGCGCGCGAGGAGGCCAAGAGCGACGACCTCGCCAAGCTGCGCGTCTTCGCCTCCGAGGTCAGCCACTTCAGCGTGAAGAAGTCCGCGAAGCTGCTCGGGCTCGGCCAGGACGCCGTGGTCTCGGTCCCCGTCGACCACGACAAGCGCATGCAGACCGTCGCCCTCGCCCGCGAGCTGGAGCGCTGCAAGGAAGCCGGCCTCGTCCCCATGGCCGTCGTCGCCACCGCGGGCACCACCGACTTCGGCTCCATCGACCCGCTGCCCGAGATCGCCGAGCTGTGCGAGCAGTTCGGCACCTGGATGCACGTCGACGCCGCCTACGGCTGCGGCCTGCTCGCCTCCCTGAAGCACCGGGACCGCATCAACGGCATCGAGCGCGCCGACTCCGTCACCGTCGACTACCACAAGTCCTTCTTCCAGCCGGTCAGTTCCTCGGCCGTGCTGGTCCGGGACGCGGCGACACTGCGCCACGCCACCTATCACGCCGAGTACCTCAACCCGCGCCGCATGGTGGAGGAGCGCATCCCCAACCAGGTGGACAAGTCGCTGCAGACCACCCGCCGCTTCGACGCGCTCAAGCTGTGGATGACCCTGCGGACCATGGGCGCCGACGGTATCGGGCAGCTCTTCGACGAGGTGTGCGAGCTGGCCCGTCAGGGCTGGAGGCTGATCGCCGCCGACCCGCGCTTCGACGTCGTCGTCGAGCCGAGCCTGTCCACCCTGGTCTTCCGCTACATCCCGGCGGCCGTCACCGACCCCGCCGAGATCGACCGCGCCAACCTCTACGCCCGCAAGGCCCTGTTCGCCTCCGGTGACGCCATCGTCGCGGGCACCAAGGTCGGCGGCCGCCACTACCTGAAGTTCACCCTGCTCAACCCCGAGACGCGGGCGTCCGACATCGCCGCCGTCCTCGATCTGATCGCCGGCCACGCCGAGCAGTACCTGGGAGAGTCCCTTGACCGCGCGTCCTGACAACCCGACCAGAACCCGAGACTTCGTGGGGATCGGGCTCGGCCCCTTCAACCTCGGTCTGGCCTGCCTGACCGAGCCGATCGACGCACTCGACGGCGTCTTCCTGGAGTCGAAGCCCGACTTCGAGTGGCACGCGGGCATGTTCCTGGACGGCGCCCACCTCCAGACGCCGTTCATGTCGGACCTGGTCACCCTCGCCGACCCGACCTCCCCGTACTCCTTCCTGAACTACCTGAAGGAGAAGGGCCGCCTCTACTCGTTCTACATCCGCGAGAACTTCTACCCGCTGCGCGTCGAGTACGACGACTACTGCCGCTGGGCCGCGGGCAAACTGAGCAGCATCCGCTTCGGCACGACGGTCGCCGAGGTGACGTACGAGGACGAGCTGTACGTCGTACGGACCACCGCCGGGGTCACCTACCGGGCCCGTCACCTGGTCCTCGGCACCGGCACCCCGCCCCACATACCCGAGGCCTGCCAGGGCCTGGGCGGCGACTTCATCCACAACTCCCGCTACCTGGAGAGCAAGGCGGAGTTGCAGAAGAAGGACTCGATCACCCTGGTCGGCTCGGGCCAGTCCGCCGCCGAGATCTACTACGACCTGCTCAGCGAGATCGACGTCCACGGCTACCGGCTGAACTGGGTCACCCGCTCCCCGCGCTTCTTCCCGCTGGAGTACACCAAGCTCACGCTGGAGATGACGTCCCCCGAGTACGTCGACTACTTCCGCGAGCTGCCCGAGGCGACCCGCTACCGCCTCACGGCCGAGCAGAAGGGCCTGTTCAAGGGCATCGACGGCGACCTCATCAACGAGATCTTCGACCTGCTCTACCAGAAGAACCTCGGCGGCCCGGTCCCCACCCGGCTGCTCACCAACTCCGCGCTGCACAGCGCGCGGTACGACAACGGCACGTACACCCTCGGCTTCCGCCAGGAGGAGCAGGGCAAGGACTTCGAGCTGGACTCGCAGGGTCTGATTCTGGCGACCGGGTACAAGTACGCGGAGCCCGAGTTCCTGGCCCCCGTCAAGGACCGCCTGGTCTACGACTCCCACGGCAACTTCGACGTCGCCCGCAACTACGCGATCGACGTCACCGGCCGGGGGATCTTCCTGCAGAACGCCGGTGTCCACACGCACAGCATCACCAGCCCGGACCTCGGCATGGGCCCCTACCGGAACGCGTACATCATCCGCGAACTGCTCGGCAGCGAGTACTACCCGGTCGAGAAGACCATCGCGTTCCAGGAGTTCGCCGTATGAGCGCCGGCATCGGAACCCTCACCGTCCGCCCGCTCGACCCCCTCGGGGACGCCGAGCTGCTGCACTCCTGGGTCACCCACCCCAAGGCGGCCTACTGGATGATGCAGGACGCGAAACTCCAGGACGTGGAGCGCGAGTACATGCGGATCGCCGCGCACGAGCACCACGACGCCTACCTCGGCCTGCACGAGGGCCGCCCGGCGTTCCTGATGGAGAGGTACGACCCCCGGTACGTCGAGCTGGAAGGGCTGTACGACCCGGAGCCCGGCGACGTCGGCATGCACTTCCTGGTCGCGCCGACCGACCGGCCGATCCACGGCTTCACCAGGGCCGTCATCACCGCCGTGATGGACGAGCTGTTCGCCGACCCGCGCACCCGCCGGGTCGTGGTGGAGCCCGACGTGCGCAACAAGGCAGTACATGCGCTCAACGAGGCCGTGGGCTTCGTGGCCGAGCGCGAGATCGACAAGCCGGAGAAGCGCGCGCTGCTCAGCTTCTGCACGCGCGCGCAGTACCTGGCTGCCCGAGGAGTGGCGATATGACCCTGTCCGACGCCGTGGCCCACCTGTCCCCCGAGCGCTGGGACCAGGCGGGCCGCCTGCTGGTCCGCAAAGCGCTCGCCGAGTTCGCGCACGAGCGGCTGATCACGCCCGAGCGGGACGGCGACGGCTGGGTCGTCCGCTCCGACGACGGCCTGACGAGCTACCGCTTCTCGGCGACCCGCCGCGCCCTGGACCACTGGCAGGTCGACGCCGCCTCGATCACCCGTCACCGGGACGGCACCGAACTCCCCCTCGCCGCACTGGACTTCTTCATCGAGCTCCAGAAGTCCCTGGGCCTGAGCGACGACATCCTGCCGGTCTACCTGGAGGAGATCTCCTCCACCCTCTCCGGCACCTGCTACAAGCTCACCAAGCCGAGGACCACGGCGGCCGAGCTGGCACGCGGCGACTTCCAGGCCATCGAGACCGGCATGACCGAGGGCCACCCCTGCTTCGTCGCCAACAACGGCCGGCTCGGCTTCGGCATCCACGAGTACCTGTCGTACGCGCCGGAGACCGCGAACCCGGTCCGCCTCGTCTGGCTGGCCGCCCATCGCTCGCGTGCGGCGTTCACGGCCGGGGTCGGCATCGAGTACGAGTCGTTCCTGCGCGAGGAACTGGGCACGGAGACCGTCGACCGCTTCCACGGCGTCCTGCGCGAGCGGGACCTGGACCCCGGCGACTACCTGCTGATCCCGGTCCACCCCTGGCAGTGGTGGAACAAGCTCAGCGTCACCTTCGCCGCCGAGGTCGCCCGGGGGCACCTGGTGTGCGTGGGCGAAGGCGACGACGAGTACCTCGCCCAGCAGTCCATCCGGACCTTCTTCAACAGGACCAGCCCCGAGAAGCACTACGTCAAGACCGCCCTGTCGGTCATCAACATGGGCTTCATGCGCGGCCTGTCGGCGGCGTACATGGAGGCCACCCCGGCGATCAACGACTGGCTGGCCCAGCTCATCGAGGGCGACCCGGTGCTGAGGTCGACGGGCCTGTCGATCATCCGGGAGCGCGCGGCGGTCGGCTACCGGCACCTGGAGTACGAGCGGGCCACGGACCGCTACTCGCCGTACCGCAAGATGCTCGCCGCGCTGTGGCGGGAGAGCCCGGTGCCGTCCCTGAAGGAGGGCGAGTCCCTGGCGACCATGGCGTCCCTGGTCCATGTCGACCACGAGGGCGCGTCGGTCGCGGGCGCCCTGATCGAGCGGTCGGGCCTCACCCCCACGCAGTGGCTGCGCCGCTACCTCCAGGCCTACTACACGCCCCTCCTGCACAGCTTCTACGCCTACGACCTCGTCTTCATGCCGCACGGCGAGAACGTCATCCTGGTGCTGAAGGACGGGGTCGTGCAGCGCGCGATCTACAAGGACATCGCCGAGGAGATCGCGGTCATGGACCCCGACGCGGTGCTGCCGCCGACGGTCGAGCGACTGCGCGTGGAGGTCCCGGAGGACAAGAAGCTCCTGTCGATCTTCACGGACGTCTTCGACTGCTTCTTCCGCTTCCTCGCGGCGAACCTCGCCACGGAGGGAATCCTGGAGGAGAACGACTTCTGGCACACGGTCGCGGACGTCACCCGCGCCTACCAGGAGTCGAAGCCCGAACTCGCCGACAAGTTCAAGCAGTACGACATGTTCGCCCCCGAGTTCGCCCTCTCCTGCCTCAACCGCCTCCAACTCCGCGACAACGCCCAGATGGTCGACCTGTCGGACCCGTCGGGCGCCCTCCAGCTGGTGGGCAACCTGAGGAATCCGATCGCGGATCTCTGACCCCCCAGACAGACGAGCACCCCGGAGTACGGTCCTCCGGGGTGCTCGTCATCGTGCCTTCAGGGGCGCGGGGCTGTATCACCGCCCCCCGCCCCCCCACGGAACCTGCGGCGACCGATACCACTCCATCCCCAGCGCATCCCACCGCTCGGCCTGCGCAGCAAGCCGCCCCTTGTACCGCTCCCAGTCATGGGAAGCCGCCGACGACCACCCCAACTCGGCAACACCCGGCAGCCGCGGAAACGCCATGAACTCCACCTGCCCGGACTCCTCCAGCGTCTCCGACCACATCGGCGCCTCGACCCCCCGCACCGCGCCCTCCGGCACTCCCGGCAAATACGCCCCGGGATCCCAGTCGTAGGACCGCTTCACCTCGACATACCCCGCCCAGGACAGCCCCAGCGGCGTCTCCTTGGTGTACTTCATGTCGAGATACACCCGGTCCGCCGGAGACAGGATCAGCCCGGTCCCGTTCTGCGCGGCCTTCACCACCCGCGCCTTCTCCTCGGCACCGGTGCCGTCCAGCCCCCAGTACTGCGCCAGAGCCCCCTTCGCCGGGGTCGCCCCGGTCAACTGGTGCCAGCCGACCACCGTCTTGCCGTACTTCGCGACGATCGGCTGCACCCGGTCCATGAACGTCACGTAGTCCTCATGGCTGGTGGAGTGCGCCTCGTCGCCCCCGATGTGGAGGTAGCGGCCGGGCGTGAGCGCGGCGAGCTCCCGGATCACGTCGTCCACGAAGTCGTACGTGATGTCCTTGCCGACGCACAGGGAGCTGAAGCCGACCTCGGTGCCGGTGTAGAGCGGCGGCGCCACGCCGTCGCAGTTCAGCTCGGCGTACGAGGCCAGCGCCGCGTTGGTGTGGCCGGGCAGGTCGATCTCGGGCACGACTTCGAGGTGGCGGGAGCCGGCGTACCGCACGATCTCCTTGTAGTCGGCCTTCGTGTAGAAGCCACCGGGCCCGCCGCCGACCTCCGTGGAACCGCCGTAGGTCGCCAGTCGTGGCCAGGAGTCGATGGCGATGCGCCAGCCCTGGTCGTCGCTGAGGTGCAGATGCAGTTTGTTGATCTTGTACAGGGCGAGCTGGTCGACGTACCGCTTGACCTGCTCGACGGTGAAGAAGTGGCGGGAGACGTCGAGCATGGCGCCGCGCCAGCCGTAGCGCGGGGTGTCCTTGATCGTGCCGCCGGCGACCAGCCAGGGGCCGGGCTGGACGGAGTCCTTCTCGACGGCCGCGGGCAGGAGCTGGCGCAGGGTCTGCACACCGTGGAAGAGCCCGGCGGGGCGGGCGGCGGTGATGGTGACGCCGCCGCGGCCGCTGTCGAGCCGGTAGCCCTCGGCGCCGAACGGCCCGTCGGCCAGGCGCAGCCGGATGCCCCCGGCGCCCTGGGCAGTGACGGGGAGGCGGTAGCCGGTCGAGGGGCGCAGGATCTTGGCGAGGTACTCGCCGACGCCGCGGGTCTCCCGTGATCCGTCGACGCGGATATGGGTGCCGCGGGTGATCCGGTACGGGGTTCCGCCCGGGTCGACCGAGGTGGGCGCGGGGATCACCCGGTCGAGGGGGGTCGGTGTCGCCGCCGGTGCGGGAGCGGCCCCGGTCACCGAGGCGGCCGTCGCGACCAGGAGCAGGGAACCGAGCAGGCGGAGCGTTCTGCGGTGCTGTCTCACACGGCCATCTCTCACAAGCGTGTCCCTTCCACGAGCCGTTGAGCTCCAAGAGGTCTGGACCACTCTCTCGTGAGACGGGTGGAACAATCCAGACCATGGCGGAAATCATCCAGAAGGACGGCACATGGGCCTTCGACGGGGACGCGCTGCGACTGACTCCCGGGCGGGACAAGAACGTCAGTCTGCTGCGCAAGGAGCTGGGTGAACTGAACGTCCCGCTGGGGGCGTTGGCGGGCATCTCCTTGGAGCAGGGCAAGAAGTCGGGGCGGCTCAGGCTCCGGCTGCGCGACGGCGCCGACCCTCTCCTGCACGCCACCGGCGGCAGGCTCGCCGAGCCCCACGACCCGTACCAGCTGATCGTGGAGTCCGACCGCTACGGCGTCGCGGAGTACTTCGTGGACGAGGTCCGCAACGCCCTGCTCCTGGACCAGGTCCCGGCCGGGCCGGTCGACACGTATCTGCTGCCGGGTCCCTCCGTTCCCCTGTCGGTGTCCGCCGGGGACGGCACCGCCGGTTTCGACGGCGAGCGCATACGCCTGGAGTGGAACTGGAAGACGGAGGACGCCAAGGCCGCCGCCGGTGCCCGTTCGCTCGCGCTCGCGGACATCACGGCCGTGGAGTGGCATCCGGCGGCCGGCCTGGAGAACGGCCATCTGCGCTTCACCGTGCGGAACGCAGCCACCAAGGCGCCGCCCAAGTACGACCCCAACGCCGTGGAGCTGTGGGGGTTCAAGAAGGACCCGCTGATGGCGCTGGTCGCGGCTGCGGTCCAGGCCAGGCTTCCGCACCCGGCCCGGGCCGCCGCCCCGCCCGAGGCGCGGGCGCGACCGGAGCTGCCTTCTGACGCGGTCGCGCCCGCCGAGGACGACCACGACGCCCTGCTGCGCCGCCTGCGCGAGCTCGGGGAGCTGCACCGCGCGGGCGTGCTGACGGACGACGAGTTCGCGCTGGCCAAGCAGGCGGTGCTCAAGCGGATGTAGGAGGCCGGATGCAGGAGGGGGCGCTACTTCGCCCGGCGGGCGACGGTGAAGTGGTCGACCTGGTCCCCGCTCTCGGCGATGCCGCGCACCGTGAGCGTGGCCAGGCGTCCCTTCGGCGCGGGGGTGACGTCCACGCGCAGGAAGGAGTAGTCGAGGTAGCGCACCCGGGACCAGGCGACGGTCTCGTTCCGCTTGCCGCCCTTGACGTTGACGAACGAGGCCACGGACTCCACGTCGTGCTCGTTGCCCTCGTACGACAGTGGGGCGCTGAACGCGTAGAGGCCGCGGCCCGCCGCACCGGCCGTCACATAGACCACGCCGTCGGTCTCGGGGTAGGCCGTGCCGCCGATGGGGAGCTTCTTGGCGACCTTGTCCCCCTTGATCACGTCGGTGCGCTCGTACTGGTGGTTGTGGCCGTTGATGACCAGGTCCACGGTGTACTTCTCGAACAGCGGCACCCACTCCTGCCGGACCCCGCCCTCGGAGGCGTGGGAGGTGGAGGTGCAGTAGGCGCAGTGGTGGAAGAACACGACGATGAAGTCGATGTCGTGGGAGGCCCGGTACTTCTTGAGCTGCGTCTCCAGCCACGTGGTCTGGGTGCCGCCTGAGATGCCGAGGTTGGCGGGGATCTCGAAGGAGATGTCGTTGGCGTCGAGGGCGATGATCGCGGTGTTGCCGTGGACGAAGGAGTAGACGCCCGGCAGCTTCCTCTTGTCGGGGCCGTTGTCCGGGAGGGTCCATCGGGCCTGCTCGCCGCCGTAGCCGTTGGGTGAGTACCAGGCCTCCATGTCGTGGTTGCCGTAGGCGGGCATCCACGGCACGGACTTGGCGACGGACTCGGTCTGGGCGAGGAACTGGTCCCAGACGCGCGCGTCGAAGCCGGTGTCGGAGGTCTGGCCGGAGCCGGACGGGTCGGCGTAGGCGATGTCGCCGGCGTGCAGGTGGAAGGCGGGGTTCTGGCCGAGGAGCAGGCTGTTGTTGGCCAGGCCGTGGTAGCCGACGCCCTCGTCGCCGAAGGCCGTGAAGGTGAACGGCGCCTTGTGCGCGGGGGCGGTGGTGAAGGTGCCGAGGGTGCCCAGCAGGTGCGGTTCGGCGGGGTCGAAGCCCTGGTGGCCGACGCCGTAGTAGTACGTCCGGCCCGGCTTGAGGTGGCCCAGCTCGGCGTGGACGTAGTACTGGGTGTGGTTGCCGCTCGCGCCGACACCGGCCGGTGTGAAGAGGGTGCGGACCTCGGCGTCGATCTTGCGGGAGAGGTCCGTGGGGTGGGCGCCGATCCGGATAAAGGGCTTCTTCACAGCGACCGGGACCTGCCAGGAGACGGTCATCTCGGTACGCGGGTCGGTGCCGTAGGCGAGGTGGCGGCCGAAGGGTGCCACCCGGGCGCCGTCGAAGGTCTCGGGTGCGGGGCGGCCGCTCGGGACCGCGCCCCGGGCGGTGGCGCCGGGCACGAACGCGCCCCCCGCGACGGCGCCGAGCGTGACGGCGCCGCCTCGGATCATGGTGCGCCGGGAGAACCTGGCGCGCAGGTATTCGTACTGCTCGGCCATGGTCATGCGGGCGGCGAACCGCTCGGGTACGCCCATACGAGGAGTGTCCATGGCGTCCAAAAATCGACGCCTCGGGCAACGGGATGCCGGACGCCCGGTGGACGCGACACGAACAAGCCCTCATGACACGTTCAACGTTTCCCCCAAAGGCCCTCCTCGGAGGCCCGCCCGGAGTCCACCGAGGGCGCTTGCCCGAAATCGGGCAGAATTCTTGCGAAAGCGTCGCCGGTACCCCAAGATCTAGCGAGTGCACGACGAACTCGTTGATCATCTGACGCGGTCCACCGCCCTCGGGCGGGGCGAGGCGCTGCGTGTGATCCAGGACGTGCTCGCCTACTTCGACGAGACGACCGAGGACTACGTCCGTCGCCGCCACCGCGAGCTCCAGGCCCAGGGCCTGGTCAACGCGGCGATCTTCGAGCGGATCGAGGCGGATCTCAAATATCGCGCGGTGGCCCCGCCGGAGCTCTCGCTCCGGCAGCTGCGGCGCATCGTCTACGGCTAGGAATACGTATATATGTGCGGAATCGTCGGTTACATCGGGAAGCGTGACGTCGCGCCCCTGCTCCTGGAAGGCCTCCAGCGCCTGGAGTACCGCGGCTACGACTCCGCGGGCATCGTCGTCACGTCCCCGAAGACGTCCGGCCTGAAGATGGTCAAGGCCAAGGGCCGCGTCCGCGACCTGGAGGCCAAGGTCCCGGCCCGCTTCAAGGGCACCACCGGCATCGCCCACACCCGCTGGGCCACCCACGGCGCCCCCTCCGACGTCAACGCCCACCCGCACATGTCGGCCGACAACAAGGTCGCGGTCGTGCACAACGGCATCATCGACAACGCCTCCGACCTGCGCCGCAAGCTGGAGGCGGACGGCGTCGAGTTCCTCTCCGAGACCGACACCGAGGTCCTCACCCACCTCATCGCCCGCGCGCAGGCGCCCAAGCTGGAGGACAAGGTCCGCGAGACCCTCCGGCTCGTCGAGGGCACGTACGGCATCGCCGTCATGCACGCCGACTTCCCCGACCGGATCGTCGTCGCCCGCAACGGCTCCCCCGTCGTCCTCGGCATCGGCGAGAAGGAGATGTTCGTCGCCTCGGACATCGCCGCGCTGGTCGCCCACACCCGCCAGATCGTCACCCTCGACGACGGCGAGATGGCCACCCTGAAGGCCGACGACTTCCGCACCTACACCACGGAGGGCACCCGTACCACGGCCGAGCCCACCACCGTGGAGTGGGAGGCCGCCTCCTACGACATGGGCGGCCACGACACCTACATGCACAAGGAGATCCACGAGCAGGCCGACGCCGTGGACCGCGTGCTGCGCGGCCGCATCGACGACCGCTTCTCCACCGTGCACCTGGGCGGCCTGAACCTGGACGCCCGCGAGGCCCGGCGGATCCGCCGCGTGAAGATCCTCGGCTGCGGCACCTCGTACCACGCGGGCATGATCGGCGCCCAGATGATCGAGGAGCTGGCCCGCATCCCCGCCGACGCCGAGCCCGCCTCGGAGTTCCGCTACCGCAACGCGGTCGTCGACCCCGACACCCTCTACGTCGCCGTCTCCCAGTCCGGTGAGACCTACGACGTGCTGGCCGCCGTGCAGGAGCTCAAGCGCAAGGGCGCCCGCGTCCTCGGCGTGGTGAACGTGGTCGGCTCGGCGATCGCCCGCGAGGCGGACGGCGGCATCTACGTGCACGCCGGGCCGGAGGTCTGCGTCGTCTCCACCAAGTGCTTCACCAACACCACGGTGGCCTTCGCGCTGCTCGCCCTGCACCTGGGCCGCACGCGTGACCTCTCGGTCCGGGACGGCAAGCGGATCATCGAGGGCCTGCGCAAGCTGCCCGCCCAGATCGCCGAGATCATGGAGCAGGAGGAGGACGTCAAGAAGCTGGCCCAGCAGTTCGCCGAGGCCCGCTCGATGCTCTTCATCGGCCGTGTCCGGGGCTACCCCGTGGCCCGCGAGGCCTCCCTGAAGCTCAAGGAGGTCTCGTACATCCACGCCGAGGCCTACCCCGCCTCGGAGCTCAAGCACGGCCCGCTGGCCCTGATCGAGCCGGCCCTCCCGACGGTGGCGATCGTCCCCGACGACGACCTGCTGGAGAAGAACCGCGCCGCCATGGAGGAGATCAAGGCCCGCAGCGGCAGGATCCTCGCGGTGGCCCACCAGCCCCAGGAGAAGGCCGACGAGACGATCGTCGTCCCGAAGAACGAGGACGAACTCGACCCCATCCTGATGGGCATCCCCCTCCAACTCCTCGCCTACCACACGGCGCTGGCACTCGGCCGCGACATCGACAAGCCGAGGAACCTGGCAAAGTCGGTGACGGTGGAGTAGAGACCCACCCTGCGGCTCCGCCGCGGAGGCGCTTCAGGGGCGCGGGGCCGTATCGATCTGCGGCTCCGCCGCGTGGGCGCTCTTTTTGGGGGCGCGGGGAACTGCGCGACAAGCCCCCACGATCCCGCACAGGCCGATGAGCGCAAACGGACCCCCACGTGCTGCCACCAAAGCACAGGGGGTCCGTTCTCATCGCCGGGAAGCCGCCCAACTCCCCAGCCTGCGCAGCTAACCGGTGGCCGTCACGCCCCGGCCCGCAGCGCGTCGCGGAATCGCCGTGGGCCAGTGCGCCAGCGCCGCGGTCGCCGCATACCAGGCCACCGCCCCCGCCGCGACGGCGAACCAGCCGCCCACCTTCACGAGCCCGTCGTTGCCGGCGAAACTCGCGATCGCCATGAGCAACAGGGCGACGAAGAACAGCCCGTACACGCCCTGACCGAGCTGATCCCCGCCCGCGAGCGTCAGGGACAGCGCGACGAGGGCGAACAACAGCAGGAACAACCCCGCCGCGTTGCCGGACGCGGTGTCGGACACGGCCCAGGTGAACCACAGCGCCCCGAGTACCGAGAACGCCGTACCACCGGCGGCGTCACCCTCCCGCAGGGCCACCAGCCCCGCGACGAAGAGCGCAATGCCGCCCACGTACTGGGCGATTGACGCGGCGTCGGCCGCCGTCACGCCGTCGATCAGAGCGGTATGCCCCAGCCCGAAGGCCAACAGGGTGATTCCCAGGGCGAGTCGACCGGCCACGGTCGTGATTCCGCTTCCCGCGGAGACGTCTTTGTCCACGGCGGGGCTCCCTTCGTGCATGTGCAGTTGTGCGGTGCCCCGTATATGCCCTTCACAAGGGCACAAACACCTCTACGCGCGAGTAGTTTTACGGAACGCACAGGGGATTCGCGCAGTGCACAAGGGAGTTGCCGTAGGAGACCGCTCCCGCGCGAGCCTCAGGGAATGACGATGACGGGCCGCTGCGCCCGCTTGGCGAGCCGCCCGGCGACCGAGCCGAAGAGGCGCCCGACGAGGCCGTGGGTGGAGCCGACAACGATCGCGTCCGCCTCGTACTCCCGGCCGACCTCTTCGAGTTCGTGGCAGATGTCGCCGCCGCGCTCGACGAGGATCCAGGGCACCTCGGAGAGGTAGTCCGCACAGGCCAGCTCAAGACCCAGCACCTCGGTGCGGTGGTCCGGCACGTCCACGAAGACGGGCGGCTCGCAGCCCGCCCACACCGTGGTCGGCAGCCGGTTGGCGACGTGCACGATGATCAGGCCCGATCCGGAGCGATGGGCCATGCCGATCGCGTACGCCAGGGCGCGCTCACTGGACGTGGAGCCGTCGAAGCCGACGACGACCCCGTGCTTGAAGGCGGGATCGCAGGAATGGCGTGGCTCTTCCGCCGCCAGGGGCTCGGCCGCCGTGGGATCGGCGACGGGCCGCTTGCGGTCCGCGGGTTCGAAGAATTCGTGACCGGCCATGGCTGTCTCGGCGTTGTGATCCTTATACGGGAGGGACAACAGTGTGCGGCGGAGCTGTGTCCGGGAATGGTCTTCCCAACCCCATACCCCCAAGGGTACGGCGGCACGCCTCCTTAGCCCAGATCCCGCTCACGGTGCGTGCGGGTTCCAGGGAGCATGCACGAGGCACCGCCCGTAACGCAATGGTTGCTGTGGCGTACAGGCGGTTTGCACGGGATTCACTCACCCGTGGCACGTGGGCCGATCCGGGGCGCCAGTGACCGACGCCCCGGCCACGCGTTGAACCGCGTGAGTCACGCCACAGGGAGCTCCCATGTCCGCACCACACCCCGCCGCCGAGGCGGATCGCGCGACCCCGCCGCCGCGGGACACCGCGACGGATGTGGTTCGCTGGGCCGCCTTCAGCTGCCTGCTCGTCCCGGTGGTGCTCCTCGGCTACGGCGCCTCCCTGGCCGGTGCCGCCGGCACCGCCCTCGGGCTCGCGGCTGTCACGGGTGCCTGCCGGGTGCTGCTGCGCCAGTCCGAGCGCGGCGCGGCCCGGCTCGCGGCCGAGGACCGGGCACCCCACCGGGGCCGGCGCCACCGCACCGGAACGGGGTCTCACCGTGGCGGACGGCACACCGGAGGGGATACACCGGTCGGCTGACCGGTTTCCGTGCACGCGCGCGTCGGTTTTCAGCCAACTTCTCGCCCCGGCGTGTCCCCCTGTCCGACCACCCCCCAACCCCCGTTCGACCTGCACGGAAAGGACCTCAGGGGGTCTGCGCACCCTACGTGGATTGGCCACCGCGACAAGGCGCACTTCCCTGCACGCCCCACGAGTGCAACGCTTCGTGATCGAATGCTTCACGCCAAGTTGCCAAGTCGACAATGTGCCGAGTGCCTAACCGGCCACTTCGGCACGACGGCACACAGTAGATTCGATCTTGACTGTCTACGGCGGGGGACTCGTGCAGGACCGAGGGGAAACGTGCAGGAGCGACACAACCGAGGAGCCGCGACCACCGAGGGGGGCTTAGCAGTATGAGCCACGACTCCACCGCCGCGCCGGAAGCCGCGGCCCGGAAACTCTCCGGGCGACGCCGCAAGGAGATCGTCGCGGTGCTGCTGTTCAGCGGCGGCCCCATCTTCGAGAGTTCCATACCGCTGTCGGTGTTCGGGGTTGACCGCCAGGACGCCGGCGTACCGCGCTACCGACTATTGGTGTGCGGGGGCGAGGACGGCCCGCTGCGGACCACAGGGGGCCTCGAACTCACCGCACCACATGGCCTGGAAGCGATCTCACGCGCGGGCACGGTCGTCGTACCGGCCTGGCGTTCGATCACTTCTCCGCCACCGGAGGAGGCGCTCGACGCGCTGCGCCGTGCCCACGAGGAGGGTGCCCGCATCGTCGGGCTGTGCACCGGCGCCTTCGTCCTCGCTGCGGCCGGCCTGCTGGACGGCCGCCCCGCGACCACCCACTGGATGTACGCACCGACGCTGGCCAAGCGCTATCCGTCGGTGCACGTGGACCCGCGTGAGCTGTTCGTCGACGACGGCGACGTGCTGACGTCGGCGGGCACGGCCGCGGGCATCGACCTGTGCCTGCACATCGTGCGCACGGACCACGGCAACGAGGCGGCCGGGGCCCTGGCGAGGCGGCTCGTCGTGCCGCCGCGCCGCAGCGGCGGGCAGGAGCGCTACCTCGACAGGTCTTTACCAGAGGAGATCGGCGCCGACCCGCTCGCCGAGGTCGTCGCCTGGGCGCTGGAGCACCTCCACGAACAGTTCGACGTGGAGACGCTGGCGGCACGCGCGTACATGAGCAGGCGTACGTTCGACCGCCGCTTCCGCTCGCTGACCGGGAGCGCTCCGCTGCAGTGGCTGATCACGCAGCGGGTCCTCCAGGCGCAGCGCCTGCTGGAGACGTCGGACTACTCGGTGGACGAGGTGGCGGGGCGCTGCGGCTTCCGGTCGCCGGTGGCCCTGCGCGGGCACTTCCGCCGTCAGCTGGGCTCGTCCCCGGCCGCGTACCGGGCCGCCTACCGTGCCCGGCGTCCGCAGGGCGAGCGGCCACAGGACACCGAGAGCGCGCCCGGCGGTCCCGGGCCCGGGATGCAGGGCCACCCCGGCCACCCGGGGCACCATCCCGGCCCGCCCGGCCAGGGGCCCGCCCCGCTGCACCCCGAGCACCCGGTCCCGATGCAGTCCCGCCGTACCGCGGCGGCGAGTGCGGTCGGCCAGTCGCCGGCCCTGTCGGCCAGCCTGCCCGGGCAGCGCAGCGCACCGTGATCGGGTAGCGCCGTGATCAGGTAGCCGGGGCCCGCGGGGAGCATGTCCGCCCGCGGGCCCTTCGGCTTTCCCGGTACGGGCGGCCCGGCCGGGGGCGGCGGGCCGTAAGGTTAGACACATGAACGATCGCATGGTGTGGATCGACTGCGAGATGACCGGCCTCTCGCTGTCGGACGACGCGCTCATCGAGGTGGCCGCCCTCGTGACCGACTCCGAGCTGAACGTGCTCGGCGAGGGCGTGGACATCGTCATCCGGCCGCCGGACCAGGCGCTGGAGACGATGCCGGACGTGGTGCGTCAGATGCACACCGCCTCCGGGCTGCTCGAGGAGCTCCCCGGCGGCACGACGCTGAAGGACGCCGAGGACCAGGTCCTCGCGTACGTGAGGGAGTTCGTCAAGGAGCCCGGCAAGGCCCCGCTGTGCGGGAACTCCGTCGGCACCGACCGCGGCTTCCTGCTGCGCGACATGGCGACGCTGGAGAGCTACCTCCACTACCGGATCGTCGACGTCTCCTCGATCAAGGAGCTGGCGCGCCGCTGGTACCCGCGGGCGTACTTCAACAGCCCGCAGAAGAACGGCAACCACCGGGCCCTCGCCGACATCCGCGAGTCGATCGCGGAGCTGCGCTACTACCGCGAGGCCGTCTTCGTCCCCCAGCCCGGCCCCGACTCCGACACCGCGCGGACGATCGCCGCGAAGCACGTCCTGCCTGCTCAGTAGGCAGGACGGGGGCCCGTCGACGGGCCCGGAGAAAGCCGGGCGCGAGCACCCCTTCGGACCCTGTACACTTTTTCTCGGCCGGTCGGGGACATCACTGATCTCCAAGCCGGTCATGGTGGGTGTAGCTCAGCTGGTAGAGCACCTGGTTGTGGTCCAGGATGCCGCGGGTTCGAGTCCCGTCACTCACCCTGAATGATCAAGGGCTGACCTGGTAAAACAGGTCAGCCCTTGATCTTTGTAGAGGGCCTCTTCCTCATGTCCGGACGTTCAGTCCTCGCCGGACACGATGGATCACCTCCTGGGCGTCGGCCCCGTACACCGCGGACTCCTGAAGTGTCCGCCACACCCGCAGATAGGACGCCACGGACTCCGCGTCGTCGAGCCATATCTCCGCGTGCCAGTCCTCCGCGATCACCAGCCGCTCGTCGAGGACCCAGAAGCCGTTCGCCGTGGGGATGCGCAGCGACGCGCCGAGCGGGACGACGCCCAGTTCCACCGTGTCCAGCCCGATGGTCCCCATGAGCCGGTCCAGTTGGGCGGCGAGCACCGCGGGTGTGCAGACGAGCGCGTGCAGGGCCGCCTCCCACACCAGAGCATGGAAGCGGCGACCCCGCTCGTACAGCCACGCCTGGCGCCGCATGCGGGAGCGCACTGCAGCGTCGGTGTCGCGCACGGTGCCCTGAAGGTCGGCGTAGCGCAGGAAGATGGCCCGCGCGTAGTCGGCTGTTTGCAGCATGCCGGGGACGACGGCCTCCTCCCAGGCGTAGATGGCCCGGGAGCGGTCGACCTCGATGTTCCAGCTGTCCTGCACGGGCCGGTGCCCGGCGGCGAGCTGCCGCCGCCAGGATCGGATATGTGACTCGAAGCCCTGGAGTCTGGCGGCGAGTTCCGGGAAGGTGTCGGGCCGGCCGACAGCATCGGCCCAGGCCCGCAGGTCGTCGCTCGTCGCGGTCTGCCGACCGCCCTCCAGCTTGTAGACCTTGGAGTGCGGCCAGCCGAGCCGCTCGGCAAGCACGGTACCGGTGAGGCGCCCGTCAGGCGTGGCCAGGCGCAGCTCACGCAGGCGCATGCCGAGCGCCTCACGGGCCTGCTGATAGTCCGTGCTCACCGGCGCTGGGTCAGCCCTTCGTGTCGAGCTGGGACGCGAACTCGTCATAGGGGACGGAGGCGTGCACGGCCGCGTCGCGTACCTGGCAGTAGCGCAGCACCTCGGCCGGTTCGGTGATGATCTCGACGTCGTGAAAGACGTCCTCGTCATCGAAGCGCAGGATGGCCACCAGGCGCGAGTCGAAGATCCAGAAGTCCTCGCCGGGCAGGTGCGCCCGCTCGGCGTCCTCTCGCCACAGGTTCCGAACGTTCTCGCCGGTGGCCGCGTTGCACCGGGCGTAGGACAGCAGGAACAACTGCCCCTCGGTCGGCGGGTTGTCCACGACGCGCACCCGCCCGACGTGCTTGCCCGCCTCGGTCTGCCGACGGATGTTCCGGCACCAGTCGCTGTCGAGGTCCTGCGGGGCCTGCCCGGTCTTGAGGAACTCGGCGTATCCCTGGTCATCGCGGTCGGAGGCGTAGCCGCGCCGGGTCTCCAGGTGCCAGGCCGAGTGCTCGAAGTGGTGGAACAGCCGGCCGAACTCCTCCAGGCTGATCAGCTTGGGCACGCGGTTCATCTCCTTGGGGCCGTGGTTGACGAGCAGCTCGCGAGGGACGACCACCGCGGCGTCGCCGGGGCCGAAGTGCCTGAGCTGCGCGACATCTTCGGGCTCGGTGAGGGGGCGCCCTTGCACGATGATCTCGCCGCTGTCGAGGTCCTCGTGTACGGCGGGACAACCGCCGTTCTTGCTGTCGGTGCCGTTGAACCGCAGTCGCCGCATGACTTCTCCCTGCCGCTGATGGGTGTCGTCTTCAGCATCGCCACGCCTCGGGCGCCGCACTACTCGGCACAGCCCGCTTCGTGAGACCACACGAGAACATTCGAGCAGCCCCCGAGAACATTCGAGAACATCGCATGGCGCACGTCAACACCGCCTCCGTACGGTCCGGTTCATGACCGAAGCACGCGCGACGGACCTCGCCCCGTTCACCGCCATGGAGTCCCTCGGAGCCGCTCGGTACGGAGTCGGCGTCCGCCGGTGATACAGCTCTCCGCCCGCCCGGTGAGTCCCGCGAAGAACCCCGGCCCGGGTGGAGCCTTCCCCAACCGCCACCAGCGAAGGAGATCACTGTGAGCGTACCTCCGAACCCCGGCCCCGGCCCGACGCCTCCAGACGCCCTGCCGGAGCTCGCGCGCATGCTCATCACCGACGTGCGCTTCACCAGCTGCCGCAGCACGGTGATGGACGCCAACCCGGACATGGCAGAGGAGATGGCCGGCCGCATCGTCGACGAGGCCCTCAAGTTCGTCGCGGCCTGCTCGCGCAACCCTGGCGTCGGCCTGGCCCCGTCGCGGATCGTGGACGAGGGCTGGCACGCCCTGATCCTGCACACCGCGATGTACGCCGAGCTGTGCGAGCAGCTCGGTGGCCGGTTCGTGCACCACTTCCCGGGCTACGACCCCACCAGCTACGACCCGCCGATCCTCGACCGGACCCGCGAGAAGATCGCGGAACTCGGGTGGGAGACGGACGCCGAACTGTGGGGGCCGCCGTCCGACCAGACCGTGGCGTCGGTGGCGGCGAAGTGCCAGCACGCCCCGGAGTGCACGATCGTCGTGCAGCCGAAGCCGAAGAAGCCGGGCGTGGCGTAGCCTGCCCGCGTGAAGGGAGGTGCCGTGTCCGAGTCCGAATGGATCGACCCGCGCTACGCGGAGTTGGTAGCCGCGTGGCAGCGCACTCAGCAGCCGACCACGCGTGACCCCCAGGAGCCGCGACCTGTACGGGGATTCGTCATCCCCCGCAAGCCCTGACCCGATCCGCACCGCGCGCAGTCTGACCCTGACGCACCAACAATGATCAGCGCGCCGGTCGAGGGCGTGTCGGGCGGTCGGGGCTACCGTCGTGGCATGGACGGTTCACGCCCGGGATGGGCCGCGTGTGTGCTCAGCGGGGCGGTGTTCGCCGTCTGCATGGCCGGTACCACGCTGCCCACTCCCCTCTATCCCCTCTACCAGGACAAGTTCGGCTTCTCCGAGCTGACGGTCACCGTGGTCTACGCCCTGTACGCCTTCGCCGTGATCGGGGTGCTGCTGCTGGTCGGCAACGCCTCGGACGCCGTGGGCAGGCGCCCGGTGCTGCTGTGCGGCCTGGGCTTCGCCGCGCTGAGCGCCGTCTGCTTCCTGAGTGCCACCGGGCTCGGCTGGCTCTACGCGGGACGGCTGCTGTCGGGCCTGTCCGCCGGGCTGTTCACCGGGGCCGCCACGGCGTACGTGATGGAGCTGGCGCCCGAGGGCGGTGCCTCCCGGGCCACGTTCGTGGCGACGGCGGCCAACATGGGCGGGCTCGGCTGCGGCCCGCTGCTCTCCGGGCTCCTCGCCCAGTACGCCTCCTGGCCGCTGTACCTGCCGTTCGTCACCCACCTGGCGCTCGTGGCCGTCTCGGCCGCCGTCCTGCTGCGGCTCGCGGAGACGGTACGGGAGCGGCAGCCGCTGCGCGCCGTACGACCGCAGCGTCCTGTCCTGCCGCCGCAGGTGCGCGCGGTGTTCGGGCCCGCCGCCACCGCCTCCTTCGTCGGGTTCGCACTGTTCGGGGTGTTCACCTCCGTCAGCCCCGCCTTCCTCGTGGAGTCCCTGGACGTCGACGACCACGCCGTGAGCGGTCTGATCGTCGCGCTCGCGTTCTTCGCCTCGACCGCCGGGCAACTCGCGGTCGGCCGGGTCGGTGTACGGCGCTCCCTGCCGCTGGGGTGCGCCGGGCTCCTCGCCGGGCTCGCTCTGCTCGCCGGCGCGCTGCGGTGGGACCAGATGGCCCTGCTCGTCGCCAGCGCGCTCGTCGGCGGCATCGGGCAGGGCCTGGCCTTCCGCGGCGCCCTGTCCGACGTGGCCGCGGCCTCGCCCGAGCACCAGCGGGCGGCGGTGATCTCGACGCTGTTCGTCGTGGCGTACACGGGCATCTCCGTCCCCGTCATCGGCGTCGGCCTGCTGACCGAGCCGATCGGGCTGGAGGGCGCGGGGCTGGTGTTCATCGCCTGCATGGCCGTCCTGGTGGTGACGGCGGCGGTGTACCTCCTGCGACGACCGGCACCGGCCCGGGTGTGAGGGCCATGGCTGAGCTGGTGGAACGGGTCGACGAGCGGGACCGGGTCATCGGGGTCGTCGACCGGGACGAGGCGATCCGCGAGGGCTGGGCGCACCGGGTCGCGACCACGGTGTGCCGTGATCCGCGGGGGCGCGTCCTGGTGTGTCGCAGGCCGGATCACGTGTCGCGGTTCCCGGGGCACCACGACTGGCTGATCGGCGGGGCCGTAGACGTCGGCGAGTCCTACGAGGAGGCGGCGGCCCGGGAGCTGGCGGAGGAGCTGGGCGTCCGGGCGCGGGTGCGGTTCGTCTTCAAGTTCCTCTGTCCAGGGGCCATCAGCCCCTACTGGCTCGGCGTGCACGAGGCCGTCGTGACGCAGCCCCTCGCCCCTGACCCGTCCGAGATCGCCTGGCACGGCTGGTTCGGCGAGGCGGAGTTCCAAAAGGTGATACGGGAGCGGCTGTTCGTGCCCGACGGGCTGGAGGTGCTGCGGCGCCGCCCCGGTCTCGGTCCGCGGAGCGGCGTCACGTCGTAGCCGACTCCCCCTCCCCCGGGGGTCGTTGACTCATGACGACGACCGGGACACCAGCTCCGTGGCCAGGACCATCTGGCGGCGCTCCAGGCCCCGGGACGCCAGCGGGCGGCGGTCGGCGACCTCGGTGAGCAGGAGGTCTATCATCCGGCGGCCCATCTCCTCGATGGGCTGGCGGACGCTGGTCAGCGGGGGTTCCATGTGGCGGGCGATGGCGGAGTCGTCGTAGCCGACGAGCGCCACGTCCTGGGGGATGCGGCGGCCCGCGTCGAGCAGGGCCCGGCGGGCGCCGGCCGCGGTGACGTCGGAGGCGGCGAAGACCGCGTCGATGTCGGGGTGGCGCTCCAGCAGGGCCGCCATGGCCCGGTGCCCGCCCTCCTCGGTGAAGTCCCCCGCCTCGATCAGCCCCTCGTCCACCCCGAGGCCGGCGTCGCTCATGGCCTCGCGGTAGCCGTCGACCCGGCGCTGGGCACCGTAGACGTCGAGGCGGCCGGTGATGTGGGCCACCCGGCTCCGGCCCCGGGACAGCAGGTGCTCGACGGCCTGGCGGGCACCGCCGTAGTTGTCCGAGTCGACCGACGGCAGCGTCTCCGCCGACGAGCGCGGGCCGCTGATCACCGCCGGGATCTCCAGCTGGGCCAGCAGGTCGGGCAGCGGGTCGTCCGCGTGCACGGAGACCAGCAGCACGCCGTCCACGCGGTGGGCCGCCAGGTACTGGGCGAGCCGGGCGCGCTCCCGGTCGCTGCCCGCGAAGATCAGCAGCAGCTGCATCTCCGTGTCGGACAGCGCCGATCCGACGCCCTTCAGCATGTCCGAGAAGTACGGTTCCGCGAAGAACCGGGTCTCCGGCTCGGGGACGACCAGCGCGATCGCGTCCGTACGGTTGGCCGCGAGGGCGCGGGCCGCGGTGTTGGGGACGTAGCCGAGCTCCGCGACCGCCGCCTCGACGGCCGCGCGGGTCGCGTCGCTGACCCGGGGCGAGCCGTTGATCACCCGCGAGACGGTGCCGCGTCCGACACCGGCGCGCGCCGCCACCTCTTCGAGGGTGGGCCGGCCACCACTTCGGCCCCGCGCTCCGTGGGTTGCCATGGGCTCCGCCTTCCCGTCCACTCCCGCACACTGCGACTGGCCTGGAATTTAACAGGCTCGTCAGCTGTGACGACCTTCGCCGAGGGCTCGTCGCCCCGGCCCCTCCGCTTCGCCGGCGGAACCGGCGCGTCCGGCACCCCGACTGGCTTGATACCTCCGGTCCGGGCTCCAATCGGTCCCGGTCCGGGTCCAGTTAACAGCCCGATAACTGAACGCATCTCTCCCTGTCCGGTCCCTTGACACCCTCGCCGCGACCGGGGACTCTTCAACACATCACTGGTGGGAGCGCTCCCACACTACCTGACACATACACAACCCGCACGTTCCCCGCCCGAGCCTTAAGCGCGTGAAACGGTCCGACATGCAGTTGGCCGGGGGGTCGGCACGTCAGGGCAACAGGAGGACGACATGCGCACGAGTACCCGCCGGTCCCGCCGGCTGATGGCCCTCGCGGCCGCGGCCGCGCTGACGACAGGGCTGCTCGCCGGCTGCGCCGAGGACTCGGACGACAGCTCATCCGACGAGGGCGGGGGCAACGGCGGTGGCAAGACCACCCTCACCGTCGGCACCTTCGGCACCTTCGGCTACAAGCAGGCCGGTCTCTACGACGAGTACATGAAGCTCCACCCCGACATCACCATCAAGGAGAATGTCACCACCCGTACCGACGTCTACTGGCCGAAGGTCCTCACCCGTCTGCAGGCCGGCTCCGGTGCCGACGACATCCAGGCCATCGAGGTCATGAACATCACCGAGGCCGTGGAGACCCAGGCCGACAAGTTCGTCGACCTCGGCAAGGAGGTCGACAAGTCGCAGTGGCTGGACTGGAAGAACGCCCAGGCCACCACCAAGGACGACAAGCTGATCGGGCTCGGCACCGACGTCGGCCCGATGGCGATCTGCTACCGCAAGGACCTGTTCGCCAAGGCCGGCCTCGAGACCGACCGCACCAAGCTCGCCGAGCAGTGGAAGGGCGACTGGGGCAAGTACGTCGACCTGGGCAAGCAGTACATGAAGAAGGCGCCGAGCGGCACCAAGTTCGTGGACTCGGCGTCCTCGGTCTACAACGCGGCCCTCGGTGGCGAGCCCGAGCGCTACTACCAGACGGACGGCACCGTCACCTGGGACAAGTCGGCCAGCGTCAAGAAGGCCTGGAACGTCGCCATGGACGTGGCGTCCAGCGACATGTCGGCGAAGCTGAAGCAGTTCGACAAGCCGTGGGACCAGGGCTACGCGAACGGCTCCTTCGCCACGGTGGCCTGCCCGGCCTGGATGATCGGCTACATCCTGGAGAAGTCCGGTGACTCCGGCAAGGGCAAGTGGGACGTGGCGGCCGCGCCGACCGCGGCCAACTGGGGCGGCTCGTTCATCGGTGTGCCGACGTCGGGCAAGCACCAGAAGGAGGCCATCGCGCTGGCGAAGTGGCTGACCGCGCCCGAGCAGCAGGCGAAGGTGTTCGCCAAGCAGGCGAGCTTCCCGTCGACCCCGTCGGCGTACTCGGCCCTGAAGCCGGCGGCCGCCACCACGGAGTACTTCTCGAACGCGCCGATCACGCAGATCTTCTCCGACTCGGCGAAGACCATCCCGTCGCAATACTTCGGGATCAAGGACCAGGCGATCAACACGGCGCTGACCGACATCGGCATCCTTCAGGTCGAGCAGAAGGGCAAGAGCCCTGAGGAGGGCTGGGACGCGGCGTCCGAGGAGATCAAGGACGTGCTCGGCCAGTGACCAGGTCCAAGCAGGCTCTCGCGCATCACGCGTCGAGCGCCGAAGCCGCGCCCGGTGACCAGCCGGGCGCGGCCGGCCGCGCTCAGGGTCGTGGTACACCCCCGCCGGGGAAGGACTCCTGGCGCAGCCGGCTGTACCGCTGGGACATGAAGGCGTCGCCGTACGCGTTCATCGCGCCCTTCTTCATCGTCTTCGGGGCGTTCTCCCTCGTCCCGCTGCTCTACACGGCCTGGTACTCGCTGCACAACGTGCAGCTGTCCAACCTGGACGGCCAGACCTGGACCGGCCTGGACAACTACCAGAACCTGCTGTCCTCGGACTTCTTCTGGAACGCGCTGGGGAACACCTTCACCATCGGTGTGATCTCCACGGTGCCGCAGTTGCTGATCGCGATCGGGATGGCGCATCTGCTCAACTACAAGCTACGCGGCTCGACCGTGTGGCGGGTCGTGATGCTCACCCCGTACGCCACCTCGGTGGCGGCGGCGACGCTGGTGTTCGTCCTGCTGTACTCGTGGGACGGCGGCATGATCAACTGGGTGCTGGAGTTCGTCGGCGTGGACCCGGTGAACTGGCGTGAGTCCGACTGGGGTTCGCAGTTCGCGGTCTCGTCGATCGTGATCTGGCGCTGGACGGGCTACAACGCGCTGATCTACCTCGCCGCAATGCAGGCCATCCCGGCCGACCTCTACGAGTCGGCGGCGATCGACGGCGCCAACCGCTGGCAGCAGTTCCTGCACGTGACGATCCCGCAGTTGCGGCCGACGATCCTGTTCACGGTGGTCGTCTCCACGATCGGCGCGACCCAGCTCTTCGGTGAGCCGCTGCTGTTCGGCGGGGTGTCCGGCTCCAAGGGCGGCTCCGAGCACCAGTACCAGACGCTCGGTCTGTACATGTACGACCAGGGCTGGATCATCGGCAACCTCGGCAAGGCGTCCGCCATCGCCTGGACGATGTTCCTGCTCCTGCTGATCGTCGCCGTGATCCAACTGCTGGTGACCCGACGGCTGAGGAAGTCCCAATGAGTACAAGCGAACTGGCCTCCCCTCAGACACCGAAGGCCGCTGGGACCGCCGCGTCCAAAGCCTCCGGGCCGCGACGCGAACGCCCCCGGGTGATGGGCGCCGGCAAGCAGCTGCACGCCGGCCCGCTCACCTATCTCGTACTGACCGTGTTCGCGCTGGTGTCGCTGGCCCCGCTGGTGTGGACGGCGATCGCGGCCTCGCGCACGGACCGGCGGCTCGCGGAGACCCCGCCGCCGTTGTGGTTCGGCGGCAATCTGTTCAAGAACATGGAGCGGGCGTGGGAGGAGGGCGGGCTCGGCACCGCGATGTTCAACACCACGTTCGTCGCGGCCACGATCACCATCAGCACGGTGCTCTTCGCCACGCTCGCCGGTTTCGCCTTCGCCAAGCTGCGGTTCCGTTTCTCCGGTGTGCTGCTGATGCTGACGATCGGCACCATGATGATCCCGCCGCAGCTGGCGGTCGTACCCCTCTATCTCTGGATGGCGGACCTCGGCTGGTCGAACCAGCTCCAGACGGTCATCCTGCCGACCCTGTGCACGGCCTTCGGTACGTTCTTCATGCGTCAGTACCTGCTCCAGGCGCTGCCGACCGAGCTGATCGAGGCGGCGCGGGTGGACGGCGCGAGCAGTCTGCGGGTCGTCTGGCACGTGGTCTTCCCGGCGGCGCGGCCCGCGATGGCCGTGCTCGGTCTGCTGACCTTCGTGTTCGCCTGGAACGACTTCCTGTGGCCGATCATCGCGCTGAACCAGGAGAACCCGACCGTCCAGGTCGCCCTCAACTCCCTCGGCACCGGCTACGTCCCCGACCAGGCGGTGATCATGGCGGGCGCCCTGCTCGGCACACTGCCGCTGCTGATCGCCTTCCTGCTGTTCGGCAAGCAGATCGTGGGCGGCATCATGCAGGGCGCCGTCAAGGGCTGATCCTTCCCCGGGGGCCGGGTCAGCGCCGCTCCGGCCCCTCTTCTCTCCTCCCCTTCCCCCCCTCCATGTCCGGTCTCCTCGACCCCCTTTGGGAGCGCTTCCATGCCTGACTCCGAGTACCCGGCCACTCCGGTGACCTTTCCCCCCGCCTTCCTGTGGGGCGCGGCGACGTCCGCGTACCAGATCGAGGGTGCGGCGCGGGAGGACGGCCGTACGCCGTCGATCTGGGACACCTTCAGCCATACGCCGGGCAAGACGGCCGGTGGCGAGACCGGTGACATCGCTGTCGACCACTACCACCGCTACCGCGACGACGTGGCGCTGATGGCGGAGCTGGGCCTGGGTGCCTACCGCTTCTCCATCTCGTGGTCGCGGGTGCAGCCGACCGGGCGGGGCCCGGCCGTGCAGAAGGGCCTGGACTTCTACCGGCGGCTGGTGGACGAGCTGCTGGCCAAGAGCATCAAGCCGGCCGTGACGCTCTATCACTGGGACCTGCCGCAGGAGCTGGAGGACGCGGGCGGCTGGCCGGAGCGCGACACGGCGTACCGGTTCGCGGAGTACGCGCAGATCGTCGGCGAGGCGCTGGGCGACCGGGTGGAGCAGTGGATCACGCTCAACGAGCCGTGGTGCAGTGCGTTCCTGGGGTATGCCTCCGGGGTGCACGCCCCGGGCCGTACGGATCCGGTGGCCTCGCTGCGTGCGGCGCACCATCTGAACCTGGCGCACGGGCTGGGCGCGTCCGCGCTGCGCTCGGTGATGCCGGCCCGCAACACCGTCGCCGTCAGCCTCAACTCCTCGGTGGTGCGGCCGCTTTCGCAGGACCCGGCGGATCTGGCGGCGGCCCGCAGGATCGACGACCTGGCCAACGGCGTGTTCCACGGGCCGATGCTGCACGGCGCCTACCCGGAGTCGCTGTACGTGGCGACGGCGGGCCTCACGGACTGGGACTTCGTGCTGGACGGCGACCTGGAGCTGATCAACCAGCCGCTGGACGCGCTGGGCCTCAACTACTACACGCCCTCGCTGGTCTCGGCGGCGGACGCGTCGGCTCGGACGCCGCGTGCCGACGGCCACGGGGCGAGCAGCCACTCCCCGTGGCCGGCGGCGGACGACGTCGCCTTCCACCAGACGCCCGGCGACCGTACGGAGATGGGCTGGACGATCGACCCGACCGGTCTGCACGAGCTGATCATGCGTTACACCCGGGAGGCGCCGGGCCTGCCGCTGTACATCACGGAGAACGGCGCGGCCTACGACGACAAGATGGACTCCGACGGCCGGGTGCACGACCCGGAGCGGGTGGCGTATCTGCGGGGCCATCTGTCGGCGGTCCGCCGGGCGATCGCGGACGGCGCGGACGTGCGCGGCTACTTCCTGTGGTCCCTGATGGACAACTTCGAGTGGTCGTACGGCTACGGCAAGCGCTTCGGCGCGGTCTATGTGGACTACGCGACGCTGGAGCGCACGCCGAAGACGAGCGCCCTGTGGTACGGCCTGGCGGCGCGGACCGGGAAGCTCCCCGAGGCGGACGCGGTCTGACCGACGGGGGAACCGGGGGTGGGGCGCGGCACGATTAGGGGAGTGCCGCGCCCCTCGGGTCTGCCGTGCTCAGAGGGTGCCAGGCGCGGCGAGCCACTGAGTCGACTGCCCGGTGACCGACGCGATGGTCTCGAAGTCGTTGTCGTAGTGCAGGAGGGTGAGTCCCTGAAGCTCGGCGGTCGCGGCGACGAGCAGGTCCACGGCGCCGGCGGAACGATGCTTTCCCTTCTCGGTGAGTTCTCGCTGCACATCCCACCCGCGTGTCATCGCCCGATCATCGAGGGGAGCCCAGCCGAACAGCGCGTCCAGGTCATGGACGATCTGGGCCCGGTCCTCGGCGTTCCTGGCGCTGTACAGAAACTCGACCTCGGTCAGCGGACACCGCGCGATCACCCCTTCCTTCAGGGGCTTCTCCCAGAGTCCCCGGGCGGGCTGCTTCAGGATGCGGACCAGGGCGCTGGTGTCGATGAGGTAGGTCGCCGCGCTCATCGGCGATAGCTCTCTTTCTCCAGCAGCTCGTCAAAGTCACCGGCGTCCGCCCGTGCCGCGAGTCTGGCCAGCGCGAGGGCTCGCTTCTTGCGCTCGACGCCTTCTCTGAGAGCAGCGTTGACCGTGTCCTTCTTGGTCTTGGTCCCGAAGACTATGGCCGCTTCGGCCAGCAATTCCTCGTCGATGTCGATCAACGTCTTGGTCATGACGAACCTCCAGGATATCCGATCAGGAATTCAGTATATCCACAGGACGTCAGTACCCTCGGGATGCCGCCGGGGCCGGGCTCAGCCCTTGTTGGCGCCCAGGGTGAGGCCGCTGACGAACTGGCGCTGGAGCACGAAGTACACGATCAGGGTCGGGATCGCGGTGAGCAGGGCTCCGGCGGCGACCAGGTTGGGGTCGGTGAAGTACTGACCGGAGAGGTTGTTCAGCGCTGACGTGATCGGCATGTTCTCGCCGGTGGAGATGAGGACGATGGCCCAGAAGAAGTCGTTGTAGATCCAGATGGAGAGCAGGGTGGCCAGGGCGGCCATCGCGGGCTTGCACAGGGGCAGCACGATCTGCCAGTACAGGCGCCAGACGGAGGCGCCGTCGACCAGTGCGGCCTCGGTGAGTTCGTGCGGCAGGGAGCGCATGTAGTTGCTCAGCACGAAGGCGCAGAAGCCGGACTGGAACGCCACGTGGATCAGCACCAAGCCGAGCGCGGAGTCGTAGAGCTTGCCGCTCATGGTGATGCCGGGCAGGTCGATGAGCAGGTACAGGCGGTACAGCGGGGTGATGATGACCTGCTGGGGCAGCAGGTTGCCGGCCGTGAACACCAGCAGGAGGAACAGGTTGACCCGGAAGTCGAAGCGGCTGACGTAGAAGGCGACCATCGACGACAGCAGCAGCGTCAGCAGTACGGCCGGGACGGCGATCAGCAGGGTGTTGCCGAAGTAGTGCACCATGTCCGACTGCTGGAAGGCGTCGGTGAAGTTGTCGAAGGTGAGCTTGTCCGGCCAGGAGACATAGCCCTTGGTGCTGGTCTCCGCGTACGGCCGCATCGCCGCGAGCAGCGCCCACAGCAGGGGGGCGAGCCAGGCCAGGGCGGTGACGACGAGGAAGGTGTGCAGCAGGATCCGGGCGGGGCGGATCGGGGTGCGCTGCCCCCGCGGGCCGCTCAGGGTGCTCATGCGCGCCGCTCCTTCCGGAAGGTGGCGATCAGATACGGGATGATCACCGCGAGCGAGATCACCAGCAGGACGACGGCGATCGCGGAGCCGTAGCCGATGCGGCTGGACTCGCCGATGATGTTGTTGGTGACCAGGATCGACAGCAGTTCGGTGCCCTGGGCGCCCTTGTTGAAGACGAAGACCAGGTCGAACGCGCGCAGGGCTTCGATGATCGTGACGACCAGGACGACGGTGTTGGTGGGCCGCAGGGTGGGGAAGACGACGTTCTTGAACGTCTGCCACTCGTTGGCGCCGTCCAGGGCGGACGCCTCGCGCAGGGCGGGGTCGACGCTCTTCAGGCCTGCCAGGTAGAGGATCATCATGTAGCCGGCGTGCCGCCAGGACGCGGCGATGAGGATCGCCCAGAGGTTGAGGTCCGGATCGCCGATCCAGTCGATGTAGTGGCCGGGCTTGTTGGCGCCGATGACGCTGTTGATCAGGCCGGTGTCCGGGTTGTAGATCAGCTGCCAGACGAACCCGATGACCGCGAGCGACATCACGACCGGCAGGAAGAACGCGGTCTGGTAGACGCGGCTGAAGCGGATCCTCTTGTCCAGTTGCACGGCGAGGAACAGGCCGAAGGGCGTGGGCAGCACGATGAGCACCACGAACCAGATCACGTTGTGCTCGACGGCGGGCCAGAACTGCGGGTTGCTGGTGAACAGTTCACGGAAGTTCCGCAGGCCGACCCATTCGATGGAGTCGAAGCCGATGCCGTCCCAGGTGGTGAAGGCCAGCGCGATGGAGGCCAGCGCTGTCAGCCACACCAGGGCGACGTGCAGGATCGTGGGCACGCCCGCCATGAGGCCGAGCGTGAGGCGGTCGCGGCGGGTGAGCAGCCGTCGGTGCCCGTGGGGCGTCGTGGCGGGCGGGTGCGTGGGGGCGGGCCCCGGGGCCGGCGGGGTGGCCGGCTCCGGAGCCTTCGCGGGGGTGGCGGTCATGTGGGGATCCGAGTCGTCGAGTCTCCGTTTCCGGTGAGCGGTCAGGAGGAGGCGAAGATCGTCTTCTTCTGGCGTTCGATCGACGAGAGGATGCTGTCGACGTTCTTCGGGTTGCGGACGAAGTTCTGCAGGGCGGGCTGCATCACCGTGGAGGTGAAGTCCGGGCGGGAGTCGCGGTCCATGAACTGCGTCAGGCTCTTCGCGCCGGAGATCATCTCGTAGGACTTCTTCTGCAGCGCCGTGTAGGAGGAGGTGTCGGCCTTGGTGGAGGCGGCCACCACGCTGGAGTCGGCCTTGAGGTAGATCTGCTCGGCCTCGGGCGTGCCCAGGTACTCCAGGAGCTTGACGGCGCCGGCGCGGTTCTTCGGCGCCTTGGAGAGCATGAAGCCGTCGGTGGGTGCCTCGACGGTGTCCTGCCCGAACTGCGGGTCGATCTCCGGGAAGGCGAAGAAGTCCAGGTCGTCGAGGTCGGCCGGGTCGGTGAACTGCTGGCCGACGAACGTGCCCAGGAGGTACATGCCGGCCTTCTTGGCCACCAGCGTCTGCGCCGCGTCCTGCCAGGTGCGGCCGACCGCGCCCTCCTGGTGGTAGGGCAGGATCTCCGTCCAGTGGTCGAAGACCTTGCGCACCTTGGGGTCGGTCCAGGAGGCCTTGCCGGCCATCAGCTCGACGTGGAAGTCGTAGCCGTTGGTGCGGAAGTTGATCTGGTCGAAGGTGCCCATCGCGGGCCAGGCGTCCTTGTCGCCGAAGGCGATCGGGACGAGCCCGTCCTTTTGCATCCGCTTGCACAGGGACACGAAGTCGTCCCAGGTGGTGGGGACCTTGTAGCCGCGCTGGGCGAAGACGCTCTTGCGGTAGAACACCGCCCACGGGTACGTGTACAGCGGCACGAAGTAGTACTTGCCGTCCTCGCCCTTGCTGAGCTTGTGCATCGCCTCGGGGAAGTTGCCGCCGATCTTCTGCCACACGTCGTCGATGGGCGTGGCCAGCTTCTTCGAGGCGAAGAACTGCATGCGGTAGCCGGCGAACCAGGTGAACACGTCGTCCGGGGTGCCCTGGAGGTAGGAGTTGATCTGCTCCTGGAACGTGTTGTGGTCCTTGGTGTTCACGTCGACCTTGATGCCGGACTTCTTGGTGAAGGCGGCGTAGATCTCGGCGAACGCCTTCTTCGGCACGGCGTCGGACGAGTTGGAGCCGAGACCGACCGTCTTCGGGTCGGCGGACGAGCCGCTGCCGCCGCAGGCGCTCAGCAGGGGTATGCCGGCGCCGAGCAGGGCCGCGCCGCCCATTCCGCGCAGCAGGGTGCGGCGGCTGGGAGCGGTGAGGGAGAGGCCGGAGAGGGAGAGGTCGTGCATGGACGGCTCCTGAGGGCAGGGTTCGGCCACGAGGGTGTGGCGTGAAATCCAGCCGTAATCGACCAGAAATCAACTCGACCGAACACGGTGGCGCAATGACAGCCCCATGTCCGCTCATGCGTCAAGAGCAGTTCCCTTCATTTGTCGAAACGTGACCGTCCCGTGAAGGCCACCCGCGCGGGGGCGTCAGCGGGACCGGGAGCGGCGGTACGCGGCGCCCGGCCTGCTGCGGCGGCGCCGCCGCAGCTGCCGGTGCCCTCCGCTCGCGGGGGCGCGGCCGTCCAGCTGGATCCAGACCCGCACCTCGGTGCCGCCGAGCACCGAGGATCCGAGCCGTACGTCCCCGCCGGTGGACTCCGCGAGCCGGCGCACGATGTCCAGGCCGAGCCCGGTGGAGCCGTCGCTGCCGGAGCCGCGGCCCCGCGCCATCGCGGCCTCGGGGTCGGGTATGCCGGCGCCCGCGTCGGAGACGAGGACGATCACCGCGTCCTCGCCGTTGTGCACGTCGACCGCGAAGGCGGTGCCCTCGGGGGTGTGCCGGAAGACGTTCCCCAGCAGCGCGTCGAGCGCGGCGGCCAGATCGGCGCGGGCCACGGGTATGCGCACCGGCCGGTCGGCCCCGGCCACCCGCCACTTACGGCCCTCGTCCTCGGCGAGCGCCGACCAGAACGCCATCCGCTCCCGGACCACCTCGGCCGCGTCGCACCCGGCGCCCGGACCGGCCGCGGCCGTCTGCGGTTTCGCCTCCCGGGCCGTACGGATGATGGTGTCGACCTCGCGCTCCAGCTGCTCCACCGCCGTACGGGTCTGGTCCGCGGCCTGGCCCTCCCCCAGCGAGGCGGTGTTGAGCCGCAGCACGGTCAGGGGCGTGCGCAGCCGGTGGGACAGGTCGGCCGCCAGCTCCCGCTCGTTCGCCAGGAGCTGGACGACCTGGTCGGCCATCGAGTTGAACGCGACCGCCGCGAGCCGCAGTTCGCTCGGGCCCTCCTCGGGCACGCGGGCACCGAGCCGGCCCTCCCCCAGCTCGTGCGCCCCCTCCACCAGGCGCCGCGCGGGCCGGACCATGCGCACGCCCAGCCGGTCGGCGACCGCGACCGAACCGAGGATCAGCGCCACCCCGACCCCGGCGAGCACCGCCCAGGCGGTCCCCACGCCGTTGGTGACGTCGGACTCCGGCACGTACACCTCCACGACCGCGATCCTGCCGGTGCTGAGGGCGACCGGCTGGAGCAGCGTCCAGCCGCCGGTGACACCGGTGGTGGAAGCGCGGCCCAGCTTCCGCACGGCCGCGATGTCCTCGACGGGGGCGCGCCGCCGTCCCAGATCGAGGGCCTTGCGGCCGTCACCCGCCGGGAGGTGCACGGCGATCTCGGCGTCGGAGCCGGCCGCGGCGACGACCCGCTCCAGCTGGTCACGGTCGGTGGTGATGGACAGGGCGGGGGCCACGGCCGCGGCCTCCCGCTCGGCGCCCGAGAAGGCACGGTCGCGGGCCAGTTCGCGGATGACGAGTCCGAGCGGCACGGCAAAGGCCAGCACGACCATGGTGGTCACCGCCAGCGACACCTTGACCAGGGCCCACCTCATCGCGGCGCACCCGGTGGTTCGAGCTTCACGCCGACGCCCCGCAGGGTGTGCAGATAGCGGGGGCTGGCCGCCGTCTCACCCAGCTTCCGGCGCAGCCAGGACAGATGGACGTCGATGGTCTGGTCGTCGCCGTAGGACTGCTGCCACACCTCGGCGAGCAGTTCCTTGCGGGGGACGACGACGCCTGGCCGGCCGGCCAGGAAGGCGAGCAGGTCGAACTCGCGGCGGGTGAGGTCGAGTCGGCTGCCGTCCAGCTCGGCCTGGCGGCGCAGCGGGTCGACCGTCAGGCCGCCGACCCGGAGCACGGGGGACGCCTCCCCCTCCGCGGCGCCGGAGCGGGCGCGGCGCAGCACGGCCGCCATCCGGGCCGACAGGTGCTCGACGGAGAAGGGCTTGGTGAGGTAGTCGTCCGCCCCCGCGTTCAGCAGCCGTACGATCTCCGTCTCGTCGTCGCGGGCCGTGGCGACGATCACCGGAACGTCCGTGATCCCACGTAGCATCTTCAGGGCCTCGGACCCGTCGAGATCGGGCAGTCCGAGGTCCAGGATCACCACGTCGAAGCGGAAATGGGCGACCTCGCGCAGCGCCTCCAGCGCCGTCCCCACGCTGCGCACGGTGTGCGAGGCGTCGGTCAGGTGCCGGATCAGCGCCGAGCGTACGAACTGGTCGTCCTCGACCACGAGCACACTTGCCATGCGCCGCACCGTACGCCATCTCGAACAGCCGGGTGCGGGCCTGTGGACAACTGCTGGGGAGAACCTGGGGGCCGGTGGGCGCCGTTCGCGGGCCACACCCGGGACGCGTAGGGCAGTATGGCCGCGATGCGCAGAGGACTCCTCCACCTACTGGCTTGGCTGCTCGCCACGGGCGCGGCGGTCACGCTGTCCTGGTGGGGTGTCCACACGGTGATGACGGGAACGGCGTACGAACCGCCGCGCGCCCTGCCCGTCAAGGCCGCCGACGCGTCCACGCGGGAGCCGGCGGCGACGGCCACGCCGGGTCCGGAACGCACCCCTCCACCGAAGCGGCGGCAGCCTGGCACGCCCTCGGCATCCGCGTCCGGGAAACCGAGCCCCTCGCCCACGCCCTCGCGCTCGCCGGGCTCCACCCCTGCCGCCTCGGGCCGGGTGAAGAGCTATGACACCGACGGCGGCCGGGCGGTGTTCGATCTCGGGAAGACGTCCGCCTCGCTGGTCTCGGCGACGCCGGGGGCGGGCTGGTCGATGCAGGTGTGGAAGACGGAGTCGTGGATCCGGGTGGAGTTCACCTCGGGCGCGGACCGGGTGTCGGTCTTCTGCACCTGGCACGACGGACCACCGCGGGTGGAGATCGGCACGTACTGAGCGCCCGAGGCGGCCGTCGGCGTCTGCCGAGCGCACGGAGTGGCCGTCGGATTCTGCCGAACACCCGGAGTGGCCATCGGCGTCTGCAGAGCACCCGGAGCGGCCGTCGGCGTCTGCCGAGCACCCGGAGCGGCCGTCGGTGCCTCTTGAACGCCGTGGCCCGGGGGTCATCTGAACACCGAGGCCGGTGGTGCCGGTGACGCCACCGCCGCGAGGTCCGTGACGGGCGCGGCCCCGCCCGTGAAGTCCGTGAGGGTCCTGCCGTGCTCGACCCGGGCGGGATGCGGATCGGAGGCGGCGAGGCGGGTCAGCTCGGCGACGGGCAGCGGATGGCCGGAGGCGACCAGGACCGCGTTCCCGAAGCGCTTGCCGCGCAGCACCGCCGGGTCCGCCACCAGCGCGAGCTCCTCGAACCGGGCGGCGGCGGTGGCGATCTGGCCCCGCAGGTGGGCGAGCGGCGGCCCGTCGGCGAGGTTGGCGGCGTAGACGCCGCCGGGCTTGAGGGCCCTGCGCACGTCGTCCAGGAACTCGGTGGAGGTCAGGTGGGCCGGTGTCCGGGCTCCGCTGAAGACGTCGGTGATGACGAGGTCGGCCCAGCCGTCGGGCACCTTGGCGAGGCCCTCGCGGGCGTCGGTGGAGCGCACCCGTATGCGTGCGTTCGGATCCAACGGCAGCTCGCGGCGGACCAGTTGGACGAGAGGCGCGTCCCGCTCGACGACCTGCTGGGTGGAGCGGGGGCGGGTGGCGGCGACGTAGCGGGCGAGGGTGAGGGCGCCGCCGCCGAGGTGCACGGCGTGCAGGGGCCGGCCGGGCGGGGCGACGAGGTCGATCACGTGCCCGAGGCGGCGCTGGTACTCGAAGGACAGGTACGCCGGGTCGTCCAGGTCGACGTGCGACTGCGGGGCCCCGTCGATCACCAGGGTCCAGGCCCGGGCCCGCTCACGGTCGGGAATCAGCTCGGCGAGCCCGCCGTCGACGCTCTCGACGACGGCCTCCGCACCGGCCTGCCGGCGTCGGCCGCCCTTGGACTTTCCCATGGGGTCATTATCGCGGCGGCCTGCCGAGTGGGGTGTACGCACCCTCTCCGCCCTCCCGGCAGGGGGCGTCTCAGCGGCAGCTGTCGGCCGCCCTGATCATCCGGGCGGCCTCCCCCAGCGCCTCGCGCAGCACCGCCGGATCGGTGGCGAGGTCGGCCTCACCGGGCGGCAGCAGCCAGTCCGAGCCCGCCACGGGAGGTTCGGGCGCCAGGACCTCTCCGCGCCCGTCGGTCTCCGTGCAGGTGCTGCCCGGCACGTCCCACCCGGCTGCCGTTCCCGGCGGCACCAGGAAGCCCAGGGTGTCACCGCCGTCGTCGTGCAGCACGGGTCCCACCGCCTCCCCCGGCCCGCGCCGCAGGATGTCGACCGCCTCCAGCCCCTGCCGCGCCGGCACCGTCACCACATCGCAGCCGGCCGCCGGCGCGCACGGCGGCGTACGAGGATCGCTGCTCCGGCTGGTCTTCATCCCGGCCTCCACCACGAAAAACCCTGCTTGGACGAGCGGTCGGGAGTCGGGGGCCTCCCGGTCCGCGAGGTTCAACGCGTCCGGACGTCAACGGCAACGCCGGAAGTCAGCCGCAAAGGATGGCACTTCATGGCAGATCACGGATGAGATATCCGGTTTGTAGCCAAACCCAGCGTGGTGGCTCCATCACAGCAGGTACGTTCTTGCCCGCCGGACACGGGGCCGCCCATGCGGACAACTCGCAACAAGTCGCCCTGCGTCCGGCATGGTTCGACGGTTCGCACGGGAGGACCCGGCCATGGCGTCGTCAACGGTGACCTCGTCTCAACCCCACCGGCCACCACGGCCGAACCTCGTCTTCCGGCGACTGCGCGGACAGCGCTCGCCGGCCGAGTTCGCCGCGGTGATCCGCCGGGCCGGGCTCGAGATCGGCGAGCAGGTCAGCTGTGACGCGCGGTACATCGGCCGGGTCGAGGCGGGCGAGATCCGCTGCCCCAACTACGCGTACGAACGGGTGTTCCTGCACATGTACCCAGGCCGCACACTCACCGACCTCGGGTTCGCGCCCCGCTCGTCGGTACGCGGACGCCGGGCGCGCGACCTTGAGGACGCGCCCCCGCCACGCACCGCGAACCCGGCGAACGCCACGAGTGAGACCAGCGGGACGTGCGAGCCGTATGTACCGCAGAACCCGTACGACCCGTACCACCCGCACGACACCTACGAGGAGAGCGACGTGCTACGTCGCGCGTTCATGACCGGCGGGGGCGCCACAGTGGCCGCCGCCTCACTGGGGCCTGTCGGCCTCGCCCGCGACGCCTCGGCGGCACAGCGCCCCGTGCACCGCGCCGGGGCGAGCGAGGCGGGCGCCCTGGAAGAAGCCGTCCGCCGGATCCGGCTGCTCGACGACCGGCACGGGGCGGACGGCCTCTACCGTCGCGCCGCCGCCCCGCTGCGCGCCGCCTACGCCCTGCTGGACGCCGGGGCGACCCGGCAGACCACGGCGGACCGGCTCTACTCCGGCGCCGGTGAACTGGCCATCTCGGTGGGCTGGCTGGCCCACGACTCGGGGCGCTTCGACGACGCCCGCTCGCACTACGCGGAGGCCCTCGCGACCGCCCGGATGACCGGCGACCCGGGCCTTGAGGCGCACGCCTTCTGCAACACGGCGTTCCTCGCGCGTGACGCGGGCCGGCCCCGCGAGGCGGTCCGGGCGGCCCAGGCCGCGCAGCGCGTCGCCCGGCCCGTGGGCTCCGCCCGGCTGATGTCGCTGCTCGCCCTGCGCGAGGCGGGCGGCTGGGCCGGGCTGGCCGACCGCGTCGGCTGCGAGCAGGCCCTGGCCCGGGCGCAGGCCTTCTTCGAGCGGGGCACCTCGGACGCCGACCCCGAGTGGATGAGCTTCTACGGGGAGGCCGAACTGGAGGCCCTGGAGGCGCAGTGCTGGTCCACGCTCGGCGACTGGCCCCGGGCGGCACGGCACGCGCGGCGCGCCGCCGGGCTGCAGGATCCGCACTTCACCCGGAACATCGCCCTCTACACGGCGGAGCTGGCGGACGACCTCGCGCGCGGGGGCCGACCGGACGAGGCGGCGGTGGCGGGGATGCGGGTGCTGGACCTGCTGGAGGAGGTCCAGTCGTCCCGCGTGCAGACCATGCTGGCGGCGACCGCGCGGGTGCTGCTGCCGCACCGCAGGGCCTCCGGGGTGTCGGCCTTCCTGGAGCGGCACGCCTCAACGCCGCGCACGGCCTGAGCGACTGTCGCGGACCTCACACCTGGGCGAGGTGCCCCTGGTCGTTCCAGCTCTCGATCGCGGGCTCCCCGTAGGCCCAGCCCAGCACCGAGAGCGACGTCGGGTTCAGACGGATCCGGGCCGCGAAGTCGATCGGCAGACCGAGCCACCGCGCCCCGATGGAGCGCAGGATGTGCCCGTGGGCGAAGACCAGGACGTCGCGGTGCTCGGAGCGGGCCCAGGAGACCACCTCGTCGGCCCGGGCGGTGACCTCGGCGAGCGACTCCCCGCCCGGGACACCGTCGCGCCAGATCAGCCAGCCGGGCCGGACGGCCTGGATGTCCGCGGGGGTCATGCCCTCGTACGCCCCGTAGTCCCACTCCAGCAGCGCGTCCCAGGTACGCGCGCGGTCACCGAAGCCCGCCAGGTCACAGGTCTCACGCGCGCGTGCCAGCGGGCTGGTGCGCACCTCGACCCCGGGCAGGCCCTCGTACGGGGCGCGGTGCAGGCGCTCGCCGAGCAGCTTCGCGCCGCGCCGGCCCTCCTCCAGGAGCGGCACGTCGGTCCTGCCCGTGTGCTTGCCGGACAGGGACCACTCGGTCTGTCCGTGGCGGGCCAGCAGGATGCGCGCGGCCATGGGTCACCTTTCCGGAGGAACAACGCGAGAAGTGCAACGCGAGGGGAACCTCTCCATCATCGCGCACGTCCTCCGGGGGCAACCCGGGGGGCGATCTCTGCGTCTTTGAGGGCCGGAGGCGCCCCCCGGGGCGAACGCGCACACCGTAAAGTGGCACGGCCGAACGGGCTACGCATGACGAATGAAGGGGGAGGACGATCGGATGCAGCACACCGAGACACCGGGCACCGAGGCGGCGGCCCCCGCGCCCAGGCTGCGCTGGTGGACGGAGCTGCCGCTGATCCTGCTGGTGTACGCGTGCTATTCGGCCGGCCGGCTCCTCGCCCGCGGTGACGTCTCCGGCGCCGTCGACCAAGGTCTGACGATCCTGCGCTTCGAGAAGGCCCTGTACCTCGACTTCGAGAGCCCGCTCAACCGCCTCTTCACGCGCGAGGCCTGGATAGGCATACCCGCCGACTTCTGGTACGCGTCGCTGCACTACCTGGTCACTCCGGCCGTCCTGGTGTGGCTCTTCCGCTCCCGGGCCGTGCGGTACCGCGCCGCGCGGACCTGGCTGATGACGTCCACCCTGATCGGGCTGATCGGCTTCACCCTGCTGCCGACCTGCCCGCCCCGGCTCCTCGACGCGAGCCACGGCTTCGTGGACACGATGGCGCAGTACAGCTCGTACGGCTGGTGGGGCGGTGCGGCGAGCGCGCCGCGCGGCATGGGGGACATGACCAACCAGTACGCGGCCATGCCGAGTCTGCACGTGGGCTGGGCCCTGTGGTGCGGCGTGATGCTGTGGCGCTTCGGCGGTTCGCGGCTGACGAGGACGGCCGCGGTGGCCTATCCGCTGATCACGACGATCGTGGTCATGGGCACCGCCAACCACTACTTCCTCGACGCGGTCGCGGGCGCGGCCGTCATGGGCGTCGGACTGCTGCTGGCCCCGTTCGTGATGCGCGCCGCGGACCGGGTCAAGGCCCGGTTCGTGTCACCGGCCCCGGTCGTCGCGGCGGCTTCCCCGGCCCCGGATTCCGCACCGGTCGCGGCGGACTCCTCCGCCTCGGGTTCCTCGATTGTCAGTGCCGGATGCCAGACTTCCGCGGGTGAGCGAATTCCACGGCAGCGCGAGTCGCGGTTCGAAGACGGAGCCGAGCCGGGTGCCTCTCCCCAGGACGCGGGGGACGGCGCTCCGGCAGCAGCTCGCTGAGCTGCGCGGGCGCGACGTACCCGCGAAGGCGCTGGACGCGCGGGCCCTGGCGGCGCTGGCCGCCAACCCCGGTTGTGCGCGGCGCGCGATCCTCGACGGCGCCGGGGTGAACAAAGCGGCGCTGGCGAGCGCCCTGGGCTCGCCGTCGGCCTTCGGGCAATCGCAGTTCGCGCTCACCCGGGGCAACGCCTTCGAGGCGAAGGTCAAGGCCGACGGCGGCGCGGAGCTGCTGCGGCTGGTGCACGACAAGCTCGACCGGTCCGCCGAGCCACCGGCCGGGGCGCGCGTGCCCGACCTGACGGCGGCCGGACCCCGGGGGCGCACGGCCCGTACGGAGCTGGAGCTGCGGGAGGCCGCCGCACACCCGGGCGCGTGGACGCTGCTGGACCATCCGATGCTCGCGCTGGACGTCGCGGGCTCCCCCGCCTTCCTGGAGCCGGACGCGGTGGTGGTGCATCCGGACGGCAGCTGGACGGTCGTGGAGATCAAGTCCTTCCCCCTGCTGGACGGTTCGGCGGACCCGGCGAAGGTCGGCGCCGCGGCCCGGCAGGCCGCGGTGTACGTGCTGGCGCTTGAGGAGGTCGCGGCCCGGCTCGGCGCGGAGGAGGCCCCGGCCCCGCGGGTGCGGCACCGGGTGCTGCTCGTGTGCCCCAGGGACTTCTCCAACCTGCCCGCCGCGTCCGCCGTCGACATCCGCAAGCAGCGGGCGGTGACGGCCCGCCAGCTGGCCCGGCTGACCCGCATCGAGGACATCGCCGGCGCGCTGCCCGAGGGCACGTGCTTCTCGCCCGAGCTGCCCGCCGAGGAGCTGACGGCGGCCGTGGAGTCGGTCCCGGCGACCTACGCGCCCGAGTGCCTGTCCGCGTGCGAGCTGGCCTTCCACTGCCGGGCCCGGTCCCGCCAGGAGGGCGCGGTGACCTCGCTGGGGCGTCCCCTGCGGGCGGAGCTGGGCGGTCTCACGACGGTCGAGGAGGTCCTCGCGGCCGCGCGCGGCGAGGCGGGCGATCCCGACGACCCGGCCGTGGCGGCCCTGCGGCGCGCCGCCGCCCTGCGCGCCGAGGCCCTGGGGGCGGCGTGTCGCTGATCTCCACCCTGGCCCGTCTGGAAGCCGTCAGCACGGGACGGGCCCAGCCCGCCGCGACCGTCCGGCACCGGCATCTCGGCGACCGTCCCCTGGTCTTCGTGCCGCTGATCACCGCCGGTGAGGCCGGTGCCCCGCTGGGCGCGCTGGTCGGCACCGACCGGGACGCGCCGCGGCTGCTGGCCGTCCCACAGCCCCGCGACCGCGACCTCAGGTTCGGATTCCTGGCCGAACTGGCCGACGTCGTGCTGCCGTACGTCGACTCCTGCGCCGAGGCCGTGGAGGCCGCCGAGCGCACCGAGACCGACCCGGAGACCGGCAAGCGCGTCAAGGTCGAGGTCGACCTGTGCGCGGACGCGCCGCAGCTGATCGTGCCGAGCCGCGCGGGCATCGACCTGGTGCGGCTGCTCGGACGCTCCACGCGGTTCCGGCGTACGGCGGAGCAGGACCCGGAGGCTCCCTACCCGGCGCCGCCCCGGGTGCCGCTGCTCGGGCGGTGGCTGACGCACTTCGGGGAGCGGGCCCGGGTGCCCGGCTCCTCGCTGTTGCTGGCGATGACCGACGTCCTGGGCCGGCACTGGGTGACGGGGCAGTCCACCCTGGAGGACCAGCATCTGGGCGCGCTGCTCGCCTGGATCGACCCGCCGCAGGGCGTCACCGGCGCCGAGGCCGCGCTGCGCGCCGAGCTGGAGCGGGACGCGCAGGGGCAGCTGACGTGCCCGCCGGCCGGTCCGGCGACCGACCCGGCGTTCGACAACAAGCTGCTCGCCCCGGCCATCGAGCGCTACGACCGGGCCCGCACCGCCCTGGCCGCCGCCGAGGACGGGCTGGAGGCCGACGACCGGCTGGGTGCGCTGAGCGCCGCCGAGCGGGAGATCCGCGAGCTGGTGCTCAGCCGTACCCGGCCCACCTGGGACGCCCTCTGGCGCGGCCTGGACCTGCTGCGGGAGCTGCCGGAGGGGGCGCGGGTCGAGGAGCGGTGGACCCGTGACCGCTGGTCGTTCACCGGGCACCGCGACCGGGTGCTGGCCGGGGAGCCCCCGCAGCCGCGCCGCGACGACGCGGTCACCGCGGCGAACAAGCTCGCCACGCGCGAGCGCGAACAGGCCCGGCTGGAGGCACAGGAGGCCCTCGACGACCCGCTGGTGATGGCGGGGCGGCGGCTGTCCGGGGAGGCGTTCGCGGGTGAGGTCACCGATGTGGTGATGGCGTACAGCGAGGGCAAGCGGCCCAGCCCGCGCCCGTTGGTCACGGTGCGCACGGACGACCGGCCGCATCTCGGCGAGCGGACGAAGGTGTACCGCTCGCTGGGCGGGAAGCCGCAGTCGGCCGAGTTCGTCGCGGAGGAGGAGGACGGCGCTCTGGTCGTCCTGCGGATCCTCGACAAGATGGGCCGCGGCAAGGAGCCCGAGCCGGGTTCGGTGCCGGAGAAGGGTGACCGGGTCTGCTTCACGCTCTTCGAGCACGAGCAGCGGGGCGGCGCGAAGCTGCCCGACCCGGAGGAGACACCGTGGACGCACGGCGGGCCGCCCGGCGAGGCGGCCCTGGAGCCGGCCGATCCGGTGACCGAGGAGGATGTGCTGTGACCACGGTGTTCGACCCCTCGGCCGCCGCGGCCCGGGCCACCGACGCGATCCTGCACGACACGCTGCACGGCACCGCGCGCGGTGTCGTCGTGGACTCACCGCCCGGCGCGGGCAAGTCCACGCTGGTGGTCCGCGCGGCCCTGGAACTGGCCGAGGCCGGACATCCGCTGATGGTGGTCGCGCAGACCAACGCCCAGGTCGACGACCTGGTCCTGCGGCTCGCCGAGAAGAACCCCGAGCTACAGGTGGGCCGGCTGCACAGCAGCGACTCCGATCCGTACGACAAGGCGCTCGACGAGCTGCCGAGCGTGCGCAAGTCCGCCAAGGCGGGTGACCTGGCCGGGCAGGCCGTGGTGATCTCGACGGCGGCGAAGTGGGCGCATGTGAAGGTCGACGAGCCGTGGCGGCACGCGATCGTCGACGAGGCGTACCAGATGCGCTCGGACGCGCTGCTCGCCGTGGCCGGGCTGTTCGAGCGGGCGCTGTTCGTGGGCGACCCGGGGCAGCTGGACCCGTTCGCGATCGTCGGCAGCGAGCAGTGGGCGGGCCTCACGTACGACCCGTCGGGCTCGGCGGTGACGACCCTGCTCGCGCACAATCCGGACCTGCCCCAGCACCGGCTGCCGGTCTCCTGGCGGCTCCCGGCCTCGGCGGCGCCCCTGGTCTCGGACGCGTTCTACCCGTACACGCCGTTCCGCAGCGGCACCGGGCCCGGTGACCGGGCGCTGGCCTTCGGCGTGCCGTCGGACGGCTCGGGCCCCGACCGGGTGATCGACGAGGCGGCCGAGTCGGGCTGGGGCCTGCTGGAGCTGCCCGCCCGGCACACCCCGCGCACGGACCCGGAGGCGGTCCTGGCGGTGGCGACGGTGGTACGGCGCCTGCTGGACCGTGCGGGCGCGGCGACGTCGGAGCGCTCCCCGGTTCCCTCGCCCCTCACCGCCGACCGGGTCGCCGTCGGCACGGCCCACCGGGACCAGGCGGCCGCGGTGCGCTCGGCGCTGGCCGGCCTCGGCGTCACCGACGTGGTCGTGGACACGGCGAACCGGCTTCAGGGGCGTGAGTACGACGTCACGGTGGTCCTCCACCCCCTCTCCGGCCGCCCCGACGCCACGGCCTTCCACCTGGAGACGGGCCGCCTCTGCGTCCTGGCCTCCCGCCACCGGCACGCCTGCATCGTGGTCTGCCGAGCGGGGGTGACCGACCTGCTGGACGACTATCCGTCCACGGAACCGGTGCAGCTGGGGACGGTGGTGAAGTTCCCGGACGGCTGGGAGGCCAACCACGCGGTCCTCGCACACCTGGCGGAACACCGGGTGCAGTGGCGGCCGTGATCTGGCTGGAACACCCCGGGTCCCGAGGGGTGTGACGAACGGGGGGTGGTGTGGGGGCCGTACCCACTACCGCGATGCCCACTTGCGCGCCCGCGAGACAATGGACGGTGGCCCGCTCCACCGGGCGGGCCAGCGCGATGTACGAGGAGGAGAAGACATGGCGGAGCCCACGCCGCGTCGGAACGAACCGCGGCTACGCCCCGCGCCCCTGCTCTTCGAGCCCGCCGAGGCGGCCTCCGACCCTGAGCACTTCTTCGACCTCGAGTCGATCGACGATCCCCGGGCCCTGCTGGCCCGGGCGACGGAGCTGACGCTGGCGTTCCGGGCCGCGGCGGACCGGGCGGTGGAGTTCCAGGCGATGGCGGCGGCGCAGCTGGCCGATCCGCGCAGGTTCGACCGGCTGACGGCCGCGGACATCGCCGAGCGGGCCGAGTGGACCGAGGACTACGCCAAGAAGATGGTCGAGTTCGGGCGGGACCTGATGCGGGGCGACGCCGAGGGCCGGGGACCCGGCGAGTCCGTCTGACACGGCACTGCACGCCCTTCCCGATCATCTGGCATATGCCAGGCGGGCAAGATACCCCCTCCCACCCCCTCCTGTCCCGGTTTCCCGCAACCCTCGGAAACCGCGCGCTCACGGCGGGTACACCTGGATCCCATGAGCAGCGCATGGAACGCCTCCGAAGTCACCCCGGACGGGGCCGCCTGGCTCGCCTCGGCAGGAACGTATCCGCGAAGCACGCTCGCCCTCTGGGAGGAGCGGCCGGACGCACCGGTCGTGCTGCCCTGCGGGTCGGTCTTCGACGTGGTCGGCGCGCCCGCGATGTTCGGCCGGCGGATGCTCGACCGGCTGTGGGACGACGGCCCCGGCTCGGGCCCGGTCGCGCAGTTCCGGGGCCGGATGCTGCTGTTCGCCGCCCCGGGCACGGCGCAGCGGCTCCCCGCACTGCTGGAGTGGGAGGAGTGGGGCGGCCGCGACGGCCGGGAAGCCAGCCGTACGGACGCGGTGCCGCCGCTGCTGTGCCACGGCATCGGAGACGCGGTGACCGTCCCGGCGCCGTCACGGAGCACAGCCCCCACCACCATCGCGCCGTCCGCCGGGAACACCGCCCCCACGACCGCGCCGCCCACCATCGAGCCGCCCGCCGGGAGCACCGCGGCCGCAGCCGTACCCGCCCGTTCCGCTTCCCGCTGGCTCGTCGCCCCCGACACCCGTCAGCCCTGGCTTCCGGGCCCCGAGGTCTTGCTCTGGGCGGCGGTCCGAGCGGCCCGCTCAGCGGTGCGGATTTCGATTTTTCCTCCCGCCGACCAGGATGCTAAGGTCTACGACGTCAGCAGGCGCCGCTAGCTCAGTTGGTTAGAGCAGCTGACTCTTAATCAGCGGGTCCGGGGTTCGAGTCCCTGGCGGCGCACCGACAGTGAAGGCCCTTCGCGAGAGCGAGGGGCCTTTCGCGTACCCCGGAAAAGCCCCCGCCCGCGAACCCCGTCAGTGCCCCACCGCGATCTTCACGTTCCACGCCCCCGAAGCCGTCCGCCCCTCCACTTCGATGCGCACCCCCTCCCCCGGCACCGTGAAGCTCTCCCCGATGCCGATCGGCGCGTCCGCGAGGGGCGGGTAGACGGAGTCCTCCCAGCACGCGTCGGTGCGCGGATGGGCGTCGATCACCTCGATGGGCCCGCCCCCGGACTGCGCCGCCCCGCCCCGCACCCGGTACACCAGCACCCCCTGCCGGCACGCGGCCACGTCGTTGCCCACCGGCCCCCGCACCTCCAGGGCGAGCACACTGTCCGGCCCCGTCCGCACCACCGCGAGCTTGGCGCCCCGCCCGAGTCCGAAGGGCTGCGCCCCCGCCGCCCCCACCGGCGTCCCCGGGCCCGCCGCCAGCGGCTCCAGGGTCAGCCGGGCCGGGCCGGCGTCCTGCACACATCTGACCTGCCGCGGAGACAGCCAGCCCAGCTTCCACTTGTGCCAGGCGAAGAGGTCGGGGGCGAGTCCGAACTGGCTGCCCATCAGGTCCCAGTCGCCGACGTGCGTGTCCCAGTCGCCCTTGCCGTCCGCGGGCCGGTGGTAGAGATCGGGCAGGTCGAACACGTGCCCGGTCTCGTGGGCGAGGACAAGCCGGTCCGGCGGGTGCTGTTCGAACACCGTGACGATGCGGCGCAGATCGGTGCCGTCGGCCCGCAGCGGGCTCGTCAGGTTCACCACCTTGGTCGCGTCGGAGTCCACGCCCGGCGCGTCCGGATCGGCGACGAAGTACACGACGTCGTAAGCCGAGAAGTCCACCTGCGGGTCGGCCACGGAGAGCGCGTCCCGCAGGTACGCGGCCCGGTGCCCGGGCTTCCAGTCGCGCTGTATGGCGTACGCGGTGGACGGCTTGGGCATCTGGATCCAGTGCCGCAGGGCGTGCGGGCGCAGGGTGAAACGGCCGTAGGACGCGCGTTCGAAGAAGCGGGTGGTGGCCGGGAAGTGGTCCGCGGTCAGCTCCTGCGGCGTGGTCAGCGGGTGGGCGTCGGGGAACGACAGGAAGACCATGACCGCGTTCAGGGACTCGGCCGGGCGCGGATAGGCGGCGTTCCAGGTGTCCAGGCCCTCCGAGTGGTGGGCGTCGGTCCGGGTCAGGGCGCAGGGCGCGGCGGAGTCGAGCCCGGCCGCCGAGGGACTGGCCCCGAGGGAGGTGGCGGCGAGCGCGGACATGGTGGTGAACACGGCCGCGGTGCTGCGCAGTCGGGCGCGCGGAAACGGACGCGGCACGGGTACCTCCGGGTACGGTTCGCGGGACACCGCACCCAGCCTGTGATGATTTGTCGTACCGCGTCCTGTTTGCCTGCACCAGTCGGGTGAAGGGGCCGAAAAATCCCGGAAGACGACACCCCCGAAGCACTCACAGAACGTCACAACTGGTCGGGGGCCTGAAGAAGCCGTCCAGGTGCGCGCAGAAACGATCTGGCAGAAGGGCCGGTTGGCCGGGGAGACTGGACACCGGCTGGAAGGCCCATGGGCCAGCCTCTATGATCGGCACACTTTCCTGACCTTTCCTGCACGGACAGAGATCGAATACATGCGGGAGCGAGCGGTGAGCGGAACCTCCGAAGGGCCGGCGCCCGCGGCAGACCTGGACCGGCCGGTCGTCACAGAGAGTGAGATCGACACGTCTCCCCGTACCGAGCCCCCGACCCGGCAGCCCTACCGCTCCGTCTTCACGGCCGCCCCGCTCGCCATGGCCGTCGTCGACCGCGAGGGCCTGGTCGTCAGCGCCAACGACGCGCTCGCCACGCTGCTCGGCGGCAGCCCGGAGTCGCTGGCCGGATCCGTCGCCGCCGATCTGGCCGACCTCACCTCCGACGCCCGCACCTGGCACGCCTACCGCGAGGTGCTGCGCGGACGGCAGTCCCGGCTGCGCTGCACGCGCCGGCTCAAGCACCCGGACGGGCACTCGCTGTGGGTGCAGGTGACGGTCGCCCCGCTGCCCGCCGACGACGGTGTGCTGCTGTCGGTCTCCGACATCGGCGACCGCCGCGAACTCCAGGCCCGGCTGCGGCACTTGCAGATGCACGACCCGGTGACGCGGCTGCCCAACCGCACCCTGTTCTTCGAGCGGCTGTCGGCGGCGCTGGAGGCGGAGTCGTACGAGCGCAGCGGCACCGGCCGGATCGGGCTGTGCTACCTGGACCTGGACGGCTTCAAGGCCATCAACGACACCCTCGGCCACCGGGTCGGGGACCGGCTGCTGGCCGCCGTCGCCGAGCGCCTCACACGCTGCGCGGACGAGGCCGGTCACGCGCGGACCAGCGTCCCGCTGGTGGCGCGGCTCGGCGGTGACGAGTTCGCGCTGCTCGTCGAGGACTCCACCGGCACCGAACAGCTCGCCGAACTGGCCGAGTCGGCGCTGCGGGCGGTCCAGGACCCGTTCGACATCTCCGGCCGGCGGCTGTCGGTCTCGGCGTCGATCGGCGTCGTGGAGCGGCACGCGGCCGGCACCTCCCCCACCGCGTTGATGCAGGCCGCCGACACCACGCTGTACTGGGCGAAGGCCGACGGCAAGGCCCGCTGGACGCTGTTCGACCCTGAGCGCAACGCCCACCGCATGACCCGCCAGGCCCTCGCCTCCACGCTCCGGCCGGCCATCGACCGGGGCGAGTTCCGGCTGGAGTACCAGCCGCTGGTCGGCATGGAGGACGACCGGCTGCACGGGGTCGAGGCCCTGGTCCGCTGGAACCACCCGCAGTTCGGCGTGCTGACGCCGAATCGGTTCATCGGACTCGCGGAGGAGGACGGCTCGATCGTCCCGCTGGGCCGCTGGGTGCTCCGTACGGCCTGCGAGCAGGCCCGCCGGTGGCAGCTGGACCACCCGGACGAGCCGCCGATCTTCGTCAGCGTGAACGTGGCGGTACGGCAGGTCTGGGACTCGGACCTGGTGGCGGACGTGGCCGAGACCCTGGCCGACACCGGGCTCGCCCCGCACCTGCTCCAGCTGGAGCTGACCGAGTCGGCCGTGATGGGCTCGGCGGGGCGTCCGCTCCAGACCCTGAAGGCGCTCAGCGACATGGGCGTGCGGATCGCCATCGACGACTTCGGCACCGGCTACTCGAACCTGGCCTATCTGAGCCGGCTGCCGGTGTCGGTGCTGAAGCTCGACGGGTCCTTCGTACGCGGCTTCCAGTACGACGACCGGGAGGCGGCCGCACGGGCCAACCCGGCCGACGAGGTGGTCGTCGAGGCGATGATCCAGCTCGCGCACCGGCTCGGGCTGACCGTCACCGCCGAGTGCGTGGAGACCTCGGCGCAGGCGACGCGGCTGCGGAGCATCGGCTGCGACACCGGACAGGGCTGGCTGTACTCCCGCCCGGTGTCACCGGACCGCATCTCCGAGCTGCTGGGCACGCCGGACGTTCAGGCGGGCGTGGGCAACCCGTAGGCGTCGGCGATGAGTTCGTAGGAACGCAGCCGGACGTCCCCGCCGTGCGCGTTGGCCGTGATCATCAGCTCGTCGGCGCCGGTGCGCTTGGCGAGGTCGTCCAGGCCCGAGCGGACCTCGTCGGGGGTGCCGTGCACGACGTTGGCGTTCCAGGAGTCGACGAAGTCGCGCTCCATGGGGCTGAACTCGTAGGCCTCCGCCTCCTGTGGGCTGGGCACGAGGCCGGGGCGGCCGGTGCGCAGCCGGACCATGCTGAGGGCGGCGGCCAGCACCTGGCGGCGGGCCTCCTTCTCCTCGTCGGCGGCGAGCGCGGAGACGCCGATGAGGGCGTACGGCTCGTCGAGCACGGCGGAGGGCTGGAAGGACTCCCGGTACAGGTCGAGCGCCGGGACGGTGTTCTGCGCGGAGAAGTGGTGGGCGAAGGCGAAGGGCAGCCCGAGGGCACCGGCGAGGCGGGCGCTGAAGCCGGAGGAGCCGAGCAGCCAGAGCGGCGGGCGGTGCGGGGACTGGACGCCGCCGGGCGACGTGGCCTGCACCGGGCCGGGGACCGCGTGGATACGGCGGTAGGGATGCCCGTCGGGGAAGTCGTCGTCGAGGAAGCGGGTCAGCTCGGCGAGCTGCTGGGGGAAATCGTCGGCGCCCTCGTTCAGCCGTTCCGTGCGGCGCAGGGCGGCGGCCGTGGCGCCGTCCGTGCCGGGGGCGCGGCCGAGGCCGAGGTCGATCCGGCCCGGGGCCATGGCCTCCAGCGTGCCGAACTGCTCGGCGATCACGAGCGGGGCGTGGTTGGGCAGCATCACACCGCCCGAGCCGAGCCGGATGCGGTCGGTGTGGGCGGCGAGGTGGGCCAGGATCACGGCCGGGGACGAGGAGGCCACGCCCGGCATGGAGTGGTGCTCGGCGACCCAGTACCGGTGGAAGCCGCGGTTCTCCGCGAGACGGACCAGGTCGACGCTGGTGCGCAGGGCATCGGAGGCGGTGCGGCCGGCCCCTACGGTGACCAGGTCCAGTACGGAGAGGGGGACGGGGGCGCTGCCCCGGACCGCGCCGCGTATCTCGTCGCCGGGCGACTTGTCACCGGGTGTCGCGTCGCCGGGCGTCTTGTCACCGGGTGTCGCGTCGCCAGGTGTCGCGTCGCCGCGTGTCTCGTCTGCCGCCACGGTGGGGTGCCTCCTGCTGTGGGCCGGGTGCTGTTCTTCCGGCTGCGTGCGCCGGTGCTGTCCTTCCGGCCCTAACAGGGGACTGTCTCCGGTTATTCCCCGGCGGCCCACCGCGTCCGGGTCTCTCAGGCGGCCTGCTCCCAGTCGCCCCGGGCGGCGCCGTCCTGCGGGGGCGTACGGTCCCCCTTCTCGCGGGCCCGCAGAACGGCCCACGTGAGGACGGCCAGGCAGGCGGACCACCACGGCAGCGGCCACACGGCACCCCACCAGCGCAGATGGGGGTGGAGCCAGGCGTCCGCGGCGGCGGAGGCCATGGCCGCGGCCAGGCTCCAGCACAGCAGGCGCGCGGACAGCTGGACAGCGCTTGCAGAGGATCTGAACGGGCCCGATTCGGCCATCGGAGCATCCTTCACGGCATGACTGGCTGCGGATGTGGCCAGTGTGCACGGGAGGGACGGCGAAAGGGAACGCGCTTTCGGTCATCCGAAGTCTCCTGCGATCTGCCGGAGTTGAACACGCCTCGCCGCCCGCGACAGCGCCACGGACCACGGGCGGGCCCCGGACGACGGACGGGCGGCGGGTAACGGGCGACGGACGGCAGACGGCAGACGGCAGACGGCAGACGGCGAGGATCAGGCGCCGTCTGTCACACCTGCACGATCGGCTCCCGGGTGAACAGCGCCCCCAGTTCCGGCGCGTTCACCCGCCGGTCGGCCAGGCGCAGGCCCTCCCAGACCGTGACCTGGTTGGCGGTGAGGACCGGTTTGCCGAGTTCCTTCTCCAGGGCCGGGATGTGGGCCGCCGTGTGCAGGGCGGTGTCGGGCAGCAGGAGAACCTCGGCGTCGGGGTGGTCGGAGTCACGGGCCAGGGCGAGGAGTTCGGCCTCGCCCCAGGTGCCGACCTCGGCGGCCGTGATGATGCCGGAGCTGTTGACCGCCACGACCTCCACACCGGCCGCCCCGAGGAACTCGGCGAAGAGCCGCGCCACGTCCTCCGGGTACGTCGCCCCGATCGCGACCCTGCGCACCCCCAGCTCCCGCACCGCGTGCGCGAACGCGAAGGACGTGGACGAGGCGGGCATGCCGGCCGTCTGGGCCAGGGCGCGGACCTGCTCCTGGGCGCCGTCCCAGCCGTAGACGAAGCTGCCGCTGGTGCAGGCCCACACCACCGCGTCCGCGCCGGCGTGCCGCAGTTCCTGGACGCCCGCCGCCAGCCGCCCGGCGGAGCCCATCTCGAGCAGCGCGTCCACCCGGTGCGCGTCCTCACCGATGTCGGTGTGCACCAGGTCCACCCGGATGTCGCTGCCCAGCAACTGCTCGATGCGCGGATAGTCGTCCTCGGCGGAGTGGCCCGGGTAGAGAAATCCCAGTGCTGTCATGTCCAGCCTTCCTGCTGCTGCTCTTTGTCCGGCAGTACGGGACCGGGGTCCGCCCCCGGCGTTGCGGGACCGGACCGCGCCGCCGGATTGATCAGCGCTTGGTACGGCCCCACCGCACGGGTACCCAGTCGGCGCAGTGCCGCCCACATCGTCACTTGGTTGGCCGAGATCACGGGGATGCGCAGTTCGGCCTCCAGCTGGGGGATCACGTCGTAGGTGGGCAGGTTGGTGCAGCTGATGAACAGCGCGTCGGCGTCGTCGTGGACGGCCTGCCGGGCCATGTCCACCACTTCCCGGTAGGGGACCTTCCAGATGTGCCGGGTCAGTCCCATGAAGGCGCAGCCGGAGATCGTGACGCCGGCCTGGGCGACGTAGGCCTCCAGCGACCGCGTCACCGAGACCGTGTAGGGCGTCACCAGCGCGACCCGGCGTACGTCCAGCTCGACCAGGGCCTCCAGCAGCGCGCCGGAGGTGGTGATCGCCGGTACGGCACCGGCCCGGCTCATCGCCTCGCACATCGCCCGCTCGCCCATCATGCCGCCGACGAAGCTGCCCGACGTACAGGCGTAGGCCACGACCTCGGGGGCGATCGCGTTGAGCGTGCGGACCGCCTCGCTCAGCGTCTCGTGCTCGCTGACCAGGCGGGCCAGGTCGAGACTCACCTCGACCGGCACGTACGGGGTACGGGTCATATGGAGCGAGACCTCGTCCGGCACCCAGCGCCACAGCTCGCGATCCAGTGCGAAATCGAAGGGGGCGACGACGCCGACCCCGCGCTGCGGGCTGGGCCCGCCGAGAAATGAGACGTCCATGGCAGGCACCGGCCTCACGCTGGGCAACTAGTGTGCAACGGATCGTGGGAACGCCCGTGTTGACGACGGTAGGTTCGGGTGCGAGCGTGGTCAATCCGCCCGGATCACTCCTTGGTCAGCACCGGGTGAAATCGTCGTCACCGACCGGTGCCCCGGGGCCGGCCGGCCCCGCCGAACGGCTGGAGAAACGGCTGCTCATGCCCACCCCCACCCTCCTCGTCCTGGACGCCGAACCCCTCCCCCGCCTCGGCCGGCTCACCGGCCGGGCCCGCATCGAACACACGGACGCGGCGGGGCTCGCCGAGCGCCTCCCGCGCGCGGACGCACTCCTGGTGTGGGACTTCACCTCGCGCGCCGTGCGGGACGCGTGGCCCGGCGAGGGCCCGCGGCCCCGCTGGGTGCACACGGCGAGCGCCGGTGTGGACCATCTGATGTGTCCGGAACTCGCCGCTTCGGACACGGTGGTGACGAACGCGCGCGGCATCTTCGACCAGCCGATCGCGGAGTACGTCGCCGCACTCGTGCTGGCCATGGCCAAGGACCTGCCGAGGACGCTGGAGTTGCAGCGGGAGCGGACCTGGCGGCACCGCGAGTCGCTCAAGATCGCCGGTAATCGGGCCGTGGTGGTCGGTTCGGGGCCGATCGGCCGGGCGATCGCGCGCACCCTGGGGGCGCTGGACATCAGGACCGCGCTCGTGGGCCGTGCCGCGCGCTCCGGCGTGCACGGCCCGGAGGACCTGGACCGGCTGCTGGCCCGCGCCGACTGGGTGATCGCCGCGGCGCCGCTCACCGACGAGACGCACGGGATGTTCGACGCCCGCCGCTTCGGCCTGATGCAGCCCTCCGCCCGGTTCGTCAACATCGGCCGCGGCCAGCTCGTCGTCGAGGACGCGCTCGCCGATGCCCTGTCCAGGCGCTGGATCGCGGGCGCCGCCCTGGACGTCTTCGAAGCCGAACCGCTGCCCGCCGAGCACCCGTTGTGGCGGGCGCCGGGCCTCATCGTGTCCCCGCACATGAGCGGCGACACCATCGGCTGGCGCGATGAACTGGGCGCCCAGTTCGTGGAGTTGTTCGAACAGTGGGCGGCCGGGGAGCCGTTGAAGAACGTGGTCGACAAGCAGCGTGGGTACGTACCGGGTCACTGACGTTCCTGGAGGGTGAATTGACCGAGCTCACCGAGCTGTCCGCCGTACGGCTCCTCGACGGGTACCGCAAGGGCGAGTGGGGTCCCGTGGAGGCGACGCGGGCCGCGCTGGAGCGGGCCGAGGCGATCCAGCCGGAGGTGAACGCCTTCGTCCGGCTGACCGCCGAGGACGCGCTGGAGCGGGCCCGGGAGTCCGAGGAGCGATGGCGGCGCGGTGAGCCACGCGGGCTGCTCGACGGGGTGCCGGTCACCGTCAAGGACATCCTGTTGCAGCGCGGGGCGCCGACCCTGCGTGGGTCGAGGGCGGTGGATCCGGCGGGGCGGTGGGACGAGGACGCGCCGTCCGTGGCCCGGCTGCGGGAGCACGGGGCGGTGTTCATCGGCAAGACGACGACGCCCGAGTTCGGCTGGAAGGGCGTGACGGACTCACCTCTCAGCGGGATCACCCGCAACCCGCACGACCCCTCGCGCACCGCGGGCGGGTCGAGCGGCGGCAGCGCCGCGGCCGTGGCGCTCGGCGCGGGACCGCTGTCGCTGGGCACGGACGGCGGCGGCAGTGTGCGCATCCCGGCCTCGTTCTGCGGGATCTTCGCGCTGAAGCCGACGTACGGGCGGGTGCCGCTCTACCCGGCGAGCGCGTTCGGCACGCTGGCGCACGTCGGGCCGATGACCCGGGACGCGGCCGACGCCGCGCTGCTGATGGACGTGATCGGGCATCCGGACTCGCGCGACTGGTCGGCGCTGGCCGCCCCGGCCGGTCCGTACACCGACGCTCTGGCGGGCGGGGTGCGCGGGCTGCGGGTGGCGTACTCGCCGTCGCTGGGCGGGCAGGTGGCGGTGCGGCCGGCGGTCGCGCGGGCGGTGCGGCGGGCGGTGGAGCGCCTCGCGGAGCTGGGCGCGTACGTCACGGAGACGGACCCGGACCTGACCGACCCGGTGGAGGCCTTCCACACCCTGTGGTTCAGCGGGGCGGCCCGGGTGACGCAGCGCCTGGGCCCGCAGCAGCGGGAGTCGCTGGACCCGGGCCTGCGGGAGATCTGCGCGCGGGGCGCCCGCTACTCGGCGCTGGAGTATCTGGCCGCGGTGGACGTGCGGATGGACCTGGGCCGCCGGATGGGCCGCTTCCACGACACCTACGACCTGCTCGTGACGCCGACCATGCCGCTCACGGCGTTCGAGGCCGGCGCCGAGGTGCCCAAGGGATCCGGCCATCGGCGGTGGACGGGCTGGACCCCGTTCACCTACCCGTTCAACATGACGCAGCAGCCCGCGGCGAGCGTGCCGGTCGGCGCCGACGCGGACGGTCTGCCGATCGGGCTCCAGCTCGTGGCCGCCCGGCACCGGGACGATCTGGTGCTGCGGGCGGCCCACGCGCTGTTCGGGGCCGGGGTGGCGTCCTCCGGCCGGGTCAGGCCCGCCGGAAGCTGAGCGACTCCCCCGCCGCTCCCGACCTCCACAGGTCGTTGCACGCCTCGGCCATGGTCTCCAGGCCGTCGACGACCTGGCCCCAGACGATGCCGGGGACCCAGCCGACGTCGCCGTTCAGCAGCAGGTTGTTGCGTTCGTAGAACAGGGCCAGGTCGACGAGCGTGGTCCCGGCGCGGACCTCGCGGTCGTAGCCGTAGGCCTTGGTCCCCAACTCCGCCCCGGCGAAGGTGAAATAGCACAGATCGCCGGGGATGGGGGTGATGGTCGGGTTCTCCAGGGGTGGCTCGGTATGGGCGAAGGGCGGGAAAAGGGCGTAGATCTCGTTGCGTGCGTACTTCGCGTGGTAGACGTCGCCGGCCAGCGGAAGGGAATCCCAGACGGCCGCGCAGGTGATCGGCGCGCGGTCGTCCAGCAGCCTGGCCGTGCAGGTCACGTCGCGCTTGACCAGCGAGACTTCGATGTAGCGATCAGCCATGCCTCCATGGGAGTGCCCCCCGCCGCTCGGGTCAAGGGCGCACGGGGAGAGTGCGGGGCTTGAAAAGACCGGAATAACTCGGATGCGGTCGGGTAGCCGCGCGCCCATGGCTCCACCACAGAGAAGCCCACACAGAAGCAGACCGCGAAGTCCCGAACCCATATCCGGGCCCGCCTCCGGGCCCACCCGCCGGTCGCTGCTCGCGGGGGTCGCGGCGCTCGGCGCGCTGGGCGCCGCCGGATGCAGCAAGGTCGCCACCGCCTCGGACGTCGAGGGCGGTGACCTGCTCGACCGGCTCCGGGCGGCGGGCGTCGTCCGCCTCGGCATCGCCGGCGAGATCCCGTTCGGCTTCATCGACAGAGACGGCGAGCTGACCGGCGAGGCTCCGGAACTGGCCAAGGTGATCTTCAAGCGACTCGGCGTCGACCGGGTGCAGCCCGTGCCGACCGAGTTCGGCTCGCTCATCCCGGGCCTGAACTCCCAGCAGTTCGACGTCGTGGCCGCCGGGATGTACGTCAACCCCGAGCGCTGCGAGCAGGTCATCTTCGCCGACCCCGACTACCAGATGCTCGACGCGTTCATCGTGCGCAAGGGCAACCCCAAGGGGCTGCACAGCTACCAGGACGTCGTCGAAAAGAAAGCGAAGTTCGCCACCGGGACCGGCTACGCCGAGATCCAGTACGCCGTCGAGGCGGGGTACAAGGAGAGCGAGATCCTCATCGTCCCGGACCAGGTCGCCGGCCTGAACGCGGTCGAGGCGGGACGCGTGGACGTGTTCGCCGGTACGGCGCTCACCGTGCGCGAGGTGGTGAAGAAGTCCGCCAAGGCGGAGGCCACCGATCCGTTCAAGCCGATCGTCGGCGGCAAGCCGCACGTCGACGGAGGCGCCTTCGCGTTCCGGCCGACCGAGTCGAACCTGCGCGACGCCTTCAACGTGGAGCTGCGCCGGCTCAAGAAGAGCGGCGAACTGCTCCGCATCCTCAAGCCGTTCGGTTTCACCGAGGCCGAGATGACGGATCTGACCGCGAAGGAGCTCTGCGGCGGATGACCTCGGGACTCTGGGAACTCGTACTCAAGGGCGTCTGGGTCACGATCCAGCTGCTCGTCTGCAGCGCCCTGCTGGGCGCCGCGGTGGCCTTCGTCGTCGGCGTGGCGCGCACCCACCGGTTGTGGATCGTCCGCTTCCTCGCGGGCGTCTACACCGAGGTGTTCCGCGGCACGTCGGCGCTGGTGATGATCTTCTGGGTGTACTTCGTGCTGCCCATCGCCTTCGGCTGGCAGCTGGTGCCGCTGTGGGCGGGCACCCTCGCGCTCGGCCTGACCTACGGGGCGTACGGCTCCGAGATCGTGCGCGGCGCGCTCAACGCGGTCGACCCGGCGCAGCAGGAGGGCGGCATCGCGCTCAGCTTCACGCCCTGGCAGCGGCTGCGGCTGATCCTGCTGCCGCAGGCCGTGCCGGAGATGATCCCGCCCTTCTCCAACCTGCTGGTCGAACTGCTCAAGGGCACCGCCCTGGTGTCGATCATGGGCATGGGTGACCTGGCGTTCAGCGGCAACCTGGTGCGCCTGGCGCTCCAGGAGAGCGCGGAGATCTACACGATCGTGCTGCTGATCTACTTCGTGATCGCCTTCGTCCTGACCCGGGGCATGCGCGGCCTGGAGCGCAAGCTCAAGGCCGGCACGGGCAAGCCGGTCGGCAGCACGCCCGACCAGGAGCTCGACCGCCCGAAGACGTCCGGCGTGGAAGGTGTGGTCGCATGAAGTGGGACTGGAGCGCGGTCAGCGGCTTCATGCCGCACCTCTGGGACGGTCTGCTGGTCACCGTGCAGATCCTGGCCCTCGGTTCGCTGATGTCGTTCGTGCTGGGTCTGGTGTGGGCGCTGCTGATGCGGGTGCCCTCGCGCTGGGTGACCTGGCCGGTCGGCGTGGTCACGGAGTTCGTCCGCAACACCCCGCTGCTGGTGCAGCTGTTCTTCCTCTTCTACGTGCTGCCCGAGTGGGGCCTGACCTTCTCGGCGCTGACCACCGGCGTCTTCGCGATCGGGCTGCACTACTCGACGTACACGATGCAGGTCTACCGGGCCGGTATCGAGGCCGTGCCGGTCGGCCAGTGGGAGGCGGCTACGGCGCTGAACCTGCCGCTGCACCGGACGTGGTCCGCGGTGATCCTGCCGCAGGCCGTGCGCCGGGTCGTGCCCGCGCTCGGGAACTACGTCATCTCCATGCTCAAGGACACGCCGATGGTCATGGCGATCACGGTGCTGGAGATGCTCGGCCAGGCGCGCCTGTACTCGCAGGAGCACTTCCAGTTCACCGAGCCCCTGACGGTGATCGGCGTGGCCTTCATCGTCATTTCCTACCTGGCCTCCCTTGCCCTGCGAGCCCTGGAGCGACGCCTTGCCCACTGACACTCTCCCCAATCCCGGGACCAACCCCGAGAAGAACCCCGTCGGGAGCACCGGCGAGCTGATCCGGCTGGAGCAGGTCACCAAGCGGTTCGGGAGCAACACGGTCCTGGACCACCTGGACTTCTCCGTCGACGCCGGCAAGCACGTCACCCTGATCGGGCCGTCCGGGTCCGGCAAGACGACGATCCTGCGGCTGCTGATGACCCTGCTCAAGCCCGACGAGGGCACGATCACGGTCGACGGGCAGCAGCTGTTCCCGGCCTCCGACAAGCAGGTCCGCGAGGTCCGCAAGAAGATCGGGATGGTCTTCCAGCAGTTCAACCTGTTCCCGAACATGACGGTGCTGCGGAACATCACCGAGGCGCCGGTGACGGTCCTCGGCCTGTCGAAGGACGAGGCGGTGGAGCGGGCCAAGGGTCTGCTGGACCTGGTGGGCCTGGCCGACAAGTGCGACGCGCACCCGGCCCAGCTCTCCGGTGGCCAGCAGCAGCGGGTGGCGATCGCCCGGGCCCTGGCGATGCGCCCGCAGGTGCTGCTCCTGGACGAGGTGACCTCCGCGCTCGACCCCGAGCTGGTCGCGGGAGTCCTCGACGTCCTCAGGGACATCGCCCGCTCCACGGACATCACGATGCTCTGTGTGACCCACGAGATGAATTTCGCCCGGGACATCTCCGACCAGGTGCTGATGTTCGATTCGGGCCGGATCATCGAGTCGGGAACGCCGGAGAAGATCTTCAGCGACCCGGAGCTGGACCGGACACGGGAGTTCCTCAGCGCAGTGCTCTGACTACGCCCCGTGAGCAGGCACAACGCCCGGCCCCTCGCACGAGGGCGGACTGGGGCATGCTTCTGGCATATGCCAGAGTGTCATTGCCCCAGTCCGGAGCCCCGGGAATCTTGTCAACCCCCGCTCCCCGCAAGCCCTTTGCCGGTTAACCTGGAAGAGGTTCACTGACCGGATTACGGCCCTACAGCAAGCGCAGGGGGAGACCACCGTGGCGCTGAAGCACGAGCCGACCACCCCGTACCGATCGGCCCAGGAAGCCCTGCGCGTCCTGGAGACGGTCGCGCGGGGTACCAACGGCGTCACCGACGCCGAGATAGCCCGGCACACCGGCATCACCCCGGAGCGACTGACCACGCTCCTGCGGATGCTGCGCCGCGAGGGCTATGTGGAGCAGATCACCGACGGCGCGTACGTCACGGGCGAGTCCCTGACCCGCCTGGGCTCCGCCCGCCATCATGAGCAGGCCCTGCGCGACAAGCTCCAGCGCACCCTCGACCGGCTGCGCGACTCGGTGGGCGCCGCCGTCTACATGAGCCGGTACGTCGACGGCGAGATCAGCATCACCCAGTACGCCGACAGCCCGGCCGCGCCCAAGGTCAACGAGTGGGTCGACTTCCGCTCCTCGGCCCACGCCACCGCCATCGGCAAGAGCCTGCTCACCCAGCTCGACCACGCCGGGCGGCGCGACCACCTGGCCCGGCACAAGATGGCCCGCCTCACCTCGCGCACCATCACCAGCGACCGGCTCCTGCTCTCCCGCCTGGAGGCGCAGCCGCCCACCGTGCCCGTCCTGGACCTCCAGGAGTACGCGGTCGGCACGGTCTGCGCGGCCGTCCCGATCACGGCCGGCTCCTCCGTCGGCTGCCTCGCCCTGTCCCTCCCGCTGGAGCACGCCCACCGCCTGCGCCAGGCCGCCGACGCCCTCAACCGCCACGCGGCACCGGTGCTGCTCTCCATGGCGATCTAGAGGCAGGCCCCGACCCCGTGCCGGGTGGTCCGGAGCACCCCCCGGCATTGGGTAGTATTTTCTCCGTCGCCCGCCGCGGAACACGGTTCCGGGGGCCGGGCGTGAGTCATGCGCCGCTAGCTCAGTTGGTTAGAGCAGCTGACTCTTAATCAGCGGGTCCGGGGTTCGAGTCCCTGGCGGCGCACCGATGAAGGGCCTCTCGTGGGAGCGAGGGGCCTTTCAGCGTGCTCCCGATCGGCATCGGTCAGCCGCCGGTACGCCCGCTCCCCCGGCGGCCGCCACCACACCGGGCCCGCACACCGCAGGCCCTCCCGGCGCAGCTCCGCCCGGCGGATCTTGTGCGTCGCCGTCACCGGCATCCGCCGCACGACCCGCACGAACCGGGGCGCCATCTTCGTCCCCAGATCGGGCTGGGCGTCGAGGAACGCCGCGAAGCGCCCCGGGTCGAACGACCCGGCGATCGCGGCCATCACCTGGTCCCCGGTCACCGGGTCGGGCACGGCGTACACACAGACCGCCTCCGCCCCCTCGTACCGCGCGAGGATGTTCTCGATCATCGCCGCCGCCAGGTTCTCCCCGTCGACGCGGATGCGGTCGTCGGTGCGGCCTGCGAAGTAGAGGTAACCGCCGGTGTCGTGGTAGAAGAGGTCGCCCGTCCAGTACCCGCCGTCCCTGCGGCGTTCCGCCTCCGCCCGGGGATTGCGCCAGTAGCCCTCGAAGGGGCTGGGACCGCGGTTGACCAGTTCGCCGATCGCCTCGTCGCCGTTGAGCAGCCGCCCCGCCCGGTCGAAGACACCCGCCGGGCACTCGGCCCCGGTCTCCCGGTCGAGCACGACGAGCCCGGGTGCCGCCCGGCCGACCGCGCCCGGCGGTGTCCCCGGGGTCCACGCGATCGCCGCCCCGCCCTCCGACGAGCCGTAGCCCTCCACCAGCCGCACCCCGAACCGCCGCTCGAAGGCCGCGGCGTCCACCGCGCCCGCCTCCGTGCCGAAGCCCAGGCGCAGGCGGTGATCGCGGTCGTCCGGTCGCGGCGCGGTGGCGAGGACGTACTGGATCGCCCGGCCCACGTACGTGAAGTACGTCGCCCCGTGGCGGCGCACGTCCGGCAGGAACCCGGTGGCCGAGAAGCGGCGGCGCAGCGCCACCGTCGCACCCGTCACCAGCGCGGGTGCCCAGTCGGCGATCACCGCGTTGCCGTGGAACATCGGCATGCAGACGTAGTGGACGTCGCCGTCGGACAGGGCGAACTGCTCCGCCAGCGAGTGCCCGGCGGCGGCCAGGCGGCCCTGGGAGCAGAGCGCGGCCTTGGGGGCGCCGGTCGAGCCGGAGGTGAAGCAGAGCAGGAAGCGGTCGCGCGGGGTGGCGCGGGAGGGGTCCGGGCGGGCGCCGGCGTACGGGGTGAGGAGTTCGGCGTACTCCGCCGTGTCGGTGACCAGCAGGCGTACGCCCGGCAGGTCCAGGTCCGCCAGCAGCGGCAGGTGGGTCCGCTCGGTGATCAGGACGCGGCACTCGGTGTGGAGGATGTCGCGGGCGAGTTCGGCGCCGCGCCGGGTGGGGTTGACTCCGGCGACCGCCGCTCCGGCCAGGGCCGCGGCGCCCAGCCACAGCGGGAACTCGGGGGTGTTGTCGAGCAGCACGCCGAGGTGGGGTACGCCGTCCGGGGGGAGGAGGTGGGTGAGGAGTTCCGCCCGGGCCGCGGCGCCCGCCGCCACCTCGTGGTGTGTCAGGGTCAGGTCATCGCAGCGCAGGCCGGGGCGGTGGTCGCCCCAGCGGGCGGCGATGAGCTCCGCGACCGTGCTCGCCCGTGAGTCCATGGGCGAGCACGGTAGTTGACGTACCGTCAGATGTGGAGGGACGGGAACTCAGCGCTTCAGAAGGTGACGTCCGAGCAGGCGTAGAACGCGTTGGCCGTGTCGGCGATCGTCCAGACCGCCACGATGACGTGCCGCCCACTGAGCCCGCTCGGCAGCCTGCCGCTGTGGGAGAGCGTCATGGGCGGGCGCTGCCCGTTGTACGGCACCGTGAAGAACGGGGTGAGGTTGAGGTCGGAGCGGGCCAGGTTGTGGTTCTGGTTCCAGCCGGGCTTGGTGACGTAGTACTTGAAGTCGGTCGTGGCGTGATTGGCCGTGAACTGCCAGCGGAAGGTGTAGCTCTGGCCGCCCGTCACCTTGGTGGCGGGCCAGGCGCCGCCGGAGGGGGTGCGCGGTGCGCTGAGCTGGCTGAAGTGGCCGAGCCCGGCGTTGCAGATCTGCCCGTCGGCCGGGCCGGAGCCCGGGAAGCCCTTCGGGCCCTCGACGCTCTGCGGCTCCCACTGGATCGAGCCGCAGTTGGTCACGGTGCCGTTCTGGCAGAGCTTCTGCCTGCTGATGGGGAGGTCGGTGTAGCCGTGGCCGCTGGCACCGCCGGAGGAGAGCACGAGGGCTCCGGTCGTGGCCAGTCCCACCGCGGCTGCGGACAACTTGGTCCTTGTACGCATGCTGCCGCTCCTGGTGAACGTGGGGGAAGTTCGGTGAGCTGTGCGTGTAGGTCTAGACCAAGTTCGAGATTATGGGCGGTTGTTGAACATGTCCATACCAATCACGGAGCTGTTTCGCCCCGGCCCGCGCAGAACGCCACCGTCAGGTCCTTCACCAGCACCTTCCGCTCGTAGTCGTCGAGTTCCACCAGGCCCCGCATGGTCAGCCGGGTCACCGTGTCCTCCACCGAGTCCACGACCGAGGTGAGCACGCTCGCCCGGTGCTGGGCGTCCAGCGCGGCGATCCGGCGGCGGTGCATCGCGGCGGCGACCTCGGGGGCGTACTCCACCCGCACCGGCTGCACCGAGAACACCTCCAGGCCGACCGGGGCCGCGTCCGCCGCCACCAGCCGGGTCAGCGCCTCGCCCGCCGCGTCCCCGGCCCCCCGCGGCCCGCCCGGCATCTCCACCGGCACCCGGGCCAGCCCCGCCTCGACACACTCGCGCAGATACGTCTCGTGGTCCTCGACGCCCAGCACCGCCCGGGCGGTGTCCCGCACCCGCCACACCACCAGGACGACCACCCGCAGCGCGACCCCGCTCCCGTCGGCCGCGTGCACCGGCTCACTGCGCCAGTGCCGCAGCCGGACATCCACCCGGCGGCGCAGCAGCAGCGGATTCACCCACAGCAGACCGGAGCGCCGCACGGTCCCCCGGTAGCGGCCGAACAGGTCCAGCACCCAGGCCCGCCCGGTACGGCCCCGGGCCAGCCCCCCGAACCCGAACAGCCCCAGCGCCCCGGCCCCGGCGAGCGCCGCCCACTGCGCGAGACCGAGCCCGGCCCCGGCGTGGGCGGGCAGCCGTAGCGCCTCCACCGCGAGCGGCGGCAGCACCCCGGCCCACCAGGAGGCCGCCACGCACCCGGCGGCGCCACCGGCCCCGGCCAGTACGCCCACCGCGCCGGGCAGCACCCGCGCGGGCCGCTCCGCCAGCTCGGGATCGACCTGCGGCACCGGGCGCTTCGGGGCGCCGACCACCGGGCGCCGCAGCCGCGGCTGCTCCCCCGTGCCCTGCCTGCGCCCGACGACCGCCGGCTTCAGCGGCACCGGCGCCGGGTCCGGGTCGTCGCGGAACAGCAGGTGGACGGGGATCTCGGTGGTGGCCTCGTTCTGGATGAGCCGGGCGGGCCGGACCGGTCCGTCGGCCGGTCCGTCGGGCTCGGACGGGTGGGAAGTGGTCGTACTCATGCGTGCCTCCAGCCTCCGCGCCAGATGCGTCACAACAGGGGTGGGTGAGGGGCCGCCCGCACGGGCCGGGGGCGGGTCGAGCGGCTACGAGAAGAGGCGCCGCCAGGTCTCCGGCCCCGGGTAGCCGTCGGCCGCGCCGCCCCGCCAGCCCTGGGTGCGCTGGAAGGCCTCGACGGCACGCCGGTCCGCCTCGCTCCAGATCGGCCCCGGCCCCACCCGGTAGAACCTGCCGAACCCCTTCCGCACCAGCTGCGTGCCCAGCTGGGTGACGTAGGTGTTGTTCGCGCCGGGGCGGAACATCGCCCGCCCCGGGTATCCGGGGACGCCATGGGAGGCGGGCGGCGGGCCGACCGCCCCGTCCTTCACGTCCTTGCCCTTGCCGGTGACCAGCAGCTCCCAGGTGTGCGGGCCGGGCAGCCCGTCGGCCTCCGCGCCCGTCCAGCCCTGCGCCGCCTGGAACGCCCGGGTCGCCCTGCGGTCGGCGTCGGTCCAGCGCGGCCCCGGGCCCGACGCGTACGAGCCGCCTGCTCCGCGCGCGAGGAGCATGCGCCCGAGCTGGGTGACGTACTTGTTGTTGGCGCCGGGGCCGAAGTAGGCCGCTCCCGGGTACACCGTGACGGCCGGGGCGCCCGGCAGGCCGCCGTCCTTTCCGGGCACCGGCTCCTCCGCGATGACGCCCTTGTAGCGGTAGGGGACGTACCGGTCGGAGTTGTCCCAGTAGGCGTACGGGGTCGATTGCCGGCGGGTGTGCGGGCGGGTCTGCTCATAGGCGGTGTAAGAGGTGTGCGAGGCGTCCGTCCAGCCGCCGAAAAGGGTGACGTGCGAGCCCTTCTCGGGGTCGGCCACATTGTGGAACAGCAGAATGTCGCCGGGCTGGAGTTCCTCTTTGGAAATCTTCTCCCCGTACTGCGCGAGGCTGCCCGTCCATTCGTTTCCGGGCAGCTTCCAGGCCATCGAGACATAGCCGGAGCAGTCCTGCCGGTAACCGTCGGACCAATAGGCGCTCATGCTGTACGGCACCTTCGCCGCGATCCAGGTCTTGGCCCGGTTGATGATCTCCGTGCGGGTGATGGCGGTGGGCTTGGGGGCGACCTGCGGCGTGGCCGGACGGCCCGCGGGGCCGTGCAGCGGGGCCGTGGCGCCCTGGGGAGTGTCAGGCTCTTCACCTGCGGGGATGCCCGGGCGGTGGGGTGCGTGCGGGGCGGCGGCGGCCGGGAGGGCGTGGCCCGCGCCGAGTGCGGCCGAGGCCACGGCGGCCAGCGCGAGCGCCCGGTGCGCGGCCGGGTGGGCACCGGCCCGGCCCGCCCAGGAATGCGGCAGGGCGCGTCGCCAGTGGACGCAGCCGGGGCAGTCGCAGTCGCTCGCGGGGTCGATTTCCTCGAATACCGGAGACTCCATGCGATTCCCCTCACACTTCCGGCGGAAAGGCGGCGCCCGTGCTCCGCTGGGCGCGCGTCGTCAGTTTCGCAACTGTCTTCCGCACGCGCATGCTGACGGTCCGAATGATGTACAAGGCGGCCCCATGGACCCCCTCCAGCGGCCCGGCGGGGTGGTCCGGAGCACCTCCGGACGTCCTGTAGAGTTACGACGTCAGCAGGCGCCGCTAGCTCAGTTGGTTAGAGCAGCTGACTCTTAATCAGCGGGTCCGGGGTTCGAGTCCCTGGCGGCGCACCGACCGGGAAGGCCTCTCGCGGAAGCGAGGGGCCTTCTTGCGTACCCCCCGGGGCACCGGAGGGCGGACCTCGTTGAACCGGACGAGCCCGCCGGCCGTATGGAACGACAGGCCACGCGGAAGCCGGCCCCACGGAAGAGAACACTTCTGCAACATCCGCGCTCACCCCGTCCACATCGGCTCCACAGGGCCCCCACACCCGTCACAATGGACGCGTTTGACCGGTAACCACCGTGTTTCGCGTCTTGCGATCATGATGGACGCCGTAGAACTCTGGTTTTCCGGTTGTACAAGGTGCTGCGTGTTCGCGGCAGTTGGGGGGACTCGGAACCGGTTGCGGCGTGGACGGGGGTAGGGGCCCGTTCATGAACGGATGCCAAGGGGGGCATCATGCAACCGGAAGGTCGCGTTGCCGTGTCTATAGGGTGTGGATGACGTGGTGACCGCGATCCACCACTGATACGTCTGTGAAGGTCGAGGGGGACCTGGAGCAGACGGTAAGAAGCTACGAAACACGCGGCTGTCCGCGTGTGGGGGGATGACTCATGACGTCGAGGCCCACGGGTGCCCGGCAGGAAAACGACCCGTCCCAGACCACCCAGCTCAGGGTGCCTTCGCACCGCATGAGCACCACGGGGACGTTCCGGCGGATCAAGAAAACACTGCCGAGATACGACTACGAGCACTACAGCCGGCTCGCGGGTCCCCTCACCCAGCCGGATCCGAACAAGCCGTACAAGGTGCAGTACCGCTCGCTCATCTCGCAGGAGCCGCACCGCATCCGCGTCGCCCTGATGCTGGCCGCCGCCCCGGTGCTGTCCCTGGTGCTGCTGTTCTGGCTGCTCCAGCCCGAGCACTGGACCGAGCGCGACTACCCGGCCTTCGACTGGCTGCCCGCGCTGGACATGGTCATGCTCGTCTCGATCGGTCTGATCGAGTTCTTCCGCTGTATGAACGTGCTGTCCAACGCGCACGCCACGCTGGTGGCCCGCGACCCGATCCCGGTGGTGCCCGAGACCGGCACCAGAGTGGCCTTCCTCACCTCCTTCGTGCCCGGCAAGGAGCCGCTGGAGATGGTGACGAAGACCCTGGAGGCGGCCGTCAAGATCCGCCACCGGGGCCTGATGCACGTGTGGCTGCTCGACGAGGGCGACGACCCCGACGTGAAGGCGGTCTGCGAGCGCCTCGGCGTGCACCACTTCTCCCGCAAGGGCGTCGCGAAGTGGAACCAGGCCAAGGGCCCGCACCGCGCCAAGACCAAGCACGGCAACTACAACGCCTGGCTCGAGGCGCACGGCGACAACTACGACTTCTTCGCCTCCGTCGACACCGACCACGTGCCGCTGCCCAACTACCTGGAGCGGATGCTCGGCTTCTTCCGCGACCCGGACGTCGGCTTCGTCATCGGCCCGCAGGTCTACGGCAACTACGACAACCCCATCACCAAGGCCGCCGAGTCGCAGCAGTTCCTCTTCCACGCGCTGATCCAGCGCGCCGGCAACCGCTACGGCTCCCCCATGTTCGTCGGCACGTCCAACGCGGTGCGCATCAAGGCGCTCAAGCAGATCGGCGGTCTGTACGACTCGATCACCGAGGACATGGCGACCGGCTTCGAGATGCACCGCCACAAGAACCCGGCGACGGGCCGCAAGTGGCGCTCGGTGTACACGCCGGACGTGCTCGCCGTCGGTGAGGGCCCGAGCGCCTGGACGGACTTCTTCACCCAGCAGATGCGCTGGTCGCGAGGGACGTACGAGACGATCATCGGGCAGTACTGGAAGGGCTGGTACTCGCTGCCGCCGAGCAAGCTCTTCAACTACACGATGATGATCATCTTCTACCCGATGTCGGCCCTCAACTGGATCCTGGCCGCGCTGAGCTGCTGCCTGTTCCTGGGCCTGGGCGCCTCGGGCGTGAACATCGACCCGGCGGTCTGGCTGATGCTCTACGGCAACGCCTCCGCCCTGCAGATCGGCCTGTACGTCTGGAACCGCCGGCACAACGTCTCGCCGCACGAGCCGGAGGGCTCCGGTGGTGTGGCCGGCATGGTGATGTCCGCGCTGTCGGCGCCGCTGTACGCGAAGGCGCTGATCGACTCCGTGCTGCGGCGCAAGAGCAAGTTCGTCGTCACGCCCAAGGGCGACTCGGCGAGCCCGGACCGCTGGTTCGCCACGTTCCGCTACCACTGGTACTTCGTCGCGATCTTCGGTGGCTCGATCGCCGCCGGCTTCGTCTACGGCCACTCCCACCCCGCGATGATCATCTGGGCGACGTTCGCGCTGCTGATCACCGCCTCGCCGGTGTTCGCCTGGCGCTACCAGCTGCGGCAGGACGCGAAGAAGCCCGCCGCCCACGCCGCGAACCGGCCGCAGGACCCTGCGGAGGCACCCCGGACCCAGCCGCTGCCCATCCCGCAGCAGCCGACCGGGCACACCCCGCAGCACAAGCCCACGTGGGCCGCATCCCCGGGCGCACACGGGGAGGTCGGGGGATCCGACCAGACCATGCAGATCGCCCTTGGTGGACTTGGGGGACGTAAGGAATGAAGGACCGTGCAGGCCGCCGCCGGGCCCGTCGACTCGCGATCGGCACGGCGGTGGTACTCGCGCTGGCCGGGATGAACGGGCCGTGGCTCTACCGCTTCAGCACCGAGAAATACCACCAGTACAAGATCAACAAGCCGGAGTACAAGGCCGCGAACGGCAAGTGGGAGATCGTCGACTTCCCCGAGGAGTACCGGCAGAACACCATCCACGCGGCGCTGCTGCGCACCGGCAAGGTGCTGCTCGTCGCGGGGTCGGGCAACGACCAGGACAACTTCGACGCGAAGAAGTTCGACACCCGGATATGGGACCCGGTCAAGGGCACCATCAAGAAGGTGCCCACACCGGCCGACCTGTTCTGCACCGGTCACACCCAGCTCGCCAACGGCAATCTGCTGATCGCCGGCGGCACCAAGCGCTACGAGAAGCTCAAGGGTGACGTCACCAAGGCCGGCGGCCTGATGATCGTCCACAACGAGAACCCGGACGAGCCGATCACCCTGCCCGCGGGCACCACGTTCACCGGCAAGAAGAACGGCAAGACCTTCGTCTCCAAGGACCCGGTGCTCGTGCCGCGCGCCAAGAAGGTCTTCGACAAGGCGACCGGCAGGTTCCTGCGCAACGACCCCGGTCTCGGCCGGATCTACGTCGAGGCGCAGAAGCGGGGCAAGAAGTACGAGACGGGCACGCAGGACAACTACCGCGTGCACGGCCTGAAGGGCGCCGACGCCGAGAACACCTACGGCATCGCCCAGAAGCTCGCCCTGGACAAGAAGGACTTCCAGGGCATCCGGGACGCCTTCGAGTTCGACCCGGTGGCCGAGAAGTACATCAAGGTCGACCCGATGAAGGAGGCCCGCTGGTACCCGACGCTCACCACCCTGAGCGACGGGAAGATCCTCAGCGTCTCCGGCCTCGACGACATCGGCCAGCTGGTCCCGGGCAAGAACGAGGTGTTCGACCCGAAGACCAAGAAGTGGACCTACACCGACAAGGTCCGGCAGTTCCCGACCTACCCGGCGCTGTTCCTCATGCAGAACGGCAAGATCTTCTACTCCGGGTCCAACGCGGGCTACGGACCGGACAACGTCGGCCGTGAGCCGGGCGTGTGGGACGTCGACACCAACAAGTTCTCGAAGATCCCGGGCCTGAGCGACCCCACGCTGATGGAGACGTCCGGCACGGTCCTGCTGCCTCCGGCGCAGGACGAGAGGTACATGGTGGTCGGCGGTGGCGGCGTCGGCGAGTCCGAGCGGTCCAGCGAGAAGACCCGGATCGTCGACCTGAAGAAGCCGGACCCGCGCTTCGTGGACGGCCCGTCCCTGGACAAGGGCACGCGCTACCCGAGCGCCTCGGTCCTGCCCGACGACAGCGTGCTGATCTCCGGCGGTTCGGAGGACTACCGCGGCCGCGGCGACTCCAACATCTTCGAGGCGCGGCTGTACGACACGGAGAAGAACGAGCTCAAGCGCGTCGCCGACCCGCTCGTGGGCCGCAACTACCACTCCGGTTCGATCCTGCTGCCCGACGGCCGTGTGATGTTCTTCGGCTCCGACTCGCTCTACGCCGACAAGGCCAACACCAAGCCGGGCGAGTTCGAGCAGCGCATCGAGATCTACACGCCGCCCTATCTGTACGGCGACGGGGACCGGCCCTCGCTGTCGGGCGGGCCGCAGACCATCGAGCGCGGCTCCACGGGGACGTTCACCTCGTCGGACGCCTCCCGCGTCAAGAAGGTCCGGCTGATCCGGCCGAGTGCCGCCACACACGTCACGGACGTCGACCAGCGCTCGATCGCCCTGGACTTCAAGGCGTCCGGCGACAAGCTGACGGTGACCGTGCCGGAGAACCGGAACCTGGTCCAGGCGGGCTGGTACATGATGTTCGTGACGGACGCGGACGGGACGCCCAGCAAGGCGCAGTGGGTCAAGGTGCCCTGACGGGCAACCGGAAAGGGGCGCTCTCCGCGAGGAGAGCGCCCCTTCTTCGTGTGGGCCCGTGCGTCAGCCGGTGGCCTTCGCCAGCTTCAGGGCGTAGTCCGCCCACCACTGGCCCGCCTTGGGCCCGCCCTTGCACTCCCCGTCCGACTCGCCCGGCCGCTTCACCCACAGGTAGGCGTCGACCAGCGGGTCCGCCGTCTTCGTCGTCGGGGTCTCGCCCAGTGAGCGGCCCGGCGGGTTGCACCAGCGCTCGCCGGGGTCGCCGGCGCCGTAGGGACCCTTGCCGTTGCGGCTGGTGTCGATGACGAAGTGCTTGCCGCCCACCTTGGCGGAGAGCTGCTTGCCGTAGGCGATGGAGTCCTCGGTGGAGTAGAAGTTGGAGACGTTCACCGAGAAGCCGTCGGCCTGGGCGATGCCCGCGCGGTTCAGGGACTCGAAGATCTGGTCGGGCTTCTGCCAGCCGGCGTTGCCCGCGTCCAGGTAGACCTTGGTGTTCTTCAGCGACTTCAGCTTGGCGACGGCACCCTTGAGGAGGTCGTAGCGCTCCTCGTGGAACTGCTCCGGGGTGCAGCCGTCGACCAGGTGCAGCAGCGCGTCCGGCTCCAGGACGACGGTGGCGGCCCGGTCGCCGATGCCCGCGGCGACGCCGTCCAGCCACTCGCGGTAGGCGTTGCCGTCGGCGGCGCCGCCCTGCGAGTACTGGCCGCAGTCGCGGTGCGGGATGTTGTAGAGGACGAGCAGTGCCGTCCGGCCGGCCTTGTCGGCGGCCTCGGTGAAGCCCCGCGTCTGCTCCTGCGGCTCGTCCGGGCCGATCCACTCCGCGACCGGCTGCTCGGCGATCTTGCGGATCTGCTCGGCGTCCTGCTTCTTGCCGGACTTCTCCAGGGCTGCGACCTGCTGGGCCGCGGTTCCGTCCGGATTGACCCAGAACGGTGCTTTTTCCTTGGGCTGTTGGGTGATCCCGGCGCCCGCGTCGGCGCCCTTGTCCGATCCGTCTCCTCCGTCGGAGGAGGAACACCCCGTCACCAGCAGTGCCGCCCCCAGCACCGCTGCGGACATCCGCCTCCCGGCGAACACCCCCGCCCCCCTGCTGCCGTACATCCAACTCCCCCTTGGGTGCAGCGTTCGAAGTCTCAATCCTGGCATACGTCCCACGACACCCACGAGGCGAACCCCACCTGCGTGGATGACGCAGCGCCACGATGTCGGAACGTGGCGTCATCCAGCCTCGGGGCCCGGGTGGCCCTTCGGTTCTGGAGTCTTCACCGCACATGCCCGGCCCCCGGCCGGAGATTCATCTCAGAGTCCGGTGCCCGTCAGATACGCCGAGACGACCACGTTCGCCGTGTAGCTGCGCGTCGTACGGTCGAAGCTGCCGCCGCAGGTGACCAGCCGCAGTTCGGCCCGCCCCGACTCGCGCGGCCCGTACGCCTGGTGGGCGTCGAAGCGGTCGCGGGTGAGGACCTGGACGGACTCGACGGTGAACTCCGCGACCTTGGCGTCGGCCCGGAGCACCCGGATCGTCTGCCCCGGGCGCATGGCGCTGACCTTGTAGAACACGGCGGGCCGGGAGCCGGTGTCGACATGCCCGACCAGCAGCGCGGTGCCGGGCGACCCGGGCGCGACGCCACCGGAGTACCAGCCGACCACGTCCGGCCGGTCGTACGGCGGTGGATCGGGCGCCCCGCGTGCGTCGAGGCCGCGTGCCACCACCGGGGCCTGGATCCCGAGCCCGGGGATGTCGACGCGCTGCGGCAGCGCGTCGCCCAGCGGCCGGTGCTCGGGCGGCAGTTTGATGTCCGGGGGGCGTCCGGCCGCCGCCATGTCACCGGTCGCGGGGGCCGAGATGCCGTGCCGCACCTCGGTGACCTCGCGGCCCCACAGCCACAGGCCGAGCAGCAGCACGACCCAGGCCATGCCGGTCAGCAGCCGCCCGGCGCCCGAGAAGCGCCTCTGTACGTGATCGCGATCGTGATCGTGCATGGTCAGTCCGTTCCGCGGCCCCGGCGCAGACCGCGCAGCGCGACGACCACCGCGGCCACACCGGCGAGCACCAGCCCGGTCACCCCCTGCGCGGTACCGGGCCCGGCGCCGCGCTCCTCGGCCGCCACGAGCTCGGCGGCACCGCCGCCGCCGGCCCGGACGGGGGCGACGGGGGAGGCCGGTGCACCGGGCCGGTGGGACGGTGCCGTGTCCTCGTCGGCGTCGGGGGCGGACGACGGCTGTCCACCCTTCCCCGGAGCGGGCGGCCGGCCACCGGCCCCGGGTGCGGGCGCGCGTACGGGCGTGGCACCGGGCCGCGCCGCCTCGCCGTCCCGGACGGTGAGGATGCCGGTCTGTCGCGTGGCGCCGCAGCTGATCCGCACGGCGTACGAACCCGGCTCGGCGGTGGAGCGGACGCGGCTCTCGCCGGTGAGCCGGCGTGCGCCGGTGACGGTGAGCCGGGCGTCCGCGACGAGCGCCGCCGAGACGGCGACGGCCGTACGCCGCTCGCAGCCGGTGACGCGGAGTGTGATGTCACTGCCGGGGGCGGGGGCCGCCGGGGTCACCGAGACGCTTCCCGTGTCCGCCGCGTACGCCGCCGGGGCGAGCGCGACGGCGGCCAGGACGCCGGTACAGACAGTGACGCTCAGGGAACCCATCGTGAACCTCCAGATGCCTGGAGCCTCCCCCGCGCGGTGGGCCGCCGCATCCTCAAGGAAGCGGCGGCTGCTCCGGACGGGTGACGACGGGTTTGGCGGCGGTGCGGACGGCGGGTCGGGCAGCCGGTTCGGCGACGGGTCGGACGACGGTTCAGACCCGGTCGACGAGGTCCGCGATCGAGTCCACGACCTGCGACGGCCGGTACGGGAAGTCCTCGACCTGCTCGGGCCGGGTCAGGCCGGTGAGCACCAGGAACGTCTGCATCCCGGCCTCCATGCCCGCCAGCACGTCGGTGTCCATGCGGTCGCCGATCATCGCGCTGGTCTCGGAGTGCGCCCCGATGGCGTTCAGCCCGGTGCGCATCATCAGCGGGTTCGGCTTGCCCGCGAAGTACGGCTTCTTGCCGGTCGCCTGGGTGATCAGCGCGGCCACCGCGCCGGTCGCGGGCAGCGGGCCCTCGGTGGAGGGGCCCGTCTCGTCGGGGTTGGTGCAGATGAACCGGGCGCCGCCGAGGATGAGCCGCACCGCCTTCGTCATGGCCTCGAAGGAGTACGTGCGGGTCTCGCCGAGGACGACGTAGTCCGGCTCGTGGTCGGTCAGGATGTAGCCGATGTCGTGCAGCGCGGTGGTCAGCCCGGCCTCGCCGATCACGTACGCCGAGCCGCCCGGCCGCTGGTCGTCCAGGAACTGCGCGGTGGCCAGGGCCGAGGTCCAGATGGACTCGATCGGCACCTCCAGGCCCATGCGGCGCAGCCGGGCGTGCAGGTCGCGCGGGGTGTACATCGAGTTGTTGGTGAGGACCAGGAAGGGCTTCCCGGATTCGGTGAGCTTCTTCAGGAAGGCGTCGGCTCCGGGGATCGGTACGCCCTCGTGGATCAGCACCCCGTCCATGTCGGTGAGCCACGACTCGATGGGCTTGCGGTCTGCCATGTGCGGGATCTCCTGCCGTACGCGGTCCTGCGTGCGCCCCAGCCTAAACAGTGGCGGGATCTTGCGGAATGGCCCGTGTGCGGCGTCCCGACTGGCGGACGTCCTGCTCAGCGGCGGCGGCGTGCGACGAGCAGGACCCCGCCGGCGGTGAGCAGCAGGGCGGCGGCCGCCGCGGCGACCTGGGTGCCGGTTCCGGTGCGGGCCAGTTCCTCGGCGAAGGGGAACCGGTCCTCGCGGGGCGGGACGGAGGCGGTGGAGTCGGGGCGGGGTTCTTCACCCGTGCCGGTGCCGGTGTCGCTGTCGGTGTCGCTGTCGGGGTCCGTGCCGGTGTCGGTCCCCGGCTCGCCGTCGTCGATCCCGAACCGGTAGTCGTTGGACTGCCCGACCCAGTCGCCGTCGTCGTCGTGCCGCTGCACGACCGCTGCGTTGGCCGTCACGGCGTTGGGCACGGCGTCCGAGGTGAGGCTGAGCCGCACCTTCACGGTGACGGTTCCGCCCGGCTCGACGGTGAACCCGGCGAACCGGTCCTCCTCGTCGGCGAACGCCCCGACGAGTTCGTCCTCGCCGGTCTCCTCGAACCGCACGGGGTGGGCTCGCCCGCCCTCGAAGAACTCCAGGTGCGGCTGGGAGGGTTCCAGGGCCCGCTTGTCGTCGGTGAGCACGACGACGGGGTGGATCCCGGTGCAGGTCCGGTCGGTGGTGTTGGTCAGGTCGACGTACCAGGTCCCGAACCCGCCCCCGGCCGTGTAGGTGTCCGGCCCGCCGTGGATGCGGGTGGTGAGCGGGAAGGTGTGGTCGTCGGGCGCGGCACAGGAGGGCGCCGGGGCGTCCGCGCTCGCCGGATGAGCCCCGGGGAGCAGGACGGCGGCCGCCGCTGCCGCCGCCAGGCAGAGATGTGCGGGCGTGCAGAGTCGCATGATGATGTGACATTCCGACCGGCAAGGGCGACGACACGACCCGGACCCGAACCGCCCCCGAACGGCGGCGCGGATCCGCCCGGTCGGCGGACAGACCTACCTGCGCCCCAGGGCCTTGGCGCGCGTGTGGGCCCAGCCCGTGAGGACGAGACCCACCGCGGTGAGGACCGCGTAGGTCACCAGCAGCGGGACGAAGCCACCGGGCAGCCCGCCCAGCAGTCCCCGCTCGTCGTCGATGAGGAGCCGGGCGAGCCCCTCCGCGATTCAGCCGCCCCCACGCCCGAACACCGCCCCCAGCACCAACTCGGCCGCCCCCACCGCCACGGCCCCGCCGCCCCCGGCGGCGACGCACACCGGTACCGCGTCCTGGCCCGTGCGCCGGGCCCAGGCCGTCAGCACCGCGCCGACACCGTCCGTGAAGGCCTCCGGGGCCGCCGCCACCGTCCGGCCGCCGAGCAGGACGACGTCGATGTCGAGCAGCCCGACGAGGTTCGCCGCCCCGGCTCCCAGGACCCGTGCCGCCTCCCGCAGATCACCGCGCTCCACCGCACCGAGGCACAGGGCTTCGACACAGCCCCGGTTCCCGCAGGAGCAGGGCGGGCCGTCGAGCTGGATCACCTGGTGGCCGAACTCCCCGGCCCCGGTCCTGGCACCCCGGTGCACGCTGCCGCCGATGACCAGCCCTGCCCCCAGTCCGGTGCCGAGGTGCAGGTAGGCGAAGGAGCCGTCCTGGCCCGCGGCGGCGAGGCCCAGCGCCGCCGCGTTCGTGTCCTTGTCGACCACGACCGGCACGCCGAGCCGCTCCCTCAGCGCCTCCCGCAGCGGAAAGCCGTCCCACTCGGGAAACCCGGTCACCCGGTGCAGCACCCCCCGGACATGGTCAAGCGGCCCGGGCAACGCGACACCCACGCCGAGCAGGGCGGGACCGTGCCGGGCCGGGACGGGCCGGGAACCGCCCTCGACCGTCCCCGGCCGGGAATCCCCGCCCACCGCCGCCACCGTCTCCCGCACCGCCCCCAGCACGGCCTCCGCCCCCGCCCCCAGGTCGAGTGCGGCCCGCCGTTCCCTCGCCACGATGCCCCGCAGGTCCACGAGTACGGCCCGCACCTCGTCCCGGTCCAGGTGGACCCCGACCGCGTGTCCGGCCTCCGGCACCAGCCGGAGTACCGTGCGCGGCTTGCCTCCGGTGGAGGCCCGGCGGCCGGCCTCCGCCACGAGGCCGTTCTCCCGCAGCCGGGCCGTGATCTTGCTGACGGCCTGCGGGGTGAGGCCGGTCCGCTCGGCGAGTTCGAGGCGGCTGATGCCCTCGTCACCGGCCGTCCGCAGCAGATCGAGCACCAGCGCGGCGTTGTGGCTGCGCAGGGCGAGCAGGTTCACCCCGCCGCCGCCCGGCCCGGCCGGGCCGGGCGTGCCGGTCGGCCCCGGCCCTCGTGCCCCGCGCATGCCGCCCACTGCGCCCGTACGGTCGTCCGCCCTGTTCACACCCCCATTGTCCCCGGCGCTTGCACTTTGGCAACAGCGTTGCGAAAGTAGCCGGCATGACTGGCACACCCCTCCGCGTCGGCCTCGTCGGCTACGGCCTCGCCGGCTCCGTCTTCCACGCCCCGCTGATCGCCGCCACGGAGGGCCTCGCCCTCGACACGGTGGTCACCTCGAACCCGGACCGGCAGCGGCAGGCCCGTGCCGAGTTCCCGGACGTCCGCCTCGCCGCCACCCCGGACGAGCTGTTCGCCCGGTCCGCCGAGCTGGACCTGATCGTCGTAGCGTCCCCGAACAAGACGCACGTGCCGCTCGCGAGGACCGCGCTGGAGGCCGGCCTGCCGGTCGTGGTCGACAAGCCCGTCGCGGGCACCGCGGCCGAGGCCCGTGAGCTCGCCACCCTCGCCGAGGAACGCGAGCTGCTCCTCTCCGTCTTCCAGAACCGCCGCTGGGACAACGACTTCCTCACCCTGCGCAAGCTCCTGAACGAGGGCGAGTTGGGCGACGTATGGCGATTCGAGTCCCGCTTCGAGCGCTGGCGTCCGAAGCCGAAGGGCGGCTGGCGGGAGTCCGGCGACCCCGCAGAGATCGGAGGTCTGCTCTACGACCTCGGCAGTCATGTCGTCGACCAGGCCCTGGTCCTGTTCGGCCCGGCGGCCTCCGTCTACGCGGAGACGGACATCCGCCGCCCGGGCGCCGAGACGGACGACGACACGTTCATCGCGATCACCCACACCGGCGGCGTCCGATCCCACCTCTACGTCTCCGCGACGACCGCCCAACTCGGCCCCCGCTTCCGCGTCCTGGGCTCGGCCGCCGGTTACGTCAAGTACGGCCTCGACCCCCAGGAGGCGGCGCTCCGGGACGGCCTGCGCCCCGGCCCCGACTGGGGTGCGGAGCCCGAGTCGCTGTGGGGCCGCGTGGGCTCCGGCGAGTCCCCGGTGACCGGCGGCGGTCGCGCCGAACCCACCCTCCCCGGCGACTACCCGGCTTACTATGCCGCCGTGGCGAAGGCCCTGCTGGAGGGCGCCCCGAACCCGGTGACCGCACGGGAGGCGGCCGCCGCCCTGGACGTACTGGAGGCCGCCCGTCGTTCGGCCCGCGAGAAGGTGACGGTGACCCTGTGACCCACAAGAGCAACCCCTCGCACAGCCAGGGGCTCACCCCGAAGTTCCACCCGGAGCTCACCCCGAGCATCGAGGAACTGGAGAAGCAGGAACGCCTGCTGGTGTTCCGCCAGTTCACCCACGACGACGCCTGGGCGCTCGGCTCGCTCCTCGTCGAGCTGGCCCGGGAGCGGCAGGCCCCGGTCGCCATCGACATCCACCGCTCCGGCCAGCAGCTCTTCCACGCGGCGCTGCCCGGCTCCACCCCGGACAACGACGCCTGGATCGCCCGCAAGCGCCGGGTCGTCGAGCGCTACGGCTCCGCCTCCTACCTGGTCGGCGCCCGCTTCCGCGCCAAGGGCAGCACCTTCGAGGAGTCCTCGCGCCTCGACCCCGACACCTACGCGGCCCACGGCGGTTCCTTCCCGATCACCGTCGAGGGCGTGGGCGTGATCGGCGCGGTGACGGTGTCCGGCCTGCCGCAACTCGACGATCACCGGATGGTGGTGGAGGCACTTGAGCAGTTCCTGGAAGGCTAGGCCCCTCACGGAATGAGCGGAGACTCCCTCCGGTTGGCACCCGTGCACGCGCGATCAGGCACGGCGCCCCAACCGGAGGGACCCCACCGATGACCACCCCCCTGAAGGAGACGCTCGGCCGGTACGGCATCTGGAGCGTGGGCCTGCGCTCCGAGGACCCGGACCGCCGTGGCGAACTCGCCGAGGCCGCCGCCGAACTGGAGGAACTCGGCTACGGCGCCCTCTGGCTGGGCGGCAACAGCTCCGCCGCCAACGCCGCCCCGCTCATCGAGGCGACCTCGAAGATCCAGGTCGGCACCAGCATCCAGAGCATCTGGCAGCACGAGCCGGAGGCCTCCGCATCGGCCTTCGCGGACCTGGAGTCGTCTCACCCCGGGCGTTTCCTGCTGGGCCTCGGAGTGAGCCACGCCAAGCGGGTGGAGCAGTACGCCCGCCCCTACTCGGCCCTGGTCGCCCACCTCGACGGCCTGGACGCCGCCGGACTGCCGGAGGACCGCCGGCTGCTGGCCGCCCTGGGCCCGAAGTCGCTGCGGCTGGCCCGCGACCGGGCGACGGGCTCGATCCCGTACCTGGTCACCCCCGAGCACACCGCGCACGCCCGCGAGATCCTGGGCGAAGGCCCCCTGCTCGCCCCCGAGCTGGGCGTGATCCCGGAGACGGACCCGGCCCGCGCCCGCGCCCTGGCCCGCGAGTTCCTCGGCATCTACCTTCCGCTGCCGAACTACACCAACAACTTCCTCCGGCACGGCTTCACCGAGGAGGACCTGGCGGACGGCGGCAGCGACCGCCTGGTCGACGCACTGTTCGCCTGGGGCGACGACGAGGCGATCCGCGCCAAGATCGACAGCTACTTCACGGCGGGCGCGGACCACCTCGCCCTCCAGGTGGTGAACGACGAGCCCCGCGACGCCCTCCCGAGGAAGACGTGGCGTGACCTGGCATCTCTACTGACCTGAGGTTCACCAGCCCCAGGGGCGCGGGGAACTGCGCGAACGACCACGACGCACCCGCGGCCGCCGACGTTCCGCAGTTCCCCACCCGTCACGCGTCAGGCGTCAGGCCTCAGGCGTCACGCGTCAGGCGTCACGCATCCTTGAACTCCTGGCGCTGCCGTCCCAGCCCCTCGATCTCCAGTTCCACGACGTCCCCGGCCCGCAGGAAGGGCTTCGGCTCAGGCGCCCCCAGCGCAACCCCCGCAGGCGTCCCGGTATTGATGACATCCCCCGGGTACAGCGTCATGAACTGGCTGAGGTACCGCACGACCTCCCCTACCGGGAAGATCTGCTCAGCAGTCGTGCCGTCCTGCTTCAGCTCCCCGTTGACCCAGAGCCTGAGGGACAGGTTCTGCGGGTCCGGCACCTCGTCCGCCGTCACCAGCCACGGCCCGAGCGGATTGAACGTCTCGCAGTTTTTCCCCTTGTCCCAGGTCCCGCCCCGCTCGATCTGGAACTCCCGCTCGGACACGTCGTGCGCCACGGCGTACCCGGCGACATGCGCGAGCGCCTCCTCCGCGGACTCCAGGTACCGGGCCGTACGCCCGATGACGACGGCCAGCTCGACCTCCCAGTCGGTCTTGAGGGACCGGCGCGGCACGAGGACCGTGTCGTGCGGGCCGACCACGGTGTCGGGCGCCTTCATGAAGACGACCGGCTCGGCGGGCGGCTCGGCGCCGGTCTCGCGCGCGTGGTCGTGGTAGTTCAGCCCGATGCAGACGATCTTGCCGATCCGCGCCAGCGGCGGCCCGACGCGCAGCCCGGTGGCGTCAAGGACGGGCAGGTCACCGGCGTCGGCGGCGGCCCGGATCCGGCCGAGCGCCTCCTCGTCGGCGAGCAGCGCACCGTCGATGTCCGCCACGACGCCCGACAGGTCGCGCAGGGCCCCGTCGGCGTCGAGCAGCGCGGGCCGCTCCGCCCCGGCCGTACCGACTCGCAGCAGCTTCATGATCAGTCTCCCTCGATCGCGGGCGCCCGACCGATGCGCGCGGCCCTGGTGCGGAGGGACAGCCATCGGAGGACTGGTCGATCCTCCAAGCTGGGAGTGCGCTCCGCAATACCCCGTTCACGTACTGGACCGAACCCGCCGGGTCACCGGTACAGCACGGCCCGCTCGACGACACTCCACGTCGTGCTGGTGACGACGTACAGCGCGGCGGCCAGCGGTACGACGGCCACGGTGACCAGCGTGAAGAACGACATGAACGGCATCACCCGGCTCACCGCCGCCAACCCGGGCAGCTGCTCCCCGCCACCGGCGACCTGGGCGGGCGGATTGGCGGCCATGGTGCGCTTGCTGAGCCGGTAGCCGAACGCGGCGACGCATCCGACGATCACGAACAGCACGGCGTAGACGAGCCCCGCGCCCCCGAGGACACCGTCCTGGAGCGCGTCCGTCCACCGCCCCCCGAGGGGCGCGGCGAGCAGCCGGTGACCGAGCAGCGCGTTGGCCTCGCCGCCGATCGTGTCGCTGGAGAACAGGTGGTAGAGCAGGAAGAACGCGGGGATCTGGAGCATCCCGGGCAGACAGCCGGCCAGCGGTGACACCTTCTCCTCGGCGTGCAGCTCCAGCACGGCCTTCTGGAGCTTCTCGGGGTCCTTGCCGTGCCGCTTCCGCAGCTCGGCGATCTTCGGCTGGAGCGCGGTCCGGGCCTTCTGGCCGCGCGCGGCGGCCCGGGAGAGGGGGTGGACGAGGAGGCGTACGAGCGCGGTGAACAGGACGATCGCGGCGGCGGCGGCCGAGGCGCCGAACAGCGGCTGGAGCAGGTCGGCGAGATGCTCGACCAAGGTGGCGAAGACGGACATGGGTGAGCCCTCCGGGGGTCTCGTCGTGCCGGAATCAGGTCATGGCGGCATGACGACCCGCGCGGGGTCACCGAGGTGTGGATACGCCCCTACGCGACGGTCGCCCGGAGGGCGTGACCGGGTGCCCGGGGCCGGGTGCGCCCCCGGGCGTCGGGATCGCGCTGCGGCAGGAAGGCCGTACGCCGGTCCCGGTCGCGGATGGCCGTACGCACCCGGGTGCGCGGCACGGCGGGCGCACAGCGCGCGGCGACGACGGCGCAGAGCGCGAGGGCGGACGAGGCCGCGGCGGTGGCGGCGAGGGCGACGGTGGCGGAGAGGCTGCCGGTGTCGAGCAGCGCCACCTGGAGGAGCAGGAAGAGCAGCACGAGGGCGGGACGCAGGATCGCCCGGCTCCGGTGCATCGGCTGCCCCTCCCCTCGCATGTGCGTTCGTTCGCCCTGCCGTCCGTTATACAGGACCACCCTCCCGCCCGGGTCCGCGACTTCGTACACGGGTTTGAGAAAGGTTCGTCAGAACTCTCGACAACCCACCCGCCACACCCGATGCTTCTCGTCACCCGACAACGGGCTCCCTCGCGACGCCGGGCCGGGGACCGGCGTGCGCCCTGAACTCCCTTACGGAGGAGCCGTGATCCGACGCAGAAGTCTGCTGGCCGCAGCAGGCGGAACGTTTCTCGGCAGTGCCCTGGCGACGGGCACCGCGCGCGCGGACGCCACGATCGCCGTCAACCCGTCCACGACATACGGCACATGGGAGGGCTGGGGCACCTCCCTCGCCTGGTGGGCCAACGTCTTCGGCGCCCGGGACGACTTCGCCGACCTGTTCTTCACCACCAAGTCCGTCACGTACAACGGCCGTTCCCTGCCCGGCCTCGGCCTCAACATCGCCCGCTACAACCTCGGCGCGTGCAGCTGGAACAGCGTCGACGGCGAGACGATGGTGAAGTCGCCCAACATCCCCGCCTTCAAGCAGATCGAGGGCTTCTGGCAGGACTGGAACAACGAGGACCCCACCTCCTCGGCGTGGAAGTGGACGGCGGACGCCAACCAGCGCGCGATGCTGGTGAAGGCGACCCAGCGCGGCGCGATCACCGAACTGTTCGCCAACTCCCCCATGTGGTGGATGTGCTCCAACCACAACCCCTCGGGCGCGGCGGGCGGCGGCAACAACCTCCAGACCTGGAACTACCGCCAGCACGCGAGCCACTTGGCGGCGACGGCCCTGTACGCGAAGAACAACTGGGGCGTGAACTTCGCGACGGTCGACCCCTTCAACGAGCCGGCCTCCACCTGGTGGACCGCGACCGGCACCCAGGAGGGCTGCCACATGGACCCGGCGGTCCAGGCGGCCGTACTCCCCCACATGCGCAGCGAGCTGGACAAACGCGGCCTCACGGGGCTGCGCATCGCGGCCTCGGACGAGACGAACTACGACACGGCCCGCTCCACCTGGGGATCTTTCGGTACGTCGACGAAGGCCCTGGTCTCCCAGGTCAACGTGCACGGCTACCAGGGCTCGGGGGGCCGCCGCGACCTCCTCCACACGGACGTGGTCACCACCTCCCGCAAGAAGCTGTGGAACTCCGAGACGGGCGACAGCGACGGCTCGGGCCTGACGATGGCGTCGAACCTCTGCCTCGACTTCCGCTGGCTGCACCCCACGGCCTGGTGCTACTGGCAGGTCATGGACCCGTCGACGGGCTGGGCGATGATCGCCTACGACGCGAACACCCTCCAGCCGACCACCGTCCAGACCAAGCACTATGTGATGGCCCAGTTCAGCCGCCACATCCGCCCCGGCATGACGATCCTGGACACGGGCGTGGGCTACGCGGTGGCGGCGTACGACGCGACGGCCCGCCGCCTGGTGATCGTCGCGGTGAACACCTCCACCTCCGCCCAGACCCTCACCTTCGACCTCTCCCGCTTCGCGACGGTGACGGGCGGCTCGGGCGGCCTGGTCCCCCGCTGGAACACGGTCACGACGGGCGGCGGCGACCTCTACACGGCCCGCTCGGACATCCGCCTGTCCGGCAAGTCCGTAGCCGTTCCATTCGCTGCAAAATCGGTCCAAACCCTCCAAATAGACGGCGTTACGCTCTAGATCGACGCCGGCCGGTGGTTCGGGACGAACCGTGCACCCCGGACGACGAGCGCGAGAGAAGCCCTGGCTGCCCCCGATATCGGGTCTGGCCTGCACATCTCTCACGCTCGTCACCTCCCGGCAGTACGGTGTCCCCCATGCGCCCCGACACGCCTGCCGAAAACGTCGACCACACCGCCGAGGCGGCACGCCTGGAGCGGACCGCCGGCCTGTATCCCGAGGACGCCGAGGCCCTGCTGCTGCGGGCGGCGGCCCATCTGGAACTCTCCGGCGACCGCCCCACCGCGACCACGCTCTACGACCGCCTGCTGTCCTCCCCCGACGGCCTGGAGAACCCCCATCTGGTGCGGGCGCTCAAGGCCTCGAACCTCTGGGAGTACGGCCACGAGGCCGAGGCCCGCGCGATCATCGAGGGCGTCCGGGTGGCGGCCCCGAAGGACCCGGCCCCCTGGGTGATCGTCGCGGAGTCCCTGGAATCCCACGACGAACTGGAAGCGGCCCACGAGACGTTCACGGAGGCCGTACGCCGCCTCCTGACGGACGTCGAGGAGCCCCCGCAGCCGACCCACCCCCTCCTCTTCGGCCGCCACCGGGTCCGCCGCATGCTGGGCCGCTCCCACGACGAGTGGGACGCCCTCGCGGACTCGGTCCACTCCCTCCCGATCACCCTGGACGAGCTCCACGACCCCAAGCGCGTCTGGTCCCTGGGCTCGGAGAACCCGGCGGAACTGGAAGCGGAGATCCTCCGCCTCCGAGCGGAACTGGGCGCGTACCGGGCGGCCCTCTCCCGCCCCTTCCCGGTGGCGATCCTGCACTGGCCGGCGACGGAGCTCACGGAACTCCTGGAGGCGTACCCGACCCTCGCGTCGGAGTACCCGACCCACGCCGAGCACCTGGCCTCGATAGAGCAGTCCCTGCGCGAACTCGCCGCCTCCGGCACCCCGAACCTGGGCATCGTCACAGGTACGGTCCCGTCCTACGAGGCCTTCGCAGCCTCGGAACTCTCCTCCCCGACCGACCCGACCCTCCTCCCCCAGTACGCGACGACACTGGCGGCCCGCGGCCGAGCAGTGGCATGGCCACCACAGTCGGGAGCGACCTGCTGGTGCGGCTCGGGCCGGACATACGGCCAGTGCCACGGCACCACGGCCTGACACGGGGAGATCCACCGACCGGTCGCCGCTGACCCAACCCGGCGTGCGCGACGCCACCGCCGCGCCCGCCACGCCGGGCACCCCCAGCACACACCACCGCCACCGCCCCGGTCTCCCACGCCCCCGGGCGCCGCCCTCTGAAGCGATCAGCTTGCGGCAAAAGCCCTTCGCGTGTCAGTGGCTACTGCTAGAACTGACCGGATCGCCATGAGTGATCAGGTGGATACCGGCTCAGACCATGAAACAGCGATGACCGACCATGACGACACACAGGTGTGAGGCCCGACGGTGAACGGCATGACGCCTTCGTCTCCCGGTGTCTCGGCCCGCATGAGCAGACAGGCGAGCAAGGACACCGCTGTCGAGTTGGCGGTACGCAGGCTGCTGCACGCGGCCGGTCTGCGGTACCGCGTGGAGTACCCGGTGCCGGGCCTGCCCCGACGCCGTATCGACGTGGCATTCCCACGAGCGAAGGTGGCCGTCCTCATCGACGGGTGCTTCTGGCACGGCTGCCCTCAGCACGCCACGCACCCGAAGGCGAACGCGGACTGGTGGCGGACCAAGCTCGAACGCAACATGGCGCGGGACAGGGAGACGACCGAGCATCTGACCGCGGCAGGATGGGCCGTGCTGCGGTTCTGGGAGCACGAGGCTCCCGAGGATGTGGCGGTACGAGTGGCGGCAGCGGTGCACAGACGTCGGTCGGGACCGAACAGGGGGGAAGAAGAGTGAGCGGCCTCACTTTCGTGGATGTGTGCTCCGGGGCGGGCGGGCTTGCCCTCGGTCTTGAGCGGGCGGGGTTCGAACCGCGTCTCCTGTTGGACGACGACGATTCATCCGTCGCGACCCTGCGGGCCAACCGGCCACAGTGGAACGTGCTGCACACCGATCTGCTGGACTTCGACCCGGCCGAGCACCCGGTGAGTCACGACGTGGACCTCCTGGCGGCGGGCCTGCCGCGGGTGAAGTCGAGTGCGACCGTCGGACGGGCCGACTCGGACGTGGAGGAGCGGCTGCTGGAAGCCGCCGTCTATCTCGTCCATGCGATCAGGCCTCGGGCAGTGCTCATCGAGAACGTCCCCGGCCTCGCCCACGCGGACGAGTACCAGCCGTTCCGCGACTTCGCCCGGGCCGAACTCGCTCACTTGGGGTATGAATTCAGCTGGTTCGTCATGAATGCTGTCGATTTCGGGGTGCCGCAGAGTCGTAAGCAGGGCGTCCTGGTCGCCGTGGAGCGCAACCGCGCCCAGGCGTTCCGACCGCCGACGCCGACCGTGCTGGAGCCGACGACGGTCGGCGCCGCCCTCGGCCCGTCCATGGCCGCTCGCGGTTGGCAGGACGCCGTCCGTTGGGCCGCCCAGGCCGACCAACCGGCTCCCACACTGGTCGGAGGATCGAAGAACCGAGGCGGGGCCGACCTGGGCCCGACCGGAGCCAAACGCAAGTGGGCGACCATGGGTGTCAACGCGCACTCGCTGGGCGACATGGTTCCTGGCCCGGAGTTCGTCTATGACCCCGAACTCGGCAGGGACAACATGGTGAAGATCACGGTCGAACAGGCGGCCCTGCTGCAGGCGTTTCCCGAGTCGTGGGAAATCACCGGGCTCAAGACCGCCCGCTACCGCCAGATCGGACATGCCACCCCACCGCCCGTCGCGGAGGCGCTGGGACGGGCCTTCGCGGAAGCGCTCGACGGCGAGCCGGCAGTCCCCTCGGCCGGCTAGACTTCCGCCACATGACCAGCACGGCGCCACACCAGTCCGTCCTCGACAAGCCATTTGTCCTGGATCTCTTCGCGGGTCCTGGAGGGCTGGACGTCGCCGGGCACGCACTCGACATCCCGAGCCTCGGCATCGAGTGGGACAGGAGTGCGTGCCTGACGAGATACGCGGCGGGGCTGGACACCCTCCACGCGGACGTGAGCGCGGTACGCCGGGATGCCTTCGAGTCGCTGCCGCCGGAGATCAACGTGCTCGCCGGTGGCCCCCCGTGCCAGACGTACTCCGTCGCCGGCAAGGGCGCAGGCCGCAAGGCGCTGGAAGAGGTCAAGGAGTACATCGAGCGGCTGATGGCCGGGCACTCCGACGAGGCGATCGACAGGAGCTTGAAGAAGCTCAGCGATCCGCGCACCGCGATGGTCCTGGAACCCCTCAGGTACGCCATCCAGGCCACCAGGAGCCCGAACAGGCAGAAGCGCCCCTACGACGTCATCGTCCTGGAACAGGTCCCCGCGGTCGAGGCTCTCTGGAACCACTACGCCAAGGTGTTGGAGCAGACCGGCCTCCCCGACGGCACCACGTACAAGGTCGTCGTCGACGTCCTCGACACCGAGACCTACGGGGTGCCGCAGACGCGATCCCGCGCAGTGTTGATCGCTCGCCGTGAAGGACTCGGTCAGCCGTCGCTTCCCGCGCCGACGCACCGGGCGTACGAGGCGAAGGAATGGAATCGCAGGGCCGAACTGTCGGCGAGCGGAGTCCATCAACCCACCCTCGACGACAAGGACACCGAAGACGAGGTGAGGGAGTCCCGGGCAACCGACGACAGTGCTTTGAAGCCCTGGAAGTCGATGGGTGAGGTGCTTGCCCGTCCGGTGGGCACGCACCCGGGTCGGCGCACTCCGTTCCTGGTCCGCTCGAACTACGGCAGCTCCGGCGTCCCGGGGCGACGTGGGGTACGGACCGATCTGCAGCCCGCCGCCACCGTGACCGGTCGCATCTCCCGCTTCGTGGTCTTCGAGCACCTCGACGAGCAGGTCGTGCGCGAGGGCGCGCGATTCAGCATGAACGAGGCGGGCATGCTGCAGAGTTTCCCACCGGACTATCCCTGGTCCGGTACGGCACAGGCGCAGCAGGTGGGCAACGCCGTGCCGCCCGTGTTCGGTGCCCACCTGCTGAGCGCCGCGCTCGGTCTTCCCGTTCCGGACCTGGATGTCCTCAGGAAGCCGTGGGTGCCGGCCACGGAGGAACAGCGGGCCAAGCTGCGCAGTCACGGCTGCGGGACCGCGGACGCCTGTACCGCCAGTTGCCCGCGCCCCGAGGATCAGGCGCCGGCCCGCTCCGCCGCACACTCCCGGACCGATACGTCGAAGAAGTAGTGGGCGGAGCCGGAAGCACGTCACCGCGACGGATCAGTCGACGCCCTTCCTGCCTCTGACCGGCGCTGTCTCGAACAGCTCCGTGAAGTACGTGGTGAGCGCGGCCACGGAGTCCTCCGGAACGGGGTCCTCGTCGGGCCCCTCCGGGAGGTTGTGCCGCCCCACCGGCAGCGCCGATCCCGCCTCGGCGATCCAGTCCCGTAGACGAGTCGGGTCCTTGGGCGCGTCCGGGGCCAGGACGTCGTAGATCAGCGTCGCCCCGGCCGCGTTGATCGCGACACTGAGCCCGTTGACCTCTCGTCCGCCGGTGACTTGTCCGTTCCGCAGGAGACGGACCAGGGCCTGAGCGGTGGGGCGATGATCGACCAGGCCGCTTCTCAGAACTGTGTGGATGAGGTCCTGGTTCCCGCAGGCGACCTCGACGGGCGCGTAGTCCGGTCCGTTCCGAAAGAGTTCGGCCGCCCACCACAGGCGGGAGAAGCACTGGCGGTCCGCGGGGCCCCGGAAGCGCTCCGGGGCGATTCGCCTCTCGGGCCTTTTCGCTGTCGGCTCCGACAAGTGACGCCAGGCCACGTAGTCGGGAGCCACCGCCAGGGCGATGTGGTTCCACAGCCTCTTGTCCGCCGCCTCCCGCCGTGTCAGGCGCAACGTGGCGTGGAGCCGTGGAGCGAGCCAGGCGTCGGCTCTGGTCCGGTCCTCCCGGAACTCGAACATGGCGTCTTCCACCAGGCTGCGGATCGGCTCGACCGACCATCTGGCGTCGTCGTCGGGAAGCGACTCGACGACCTTGGCGAGATCGATACCGCCATGCACCTGTTCGCCTTTGAGCAACTCCTCGGTGAGGAACGGATCGACGGCCGAGGCGGAGAGCAGCGCGAGCCGCTCCGGTACGTGGTTGGGTTGCGTGATCACGTCTCGCTCTCCCGGTTCATCTGTTCCAGACTGCGGATGGCGTAGGCGAGCACCTTGCCGGCATCGGCACGACGGGCCGCCGCGTACTGGATACGGGTCTGCAGCTCCACCCAGCCCGAGTCGCCCGTTCGCCTGCGATGGACCTGCCGTAGAGCCTCTTCGACGTGCACGCCGGGAACGACGTCCGGGAGCATCTCCCGCAGGACCTCACCCTGCCAGTCGTCCGGGAAGACCGGCCCACCACCCGCCTCCACCTCCAGCTCGCCGATGGCACCTTGGAAGACCGCGGTCCAGACGTCGGTGGCCATCTGAGCGACCAGGAGGTCACGCACCTTGCCCTCCACGCCGGAGCCGCTGCCGTCCAACAGCGCGATGATCCCGTCCACGTCGGTGTTCACGAACACGGTCGGGACTCTGGCCGAGACGTCCACGATCCAGGGCACGTCGGCGTAGGGGTGCAGCCACTCCCTGGAGCTCTTGCTGAACGAGGCTTTCTGGACATCCAGTTGGAGGCCGCGTACCGGCTCTTCGGAGACCGTGTCGACGACCCAGCTCCGATCGGTCTCGGCGATCGACCGGCCCTCCACCCCGTCTACCGTTCCGACGGCGTGCACGGCGAGGGAGGCTCGACCCAGGTGATCGTCACGGAGCACCTCCAGTGAACCCGACCAGTCCCGACCGTCCTCGGCGTCACGGGTGAGAGCGGTGGAGGTGCGCACATTCGTCTCGCCGTCCGTCAACACGGCGAGAACGCGCAGGTCCGACCAGGCAGCGTCCGGCGCGTTCGCGCCGGGTGGCAGTGTCGCCGAGAGGCCGATCGTGGCGCTCACCCAGTCGGTGTGACCCGCGATGCCCAGCGCCACGGCTTGTTGCTGAGTCGAGTACGCCGTGGTCTCCAACTGGTCCCTGGTGCCGTCGGAGAGCTTGAGGGATACGGAGGTCACCCTGAGTGCGACCGGTCGGTTGAGTCGCTTGTACGGGTAGATCTTCACCGTCACTCCCCCTTGCCGGCACGGAGTTCGACCACGAGGCGGGTGAGTGTGGTCCTGACGGGGTGGCTGGTGACGTCGGTGGAACCGCGGAACCTCGCGCGACGCGCGCCCGGTGTGAAGCGCAAGGCTCCGTTGTCCACCTCGCATCCCTCGACGGCCACGAGTTCCGCCCAGTCCAGCTTCGGGCGGCCGCCGGAGCGTACGTCCATCTGGGCGACCGGCACCATCGGCACGATCTCGTCGCCACGCGGGATACTCACTTCCGCGGTGATCTGCCACTCCCCACCGTCGCCGATGGACGCGTCGAGTCCGTCCAGGACCGGGACCACGGGCCCGGAGGGCGCCTTGGCCTTGGGCCTCGTCTTCACGGTCAACGCCTTGCGCAGCGCCTCACCGCCTTCGCGGTTGCCGCGCTTGGGTCGTGCGACGAGTTCCCGCACCGCTGTGTTGACCTCGGTGGTCAACGCGTTGATCCGCCGGTACGCGGAAGGCGACCAGCGCAGGGTCAACTCCTCCGTCTGTCCCCAGCGGTCGTGCTCGGGCGGTTCCGCCGCGCGCAGGAACTCCTCCGCCTCCTTGGCGAAGGGGGCCGATTCTCCGGCAGCCTCCCCCACCAGAAGCACGGCCTGGAAAGGGTTGGTCCCGATCGGCAGGTTCGGAACACCCGCCCTTTTCACGGTCATGCGGTTGCCACGCAGCGAGTGCACCTGGTTCTTGGGGGTGTCCTTGTCGTTGTCGGCGTCCGTCACCAACAGGACGGCCTGGTGCGTGCCGAGAGACCCATGGGCCCCTCCGGAGAGCGGCAGCTTCAACGGCACGCTTCGCGCGGCCACCTGCCCGGCCTCGGTGAGCCGATCCACAGTGGCTCCCTCGTAGTGCGCCCGCAACGCACGGGTTCGAGACGGTTGCTCGGCGGACGGGTCCACCTGCTCCTCCGCCACGACGACATCACCGTTGCGCAGAGTACGGACCGAGGCCTCCAGGAGGGGAAGCCTGTTGCCTCCGCCGGTCATCGCCGCCCAGAAGTCACGCCCCAGCGCCGTGACCAGACGTCGGTGCATCTTGCGGATGTCGCGAGTGTCGCCGCCGTCCTCGTCCAGGTTCTCCTCGTCGGCGTCGGACGAATCGTCCTCAAGGCTGGCCACGTCGTGCGCACCGACGATGAGGAAGGACGTACCGGGTTCGTCGCTGTCCCGGGTCAGGTGCAGACGAGCCACGGTCTCCTCGTCCGCCCACCAGGAACGGGCGACCATGGCGCCGGGCGAGTCGGGATCCGGGCGCCCGAACCAGGCGGGTCCCGCGTAGGGCTCGCCGTCGACCTCACGCCACGGCAGTTCGAGACGGCCGATGACCCGCCGCTCGGTACGCCCTTCGTGGGGCTCGGACAGAGTGGAGTTGATGAGTACGAGTCCGAGCGCGCTGGTGGCCCACAACGTGGCCTTGCCCAGGCCGTAGGAACCACCCGCGCCGTGACCGGACTTGAGGCTCTCCAGCTGGCGCCTGACCACGGCCGCGAACTTGCCGTCCGCGTAGTCGTCTCCGATCAGCCCCGAAGCGTTGTAGTCGTCGACCCGGAGCAGGACCAAGCGGCCATTCTCGTACATGTCGCGTACTCCGGCGTCCACGACCCGGCCGACCTTCTGGTTCCCGGCGATCTCCGAGACGGCGGAGTAGTGCGGGAACAGGTCGTTCCAGAGAATCGCCTCGCGGAAGGCCTCCAGGGCCTCACCGGTCAGCTCGTGAAGGGTGTAACGGACCCGGACGGGACGACCGTTCTCCGTCTGTCGCTCGTCGAGGCTGTTCTGGCAGGTCTCGCGTGCGAGCACCTGAACATCGGCGTCGAACGCGAAGGCCGCGGCATTGCCCAGGTCACGGCCACCGTCGGGGTAGCCGGGTCGGTGGTACCAGGTGACCGGCAGGCCGGCTTGGGTGTCGGTGGTGCGGGTGTGCACTGTGCCGAGATCGGTGCCGAGCGCCTTGGCGATGTCCGACATGACCGTCGGACGCGGAGTCGATCTGCCGGTGATCCATGCGGAGACGGCGGCTCTGGTCAGCTTCAACTCCTCGGCCAGTTCGGCCTGGGTCTTGCCCGCGAGCTTGAGCTGACGGGCCAGCCACGGCCCGAACTCCTCACCTGTCTCCACGCGCCACCTGCTCTTCCTCGAGTGTCGTGAGGAGAGGCTAATTTGACGAGATGGAGCCCGTCAACCAACAGTTAACTACCCTGGATCACCTCAGGACCATAAGATCGGTGCCCGAACTGTCCGAATAGAGGCAAGTTACCCCGATTTGCACACCTCCAGAGAACGGAACGACCAACTCCCCTTGAGGGAACGGAAGTTCGGGGTTGCACATTCGAGTGACCCCCGATAACTTCGGTGACGGTGGAGAATCCACCTCGCTCGAAGGACCGAAATTGATTTCGGGCGGCCGTGGAACCCGTATGCCAAGAATCAGCGTCACAACGCACGGAAGCATTTCCCAAAAAGCGCTGGCGAGGGGAAACGTTCAACCGCTAGCGTCTTTCTCGGGGGGAGAAGCCACCCCTTGAGATGAAACTCGTTCCACGGGGACGTGTACCCAAATACACCCCTGTAGGACCATCAGGACACGACTATCAGGGGTGTGCACTCAATGGACGAGCAGGACTGTGGTGACTTCCTGGTTTCGAGCCGGGAATTAGCCTCGTTCGAGGCGGCGATCAAGACGGCAAGAAACAAGGCCGAGGTGGCGAGGGTTCTCCAGGCGCACGATCTGGCCGAGGACGACTTCACCCGCAGCTTCCCCTACCTGGCCAAGGCGGCTCGAGACCTGCCGGACAGCGACGCTCCGGAGGCCTGACCACAGCACACCGCATGAATCACGGGCCGGCGACTTCGTCGAATCCGGTAGCCGGCCCGTCATTCACGATCCAGCCCGGCCATCGCTACCTCAGGAGCGCAGAAGCAATGCCGTCTTCGGCCCATCCCGTGATCCAAACAGTTCTCGAACAGTCCTCCCGCGTCCTGCAGACCTACGCCGTGGACCCCGGGCTTGTGGCTGAACATGCCAATGGCGAGCGCCGCATCACCAAGGGCGGATATGGCGACCGTCAGCTTTCCGAGCTCGTCCAGAATGCCGCCGACGAAATCGCCGACCAGCCCGGCGGTCGCATCCAAGTCGTCCTCACGGAAAATCATCTGTACTGCGCGAACGAGGGAAATCCGGTCACCGCAGAAGGTGCTGAGACGATCCTCCGAATGAGCATGTCGAAGAAGCGCGGAGGCCAGATCGGTCGGTTCGGTGTCGGTGTCAAATCGGTCCTCGTGGTGACGGACGCTCCTGAATTCTTCAGCAGTTCAGGAAGCTTCGGATTCGACCGTGCCTGGTCGTACGAGCAGATCAGGGCCGTCCCCGGCGTAGCGGCACGCTATGGTCCCGAGTTCGACGCCCCAGTGCTGCGCATGGCCCGTCCTCTCGACCTCCAGGCCGAGAGGACGTCCGACCCCGTCCTGAACGAGTTGCTGACCTGGGCGACCACTGTCGTGCGTCTCCCCTTGCTTCCGAAGGCCGATGACCGGCTGGGCCGGGACATGCACGGAGGCCGTGCCAAGGACCATGGCGAGCCCCGTGAAGAGTTCCCGTTGGGCTTTCAGCTCTTCTCCCCGCATGTCGCGAAGGTCGTGCTGGAAGACCGCAGGCCCCGGCCCGTGGCCCGACGCGTACTCAGCGCCCAGCAGTCCGGCGACCTGCGCACCGTGGTCGAGGAACGCACCGGAAAGGCCGTCGCCACCGAGCGGTGGCGGGTGTTCACGACCTCACACGCTCCCGGCCCGGCGGCTCGCGACGACGCCGGAGAGCTGCACGACCGGGTCTCCCTCGAACTCGCCTGGGGCGTGCCCGCCCTGGAGAAGGACGCGGAGAGCGGCCTGTACATCAGTCCCCGCTCCCGCGGTCGTGGCAAGTTCTGGTCCTTCTTCCCCACCAAGTACGAGATGTCCCTGAGCGGCATCCTCAACGGAGCTTGGAAGACCAATGAGGACCGTCAGAACCTGCTCGATTCATCCCCGTTCAACCAGGAGATGATCAGGGTCTCGGCCCAGTTGGTCGTCAGCGCCCTCCCGGCCCTTGCCCCCGCCGAGGATCCGGCCGCCTACCTCCCTCTGCTTCCCGGACGCGTCAAGGAAGCGATCAGTTGGGCCGACGAGTTCCTGACCCGGGAGATCTGGGCCCGCGCCGCGGAGAGTCCCTCCCTGCCCGACCAGGACGGCGTCCTGCGCGTCCCGACGGAGCTGCGGATCCATCCTCGCCTCGACAGAGACCTGAAGAGGCTCTCCGGTTGGCTCCGCATGTGGCACGAGTGCCCTGGTCGCCCCACCGACTGGCTGCACCCGAGCGTCGAGGCCGACTCCCTGCGCTCGGGAAAGGTCGAGCACGTTCTCGCCGCGGCCGGGCACGGACGGACCGATGTCCGTGAATGGCTGGAGGCGCTGGTCGAGAGCGGCAGTCCCGAAGCGTCGGCCGTGGCCATCCGCATCCTGGCGGACATGATCGAGGTCCGCTCCCCGTACGCGGACGAGGCGCGCAGGGCCCGTGTCGTACTGACGGAGGAGCACGGCCTCGTCGCCCCGGTGCGCGGCAAAGTGTTCCGCCGGGCCGACCAGGGCGGACTGCGCGAGTCGCTGGTCTACGTCGTCGACCGGCTCGCCCAGGACCCGTCGCTGATGCACGCGCTCAACGTCCTGGGCATCCGGGAGGCCGATGTCGAGGGCCGGTTCTTCAGCGTTCTCGACCAGGGCTTCGACCACTACAGCGAGTCGGACTGGCAGCGGTTCTGGGAACTGTTCCGCCAGGCCGGGGCACATCGCGTGACCCACAAGCTCTTGGAGCGCGTGCACACGCCTCGCTCGACGCTCCGTGTGCGAACCGCGGACGGACGGTTCCGGCCCATCGAGGACTGCATGCTGCCTGGTGTCGTGGTCGACGCGAAGCGGGATCCGAGCGTCGCCGTCGACATGACGTTCCACTCCGACGACACTCCCTTCTTCTCGCAGATCGGGCTGCGGGAACGACCGTCCGGCGGGGTGCAGCCCAGGACGGACGAGGCCTGGTTCGAGGAGTACCGCGAAGCCGTTCACGCCGCCTACTTGCGCAGTCTGGACACCCGCGCCCCGCGCCCGGCGCTGAACCGGATGAAGGTCGAGGGCGCCGCGATCGGTGGCCCGCTCCACCTCTTCCGCGCCCTGTCCGAGGAGTCGCGCGCGGCCTTTCTGAAAGTGCTGCCCGACGACGCCGTGGTGGACAACTGGACGCGCCAGATCGGCGCGCAGACCAGCACACGCCAGGCCGTGGCCTCGCCGATCCGATGGATGGTGCGAAAGTACGGCACGGTCTCCACCTCCCAGGGGATCAAGCCCCTCAGGGAGGCCGTCGGCCCACAACTGGCCGCCTACCGCGACGTGCTGCCGGTCGCCGACATCACCCCCGAGAAGGCCCGCAAGCTGCGCCTTCCGACCACCGTCGACGAGGTTCCGGCCGACCGCTGGGACGCGCTCCTCGACGAGGTGTCCCGCAGCGAGGACGACTCGTTCGTCGGCGCCACCTACGTGATGCTGACCCGCTTCGGCGCCGACTTCCCGGAGGACTCCCTGACCCGCTGCCGGGTCGGCGACACCTGGGACACCCGTCCCGACGACGAGATCACCCTCGCTGTCGGTGCGGCCGAGTACCGGGCCCTTCGCGCCGAGCAGCTACCGGCGCTGCTCGTCCAGACCGTCGACGATGCGGCACTGATGGTCGAGAAGTGGGGCATGCTCCGCTACGCCGACGTGATCAGCCTGGAGACCCGAGAGGTGCCGGAGGGCGATCCCGTTCCCCTGGTCGAGCTCTTTCCCGCCCTGCGCCAACGTCTGAACAGCGGGAACCGGAACGCCATGGTGCAACGCTGCACCGAGCTGGAGGAGGTCGTCCGCAGTCCCAAGGGCACGAAGCCCTCCGTTCTGGACGCCGTTCGCCAGGACGGCGTCGTCAAGGTCCGGGTGCCCTTGGAGCAGGAGCCGATGTTGCGGTTGATCGACCGCGAACTCGGCCTCGGCCTGGGTGCAGCCGGTTGCCGTGCGGTGCTGGAGCACCAGGACCGGATGGCTCGGGACAGTGAACTCAAAGCGGCGCAGAAGGCGGTCCGCGAGGCCGAGGACGTCGTGTCCAAGATCGAGCTGCTGATCGGTGCGGACGCGCTCCGGAGCGGCCTGCCCGAGGGACTGATGGAGGCCGAGTTGCAGGCGGCCGACGGTGCGGAGCCCTCCGGGCGACGCATCGCGCAGATGGCGTTCAACGCGCACGGGGACGGCGTGCTCCAGCAGCACGCTCGGGACATCCAGGCCCGTTTCCCCAACGCGCCTGTCTCCTACGGTGGGTCGTCGGCGGCCGTCGCGTTCGTCTCGGAACTGAAGCTGCCTGTCGCGTTCGCCGGTTCGAGAACTCCGTCGCCGCCTCCGTTCGAGACCGTGGAGGGTCCTCAGGACTTCCCGAGCCTCCACGACTACCAGGAGGACCTTGTCCGGAACATCTCCACCATGCTCGACCGGCTGGCTCCGCAGCGTGGCATGCTCTCCCTGCCCACCGGCGCCGGCAAGACCCGGGTCACCGCCGAGGCGGTCATCCGCTGGGTGAAGCGGGTCGGAGACCTCAGGGGCCCCCTGCTGTGGATCGCGCAGACCGAGGAACTGTGCGAACAGGCGGTACAGAGCTGGAAGTTCGTGTGGTCCAAGGTCGGCGCCGAGAGCCCGCTCACCATCAGCCGGCTGTGGAGCACCAACGAGGTGGGAGACGTCGTCGATCACCCCCACCTGGTGGTCGCCACGGACGCCAAGCTGGAGCGCTGCCTGGGCACCGACCAGTACGCCTGGCTGCGACAGTCCGCGTTGGTGATAGTCGACGAGGCGCACACCGCGATCTCCAAGCGGTACACCGAGATCCTGGGGCGGTTGCAACTCACCCAGTACGAGACCGGTCGCCATCTGCTCGGCCTGACGGCGACTCCGTTCCGCAACACCAACGAGGAGGAGACCCGCCGCCTGGTCAACCGCTTCGGCAACCGCCGACTGGACGAAGGAGTCTTCCCCTCCGGGGACCCCTACCGGGATCTCCAGGAGTGGGGGATGCTCGCTCAGGTCGAGCATCGCACGCTCAGGGGCGGCAAGATCGAGCTGACCCGGGACGAGAGAACACACGCGGACCGCATGGCGATGCTCTCCCGCTCCGCCGAGCAACGGCTCGCCGACGACCACGAGCGCAGCCGACGCATCGTCGACGAGGTCGCCGGCCTGGCGGACGAAGGGCCGACGCTGCTCTTCGCCACCTCCGTGGACCACGCCAAGTATCTGGCGGCCATGCTCAACGACCGTGGCGTCCGCTCGGCCGCGGTCGACTCGACCACCAGCACGCAGGACCGTCGCACCCGTATCGAGAATTTCCGAAACGGCCGCATTCGTGTGCTCACCAACTACGGTGTTCTCACCCAGGGCTTCGACGCGCCTGCCACCCGCGCCGTGGTCGTGGCCAGGCCGGTATACAGCACCAACGTGTACCAGCAGATGATCGGTCGCGGCCTGCGTGGACCTCGGAACGGCGGCAAGGACTGCTGCCTGATCCTCAACGTCAGCGACAACATCGAGAACTTCGACACTCAGCTCGCCTTCACCCAGTTCGAGCACCTCTGGAGCCGTTCGTGACCGACGCCTACCTCGACAGTCCGCCGCTCACCGAGGAGCAGCGGACCGTCGTGGAACAGCCCTGGGACGCCCGCGTCCTGGTGACTGCCGGTGCGGGGGCCGGCAAGACCCACACACTGGTGCGCCGACTGGACGCGCTGTGCGGGAACACGGACTCCGAGGAGGCGCTGGAAGCCTCCGAGATTCTGGTGCTGACCTTCTCCAGGGCGGCGGCCCGGGAGTTGCGGGAGCGGATCAGCCGGCACGGCGAGCAAGCCCGCCGGGTGCGAGCTCAGACCTTCGACGCCTGGGCACTCGGGGTGCTGCGGCAGGCGTACCCGGACGAGGACTGGACGGCGACCCCCTTCCTGGAACGGATCGAGGCGGCAGCCCGCGCGGTCGAGAAGGGGGCCATGGAAGCCGGGGACTCCGTGCCCCCCGCGCACGTGGTCATCGACGAGGTGCAGGACCTGATGGGCGACCGCCGGGATCTCGTGGAAACCCTGCTCGACCGCTATCAGGACAGCTGCGGTTTCACCGTGGTCGGTGATGCCGCACAGTCCGTCTACGGCTTCCAGATCACGGACCCCACCGAGCGCGCCGACGAGACCGGCCGCTTCTTCGACTGGCTGCGAGCCTCGTACCCCGACGACCTCGTCGAACTTCGACTGACCGAGAATTTCCGGGCGACCACGCCGGAGGCCGAGATCGCGCTGGCGCACGGGGAGCGCCTGCAACACCTCACGGATGCGGAAGAGGCCGCGACTCTTTACGAAGAGATGCGCGAACTGCTTCTCGATCCGACGAACGGCATGGGAGCCCTGACGGACTCGTTCACCCTGGAGGGGCTGCGGGACTTCCCCGACACCTGCGCGATCCTCGCCCGCGACAACCACCAGGCCCTCGTGATCTCGGAGCTGCTTCACGGGCATGGTGTGGAGCATCGGCTGAGGCGGCCTCTGGAGGACCGCCCGACCCCGTACTGGGTGGCCGAGTTGTTGCGTCGAACGGAGTCCGCGACGCTTTCCGAGGAGCGGTTCCGGTCGTTGCTGGCGGAGGTGCCCCTGCCGTACGAGCCGGCCCCGGAGACGATGTGGCCCGTGCTGCGCCGGGCGGCGCGCGGCCCGGGGCGAGGCGTACTCGACCTGGAGCGGCTGCGTCGCCTGGTCGCCGACGGTCGCTTCCCGGACGAGCTGGCGGATCCGGAGACAGCGCGCATCGTGGTCTCGACGGTGCACCGGGCCAAGGGCCTGGAGTTCGACCGGGTGATCGTCCTGGCTCCGCCGACCGTGGCGGAGTTGCGCCGGCGTTACAAGGAAGAGCTGGACCTTCCGGCCGAAGCACGTGCCCTGTACGTGGCGCTGACCCGCGCTCGTCAGGATCTGTACCACCTGGACCCGCCGCAATTGCCGATCGTCAAGCGCGCCGGTGGCAGGGCGAACGGCCGCAGGTTCCTGGGGGGCTGGAAGGCGTACGACCGGTACGGGATCGTCGGCGAGCCCGGAGACGTGTGCGCTGACGCCCCTCCCGGCCATCAGGCCGACGCCGTGGCGATCCAGGCCTACCTCCTGGAGCACGTCTCCCCGGGCGACGAGGTCTTGCTCCGCCGACTTCACGACCTGCCGCTCGGTGAATGGCAGAGCCCGCCGTACGTTCTGTTGCACGACGGACGGGAGATCGGCGAGGTCTCGGAGCGATTCCGGCTCGATCTCTTCCAGGTGCAGAAGGTCAACCGTACGTGGGACCCCTGGTGGCCCGACGAGATTCACGGGTTGCGGGTGGACACCCTGGAGACGTTGGCGGGCAGTACCGCCGCCGGTGCCAACGCCGGCCTCGGCGACCGGGGTGTGTGGATCGCGCCCCGGATCACAGGAATCGGAAGGTACCGCCGGGCGGACGACGAGGAGCAGCGCGCATGAGCGACATGGACCACCGGCACGCCGAGCACTACCGGGTCCGGGACGAGGAACTGCTGGTGGGTCTCCGCCGCGAGCTCCTCGGACCTGCACCGGACGCCGCTCCGACGGACCGGGAGGAAGTCCTGGCCCAGGACGCCCCGATCGACCGCTATCTCACCGGTGTGCTGTACCCGCGGTCGGCGGATGCGGAAGCCGAGCAGCGGATGCTCGAAGACGAGGCGGAACACGAAGGGCTGGACGACTCACCCCTGCGGACCCGAGACAACCTGGAGGAGTCCGGGACAGCGCAGGAGGTCGGTGCCGCCGGCTCCCGCCGTCCCTCCTCCATGGGTCTCACCTTCGCGATCGACCCGGCCATAAGCGGCTCCGTCGTGATCCGTGCGCGAGCCGCCGCGTACCGGCCCACGGACGCGGACGGCAGGCCTGTTCCCGCCCGCCGTGCCGAGGCTCGTACCATCGCCGATCAGCACGAACAGTGGCGACGCGAGGAACTCGCGCTGCCCGACACCACGGTGGACGTCACCACGCCCGCCCCGGACCTTCGCTTCGAACTCGCCGAAGGCGTCGAGCTGCGCGCCAACGTCCGACGTCCCGACCGGGTCTGGGGCACAGTGACCGTCACCGTGACGCTGGTCAACACGCACAAGGTCGGCGAGCGTGAACTGCAGGACGCGTTCTCCCTGTTCCAGTGCGGCCTCGTGATCCGCGCGGCCGACGGATCCAGCGCCTTCGTCGAGCGTCCCGCCCCCGACCTCGCGCACGACCTGGAGCTCGCCACCAGCCGACTGCTGCACCGCCATGCCCCGACCTTCGCCGTCGGGCACGGCTGCGCCGCCGAATGGGACTGGACACCGCCACCGATCGGCATGACCGATTCGAGGCGGGCGGGTGTGCCCGAGGTGCGCAGCGAGTTCGTGCCGAGCGTCGAGGTGTTGCTCACCGACTCCAATCCGGAGATCGACAGCTCCGCCCTGTCCATGCTCGGTCTCGCCTCGAACCCGGACGCAGAGGTCCTCGCCGCCCTCGAAGAGCTGGCCACGGGTTACGAACGGTGGATCGACCGCAAGCAGGCCGAGGCCGACGCCCTGATCGGCGGCCCGCACGAGAAGGCCGCGCGGAAGCAGGTCGACGCGTGCCGCGAGGCACTGGGCCGGATCCGGGAGGGCATCGACCTCCTGCGCGGCAAGCCCGACCTGATGACGGCGTTCAGACTCGCCAACCAGGCAATGGCCGACCAGCGGGCCCGCAGCGACTGGGTGAAGAGCGGCCGCCAGGGCTCCCCGGAGCCCGCGAAGGGCTCCTGGCGACCGTTCCAGATCGCCTTCGTCCTGCTCTGCTTGGCAGGCATCGACGACCCCGAGCACAGGGACCGCGAGATCTCCGACCTTCTGTGGTTCCCTACCGGCGGTGGCAAGACGGAGGCGTACCTGGGCCTGATCGCGCTCACCTCCTTCCTGCGCCGGATCCGGCTCGGGGTGAACGGCAGTGGAGTCACCGTTCTCATGCGATACACCCTGCGTCTGCTGACCCTTCAGCAGTTCGAGCGCGCCACGATCCTGCTCTGCGCCATGGAACGAATGCGTCGCGACAAGGAGTCCGAACTCGGCCGCGAACCGTTCTCGCTCGGTATGTGGGTCGGCGAATCGGCCACTCCCAACAGGCTCAAGGACGCGAATGACCAACTGGCGCAACTGCGCAAGGACCTCGACAAGCGACTGGCGACCAAGAACCCCGTCCAGTTGCACGCCTGCCCCTGGTGCGGCACGCGCCTGGACGCCCGCGCGTACGAGGTCGTCGAGGAGGCCAAACGCATGCACGTCCGCTGCCCCGGCGCGGACTGCGACTTCGCGGACGGTCTGCCCGTCCACCTGATCGACGAGGCGGTGTACGACGCCCGTCCCACACTGGTCATCGCCACCGTCGACAAGTTCGCGTCGATGCCCTGGCGACCCGCCACCGCGGCGCTCTTCAACCGGGACGACCCGAGCGACCGGACCCCACCGCCCGAGCTGATCGTCCAGGACGAGCTTCACCTCATCTCGGGCCCGTTGGGCACGCTCACCGGTCTCTACGAGACAGCCGTCGACGAGCTCGCCGGACGCCCCAAGGTGATCGCCTCGACGGCCACGATCCGCCGCGCCGCCGATCAGGGCCGTAGCCTCTTCGACCGCGAGGTCCGTCAGTTCCCGCCCGCGGGCCTGGACTCCCGGGACTCCTGGTTCGCCGTGGAGACGCCGCGAGAGGAAAAGGCCAGTCGCCGCTACGTCGGTCTCCTCGCTCCGGGCACCAGCCAGTCGACCCTCCTCATCCGCACGTACGCGACCTTGCTGCACCGGGCGAAGCAGGCGCAGACCTCGGACCAGGTGCGCGACGCCTACTGGAGCCTGGTCGGCTACTTCAACAGCCTCCGGCTGCTGTCAGCAGCGGAACTCCAGGTCCACGACGACGTGGTGGCGTATCTGGAGCTGCTGGCCGCGCGTGAGGAGAGCACCGTGCGTACGGTCGAGAACTACTCGGAGCTGACCAGCCGCGTCGACGCGAGCGAGATCCCGGCCCGCCTCAAGGGCATCGAGCGTGAGTACCCCGACCGGGATGTCGTAGACGTCCTCCTGGCCACCAACATGATCGCTGTCGGCGTCGACGTGAACCGGCTCGGTCTGATGGCGGTGATGGGTCAGCCGCAGACCACCGCCGAGTACATCCAGGCCACCAGCCGCGTCGGCCGGGCCCATCCCGGACTGGTCACCGTGATGCTCAACGCGATCAGGTCGCGCGACCGCTCCCACTACGAGAACTTCCTGTACTTCCACTCCGCGCTGTATCGCGAGGTCGAGTCCACCTCCGTCACCCCCTTCTCGGCCCGGGCCCGCGAGCGGGGACTGCACGCCGTCATCGTCGCCCTGACGCGGATCATGCTCCCGGAGGCTCGGCCCAACGAGGCCGCGGGCAAGGTGGATGCGTACGCGCACCGCATCCGGGACGAGATCAAGCCCGTCCTCCTGGACCGTGTCCGTGCCGTGACGCCTGAGGAATCCGAAGCTGTCTCCAGGGCCTTCGACGAGTTCCTCGACTGGTGGTGCGACGAGGCCGACATCCATGGCGGCCTGCTCTTCGAACCGAAGAAGGGCAACCGCACCCCCTCGCTTCTGCAGCCCTACGACGACGAGGCGGAGAACGCCGAGGCCTGGCCCACCCTCTGGAGCCTGCGCGACGTCGATGCCGAGTCCGCCCTGTTCATGGAGGCCACCCGATGACTCCGCCCCCCGCACGCAGGCGTCGTTCCGGCGCCGACGGCTCGGCGCCCGCCCACCACCTTCCGCGTCGTGGTGCGATCCGTCGCGCCCAAGCGATCACCACATACGGCGTCGGCTCACTGATCGCGGTCGACCACGAGTCCTTCGTCGTCTCCGGTCTGGACGGGGCCGACGAGCAGTGGCGCGCCGACGAGGCGCCACGCATCCATGAACGTCGACTCGCGCGCATTCTGAACGTGGAGCACTTCCGGCTGCCACCGGCGTCCGACGAGAGCAGCAAGGACGGCCTCCGGGTCCGCCGCTTCCCGCTCATGCACTCCTGTCCCGAGTGCAACGAGCTGCGCCGCCATCGGGACTTCAACCCGCCGCCCGGCAGAAGCGTCTGCGGTACGTGTGAGGCGGATCTGGTCCCCTCCCGCTTCGTGATCGCCTGCGAGGCGGGCCACCTCGACGAGTTCCCGTACTGGCACTGGCTCCACAGGGCCGCGGGGCGCGGCGCTACGACCGCGGGTCAATGCGGCGGCACTCTCACGCTGCGCACCTCCGGACGCAGCGCCTCGCTCCGATCGATCCGCGTCTCGTGCAGCTGTGGAGTGCCCGAGGTGTCGATGGAAGGCTCCTTCCGCAAGAGCGCCCTGAAGGATCTGGGCCTGCGCTGTCGGGGCACCCGACCGTGGCTCGGCACCTCGGTCCCGGCGGAGGGCTGCAGTCTCACCCCTCGAACCCTCCAGCGTGGTTCCTCCGCCGTCTGGCAACCGGTGCTGAAGTCCGCGCTGTCCATCCCGCCGTGGAGCGACGGACGTGCGGATCCGCTGGCGCCTTACTGGAATCGACTGCGCGAACTCGACAGCCGGGCGGAAGTCGAGGATCGCCTCAAGTTCGTCTTCGGAGACGACCTCCCCGTCCCCGTCGACGAGGTGATGGCACTCCTCGCCGCGGAACGCGAGGAGGATCTCACGGGGGACGAGGCACCCTCCTTCGACCATCGCTACCGCGCCTTGCGCAACAAGGAGTACGAGCGCCTCCGCGCCGGCAACGACGAGCGCGAGCGCTCCCGCGAGGAACAGTTCATCTGCGAGACTCCGCTCGGCGACACGAACGTTCTCGAGGGCATCGGGGTCACCGGCCCCATGCTGGTCAAGAAGCTCCGCGAGGTCCGCGCGCTCAAGGCCTTCACCAGGGTCGCCGATCCCGACTCCGTCTCCGAGGCCAACGAGGCCGAACTCTCCTCGACCGCCCTGAGTTGGCTGCCCGCCATGGAGGTTCGAGGCGAGGGCGTCTTCCTCCGGCTGGCCGAGGGCCGGCTCGCCGAGTGGGAGAGCGTCACCGAGGTGGCCGAGCGGGCCAGGCGCATCCGTACCGCACACCGCCGCGTGCTGGAGCGCAGGGCCTCCGACCCCACCCAGGTCCAGCCTTCTCCGGCCACCCCTCGCATGGTGCTGTTGCACACCCTCGCTCACGTACTGATCAACGAGTGGAGCCTGGACGCCGGTTATCCGGCTGCCGCACTTCGCGAACGCCTCTACGCCGATGAGGAAATGGCGGGGTTGCTCGTCTACACCGCCACCAGTGACTCCGCGGGCAGCCTCGGCGGACTGGTCGCCCAGGGCGAGCCGGATCGGCTGGCGAGCACGATCCGCTCCGCGATCCGACGGGCCTCCTGGTGCTCCGCCGACCCCTTGTGCGTCGAGGCCGAGGCGTCCGGCACCGGCGGCACGAACATGGCCGCCTGCCACGCGTGCGTGATGCTCCCCGAGACCAGCTGTGAGCACAACAACACCCTGCTCGACCGCGCGCTGCTCGTCGGCACCCCGGAGAATCCCGAGCTCGGCTACTTCGCCGGCATCCTGCGGCAATGACTGTCCGGCCGGTGCGGCTTCATCCCTGCCGGCCCAGGACACCGCTCTCCGCCTCGAAGCGCATCTGTGCTCGGTCGAGCATGTCGTCCGCGTCTCGGCCGTGGGCTCGGAACCAGTGGAGGAAGTCGGTGATCGCCGCGATCACCGTCTCTTCCGCCACGGTTGATGTCAGTCTGTTCGCCTCCGTCCTGGGCTGGGGCTGTGCTGCGGCAGCGTAGTGGCGCACCAGGGCCTCGGCTCGCACCACGCTGGAGGCTTCCACGTACCCGTGGGCCGTGGCGAGCCGTGTCGCCAGCTCACACCACGTGATCTTGTGATCCGGGGCCAGCTGCACGCCCCAGCGGTCGGCGACCGCGTCCACGAGAGCCATCCCTCGCCCCGCTTCGGCGTCCGTGTCCGCGGCACGGAGAGTGGGAAAGGCACGGGTGTCGGGGTCGTGCACCTCGATGCGCAGGCGCTTGTTCTTCATGGAGACGGCCAGTGTCGCGGGGGTGCCGGGTCCCACGTGCGTGATGACGTTGGAGACCAGCTCACTGACGCACAGTTGGGCTTCGTCGGCCAGGTGGCTCAGCCCCCAGGTCTCCAGTTGCAGCAGCGTGATCCGACGCAGGGTCGCCACCTCCGAGGGTTCGGCGGTGAAGGCGATGTCCCATGGCTTGCGTGGCATGCGGGTTTCCTGACTCACGCGGACCCCTTTCCTCGCGGATGACACCGCGTCGACAGCGCAACGTCACGGGCGTTCACGGTGAGTTGCGTGGGTCACCAGAGTGCGGGGAACGCATCCCGTTCTGCAATGTGCAGGAAGGGATTCCCACTTCCGAGTGATTGGCAAGCACACCCCTTGGCGCGAGACTGAACGCTCGCTACCGGAAAGAGGGTTGAGATGGCCGGATCACCCACGGCACGCCGACGGCGCCTCTCGATCGAGTTGAAGAAGCTCCGGGAGAAGAGCGCACTGACCTGCGCTCAGGTCGGCGAAGCCCTGGATTGGAGCGGCTCCAAGGTCAACCGGATGGAGACGGGCAGCGGACGCGTCCAGCCCTCGGACATCGACGCCCTGTGCCGCTTCTACGACACGAGCGACGAGCTGCGCGAATTCCTCAAGTCACTGGCCCGACAAGCGAAAGTGCGCGGCTGGTGGCAGGTCCACGGCGCCGGAGTGCCCGAGTGGTTCAACATCTACATCGGGCTGGAGCAGGACGCCTCGACCTTCCGTCAGTACCAGTGCGAGCTGGTACCTGGCCTCATGCAGACCGAGGTGTACGCGTCCGAGCTTCACAAGGCCGGCGCACACATGTCAGTGGAGGACATCGCGAAGGCGGTGCGCGTGCGCATGGAACGCCAAGCCATGCTGCGACAGGCGCAAGCCCCGGATGCCTGGTTCATCCTGAACGAGGGCGCCCTGCGTCACGTCATCGGCGATGGCGCTCTGATGCGGGAGCAGTTGGAACGCGTGCTGGAGACGGCGGATCTGCCGACCGTGACGCTCCAGGTCCTCCCCTTCGACTCGGGGACCCGTCCGACGACTGGTTCGTTCACCATGCTGGGCTTTCCGGCCCCTGAGGATCCCGACATCGTGTACCGGGACGGCATCACGGATGCCGTGTACCTGGAGGGGGAGCATCATGTACGTGAGTACACGAGGGCGTTCGACGGCCTGCGAGCGGCAGCCTTGAGCCCTCAGCGCTCGGCCTTGTTGATCAAGTCGATCTTGAAGGAGTACACGTAGTGATATCGCCTGAGTCCGACGCCGACAGCGGCCTCCTGTGGTTCCGGTCGTCCTACAGCAACGGTGCCGGGGGCGAGTGCGTCGAGTGCGCGCTGACCGACGGCGGCGCTCTCGTTCGCGACTCGAAGCAGACGGAGACGCACCGGATCTCGGTGAGCGGCGATGCGTGGAGTTCGTTCGTCCGCACCGTGAAGCGCACCGGTGCGAAGTGGTCTTCGACGTCGGTGAGCGCCTTCTAGGAGAGAGGAACGCGATGGGTAGGCGCGACTACGAGGACGTCCCGGATGCCCCGGCTGCGAACAGTCTGGTTCCGGCCGCTTCCGCCGTCGTTGTCGACGACGCCGGGCGCATCCTGCTTCAGCGGCGACGCGACAACGGCATGTGGGCGCTCCCTGGTGGCGTGATGCACATCGGCGAGTCATTGCCGGAGTGCGCGGTACGAGAGACCCGTGAGGAGACCGGCTTCGAGGTCGAGGTCATCGGCATCGTCGGGACCTACACGAACCCCCGTCACGTCTTCGCCTACGACGACGGTGAAGTGCGCCAGGAGTTCTCCATCTGCTTCCTCGCTCGTCCCGTGGCCGGGCAGTTGGCGGTGTCGGAGGAGTCCATCGACGTCCGCTGGTTCGATCCCGCAGAAGTCGACGGGCTTTCCATGGTCGCCGGCGTACGCAAGCGCGTGACCGACTGGCGCGACGGCAACATGCCCGCGGCGCGATGACCGGCCCACACATGACGCCCTCGGTCTCCACACTGTGGAGCGATGGGTACCGGCCCATGCCGATCTGAGTTGGGCCAACATGACCGCACCAACGTTCCAGATCTTCGACTGGGAGGACTGGGGCAATGCCCCATTCGGGCTGGACTCCGCCTCCTTGTGGGCAAGCTCCCTCGCTGTCCCTGCACTGGCCGAACGCGTACGGCATGAGCGGAGAGCCGACTTTGGAAGCCGGGACGGGAAGTTGATGACGTTGTTCGTCTGCTCGAAGATTCTCGGGCCCTACGCTCACCCTGAGGGCCCCGGTTGAAGCCTGCGCGTAGTACAGCTGAGGGGATCATCAATTGGTTTCAGGCCGGTTGACCGCGCGAAGTGCCGACCAGAAAGCGGCCGGGTAAGTCCTCGGCGATGGCTGGCGGCACCTGGTGTCCCACGTCGGTGGAGTGCTGGTTGGCCAGAAGGTTCACGGCCGCCCGGTTCACATGACGATGGCGGCTCTGGGGCGAGTGTCAAGAGCGCCCTTCAACTACGGCCCGCGTCCCGCCCGCGAGCGTGCTTGGCCACCTGTGTGACCCGATCGCTGGACGCGACGCAGGTCGACGTGGAGCTCGTCTCCACACACCTGACCATCACTGAGGTTGCGATGAACACGCAGATCTTCGCCGAGTTGGCGGACCTGGCCGCCTACAGGGCTGCCGCACGGTCCTGATCACAGCGACGATCAACTCTCTCGAGTGACCACGTGCAAGCCGCACACGTTCGTAGAGACTGATTCGTTCCCGCTCAAGCCCCAGTTTCCGGCGGCACCCCTTGTTCGAGGTAAGCGGTCAAGCCGACTGCGCGGGCCTGGATCCCGGCGGTGATCCGGCGTACTAGGCGGGGGATGGTGAGCTCTGGCAGTTGCTCGGCATGATGGAAGTCGTAGCTGCGGAGCTCGTCGGCTTGCAGTGCGATCTTCTGGCGCTGATCCGCGCTGAGACGGCCGCCGTCGAAGAGGTAGAGGACTTTGTCTCCCTCTCCTGAACTTGGTGCCCAGTCCACGACGAGCAGACGGCCGATGTGAGGCTCGATGCCCAGTTCCTCGTGGACCTCGCGCAGACAGGCTTGTCGGGGAGACTCTCCCTGCTCGACGTATCCGCCGGGGATGTCGCGGTAGTCCTTGTATGAGGGTTCGACGAGCAGGACTCGGTCGGCGTCGTCGAAGAAGAGGGCACCAGCCGCCATGCGGGGGTGGGCCATCTTCGCCTCGTGCTCGTTCTCGCTCACAGGATCGACTCTAGCTGCCGACGACGCGAAGCCTCCGGGCCAGGTCAACTACAGGCTGGGACGGTCGGCGGCGGGTACCGCGGATCCAGCCGATGACCAGCTCGCGGCTCAGGTAGTGGTGGCGCACCTGTTCCGGTGCAGCCTGCTCGGCGTCCAGCAGGATGGCCAGAGCTTCGTCGGTTCGGTTCCAGGCGCTGAGTGCCCGGGCGACTTCCAGGCTATGCCTCACACGTCGTTCCACAGGCAGGTCGCTGGTGTCGATGCGTTGCCCAAGGTCAGCGGCTATCTGGATGTCTCCGAGCTCTCCGGCGGTGGTGACGCGATGAATGGCCACGTTGGTCGGGCCGAAGGCCGTCCACAGGTGATTGGCGTCGGTGCCCAACCGCTGCGCGGCTTCGTCCGCTTCTCGGAGGAAGCTCCGAGTTGTCGCCCGGTCCTCCGCTCGGGAGGCCGCCATAGCGCCGGCGAGGAAGAGAGTGCCGTAGACCGAGAGGTATTCGTCGTTCGCGGTGCCCAAGCCGGGCTGCATCACGGCCGCCGCATCGTTCACCAGCTTGACCGCCGGGGTGAAGCGCCCGGTGGCCAGCAGGCAGTGTGTGACCGCCCGGAAGAGCGAGCCCGTCACCGCACTCTGGCCGCTGTACTGCGCGGCCGCCAGGCCGCGGTCGGCGGCGATCCACGCCAGCTCCGACTCCCCGACCTTGCCCAGCACCATGGCCGCGCCTTGATAGGTCAGGGCGAGCAGGGCATGAGCCTCCTCCCTCCCGTGTCCCGAATACGCTCGGGATGCGGCGAGGGCATCGGCCAGTACGAGGGGAAGGCGTCGCGTGGCGAAGCCGTAGCGAGACGCCTGATAGGCGTCGAGGATCTCCTTCACGTTGGCCCGAAGGTCCTTCAGGGCGGGTGGTTCGTCATCGGGCGGAGGCCCGAGCAATGGCGTGACCTGCTTGTAGTCCATGAGAGCTTCGCGCAGGGCGGGGACCGTGCGACGGCCGCTGTCGTTCGACCACTCCATGAGGGTCGGTTCGGCGAGCAGGTCTCCGAGGGAGAGGTCGAGGGCCTCGGCGAGTGAGGTGATCACCGAGAGCCGGTCGAGCTCGATCCGATTGTTCTCCGCTTTGCTCAGCCAGTCCGTGGTTCGTCCGACAAGACCGGCCAGGACTTCTTGGGAAAGGCCGCGTCGACGCCGGTACCAGGCGACGCGCTCGCCGATGGTCAGGTTCTCTGTCATCCCTCGCATGTCCTGAGCATCACCTCGTGGCCGGAATCGACCCCGGAAGGATTTTCCGGGGTGCTGCGGGGTGCCATACCTACTGTCGCAGTAGATCGAAAGGGCCGCCGGGCGATGTGGTCATCTCCCTCCGCTTCGGCTGGCGTTGGCGATCGGCCCTGCTTCTCAGATGGGAACAGGGCACGGCTCACTGATACGGACTGGAGGTGTGGAGGGTGCGTAGCACGAAGACGGTGGAGCCGTGGACCGAGCAAGGCCTCGGCCCCTTCGGCCCGGCAGCTCTCAAGCCGTACTCCAGAACGCGATTCGCCACGGACGGCAGTGCCTTGCTGAAGATCTACGTCGGCATCGACCCCGAAGGCCGGCGTCAGCGTGAGGTCGCGACGGTTGAGCGCGCTGCCCTGTGGGGTATCTCGGTCCCGTCGGTCCTGGCCACGGGAAACAATGAGCCCGGGTCTTGGACGGCATTCCGGACGGTGGGTGGGTCGCCGTGCTCGGTGAGCACGCACTCAGCGATTGAGGAGTACATCGGTCACGTCGCCGCTGTGAGCGGCAGGCTGCACCGGCCCGTCGCCGGCGTCCGTCCCGGCTCCGGCTGGGAAGCACGGCAAGCAAGTGTCGTTTCCTCGCACCAGTTCCTGCTCGATCAGTTCTCTCATCGCTGCCGGTCGCTGCCCTGGTGGGCGGTGCTGAGCGAGGCCCTCCAGGCGATCGATTCCCATCCGGTCGTTCGCCTGCATGGCGACCTCAAGCCCGAGCACCTCCTCGTGGACGGCGAGCGCCTGCACGTCGTCGACTGGGAGGCGAGCGCCTGCGGACCGGCCGTACTCGACTACGCCGACGTGGTGTTCCACCTCGTACGCGACCTGCTGTACCAGGGCGTGCCGCCCGGACGCATCCCGGTCGATCTCCTGACCCGGTTGCCGTTCAGCGGGCCGGTCCTGACCTGGCGCCTCCTCCTCTGGCTCGATCGCCGTCGGACGCGGGACATCGACCTCATCACCGCCCACGACGTCTATCGACTCGCTGCCCAGGAACAGGCTGCCTTCGCGTACCGGTCACTTGCTGAGTCGGTCGCGCTCCTCCGCGCTGCCGACGTCCCCCGCTGAATTCCCCCGCTCCACCGCTCGTCCAGGCGTGCTGACGCCTGCGCTCATCCCCTTCTACCCACCCCTGAATGGGAGTTCGTGATGCCTCGTACGAGCACGACCATCGACAACAGCCACATCGTCATCGACACCGGCATGGCCCAGCCGGACGCGACGACCATCGTGGAACGCAAGGGCCTCGGCCATCCGGACACCCTGGCCGACCATCTCGCCGAGCGATTGTCCCGCGCCTACAGCCGGTACACCGTTCAGAACTTCGGCGCCGTACTGCACCACAACTTCGACAAGCTCGCCCTCCTCGGCGGAGCCAGCGAGGTGCGATACGGCGCCGGCCGGATGACGTCACCAGTGCGGGTCCTGGTCAACGGGCGCGCCGCGCCGATATGCGGCGGCCAGCTGATACCGGTCGAGGACATAGTGGAAGCTGAAGTCCGGTCGTTCTTCACCGAGCGGCTGCCCGAGGTCTCGGCCCACCTGGACATCGTCTTCAACATCACCAGCAATTCGAGCCCGGGCGCTGTCCTCACCGGCGACGGGGTGCCCGACCGCACCCGCTGGTTCAACCCGCGCTCCGTCGAAGATCTCCGCGAGCGGCGGGTGCGGCTCTCCAACGACACGTCTCTCGGCACCGGCTGGGCGCCGGAGAACCCGTTCGAGTCGTTCGTACGGGAACTGGTGGACCACTTCTCCGGGCAGAGCGAGTTCACGCTCGCCCACGCCTGGTGCGGCTCGGACGTCAAACTCATGGGCTACTGGGACGGAGCCCAGGCCGACATCGTGTTGTGCGTCCCCCAGAAGTCGCGTCACGTCGCCAGCCGAGCGGAATACGTCCGCAACGCGGAGACCGTCCTCGCCGAGTGCCACCGCCTCGCCGGCCTCCGGCTGCCTGGAGCGGAGGCGCGTTTCCGGCTGAATGCTCGCGACGTTCCGGGGAAGGACGAGCTGTACCTCACCTACACCGGCAGTTCGATCGAGTCCGGTGACGAAGGCGTTGTGGGGCGAGGAAATCGGGTCAACGGGCTGATCACACCCTTGAGGCCTATGAACCTGGAGGGCGCCAACGGCAAGAACCCCGTCTACCACGTCGGCAAGCTGTACAACGTCGCCGCGCAGCGACTCGCCACCCGGCTCCACGAGGCGACCGAGGGGCATGCCGAGGTTCACCTGGTGAGCACGACCGGGCAGCGACTCGATCAACCCTGGCGCGTCCTCGTCCGCCTGTCCTCTCCCGACGTCGAGGTGGACAAGGTGCAGGCCCTGGTATCCGAGGCGCTCGGCGAGTTCCCGGCCCTGACGGACGAGCTGGTTTCCGACGGGATCGTGCTGAGCTGATGGTGACGCGGACGCTCGGAGAGGTTCCCGCAGGGTGCCAGCGGCGGTTACTCGCGCACTACGGGCCGGAAGCCCAGGCGTGGCTGGACACAGCACCGGACCTGCTGGAACAGGCCGCCGAACGCTGGACGTTTTCCCTCGGCGACTACCACGACGCCGGACACGCCTCGGTGATCGCGACAGCGACCGCCCTCGACGGGCGTCCGCTACTCCTCAAGGCATGGACCGACCCCACCCGGTATCGCCACGAAGTGGGTGCACTGCGGCTGTGGGCCGACGGGCCGACGGCGGACGTCATCGAGGCCGCTGACGACCTGGCGGTGGCCGCCCTGGAGCTGGTGGGAGGGCGCGCTGGTGGCGCCGAGCGGCCAGAGCGCGAGGTTCAGATGGTGGCGGCTGCCCTTCAGGGGCTGCACACCCTCGGCCGGCGCCGAAGGCGACCGAACAGCTTCCCGCTGCTCACCGACCACCTCGGCACGGAGATGCTGCCGCGGATCCGGCGACGGATGGAGACGCTCGACCTCGACGCATGGCATCTCCTCGTCGACGCCGCGCTCCCGGCGCTCGCCGGACTGCAGGAAGACCCAGGCAGGACGACTGTCCTGCACGCGGACTTGTATCGGGAGAACGTGCCATTCGACTGGCTGGGGCACCCGCGCCTGCTCGATCCGCTACCCATGCTGGGCGACGCGGCATACGACTGGGCCTTCTGGACCGTCTATTACGACCTTGGGCACGGGACCGACGGGCGGCTCGCCGCTGCCGCCCGTATCTCCCGGATCCCCGTTCCCGTACTCGCGCCGTGGTGCAGAGCGCTGGCCCTCGACGGACTCCTCTACTACCTGGAGGCCGGGGATCCGAGAGCACCGCAGATGGCGGAAGTGCTCGCCGACCTTTCCGCGTCGACCCCGAGGAGGGGCTCGTGACCACCTACGTTCTCCGCCACGGACAGACGGACTACAGCAAGCGGTACCTCGTCAACGGCGACCCATCCCAACCCATCCACCTGGCCGAGGAGGGAAGACAATCGCTGAGCCTGGGCTGGCCCACCCTCCCCCTCCACACCGTGCGGACATGGCTGACCAGCGAGTTCCCGCGTGCCCAGCAGACGGCTTCTCTGCTGATGGGTGTGCCGGCGGCGGAACTGGCCATCGAACCTCGCCTGAATGAACTCGACTACGGAGAGTTCGAGGGCCGCCCTTTCCTGGAGTACGCGGTCTGACTCGACGGCCAGGGTCCGAACGAGCGGCCTGCGGGCGGCACCGAGTCCCAGCGCGACGGCATCCGGAGGATGCTCACCGGATTGCTCGCCACCCTGGAGCGACCCGGACCCCGCGTTCTCGTAGGCCACGGCCTTTTGGCCTCCGTCCTCCTCTGGCATCAGAACCGATCTCCGAAGGAGGCCATGCCGCTCTTCTTCCCGGAGGCGCCGTACGTCGTGCCGATCGCCATACCCGACGACGAGCTGCCGGACTGGATCACGGCGCTGATGAGCGATCTCGACAGGGACGTTCCCGGAGATCGTGCTGACCGCGGTGGCGCGGACATATTCCGGATCGGTGAGGGCTCGGCGGTTGCTACGGTCGATTCCGTATCCCATCAGCCGGATCAAAAGGATCTTCCTCATGCATGATGCCCGCGCCCTAATCGAAATGGGTGCCGAAGCGGTTCGTCGGCTCGCTCGTCGCGGCTACTTTCTGGACCTGTCCGAGCTGGAGTCCCTCCAGTCTCAGCGCAACCAGAACATCCGCTCGGCCGACGAGCTGCGGGCTGAGTCCAAGCGGGTGGCGAGTGAGGTCCAGCAGACGGCCAAGCAGGGCGGCGACATCTCCAAGCTGAAGGAGCGCGCCCGCGAGCTGAAGGACCAGATCCGGGACATCGAGGCCGGACAGGTGCAGGTCGAGGAGCAGCTCCGCGACCTCCTCCTCAGCATCCCGAACCTGCCGGATGACGCGGCCCCGGACGGCGACTCCGAGGACTTCGCGGTCGAGATCCGGCGGGTCGGCGCTCCGCCGGCCTTCCCGTTCGAGCCGAAGGACCACGTCGACCTCGGTGAAGCCATCGGCATCCTCGACTTCGCTCGGGCGACGAAGCTGTCCGGCCCGCGCTTCGCGGTCTCGCGCGGCGCCGGAGCAGCGCTGGAGCGTGCCCTGGCCACACTCTTCCTCGACCTGCACACCCGTCGGCACGGGTACGTCGAGCACGCGGTCCCGTACCTGGTCACCCGCAAGACGATGACCGGCACGGGGCAGCTGCCGAAGTTCGAGGAGGACCTGTTCCAGACCGGCGTCGCCGACCGCGAGCTGTTCCTGATCCCGACGGCCGAGGTGCCGCTGACCAACCTCTACGCCGACGAGATCATCCCTCCGGCCGAGCTGCCGCTGGCACTCACCGCGCACACGCCGTGCTTCCGGTCCGAAGCCGGGTCGTACGGCCGCGACACCCGAGGCCTGATCCGCCAGCACCAGTTCGCCAAGGTCGAGATCGTCCAGATGGTCGACCCGGCGGACGCGGACGCCACGCTGGAGACGATGGTCGGCCACGCCGAGGCATGCCTGAAGGAACTCGGCCTCGCCTACCGCGTCGTCAAGCTGGCCGCCGGCGACACGGGCTTCTCCGCCCAGCTCACCTACGACATCGAGGTCTGGATCCCGAGCCAGAACACGTACCGAGAGATCTCCTCGGTCTCCAACTTCGGCACCTTCCAGGCCCGCCGGGCCAACATCCGGACCCGCGGCGATGACGGCAAGCCCAAGCTCGTCGCCACCCTCAACGGCTCCGGCCTGCCCGTCGGCCGCACCCTGGCCGCTCTCCTTGAGCAGTGCCAGCAACAGGACGGCTCCATCGTCCTGCCCGAATCACTCGTCCCGTACCTCGGCTTCCGCCGTATCTCGGCGGACGGAACACCGGAGGCATAACGTGCTCGTCGGCGTCTGCGACTTCCCTGGTAGCTACGCCTTTCCACCCGCCGGCTACGGCGGGATCGAACGATGGCTGTGGGCGGTCGCCGTAGGCGCCCGAGCCGCAGGCGCCGACGTACACCTTCTAGGGCCGGACTGGCTCACGGACCTGGAGAACGACTGGGTCCGTCGGCCGGTCCGCCTGGAGGACATCACCGCCGGATCGCTCGCCGAGCGGGAGCTTCGCGACACGGGATACGACCTCCTGGTCGTGGGGCACGAATATCCGTCCCTGCCGGCCTGGACACGCACATGGAGCGAGCTGGACTGCGACGTCGCCACCTTCCAGCACTCCCCCGTCTTCCACCACGCCGATGCGGCTTTCGACGGCAAGCGGTCACGGCTCTACTGCTATTCATCTGAGATGATCGAGCGGTACGCGGAGCACCAGCCGATCACCGAACTCGCCGTCCACCTGGGCCTGGACGAGGCGGAGCCTTCGGCCGTCGCCGGCAGCGACCTCGTGTGGCTTGGTCGAATAGACGAGGAGAAGGCGCCGCACCTCGCCGTCCGAGCAGCCCAGATCCTCGGCCGCCGGATACAGGTAGTCGGCCCGGTCTTCGACGAGGCATACGTACAGCGCCATGAACGTCTCTTCAGCGCGGACCATGTGAAGTGGCTCGGCGAACTCGGCGGCCCTTCCAAGACAGCCGCCATCCGTGACGCATCCGTCTTCGTCTACACATACGCCCGTACGTACGTGGAAGCCGGCGCAGCCGTCTTCGGTGAGTCCCTCCGCGCCGGCACCCCCATAGCCGCGCTCACTTGGCGCGAAGGGACCTGCGCCGAGGCGGCCCTATGCGATCGGACGGGCGTGGTCACGGTGGCTGATCCCGCAGAGGACGACGAGACAGCGGCGAAGCTTCTCGCCCTCGCGATCGAGCAGGCCGAGGACCTCGACCACACAGAGGTCCAGGAGACCGGGATGCATCGCTTCGATCCAGCCCGCCACTTCGCGGCGATGTCGACCCGGTCATGGTGAGTAGCCCCGGGGAACTCGTGCTCAGGGCGTCGTCCCATTCGGAAGCCCGCTTACTCGCAGTCCTCCGTCAAGCCATCGGACCCCACTGGGAGTTCACTGTTTCCGAGGGGAGGATCGCGATCGAGCATCCCCGCAGGGGATCGCCGTACTGTCCGCCTCGTCGGTCCCCGTCCTGGGAGGAACTACTGGTGGGGCTCAAGGCGGGTTTCGCGGCCCAAGGCGTCCCGCAGCAGGCCTGCCTGCCAGTTCGGTGGGGCCGTGAGACTGAGCTGACGATCTCGGCCGTCCAAGCCCTTGACCCCTTCCTCAAGGACGGGCGTCCAGTGACCTACCGCAGTGGCTTCCTGCCCCAGCCCGTAGTCCGTTTCACCGGGCAGCGTGACGCATCGGGCGATCTCCGGGAAGGGTTTCTGACCTCGTTCGTCAACGTCTCCCGCGTCCAGCCCATTCAGTGCATCGACGACTACGGGGGGATCCTGGACGGCTGGCTCAGCGTGCTGTCGCGATTGGGTTTCCACGCGCGTCACATCGGCATCAACGGCAAGCTGGCAGTATGGCGGCGGCGCCAAGTCGAAGGCATTACCCTTCGCTTCAACCACCTCGATTTGCCTCTCGGTGACATCGTCCTCCTTTGGAACGCTGACAACCCCGCGCGGATGGCCGTAGACCTCGGCACCGGGCTGGAACGGCTGGCCTGGGCGAGGACGAGGCTGAGGTGGAGGGACCTCGTCTTCGGCCGGTTCGTGGCCCTTGCGTCCCCGCCGACCCTGGACGCCGTCCGCACCGCCACTCTCCTCCTTGCACACGGCGTTCGTCCGGCCGCGCGTGGAGCCGGCGGGATCACTCGCCGGGTGATCGGAACGATCGACCCGGGTGCTGTGAAGCTGGGCGTCAGTTCCCTGGTTCGCGCGTCGTATCGCTATTGGCGGCTTTTCGGTGAACCGAAGGTCCCATGGCCAGCCGTGACTACGGCGATCGAGGAGAACTGGGGCATCTGAAGGAAAACTCACTTGAGATCCCTGGCCGACAAAGGTGGGCACGGTCCTGAAGATTCAACTCAGAGCTCTGGACAGCTGGTTGGCCAGGACGTACTCACGGCCGCCCGGTTTTCTGAGGTTGGCGGCTCCGGGGCGAGTGTCAAGAGCGCCCTTCGGGCGTCGGCTGGCGCCGATTGCGCTTCGCTTCACTCTTGACACTCGCCCCTCCACCGCAGGGTGTTCCATGGCCGGGCGGCCCGAGGTGGGGCGGCGGGGTCCGTGGGTGGGGGTACGGAGTCGTGCCGGGTGGCCGCTCGGAGGGGTGGGGGGCGGCTGGGGCCCGTTTGCAGGGGGTGCGGAGGCGTGCCGAGTGGCGGGCTCGGATGGGGCAGGGTGGGCATCCGGGCGGACTGCCGGGCTCGCGGTGGTGGGTGTCGGGGGCTACGGCGTAGCCGGGAACCCATGAGGACGACGAACGGGCTGCGGACCAGCGGCCGGAAGAAGGCGTCGCTGGTCGGACCGGCGCGGTCTAGTCGGCCACCTTGTCCAGTTCACCGCGTTCGACGCAGAACTCGTTGCCCTCCGGGTCCGCCATCACGATCCAGCCTCTGCCGTTGGGGAGGGTGCGGTCCGTGAGGATCTGGGCGCCCAGGGACACGGCTCGTTCGGCCTCCTCGGCACGGGTACGGCCGGTCGGGCCCAGGTCGAAGTGGATGCGGTTCTTCGCCGTCTTGCCTTCCTCCACCCTGACGAAGAGGAGGCCCGGCGTGCCGGACGGGAGTTCCAGCAGGACCTCGTCGTCCCCGGGCTTGTCCACGTCCGATATGGGGTGCCCCAGGAACTCGCTCCAGAAACGGGCCAGTTCGTAGGGCTCGCCCGTGCAGTCGAAGGTGATGTGGCGGATGATGGGGTTCAACGGGATGCTCCCTCAAAGGCGTTCGGCGACTCGTCCTCACCGCAGAGTTCTTGAGGCAGCGCGTGCTGTCGAACCAATTCCTCAGTCCGCGGTTTCCAGTCTCAGCCCGCGAAGCTCCGGAACCTCCGGTCCGGCCGTGCCCCGCACCAGCAGGGTCAGGCCCGACCAGCCCGGTGGGATCCACAGGACATCCGCGTCGCCGCCCGAGAAGTCCGGGCGGTCGCCGGTCCAGACCCTGCCCACGCACTCGCCGCCCGCCCAGCCGGTCACCCGGATCCGGGTGCCGTCCGGGCGCAGGAGGAGGCCGTCGTGGGAGGGCGGCAGGTCGAGGTCGAGCCATGCCTCCTCCCCCGGCGCGAGGGCCAGCGGCAGCCGGACCTCCTGCCCGGGCGTGGCTTCGGTGGCGAAGGCCGTCAGCTGGTCGTCGTCCTGCGCGGTGCACGTCCAGTCCGTCACCGGGTCCAGGGCGAGGAGTTCGGCGCGGAGGCCGCCGCCGCTGGGGTGGTGGGGCAGCGTGATCGAGATGCGGTGGGTGCCCGCGGGGAGCGGGATCCACGGGTCCTCGGCATGGACGGTGCGGGGCGTTTCGGTGCTGTGGGCGGTGGTCGGGCCGCCGTCGGTCAGCGTCATCCGTAGCGGCTCGACCAGCCCCTTGAGGTGCAGGGCCGCCGCGGTGTGCGTGTGGAGCTCGCGGGTGTAGGTGACGGGGACGCCGACGCGGGTGCTGCTCCAGCCGCCCAGCTCGCGCAGGGGTGCCGGGTGGCCCGCCCAGTGGCCGTGCACCGACCAGAGCGCCGATACGTCCTCCGTCTTCCGGACCCTCCACAGCGTGCCGAGGCCGCGCGGTGCGCCGAGGCGGAGGGCCGGCAGGCGGGCGTCGTCGAAGTTCGCGTGGCCCCAGATCTCGACCACGGCCTCGATGTCGACGGCACCGGTAGCTTCGCGTACGTCGATCCGCCGGGTGGCCCCGAAGTCGGCGATCGTCGGGCGTGCCCGGCCAGCGACCGACAGGTCGACGATGTCCGCCGCCCCGGCGAGCAGCAGTTCGTCGACGTCCGTGAGGTCGGTCGTGGTCCGGTAGGTGCCGCGCCCCCGGTACACGCCGAGGGACTCCAGTGTCGGCGGCAGTTCGTGGTGGCCCGCCGCGCGCTCGGGGGCGGGGGATGATCGGCGCCGCGTGCGACGTACCTCGGCGGAGGGCGGTGTGGGCCGGGTGGGTGCCGGTGGGTCGAGATGCACGGTGCCGTCGCGGTCCGTAGCGCGCAGGCGTACGGCGTCCGCCGGGGTCAGCGCTACGAGGGTCAGCCCCTCGGCCGTCTGCCGCCGCGGCGTTCCGGGCGCGGGTGCCGGTAGGTCGACCCGGGTGTCCCCGAGTACGACGGTGACCGGCACCTCGGAGGAGAAGACCAGGACGCCCTGCCCCGTCGCGACCAGGTCCGCCGAGGCCAGGGTGAGCGTCCCCTCGTGGCCCCACGGGCCCAGGGGCACGTCCACCGGCATCAACGGGCACGAGTCCGCCGCGACGGCGACCGGCACCCCGTTCACGACGGCGGTTCCCGGCCCGGTCCCCGTCCCGAGGTGCGGTACGGCGAGGAGTTGGCCGCCCCCGTCGAGTCGCAGGGCCGACAGTGCCGAGCTGGTCGGGAAGTCGGTGGTGAGGGGGGTGTGCGGGTCGGTCGGGGTGGCGAGGGCCAGGCGGGGGCCCAGGGTGCCGATGACGCGGGCGAGGATCTGGGCCTCGGCGTACTCGGGGCGTTCGGTTCCGGTGGAGGAGACGTAGCCGCCGAAGTCGTAGCCGTGGCTCATGAGGTTGCCGGGCCTGCCCCAGTTCCCGGCGGACGGGGTGTATCCGAAGTTCCAGCCGGAGGACTGGAGGTAGGGGCCGATCAGCGAGGCGCCGCCGGCGAGGAGGCGGCGCAGGGTGCGGTGGCGGCGGTTGGTCTCGGTGATGAGCAGGGGCAGTCCGCGTTCCGCCAGCAGCTCGGCGTAGCGCCGTACTTCGGGTTCGATGTGCGGGGAGTCGTCGTCCGGGTAGAAGTTGCGCGCCGGTACGACGCCGGGGACGTCGCCGGTGGCTCCCTGGAGGTCGCCCTGCCCGGAGCAGGCGATGAGCGGCACGGTGATGCCGTGCCGTACGGCCTGGTCGCGCAGGGCGGTCACATAGCCTGTGCGGTCCTCGCAGTCGAAGAAGTCCAGTTCGTTCTCCAGCTGCACCATGATGACGGTGCCGCCGGTCGGGTACTGCCGCTCGGCGAGCAGGGGCAGCACCTGGTCGAACCAGGCGGTGACCCGGTCGAGGAAGCGCGGCTCGTTCTGCCGGACCCTGAGCTCCGGGTCCGAGCCCAGCCAGGCGGGCAGGGCGCCGCCGTCCCACTCGGAGCAGATGTACGGGCCCGGCCGTGCGATGACGTACAGGCCCTCCTCCCGCGCGAGGTCGAGGAAGGCGGCCACGTCGCGCCGGCCATCGAAGGACCAGCGGCCGGGTGCCGTCTCGTGGAAGTTCCACGGCAGGTAGACGTCCACGCAGGTGTAGCCGGAGGCCCGGACCTGGGCGAGCCGGGCGCGCCACTGCTCTCGGGGCAGGCGGAAGTAGAACAGGGACGCGCACAGCACGAGCTGCGGATCACCCTCGATGCGGATGCCTCGGGCGTCGAGCTCGATGACGCTGTCGACCACTGTCGCCGGACTGCTGCTGCTCACTTGACTCCCGCGCTTCCGCCGCTGATGTCCAGTTCGTGACCCCCGCCGCGACTCCCAGCCCTCGCCCGGATGATCAGCCGGACTTCGAATGACGATTAAAATAACCATCGTTCAAAGCCCGGGCAAGACCGCCTTGTGTCGTGCGGGTTCGGTTGGAGCCGGGGTCCGTGGCAGTGCACGAGGGGGGCATCGGCGGGGTTGTCACACTTCGGGGCCTACGACGCCGGGGTCATCTCGGCCCGGAGCTCCGCCCGGCCGAACAGGAGGGCGTAGCCCGGGGGGAGTTGGGCCAGGATGCGGGTGATCAGGGCGTCGCCGACCAGGGGCGGTAGCGCGCTGAGCACCGAGCTGACGTCCCAGCGGGCCGTGGCGGACGTGGCTCCGGGGGTGCGGGACGCGACCTCGTCGACGAACCGCGCGGCCGTCAGCCGGTGGGTGTCCGGGATCTGGGCGGCGATCAGCCGGGCGGCCTCCTCGGGCAGGGCGCGGGCGAGATCGACCCGCTCGTCGCCGGTGACGTGGGTGCCGAGGGCGGAGAGGACGGTACGGGTGACCCGCTCGGCCTCCGGCAGGGTGGCGTACCGGCCCGACAGCCGGACGGCTTCGATCAGTTGGGTCCAGGTGACGTCGTCGACCTGGACGTGGGGCTTCGTGGTCACACGTGGCACTGTCGCCGTGCTCATGTGCGGGATGTTCCTCCGGGTGCGTGCGATCTGGTCCCGGGCCGCGCCGCCGGGGCTCGTACCGGCGGCGCGACACGGTGCGGGCGGTGCGGTGCGGTCAGCCGCTGATCTGCTTGCGCGTGTCGCCGCCCGAGATCTCGATGCGGCGCGGCTTGGCCTGTTCGGCCACGGGGATGCGCAGGGTCAGGACGCCCGACTCGTAGGAGGCGTCGATGCGCTCCGTGTCCAGGGTGTCGCCGAGGAACAGCTGGCGGGTGAAGGTACCGGTGGGGCGTTCGGCGACGAGGGTTTCCGCGCCCTCGGGGGCGGGCGACTTGCGCTCGACTCGGACGTTCAGGACGTTGCGCTCCACGTCCAGCTCGATCGTCTCCGGGTCGATGCCGGGGAGGTCGAAGTGGACGAAGAAGTCGTCCCCGGAACGGTAGGCGTCCATCGCCATCGCCGATGTGCGGGCGGTGGGGCCGAACACCTGCTGGGTCAGTCGGTCGAGCTCACGGAAGGGGTCCGTGCGCATGAGCATCACTGGTCACTCCTCTCTTCGGACGCAGTCGGTGCGATGCCCTACGGTCTGCGTCTTCTTATATAGCTCGGAGGAGGAAAGTTGACAAGCCCGGGCTCAGGTTCGGGTCCCGGAAGCTCGCGGGCTAGCCTCAAGATCCCGAGCAGGGCGCGTAGGACGCAGGAGGCAGACATGGCGAAGGTTCCCAGCGCGGTGGTCGCCGCGAGCGGGCTCGTGGGCGGCTACGGCGTGGCCCGCTGGACCAGGCAGCGGCCGCTCGGCGGGGTCGTACTGGCCGTGGCCGGGGTGGCGGCCGCCCGGCAGTGGCGGCAGCAGGCCGGTGGGGTGGCGGCCGGGGCGTTGTCGGCCGCGTATGTCGCCGCCTTCGCGGGCTCGCACCCGCTGGCGAAGAAGGTGGGCGCCTGGCCTGCCGTGTTCGGGGTGGCGGGGGCCGTGGGGCTGGCGTCGTGGGCGGTGGCGGACCGGCGGGGCTGAGCCGTCGACTGGTTCGCTCCGGTGGCTGGTTGTTCCGCTGACCGACTGTTCCGCTGACCGGTTGCTCCGGTGACCGGCTGGTCGGCCGGCTGTCGACGTACGGCGGGTCGGCGGGGCGGGCTGGTCCGCGGGTCGGGCTGGGGCGGCTGGTCGGCACAGCGAAGAACCCGGCCCTGGATCCCAGGGCCGGGTTCTTGTCTGGAGCGCCGGGCAGGCCTTGCACCTGCATCTCCCCACAGGAAGTGGGGCGTCTTTCCTTGGACCACCAACGCACTGTCCGCCGACCGGAGTTCCGGCGACCGGACGCAGATCAACTATAACGCAGTTTCTGTTATCCCCTTCACCATCAGGCCGTCTCCTCACCGTCCCCCGCAGGTACCCGACCTACGACGCTGAGGTACGACGACGTGACACCACAGATCAGCCGCCGGAGCATGCTGAAGGCGACGGGCATCGGCCTCGGCGCCGGACTCGGCACGACCGCGCTCACCACCCCGGCCGCCCTCGCCGCCCCCGCCGACGCCCCTCTCCGCCACCCCGGGCTGCTGCACACCCGCGCCGATCTGGACCGTATGGCGGCCAAGGTGAAGGCGGGTGCCCGGCCGTACACCGCCGGGTTCGCCAAGCTCACCGCCAACCGGCACGCGCGGAGCGGGTGGCGGGCGAATCCGCAGGCCGTCGTGTACCGGGGGTCGGGTACGCCCGAGAACTACCGGATCCTCTACAACGACATCCACGCCGCCTACCAGAACGCCCTGCGCTTTCACGTCAGCGGCGAGCAGGAGTACGCCGACACCGCCGTGGCGATCCTCAACGCCTGGTCGGGGAAGCTGACCCGGCTGGAGGGCAGTGCCGACCGGTTCCTGGCGGCGGGGCTGTACGGCTACCAGTTCGCGAACGCCGCTGAACTGGTGCGGGGACACGGGGACTTCGACCTGGAGCGGGCACGGGAACTGCTCCTGAACGTCTTCCATCCGCTCAGCGACAGCTTCCTGAGCCACCACAACAACGCCGTCGTCACCAACTACTGGCCCAACTGGGACCTGGCGGCCCTCGCGTGCGTGCTCGCGACCGGGATCTTCTGCGACCAACGGGCCGTGGTCGAGCGGGCCGTGGAGTACTTCGAGCACGGCGCCGGGATGGGCTCGGTCAAGCACGCGATACCCGTCGTCCACGAGGACGGGCTCGGCGAGTGGGTCGAGGCCGGACGGGACCAGGGGCACGCGCTGCTCGGGGTCGGGCTGATGGGCACGGTGTGCGAGATGGCGTGGAACCAGGGGATCGACCTGTACGGCTACGACGACAGCCGGTTCCTCAAGGGGGCGCAGTACGTGGCCAAGTGGAGTCTGGGCGGCGATGTGCCGTACACGGCGAACACGCGCAGGAAAGGGGCGATCGGGGGGTGGTCGGGCAGTGAGACCGCGTCCGATGCGGCGAGGGTGGACCCGGGGATGACCCGGCCCATCTGGGCGATGATCGCCAACCACTACACCAAGCGGCGGGGGTTGCCGGCGTCGTACCTGACGCGGGCGGCCGCCAAGGCCGCGCCGGAGGGCGGGGGCGGGGACTACGGGCCCAACAGCGGGGGGTTCGACCAGCTGGGGTTCGGGACGCTGGCGTTCACCCGGGACCGGGTGGAGGAGAGGGCTGCCGGGGGCAGCCCGGCGCCGGGTCCGGGGTCGGCGTCCGGTGGGTCGCGGGGTGGTGCGGATCTCCGGCCCCAGGCCTCGGCGTCCCCGTCACCGGTCGGCGGGCAGGACCTCGCCGCGACCGGCTCCGGAGACACGGCGGCGTGGGCCGCCACGGCGGGGATCGGTGCGGTGGCGGGCGGCCTGCTGTTGCTGCGCAGGCGCGACCGGCTGCGCCGAGGGGTAGGGGTGGCGGAGTAGCGCGACGTGGGCGGTGGGCAGGCGCCGCCCGCCCCCCCACCAGACGCAGGTCCCGCCCACGCGAGTGGAGCGTATGGGCCACTTCCGCCCTTGCCACCCCGGCTTTCCTTGCCGTGCGTGACCCATACGCTCCCCTCGCGCCCTCGCGCCCTCGCGCCCTCGCGCCCTCGCGCCCCGGGCAGCGGGCCCCCGGCAGCGGGCAGCGGGCCTACGCCTACGTCGGCTGCGCCCCTTCCGTGCCGGGGGTGCTGTCCTTCGGGCCGGTCCCCGCCGCTGTCAGTGGCTTGGCGATGTCCTCCAGGGAGCGGCGTTCCGCCTTCACCGCGAGGAGGGCGGCGACCAGGCCCGCCAGGCACATCAGGGTCGCGCCGATCGAGAAGGCGAGGACCGTGTCGCCGACGACGCCGGTTTCCGTGAGCTTGGCGAACAGCAGCGGGCCGCTGATTCCGCCGGCCGCCGTGCCGATGGCGTAGAAGAACGCGATGGACATGGCGCGGGTCTCCATCGGGAAGACCTCGGAGACGGTCAGATAGGCGCTGGACGCGCCGGCCGAGGCGAAGAAGAGGACCGCGCACCAGCAGGCCGTCATGGTGGCCGCGCTCAGCGAGCCCTGGTCGAAGAGCCAGGCCGTGCCGAAGAGGAGCAGGCCGGACAGGATGTACGTGCCGGAGATCATGATGCGGCGGCCGACCGTGTCGAAGAGCTTGCCGAGGAGCAGCGGGCCGCAGAAGTTGCCGATGGCGATGACGGCGAAGTAGTAGCCGGTGTTGCCGCTCGGGACGTCGAAGAACGTGGTCAGGATCGCGCCGAAGCCGAAGGTGATCGCGTTGTAGAGGAACGCCTGGCCGATGAAGAGGGAGAAGCCGAGGATCGCGCGGCGGCGGTAGTCGGAGAAGACCGTGCGGCCGATCTCGATGAAGGAGACGCTGCGGCGCTGGTGGATGGTGATCTCGCCCTCGGGGCGCGGCAGCGGATCGTCCCGTTCCTCCTCGACCTTGCGTTCGATGGAGGAGACGATGCGTTCGGCTTCGTCGTCGCGGCCGTGGATCAGCAGCCACCGTGGGCTCTCGGGGACGTGCCGGCGGACCAGGAGGATCACCAGGGCGAGGACCGCGCCGAGGGCGAAGGTGAGACGCCAGCCGACGTTCGCCGCGAAGATGTCGGTGTCCAGGGCGACGATCGACAGCAGCGAGCCGAAGACCGCGCCGAGCCAGAAGCTGCCGTTGATCATCAGGTCGGTGCGGCCGCGGTACTCCTTGGGGATCAGCTCGTCGATCGCGGAGTTGATGGCCGCGTACTCACCGCCGATGCCGAAGCCGGTGAGGAAGCGGAAGAGGAAGAACCACCAGGTGTCGAAGGAGATCGCGGTGAGGGCGGTGGCCGCGAGGTACACGGCCAGCGTGATCATGAAGAGCTTTTTGCGCCCCCACTTGTCGGTCAGGCGGCCCCAGAAGAGGGCGCCCAGACAGGCACCCGCCACATACAGGGCGGCCGCCATACCGGTGACCTCGCCGGACGTGATGGGCAGGCCGCTGCCGGGTTCGGACAGGCGGCTGGCGATGTTTCCCACGACGGTGACTTCGAGACCGTCGAGGATCCACACGGTGCCGAGGCCGATGACGATCGTCCAGTGCCAGCGCGACCACGGGAGGCGGTCGAGGCGTGCTGGGATGTCGGTGGTGATGGTGCGGCCGGTCCCGGCCTGCGCGGTGGCCATGGGCTCCCTCCTCATCGAGCGGAACCCCGTTCGGGTGCCCTGAGGGGGTTCTCTTACGCCCGAAGGAAGCCAGGTCACGCCCCCAGGGCGTGCGAGACCGTGTAGATCAGCAGGCCGGCCAGGGAGCCGACGACCGTGCCGTTGATCCGGATGAACTGCAGGTCGCGGCCGATGTTGGCCTCGATCTTGCGGGTGGTGTGCTCGGCGTCCCAGCTCGCCACGGTGTCCGTGATCAGGGAGGTGATCTCCTTGCGGTAGGTGGTGACGACGTAGACGGCCGCGTCCTCCACCCACCGGTCGACCTTGTCCTGGACCTTGCGCTCGGCCGCCATCCGCGAGCCCAGCGACAGCAGGGACGCCCGCACCCGCAGCCGCAGCTCGCTGCGCTCGTCCTCCGCCGCCGCGACGATCATGGACCGTACGGCCGTCCAGGCGCTGGCGATGAGGTCCTGGACCTCGTCGCGGCTCAGTACGTCGCCCTTGAGCCGCTCGATACGGGCCCGGGTGTCGGTGTCGGACTGGAGGTCGGAGGCGAAGTCGGTGAGGAACCGGTCGAGGGCGCCGCGCGCGGGGTGGCCGGGCATGTCGCGCATCTCGGTGACGAAGCGCAGCAGTTCCCTGTAGACGCGCTCGCCGACCTTCTTGTCGACGAACTTCGGCGTCCAGCCGGGGGCGCCGCCCTGCACGGCGTCCATCACGGAGTCGCCGTGCAGCACGAGCCAGTCGTGGGCGCGGGTCACGACGAGGTCGACGACGCGTTTGTGGCCGCCGTCGGCGACGACCTTCTCCAGCATCTTGCCGATGCCGGGCCCGATCTCCTGGGCGTTCGCGCGGCGGGTGATCGCCTCGCCGACCACGGCCTGGACGTCGGAGTCGCGCAGGACCGTCAGGGCGCCGCGCAGGGCGGTGGACAGCTCGGCGGTGACCCGGTCGGCGTGTTCGGGTACGGCGAGCCAGGCGCCGAGGCGGCTGCCGATGCCGACGGCGCGCAGCCGCTGCCGTACGACGTCCTCGGAGAGGAAGTTCTCGCCGACGAACTCGCCCAGGGAGACGCCCAGCTGGTCCTTCTTGGTGGGGATGATCGCGGTGTGCGGGATGGGGATGCCGAGGGGGTGCCGGAAGAGGGCGGTGACGGCGAACCAGTCGGCGAGCGCGCCGACCATGCCGGCCTCGGAGGCGGCGGCGACGTAGGCCGCCCAGGTCCCGGCGCCGGAGTTGTGCGCCCAGGTGGACAGGACGTAGACCAGCGCCACGAAGACCAGGAGTCCGGTGGCGGTGAGTTTCATCCGGCGTACGCCGCGCTGTTTCTCCTCGTCCGCGGGGCTGAACGTCGTCATCGCGCGGTTCACGGCGCCGCCGGGGCGGGCATGCTGCCCACCGGTACCGACACCCTTTTCTGCTGCTTTCGCCTGTTCCATCCGCTCCACCCGCTCGGTGATCCCGCACACACATTGTCCCTTCCTGACCGACTCCTGGAACGGAACAGGAGTTCCCGGCGTCTGTCGGGAGGGGGGATTGCACAGGGTGCTGTGAGCTTCCCCCGGCCCATGCCGCATCATGGGCACATCAGATCGGAGCCTTGGGCTCCCATCGCCCGAGGAGAACAACACAGCATGACCCGAGGACGTGCCGGGGGTGTGAGGCCCGCTGCGCAGCAGCAGATGTCGACCGGCCCCACTAAGTACCGCGCCCTCCTGGCCATGGTCGTCGCAGCGATCGTGGCCCTTTCCACTGCCATATACGTCGGCGTGGGTGCCGACGACAGCCTGCGCGACCGCAACGCCCTCGGCGACGGCCGCGCCCCGCACAACTCCGCCGCACCCGCCTCCACCGGCACCTGGGTCGGCACCTGGTCCGCCTCCCCCTCCGCCGCCGAACCCGGCACCGAGGCCACGGGCATGGCGGACCGTTCGGTCCGCAACGTCGTCCACACCAGTGTCGGCGGTACGAGTGCCCGCGTGACGCTGTCCAATCTCTACGGCCAGTCGCCGCTGAGCATCACGCGGGCGACGATCGCCGTCTCCGCGGGCAGCGGTACGGCGGCGGCACTCGCGGACACCATGCGGCAGCTGACCTTCAGCGGCGGCCCCACGGTCGTCATCCCGCCCGGCCGGCAGGTCATGAGCGACGCCGTCCGGATCGTCGTCCCGCAGGACTCCGACGTCCTGATCACCACCTACACGCCGACCACCTCCGGCCCGGTCACCTACCACCGCCACGCCCGCCAGATCTCCTACCTCGCCCAGGGCGACCACGCGCAGGACACCACGGGCACGCCGTACACCGAGCGCACCGGGTCCTGGCGGTATCTGACCGCGCTGGACCTGCTGAGCAACGAGTCCGACGGCACGGTCGTCGTCCTCGGCGACTCGCTCACGGACGGCATCACCTCCACGCCGGACACCAACAGTCGCTGGACCGACGTGCTCTCCGACCGGCTGCGCGCGGAGATCGCGGCGGGCCGGGACCTGCCCCGCTACAGCGTCGTCAACCAGGGCATCAGCGGCAACCAGGTCCTCGCCGACGGACTCGGCCGCCCCGCGGACAACCCCAGCGGGCTGAACCGCTTCGGGCGGGACGTGCTGGAGCGGACGAACGTCAAGGTCGTCGTCATCGACCTCGGCGTCAACGACATCCTGCGCAACCCGCGCCTCGCCGACCCGAACGCGATCCTCGCCGGGCTGCGCACGATGGTGGACCAGGCCCACGCCCGCGGCCTGAAGGTGGTCGGAGCGACACTGATGCCGTTCTACGGGCACCGGGGGTACACGGACGCGCGGGAGGCGGTCCGCCGCACGATCAACGCCGAGATCCGCGCCGGGCGGGTGTACGACGCCGTGGCCGACTTCGACGAGGCGCTGCGCGACCCGTACGACCCGCGGCGGCTGCGGTCCGACTACGACTCGGGCGACCATCTGCACCCCAGCGACAAGGGATACGCGCGCATGGCGGAGTCCTTCGACCTCCGGACGCTGAAGGGGTCGGCGCCGGCGGAGCTGTAGTCGCCTCCCGCACTGCCCCGTCCCGTGCCCGTCGCCTCACCCAGGCGGCGGGCACACGGCTGCCAGGGCCCGGAGCCGACCGCGCCCCGGGGCTCAGGGGGGCTCAGCGGTCCTGCCCCGGGGCCAAGCGGTCCTGCGCGGGGCTCAGCGGACCGGCGCGGGGCTCAGCGGGCCGCCCCGGGGCTCAGCGGTCCCCGTCCAGCTCCCGCCGGGCCGACCTGCGCTCCAGCTTCTCCTGGCGCCGCTCCTCGCGGATGCGCAGCTTCTCCGCCCGGGTCAGCTTCCGCTGGACCCCGACGCCGCCCCACAGCGCGAACCCCGTCACGATCACCCGCGGCGCGCCCGGCTCCCCCGGCACGCCCTCCTCGCGGTGGTCGAAGCCGCCCATGATGCCGATGCCGCGGACGACGACCTCGACGCCGGGCGGCACGATCACATCCACCCCGCCCATGATCGCCACGGCGTTGATCTCGACCTCGCGGTCCGCGAAGTTCGCCTCGCGCAGGTCGATCTCCCCGCCACCCCAGAAGGCGAAGCAGGTGAACCGCCGGGGCATCGTCCAGTGCCCCTTGCGCTGGAAGCCGGACATCACGGCGACGGCCCACGAGGAGGTGCCCTCGCCTCCGGTGATCCGCCCGGACCAGTCCGGGCCGGTGGCCGGGTCCTTCGTCAGGGACACCGCCGGCACCGTCACGCCGGCGGCCGGCAGGTCCCGGGTGATCGGCGCCAGCTCCCCGTACGTCCTGGCCTTGTACGTCGCGTCGAGCCGCTCCTCGAACTCCTCCATGTCGAGGCGCCCCTCGGCGAGGGCGTCCCGCAGGACTTCTGCGACCTTTTCACGGTCGGCATCGGAGGCGCGGAGGTCCGGGACGGCGTCGTCGGTCATACACAGCAGCCTACGAGTTCACCCCGCCGGGGGCTATGAGATCGCCCGCTCGGCCTGTTCCCCGTACATGGTGGCGATGACCGCCTCGATGTCCGGTTCCCGCACCGACAGGTCCACCAGCGGGTACTCGGCCGCGATCCGCGCCACCAGCGGCGCCGCCGACTCCCCCGCCGGGAACGCCAGCCACTGGCGCGGGCCCTCCACGCGGACGACCCGCGCGGGCGCCGGTGCGTCGATCGGCGGCAGTTCCCGCTCCAGGTCCACCACCAGGGTCCGCTCGCTCTCCCCCACCTCGTGCAGCCCGGCGAGCGGACCGTCGTACATCAGACGGCCCTGGTCGATGACCATCACCCGCTTGCACAACTGCTCGATGTCCTGAAGGTCGTGCGTGGTCAGCAGCACCGTGGTGCCGCGCTCGGTGTTCAACTCCCGCAGGAACTCCCGCACCTTCGACTTGGAGACGACGTCTAGGCCGATCGTCGGCTCGTCCAGGTACAGCACCTCCGGGTCGTGCAGCAGGGCCGCCGCGATGTCGCCGCGCATCCGCTGGCCGAGGGAGAGTTGCCGTACCGGAACGTCCAGCAGGGCGCCCAGGTCCAGGAGTTCGACCAGACGGTCGAGGTTCTGGCGGTAACGGGCGTCCGGGATCCGGTACATGCGGTGCATCAGCCGGTAGGAGTCCAGCAACGGCAGGTCCCACCACAGCGTGGTGCGCTGCCCGAACACCACGCCGATGCGGTGCGCGAGACGTGTCCGCTCCCGGGACGGGTCGATGCCCGCCACCCGCAGCCGTCCCCCGCTGGGCGTGAGGATGCCGGTCAGCATCTTGATCGTGGTGGACTTCCCGGCACCGTTGGGGCCGATGTAGCCGACCATCTCGCCGCGCTCCACCCGGAAGGAGATCGAGTCGACGGCCCGCACCCGCCGTCGTTCCCGCTTCATGAAGCCGGTCTTCTTACGCACCTCGAAGACCTTCTCCACACCGTCGAGTTCGATGAAGCCGCCGTCCACCTCGATCACCTCAGCTCCCTGTACTCCGGTACGAACGAAGTCCCGCCCGCCACGCCAGCCCGGCCAGGACACAACAGGCAACCGCCACCAGCGGCGAGGCGAAGGCCGTCCACCCGGGCAGCCCGACCGGGTACGGCCGCCCCAGCACATGGGCGGCCGGCACCCAGTTGACGAAGGCCAGCGGCAGCATGAAGGTCACGCCCCGCACCAGGTCCTTGCCGAACACCGACGGCGGATACTGCAACAGCGTCGTGCCCCCGTAGGTGAAGGCGTTCTGCACCTCGGCCGCGTCCTGCGCGTAGATCTGGAAGGCCGCGCCCGCCACGAACACCGCCGAGAAGATCACCGCGCCACTGACCACCATCACCGGCACCAGCAGCACCTTCGCCGCGCTCCACTCGACGTCCACCGACACCAGCGCCCACCCCAGCACCACCGCGCCCTGGGTGATCCGGCCCAGGCGGCGCAGCGCGAAGTGGTCGGCGCCGACCTGGGCGAGCACCGGCGCGGGCCGCACGAGCAGGATGTCGAAGGAGCCGTCGCGCATCCGGCCGCCCAGGACGTCCATCGAGCCCAGCGCCAGATCGGCGATCCCGAACGACGTCACGGACAGCCCGTACAGGAACGCGACCTCGGGCAGCGTCCAGCCGCCCAGCGAGTCCACCTGCGAGAACATCAGCAGGATCGCCACGAAGTCCAGGCCGGTCACCGTCAGATTGCCGCACACCGTGACGACGAAGGAGGTCCGGTAGGTCATGCTGGAGCGCACCCACATCCCGGCGATCAGCCGGTAGGCCCGCAGCCCCTCCCGCACGGCACCGCGCTCAGCCACCCTGCACCACCACCCGCCGCGTCGCCGCCGACTGCATCAGCCGCCCCGCGGCCAGCAGGGCCACGGCCCACGCCGCCTGGAAGGCGAACGCCCGCAGCGGATCCGTCTCCCCCATCAGCACGTCCGCAGGCATCTGGATCTGCGCCGCCCACGGCAGCACCCGCACGATCTCCCCGAAGACCCCCGGGAAGGCGTTCAGCGGCAGCACCATGCCCGAGAAGAAGATCCCCGTGACCATCAGCACCTGGTTGACGCCCATGCCGTCCAGCAGCCAGAACACGCTGAGGGCCGCCAGATAGCGGATCGCGAAACTCACGACCGTAGCCAGCAGCAGCGTGACCACGAACGCCGCCCACGGGGCGACCTCCGTCGGCAGCGCCATCGGGAAGAAGACCGCACCGAACAGGAACGGGATCACGCCCCGGCCCAGCATCTGGAACGACGCCCGCCCCACGTCGCCCGCCAGCCACCACAGCTGAAGATCGGCCGGCCGGTAGAGGTCGACGGCGATCTCACCGGTGCGGATGCGGTCCATCAGGTCCTTCTCCGCGCCGCCGCCCTGGATCGCCAGCGTCGCGTAGAGGCACTGCCCCAGCCACACATAGGTCACCGCCTGCGCCTGGTCGTACCCCCCGAGATGCGGCCTCTCGTCCCACAGCGCCAGATACGTGTAGACGAGGATGACGCCGAAGACCGTGTTGGTGAACACCCCGGCCACCGTGGCCGCCCGATACGTCGCGTACCGCCGGAAGCCACCCGCCGCGACCGCCACGTACAACCGCCCCGAGCCCACATCCAACGCCCTCTTCACCGCCCTCCACGCCGCCCTTCCCGCCGCCCGGCACCGAAGCGCAGGAGCCTAGTGCTCCGGCGAACGGGCGCGCCACGCGATTTCGGGCGCCCGCGAGGGCGCCGCCGGGCGGGCGCGCACCGGCCCAGACGGTACGATCCGTTGCGTCCGCGTGGGCCGAGGCGCCCGTGGCCAGGGCGAGCAGCGTGGCGGCGGTACCGGCCGGGCGGAGCGCAGGCACCGTCACGATCCACGGCCGTGTCCCCCTTCGGGCGAATGTCGCGCAGGCGAGATCACGATTCGGGCAGGCGTACGCGACAGCGCGTTTGACCCCGTGCCCGCCCGCGCACCCACTCGCACACGGCCCGCCCCACCACACGCCGCACGACCCGGCCCTCGATCAGGGAACTGATCAACGGATGGGACAGTCTTCATCACAGGGGCGCAAGAGCGAGCAGAGACGTACGGGAACGACGTACGACGCGAAACAGGAGTCCGTGCACGACATGAGTGACGAGCCTCAGCCGCAGCAGCCGAATCCGGGCTGGGCATCGAGAGAGCCGCAGGCGCACGCCGACGGCGACCCCGGCACGCCCGAGACCAAGGCCTCCGGGAAGCCGAAGCGGACCGGCTGGCGCCGCGCCGTCCCGACCTGGCGCATGACGCTCGGCGCCTTCGTCATCGTCGTGCTGCTGCTGGCCGGCGGCTTCTTCCTGGGCTACTCGCTGGTGAAGATCCCCCCTGCCAACGCGCTCGCCACCAAGCAGGCCAACGTCTACCTCTACGCGGACGGCTCCGTGATCGCCCGCGACGGCGAGGTCAACCGCGAGAACGTCACGCTCGCGCACATCTCCAAGGACGCCCAGCACGCGATCCTGGCCGCCGAGGACCGCGACTTCTACACCGAGTCCGCCGTCGACCCCAAGGCCATGGTCCGCGCCGCCTGGAACACCGCCCTCGGCAAGGGCAAACAGTCCGGCTCCACGATCACCCAGCAGTACGTGAAGAACTACTACCTGCGCCAGGAACAGACCGTCACGCGCAAGGCCAAGGAGTTCTTCATCGCGATCAAGCTGGACCGCGAGGTCAGCAAGGACCACATCCTCGAGGGCTACCTCAACACCAGCTACTTCGGCCGCAACGCCTACGGCATCCAGGCCGCCGCCCAGGCCTACTACGGCAAGGACGCCAAGGACCTCGACCCGGCCCGCGCCGCCTACCTCGCCGCGCTCGTCAACGCGCCCAGCCAGTACGACGTCGTCGCCCACCCGGAGAACCGCAAGGCCGCCGAGTCCCGCTGGAACTACGTCCTGGACGGCATGGTCAAGAAGGGCTGGCTCGACGAGTCGAAGCGCACCGGCATGAAGTTCCCCGTGCCGAAGGAGTCCACCCTCTCCACCGGCATGTCCGGGCAGCGCGGCTACATCGTCCGGATCGTCAAGGACTACCTCGTCCAGAACAAGATCGTCGACGAGCGGCAGCTCGACGCCGGCGGCTACCGCATCACGACGACCCTGCAGAAGGGCAAGCAGGACGCGTTCGTGAAGGCCGTCAACGACAAGCTGATGTCCAAGCTCGACAAGAAGAGCAACAAGGTCGACACCTACGTCCGCGCCGGTGGCGCCTCCGTCGACCCCAAGACCGGCAAGGTCGTGGCGATGTACAACGGCATCGACTACGTCAAGCAGTACACCCCCAACGCCACCCGCAGGGACTTCCAGGTCGGCTCCACCTTCAAGCCGTTCGTGTTCACCTCGGCCGTCGAGAACCACTCCGAGACCCAGGACGGCCGCGTCATCACCCCCAACACCATCTACGACGGCACCAACAAGCGCACCGTGCAGGGCTGGACCGGCGACCCCTACGCCCCCGAGAACGAGGACCAGCGCTCCTACGGCGACATCACCGTCACCGAGGCCACCGACAGCTCCGTGAACTCGGTGTACGCGCAGATGGCCGCCGACGTCGGCCCCGCGAAGGTCAAGCAGACCGCGATCGACCTCGGCGTCCCCGAGACCACCCCCGACCTCGCCGACGGCCCCGCCATCGCGCTCGGCACCGCCACCGCCAGCGTCCTCGACATGGCGGAGGCCTACGCCACCCTCGCCAACCACGGCCGGCACGGCACGTACACGATGGTCGAGAAGGTCACCAAGCAGGGCACACCGATCGACCTGCCCGAGCGGCGCACCCGGCAGGCCGTCAGCCGCGAGGCCGCCGACACCACCACCTCGATGCTGCGCAGCGTCGTCCAGAACGGCACGGCCTCCGCCGCGCAGGCCGCGGGACGCCCCGTCGCCGGCAAGACCGGCACCGCCGAGGAGGACACCGCCGCCTGGTTCGCGGGCTACACCCCCGACCTCGCCACCGTCGTCTCCGTCATGGGCCAGGACCCGGAAACCGCCGCCCACAAGTCGCTGTACGGCGCCATGGGCCTGCCGCGCATCAACGGCGGCGGCGCGCCCGCCGAGATCTGGACGCAGTTCACCCAGGACGCCCTCAAGGGCAAGCCCGCCAAGGAGTTCGACCTCAGGCTCCAGCCCGGCGCCGACGTCTCGCAGGCCCCCAGCAGCCAGGCCCCCACCGACCCGACCACCGGCGCCACCACCGACGGCTCCACGACCACCGGCGGCGACGACGGCGCCACCGAGACGCCGCCCGACCAGAGCCCCAGCGCCCCCGAGGGGCAGACCGAGGGCCAGACCTCCGGTGGCACCACCGACGGCGGCACCGGCGGCGAGTCCCCCACCGGCGGCACCACGGACGGCGGCACCGCCGACGGCGGGACGACGGACGGCGGCACCGCCGACGGTGGCACCACGCAGGGCGGTGGCGGCGGCGACACGAGCGACGGCGGCACGACGGAGGGCGGCACGGCCGGCCCCGGCTGGGGCGTCGTCCCGCAGGGCACCCGCCGCGAGTAGCCCGGCCGCGGATCAGTGGCCGCTGGTCGCCTTCAGCCCCACCACGGCGACCAGCAGCAGGCACACGAAGAAGATCCGGGCGGCGGTCGCCGGTTCACCGAGCACCGCCATGCCGAACACCGCCGCCCCGGCCGCGCCGATCCCCACCCACACGCCGTAGGCGGTACCGATCGGCAACGTCTTGGCGGCCTGCGACAGCAACAGCATGCTGGCGACGATGCCGGCGCCCGTGAGCACACTGGGCAGCGGGCGGGTGAAGCCGTCGGTGTACTTCATGCCGACCGACCACCCCACCTCGAGCAGACCGGCGACGACGAGCAGAACCCAGGCCATGACGGGCACCTCCGGGAAACGGGCTGACGGTGTCGGTGCGTCGTCTTTGCCTTGATCCCGGTACGGCGCGTCTCGTCGGGGGTGCCTCCAACGTAGCAAAGGACATGACGAGGGGGCCGGTGACGGTGGTCACCGGCCCCCTCGTACCACCCGGGCCTACAGGTACAGGCCCGTCGAGTCCTCGGCGCCCTCGAACCGGTCCGCGGCGACGGCGTGCAGATCACGCTCGCGCATGAGCACGTACGCGACGCCCCGCACCTCGACCTCGGCACGGTCCTCCGGGTCGTACAGCACCCGGTCGCCGGTCTCCACCGTCCGCACGTTCTGTCCCACCGCGACGACCTCGGCCCACGCCAGCCGCCGGCCGACCGCGGCCGTGGCGGGGATCAGGATGCCGCCGCCGGAACGCCGCTCGCCCTCGCTGGTGTCCTGCCGCACCAGTACGCGGTCGTGCAGCATCCGGATGGGCAGCTTGTCCGGATGGGTACTGTGCTCGTTCTTCTTGGCGCTCACGCCCAGAAACCTACCTGTCTTCACCATGCCCGCACGCGGTCGGGTCAGCCCTTGCGGCGCCGTGTGCTGACCGCGAGCAGCCCGACCACGCCCACGACGACGAGCGCGACGGGCACGACCCGCTCCAGCCGGGGCGCGCCGTCCTCGTCCACGAACCGGGCGCGTACGTCCGTGACGGCCCGGTTGACCCCCACGTAGGCCCGGCCGAGGGTGTGGTCGATGTTGGCAGCGACCTTGGCCTTGGCATCCCCGACGATCGTCTTCGGGTGTACCCGCACCCCGATCTCGTCGAGGGTCTCGGCCAGGTTCGCGCGGCGGCGCCTGATGTCCGCCTCGATCTGCGCCGGGGTCCTGGTGTCCGCCGTGTCCGCCACCGTGTCGCCTCCGAAGTCGGTGTGAGCCTGTGCCGGACAGTCTGTCAGCTCCACGGCTCATCGCACTGCCTCGACCCCCGGTTACCCTGGCCTGATGAGCGAGCGACTCCAGCCGGGGGACGTGGCCCCCGCCTTCACCCTGCCCGACGCCGACGGCACCGAGGTGTCCCTGGCGGACCACAAGGGCCGCAAGGTCATCGTGTACTTCTACCCGGCCGCCCTCACGCCCGGCTGCACCAAGCAGGCCTGCGACTTCACGGACAACCTGGAGCTGCTCGCGGGCGCGGGCTACGACGTCATCGGCATCTCCCCCGACAAGCCGGAGAAGCTGGCCAAGTTCCGCGACAAGGAGTCCTTGAAGGTCACCCTCCTCGCCGACCCTGACAAGCAGGTCCTGGAGTCCTACGGCGCCTTCGGCGAGAAGAAGCTCTACGGCAAGACGGTGACCGGCGTCATCCGCTCCACGATCGTCGTGGACGAGGAGGGCAAGGTCGAACGCGCCCTCTACAACGTCAAGGCGACGGGCCACGTCGCCAAGATCATCAAGGACCTGGGAGTCTGAGACCCACCTGTTCCTTTCACGAGCGGCCCGTACCGATGACCTCCGGCACGGGCCGCTCCACACTTCGGGCGTGACTGTCCGATAAACGGTTCGTTACTCCGTGCGAGACCACGAACGGGTGGTCGAGAGCGGAGGCGATGATGGGGGCCAGGTATACCCGCGAGCTGCTCGCAGAAGCAGCACGGGTGACAGCGAATTGGGACGACGCCGTTCGATGGTGCGGGGGAACACCCACACCTGGCAGCAGACGCTATCTGCGCCAGAAGATGGCCGAGGCCGGAGTGGACGTCTCCCACTTCCCGACCCGGTGGGCGCGCCACACCGAGCAGACGCTCCGCGAGGTGGTGGCGGTGTCCTCCAGCGTCAAGGAGGTGCTCCGCCGTCTGGACATCAGCCCGGTCGGCGGCAACCACACGCACATCAGCCGCCGTATCGCGGCCCTGGGCATCGACACGTCACACTTCGTGACACCACCGCGGAGGTCAAGATCCCGCGGCGATCTGCTGAGCCTCGGGACACCGCAGGCCGGCAGGATCCCGGGGAATCGGCTGCTCCGGCAGTTGCTCTGCATCGGAGTCCCGGAGAGGTGCGCCCTGTGCGGCACCGGGCCCAGGTGGAACGGCAAGCCTCTCCGGCTGGAGGTCGACCACATCAACGGCGACTGGTGGGACAACCGCCCGGGAAACCTCCAGTTGCTCTGCCCCAACTGCCATGCGGCCACGGACACATACCGGGGACGCAGGCGGAGGACGGCCTCGTGAGCACGCCGAGGTACACACGAGAGCTGCTCACCCGTACCGCCGCCGAGGCCACCAGCATGGTCGACTTGATGCGCAGACTGCGGGCCCCGCTGGGGAGCGGCCCCCGCGGTTACCTCAGCAAGCGGCTGCGGCACTACGGCATCGACATCTCGCACTTCCGCGAGGAGCCTCTGCCGGAGCGCGAACGACGCAGCTACCCGGAACAACTCCTGCGAGAAGCCGCCGCCCAGTCGACCAGCATCAGGGAGATGGTGCAGTACATGGGGCTCTCTCCACGCGACAGCCCGTACGGCTACATCAGAAAGCAGCTGGATGCCTTCGGTATTGACACCTCGCACTTCACCGGAGGGCGCAACAACCGCTCAGGGGCCATCTTCCCGCGTGAGGACGTCACACGAGCCGTCGCCGCGTCACACAGCTTGTCCGGAGTGCTGCGCATGCTCGGTCTCTCCACACTAGGTGGATCCGGGCGGGCGAAGGCCAGACGCAGTATCGAGTTCTACGGCCTGTCGATCGACCACTTCACCGGGCAGGGCCACTTCCGGGGCACGTCCTCCCCTCGTCGCAGGTCCGCGGACCAGATCCTGGTGAGACGGCCTCCTGGTTCTCCACGCACGCAGACAGTCCTCTTGAGGCGGGCACTCGACGACCTGGGCGTACCCCGTATGTGCAGCGAGTGCGGCACCGGGGAGAGCTGGCAGGGCAGGAGACTCGTGCTGGAGATCGACCACATCGACGGCGATCGGCTGAACAACCGGATCGAAAACCTGCGATACCTCTGCCCCTGCTGCCACAGTCAGACGCAGACCCACTCACGACCTCGCCGCCCCGGCACCGCTCTCGGCCCAGTACAGTAACCGCAACGGGTCCGTACCCCAGCTGGCCAAGAGGGCGCCGGTTTAGGTCCGGTGTGTCGTGGGTTCGAGTCCCACCGGGCCCACCGCCAACTGGGGCGCAGCACCTCCACGGTGCCGCGCCCCTCGGCTCAGCTGATCACCGTTCTCAGCTCACCAACTCCCCCACCACCGGCACCAACGCCCGGAACGCCTTCCCCCGGTGGCTGATCGTGTTCTTCTCCTGGGGGGTCAGTTCCGCGCAGGTTCGCGACTCGTTCTCCGGCTGGAGGATCGGGTCGTAGCCGAAGCCGCCGGAGCCCGTGGGGGCGTGGCGGAGGGTGCCGCGGAGTTGGCCCTCCACCACCCGCTCCGTGCCGTCGGGCAGGGCGAGGGCCGCCGCGCAGGCGAAGTGGGCGCCTCGGTGGTCGTCGGCGATGTCGGAGAGCTGGGCGAGGAGGAGGTCGAGGTTGGCCTTGTCGTCGCCGTGGCGGCCGGCCCAGCGGGCGGAGAAGATGCCGGGCGCGCCGCCCAGGACGTCGACGCAGAGGCCGGAGTCGTCGGCGACGGCGGGGAGGCCCGTGGCCCGGGCCAGGGCGTGGGCCTTGAGGAGGGCGTTCTCGGCGAAGGTGACGCCCGTTTCCTTGACGTCGGGGATGTCCGGGTAGGCGTCGGCGCCGACGAGTTCGTGGGGCAGCCCGGCTTCGGCGAGGATGGCGCGAAGTTCGGTGATCTTTCCGGCGTTGCGGGTGGCGAGGATCAGGCGGGTCATGGCCACAACAGTATTGCCCCGGGTGACCAGCGGTCCCGCGCCCCTTCAGGGGCGCGGGGAACTGCGCGAGTGACCACGACGGGCCCGCAGCCGGGCACCGGCCCGCGGGGTTACGGCGTACAGACCTTCGTCAGTTCGCCCGCCGCGTCCGTGACGGGGCTGATGTCGGGCGTCTCGTCGCCGTTCTTGATCGAGGTGCGGACGTTGTCGACGGCCTTGTTCAGGTCGTCGACGGCCTTGCTGACGTCCGCGTTGTCGGTCTTGTCGCCGATCTCGCCGAGGTTCTGGTCGATGGAGTCGAGGGACTCGTCGAGCTGTGCCGGGTCGTCGGCCGCGCTGTCGACCGCCTGCTGGAGTTCGGTGACGCTGTCGGCGATGGCGTCGGCGGTCTGGACGCAGTCCAGCGCCTTGTCGACGGCGGCGCAGCCGGTGGTGAGTCCGGCGGTCAGCGCGACGGCCGCCAGGGTGGCGGCGACGGCTGCGGTGCGGCGTCGGCGGCTCGCGGCCATGGAGCGGTCCCTCTCGTTCGGTCGGGCCGGTCGGGCCCGAGCGGCTGGCCGGGCGCACAGGGATGAGCCGTGCGCCCGTACTCCTTCAGACGCGAGTGTGCTCGGCTCGGTTGCCCGCGGTCGAGCACCTGTCTTGGTGTGCCCTTTACTTTCCGAGGACGGCGTCGAGCGCGGCGCGCTGGTGGGCGGCGAGTTCGTCGCAGCCGCTGACGGCGAGGTCGAGGAGGGCGTTGAGCTCGTCGCGGGCGAAGGGCTCGGCCTCGGCGGTGCCCTGGACCTCGACGAAGCGGCCGTCGCCGGTGCAGACGACGTTCATGTCGGTGTCGGCCTTGACGTCCTCTTCGTAGCAGAGGTCGAGGAGGGGGACGCCGCCGACGATGCCGACGGAGACGGCGGAGACGGTGCCGGTGAGGGGCTGCCGGTTGGCCTTGATCAGCTTCTTGCGCTGGGCCCAGGCGATCGCGTCGGCCAGTGCCACGTACGCGCCGGTGATGGCCGCGGTACGCGTGCCGCCGTCGGCCTGGAGGACGTCGCAGTCGAGGACGATGGTGTTCTCGCCGAGGGCCTTGTAGTCGATGACGGCGCGCAGGGAGCGGCCGATGAGGCGGCTGATCTCGTGGGTGCGGCCGCCGATGCGGCCCCTGACGGACTCGCGGTCGCCGCGGGTGTTGGTGGCGCGGGGCAGCATGGAGTATTCGGCGGTGACCCAGCCTTCGCCGCTGCCCTTGCGCCAGCGCGGGACGCCTTCGGTGACGGAGGCGGTGCAGAAGACCTTGGTGTCGCCGAAGGAGACGAGGACGGAGCCTTCGGCGTGCTTGCTCCAGCCGCGCTCGATGGTGATGGGGCGGAGCTGCTGGGGGGTGCGGCCGTCGATTCGAGACATGCGGCTGAGCCTATCCGTACGTGCGTGGGGGCCCGTCCCGGTGGGGAGGGGCCCGCGCGCGGTGCCGGTCTCAGGGGTGCGTCAGGGGGTGAAGCCCGGGACGATCCCCGCTCTTCACATCATGTCCTCGATGTCCGCCGCGATGGGGTCGGCGTCGGTGCCGATGACGACCTGGATGGCGGTGCCCATCTTGACGACGCCGTGGGCGCCGGCGGCCTTCAGGGCGGCTTCGTCGACCTTGGCGGGGTCGACGACCTCGGTGCGCAGGCGGGTGATGCAGCCTTCGACCTCTTCGATGTTGTCGATGCCGCCGAGCCCGGCAACGATCTTCTCAGCCTTGCTGGCCATGTTCGTTCTCCCTGATCCGAACCGCTTTGTCGCAGTAACCCACAGTTGGCCCCTCTTGGCGAGCGGTCCTGTGGTGTGTGCCGAAGGATGGCGTCACATCAGCGCGACCGTCGACCGACTGGTCTACACCACGAGTATGCCTCCCGACAAAGGGGGTCCGGGATGAGTGCCGACAGCCCGGCCGGTGCGGCGTCGGCCGCCGGCCCCGCGCGGGCCCGCTGGAACCGGGTGTTCCAGGGGTTGCAGAAGATGGGCCGCAGCCTTCAGCTGCCGATCGCGGTGCTGCCGGCGGCGGGGATCCTCAACCGGCTGGGGCAGCCGGATGTGTTCGGGGACGAGGGGCTGGGCTGGACGAACGTCTCGAAGGTGATGGTGGGGGCGGGCGGGGCGCTGCTGGACGGTTCGCTGGGGCTGCCGCTGCTGTTCTGTGTGGGCGTTGCGATCGGGATGGCGAAGAAGGCGGACGGTTCGACGGCGCTGGCGGCGGTGGCCGGGTTCCTCGTCTACTTCTCGGTGCTGCGGCAGTTTCCGGACGGCTGTCCCGAGGGGTCGGTCGCGGTGCCGAACGTGGGGTGCCAGGTGACCGACGGGGACCGGGAGGTGACGGCGTTCGCGTTCCAGAATCCGGGGGTGTTCGGGGGGATCGTGATGGGGTTGCTGACGGCGTTCTTCTGGGCGCGGTTTCATCGCACGCGGCTGGTGGACTGGCTGGGGTTCTTCAACGGGCGGCGGCTGGTGCCGATCATCATGGCGTTCGTGGCGATCGTGTTCGCGGCGCTGTGTCTGTGGGTGTGGCCGCCGGTGGGTGGGGCGCTGGAGAGCTTCAGCGACTGGATGGACGGTCTGGACGCGTGGGGCGCGGGTGTGTTCGGGGTGGCGAACCGGGCGTTGCTGGTGGTGGGGCTGCACCAGTTCCTGAACGTGCCCATCTGGTTCCAGTTCGGCTCGTTCACGAAGCCGGACGGGTCGGTGGTGCACGGTGACATCAACATGTTCCTGGCGGGGGATCCGGATGCCGGGCAGTTCACCTCGGGGTTCTTCCCGATCATGATGTTCGCGCTGCCGGCGGCGGCGCTGGCGATCACGCACTGTGCGCGGCCGGAGCGGCGCAAGGAGGTCGGTGGCCTGATGCTGTCGGTGGCGCTGACGTCGTTCGTCACGGGGATCACGGAGCCGATCGAGTACTCGTTCCTGTTCGTCGCGCCGGTGCTGTACGGGGTGCACGCGCTGCTGACGGGGGTGTCGATGGCGGTGACGTGGGGGCTGGGGGTGCATGACGGGTTCAGCTTCTCGGCGGGGCTGATCGACTACGTCATCAACTGGAATCTGGCGACGCGGCCGTGGCTGATCGTCCCGATCGGGCTGGGGTTCGCGCTGGTCTACTACGTGATCTTCCGGTTCGCGATCACGAGGTTCGACCTGAGGACTCCGGGGCGTGAGCCCGCCGAAGAGGTCGAGGACAGCGCCAAGGCGTGATCGTCACAGCGGGTGGAATTGGCGGGTTCCACTCGTTCGGCCTACCGTGCTACAACTGGTCTACACCACTCACTGGTGGAGGTCGCGCGGCGATGACCGCGTTCCCCTTTCTTTGAGACGCCGCCGTCCCCCGCTGAACTCTCCCTGGGCGGCGCCGTGCCCCCTGGAGGAAGTTCATGTCCACAGACACCGCCGCGCCCGCGAGCCCGAAGAAGGGCTCGGCCGTGATGGCCGTCATGCAGCGCATCGGCCGCAGCCTGATGCTGCCGGTCGCCGTGCTGCCCGCCGCCGCGCTGCTGGTCCGGCTCGGCAACGACGACATGCTGGGCCGTCCCGAGTTCCCCGCGTTCCTGACGAAGATCGCCGGTTTCATGGCCGCGGGCGGCAACGCCATCCTCGACAACATGGCGCTGCTGTTCGCCGTGGGCATCGCGATCGGTTTCGCCAAGAAGTCGGACGGCTCCACGGCGCTGGCCGCCGTCACCGGTTACCTGGTCTTCCAGCGGGTGCTCGCCACCTTCACCGACCCGAACCAGCCCAAGGTGGAGACCGCCGTCGAGGGCAAGGTCGTCATGGTGGAGAAGGCGGTCAACGCCGGTGTCCTCGGCGGCGTGGTCATGGGCATCGTCGTCGCCCTGCTCTACCAGCGCTTCTACCGCACCAAGCTGCCCGACTGGGCGGGCTTCTTCGGCGGCCGGCGGCTGGTCCCGATCCTGTCGGCCTTCGCGGGTCTGATCATCGGCGTCGTCTTCGGATACATCTGGCCGGTCCTGGGCGCGGGCCTGCACAATTTGGGTGAGTGGCTGGTCGGTTCCGGCGCCGTGGGCGCGGGCATCTTCGGTGTGGCCAACCGTGCGCTGATCCCGGTCGGCATGCACCACCTGCTGAACTCCTTCCCGTGGCTCCAGGCCGGCGAGTACGAGGGCAAGCACGGTGACATCTCCCGCTTCCTCGCCGGCGACCCGACCGCCGGGCAGTTCATGACCGGCTTCTTCCCGATCATGATGTTCGCCCTGCCCGCCGCGTGCCTGGCGATCGTGCACTGCGCCCGGCCCGAGCGCCGCAAGGTCGTCGGCGGCATGATGTTCTCCCTCGCGCTGACCTCGTTCGTCACGGGCGTGACCGAGCCGATCGAGTTCACCTTCATGTTCATCGCCCCGGTGCTGTACGCGATCCACGCGGTGCTGACCGGTGTCTCGATGGCGCTGACCTGGGCCCTGGGGATGAAGGACGGCTTCGGCTTCTCGGCCGGTGCGATCGACTTCGCCCTGAACCTCGGTATCGCGACCAACCCGTGGGGTCTGGCCCTGGTCGGCCTGTGCTTCGCGGCGGTCTACTACGTGGTGTTCCGCTTCGCGATCACCAGGTTCAACCTGCCGACGCCGGGCCGCGAGTCCGACGAGGAACTCGCCGAGCTGCAGAAGGCGGAGGCGAAGTAGTCCACGGAAGCCGAAGGCCCCGGAACCCGCTCGGGTTCCGGGGCCTTCACGTGTGCCGGGCGCTCAGATCTCGTACGTCTGGCGGGGCGCGGCGAGGTCCACCGGACCGTCGTACACCGCGCGGGCGTCGGCGAGGTTGACCTGGGGGTCCGTCCACGGCGGGATGTGGGTGAGGACCAGGCGGCGGGCACCGGCCCGGGCCGCCGTCTCACCCGCCTCGCGGCCGTTGAGGTGCAGGTCGGGGATGTTCTCCTTGCCGTGCGTGAACGCGGCCTCGCACAGGAACAGGTCGGTGTCCCGGGCGAGTTCGTCCAGCGCGGGGCTCACTCCGGTGTCGCCGGAGTACGTCAGGGCCTTGCCGCCGTGCTCGATGCGGATGCCGTAGGCCTCCACGGGGTGGGCCACCCGCTCGGTGTGCACCGTGAACGGGCCGATCTCGAACGTGGACGGCTTGACCGTGTGGAAGTCGAACACCTCGCTCATGGAGGAGGCGGAGGGGGTGTCCGCGTAGGCGGTGGTCAGCCGGTGTTCCGTGCCTTCGGGGCCGAAGACGGGGAGCGGATCGCAGCGGCCGCCGTCGTGGCGGTAGTAGCGCGCGACGAAGTACGCGCACATGTCGATGCAGTGGTCGGCGTGCAGATGGCTGAGGAAGATCGCGTCGAGGTCGTAGAGACCGCAGTGGCGCTGCAGCTCGCCCAGGGCACCGTTGCCCATGTCGAGAAGCAGCCGGAAGCCGTCGGCCTCGACGAGGTAGCTCGAGCAGGCCGATTCCGCGGAAGGGAACGACCCCGAGCAGCCGACGACGGTGAGCTTCATGAAGCAGAAACCTCCGCTGGCGGGAATGTCTGAGAGGGGCGTCGGGGGTCGTGCGGTCCGTCGAGCGTAAGGCGCAAAACCTCCGGTAGCTCCTCCGCCAAGGCCTGTTGTGGGCGAACTCACCTGTGGTGTCACCGGTTCGGCTGGCAGGGCCGGGGGTGATCCTTGTGAGGGGGGCGCGCGGCAGGGACCGCGCCGGTAACGTCTCAGTATGGACACGTCCTGGTGGCTGGCGCTCGCCGCGGTGGTGCTGCTCGCGCTCATCGCCACGCTCGTCGACGGCTGGGGCCGGGGGCGCCGCCCGTCGGCCCGGCGGCCGCGGACCGCGGCACCGGCCGCGACGCCGGAGGGCCGGCCGCAGCCGGCGGAGATCTGGTGGGCGGACGTGCCCTACGAGGACGAGGCGGAATCAGAGGGGGCCGGGCGAAGCGCGTCAGGCAGGGCGGTGGTGGGCGACGGGCGGCGGGCGAAGGACCGGCCCTGCCTGGTGCTGGCGGTGCGCGGCGAGCGGGCCACGGTCGCGAAGATCACCACCCGGTTCCGCGGCGAGCGCGCCGGGGTGATCCCGCTGCCGCCGGGCTCGGTCGGTGACGCCCAGGGCCGCGCGAGTTTCCTGGAGACGGACGAGCTGCGGGAGGTCCCGGTGTGGGGCTTCCGGCGGCGGGTCGGCGTGGTGGACCCGGCCCTGTGGGACCAGGTGCGGTACCTGGCGGGCTGAGCGACCGGAAAAGGGCTGGAGTCGCCCGACTCCAGCCCTCTGTCTGCGGTTTCCCCGCGTCGGCTACGCCCAGAGCTGGCCCTGGAGCGTGTCGATGGCTTCCTCGGTGGTGGCCGCCGTGTAGACGCCCGTCGAGAGGTACTTCCAGCCGCCGTCGGCGACGACGAAGGCGATGTCGGCGGGCTCGCCCGCCTTGACGGCCTTCCTTCCGACGCCGATCGCGGCGTGCAGCGCGGCGCCCGTGGAGACCCCGGCGAAGATGCCCTCCTGCTGGAGCAGCTCGCGGGTGCGGGTGACCGCGTCCGCCGAGCCGACGGAGAAGCGGCTGGTGAGGACGGAGGCGTCGTACAGCTCGGGGACGAAGCCCTCGTCGAGGTTGCGCAGGCCGTAGACCAGGTCGTCGTAGCGCGGTTCGGCCGCGACGATCTGGACGCCGGGCTTGTGCTCGCGCAGGAAGCGGCCGACGCCCATGAGGGTGCCGGTGGTGCCGAGGCCGGCCACGAAGTGCGTGATCGACGGCAGGTCGGCGAGGATCTCGGGGCCGGTCGTGGCGTAGTGGGCGCCCGCGTTGTCCGGGTTGCCGTACTGGTAGAGCATCACCCAGTCGGGGTGCTCGGCCGAGAGCTCCTTGGCGACGCGCACGGCGGTGTTGGAGCCGCCCGCCGCCGGGGAGGAGATGATCTCCGCGCCCCACATGCCCAGCAGGTCCCGGCGTTCCTGCGAGGTGTTCTCCGGCATCACGCAGACGATGCGGTAGCCCTTGAGCTTCGCCGCCATGGCCAGGGAGATGCCGGTGTTGCCCGACGTCGGCTCGAGGATGGTGCAGCCCGGGGTCAGCCGGCCGTCCTTCTCCGCCTGCTCGATCATGTGCAGGGCCGGACGGTCCTTGACCGATCCCGTCGGGTTGCGGTCCTCCAGCTTCGCCCAGATGCGGACGTCGGCGGACGGCGACAGCCGCGGCAGGCGCACCAGGGGGGTGTTGCCGACCGCGGCCAGGGGGGAGTCGTAGCGCATGGTCGATCAGACCATGCCGCCGGCCACGGCCGGCAGGATCGTGACGTTGTCGCCGTCCGAGAGCTTGGTGTTGATGCCGTCGAGGAAGCGGACGTCCTCGTCGTTGAGGTAGACGTTGACGAAGCGGCGCAGGCTGTCGCCGTCCACGATGCGGGCCTGGATGCCGGCGTGCCGGGTCTCGAGGTCGGTGAAGAGCTCGGCGAGGGTGTCCCCCTTGCCCTCCACCGCCTTCTGACCGTCGGTGTAGGTGCGGAGGATGGTCGGGATGCGGACCTCGATGGCCATGGCTTCAGGGCTCCTGTCGGGAGTAGTCGGTCGGGGCGCGCGGCAGCGCAGGAACAGCGGGGTGGTGCGGGTGTGCGGCGCCGCGGCTCACGGCCGTACGGCGGCAGGGACCGGCGTCAACAGATGGCGCTGGCGAGCCTGCACAGGTCGACGTGCAGCCGCGCCACGAGCAGATCGCCCGGCGTCTTTTCGCTCACGTCATGGAAAACCATGGGCTCATCGTATCGATTCCCGGTCCGGGTCCTGGAATGTGATCCCACATGGCGGACGCTTTCGGGCCGGGGAGTGAGACCGCCCTGCTCAGAACGGCTTCAGTAGGCCTCGACCACCCGGACCTCCTCCTCGGTGACCTCGCCCTCGACGATACGGAAGGAGCGGAACTGGAACTCGCCGGCGCCGTCGGTGTCGGCGGTGGAGACGAGGACGTAGTGCGCGCCGGGCTCGTTGGCGTAGGAGATGTCGGTGCGCGAGGGGTAGGCCTCGGTCGCGGTGTGCGAGTGGTAGATGACCACCGGCTCCTCGTCGCGGTCGTCCATCTCGCGGTAGAGCTTGAGCAGGTCACCGGAGTCGAACTCGTAGAACGTGGGCGACATGGCCGCGTTCAGCATCGGGATGAAGCGCTCGGGGCGGTCCGAGCCCGCCGGTCCGGCGACGACGCCGCACGCCTCGTCGGGGTGGTCCTTGCGCGCGTGGGCGACGATCTGGTCGACGAGTGCCTGGGTGATGGTCAGCATGCGGGCAAGGATAAGCAGAAGGGCCGTTCCGTACCGAGGAATGGTACGGAACGGCCCATATGCCGGACGCCCTGAGCGGCAGCGGCGGGGAGTGCCACGAGTACTCCCCACCGCTGGGCGTCCTGGGAGAGGCTGCTCGGCAGCGCGGCAGGCCCTTTCAGCGAAGCGTCTAGCCGACCTTCTCGAACTCCGCGTCGCCGCGGCGCTCGGAGATCTGCGGGTTGCGGCTCTTGAGGACCTGCCAGCCGACGCCGAGGGCGACCGCCCAGCCGGCGGCGACGTACAGGCAGACCCGGGCGTCCTTGTCGTACGCGATCATGCAGGTCACGCCGATGAGGAAGAGGAGCGCGACCCAGCTGAAGAGCGCGCCGCCGGGGGCGGGGAAGGACGAGGCGCGCAGCCGGCCCGCGTCGACCGCCGCGCGGTAGCGGATGTGACTGACGAGGATCATCATCCAGGTCCAGATGCCGGCCGCGGTGGCGACGGAGGTGACGTAGAGGAACGCCTTCTCCGGGACCACGTAGTTCAGCACCACGCCGATGCCCATGAGCGCCACGGAGACCGTGATGCCGACGGCGGGCGTCTTGCGGGCGTTGAGCCTGCCGAAGGCGCTCGGCGCCTCGCTGTTGGCGGCCAGGTCGCGCAGCATGCGGCCGGTGGAGTACATGCCGGAGTTGCAGGACGACAGGGCCGCGGTGAGCACCACGAAGTTGACGATGCCCGCGGCGAGCGGGATGCCGATCTTGCCGAAGGCGTGCACGAAGGGGCTCTCACCGGCGGAGAACTCGGTCCACTTGACGACGGACAGGATCACCAGCAGGGCGCCGACGTAGAAGACGATGATGCGCCAGGGCAGCGTGTTGATGGCCTTGGGCAGGGTCTTCTCGGGGTTCTCGGACTCGCCCGCGGTGACGCCGACCAGCTCGACGGCGAGGTAGGCGAACATGACGCCCTGGAGCGTCATCAGGCTGGAGCCGATGCCGTTGGGGAAGAAGCCGTCGTGCGCCCAGAGGTTGGAGACGGCGGCGGTGTCACCGGCGTCGGAGAAGCCGAGGGTGAGCACGCCGAGTCCGATGACGATCATGCCGATGATGGCCGTGACCTTGATCATCGAGAACCAGAACTCGACCTCGCCGAAGATCTTGACGGAGATCAGGTTCACCCCGAAGAGCACCACCAGGAAGACCAGGGCGCTGACCCATTGCGGGATCTCGGGGAACCAGAAGTGGATGTAGATCGCGGCGGCGGTGAGCTCGGCCATGCCGGTCACCACCCACATGAGCCAGTACGTCCAGCCCGTGACGAACCCGAAGAACGGGCCGAGGAATTCCCGGGCGTACTCGGCGAAGGAGCCGGAGACGGGCCGGTAGAGGAGCAGCTCGCCCAGGGCCCGCATGATGAAGAAGATCACGACGCCGGCGAGGGCGTACATGAGGATGATGCTGGGGCCGGCCTTGGCGATGTTCGCACCGGCGCCCATGAACAGGCCGACGCCGATGGCGCCGCCGATCGCGATCATCTGGACCTGGCGGCTGCCGAGTCCGCGCTCGTACCCCTCTTCGGAGACGTTTTCCGATTCGACCTGCACAGAGGTCATGTGTGGTGCGCCTTTCTCCATGCCGACCCGGGCCCTCGTCGGCCTCGGATCGGGTTTCGATCCCCCCGGAATGATGGAGCTGAGCGGACCCGGAAGCCCGCTCGTGCCTGGCCGGCGGTCGCCGGCTCGGTGGCGCACCCGGCCGAACATTCGGGTGGTGTTCTGCCGGGCGGTCGTGAAGATTTATCACGGCCGCAACACTGATCACAGGGGTGGGATGTGGCACACCGCACAGGGAGAAGCGGACAAAACGCTTTCGAGGGGGCCATAGGAGGCGGGTGCGGTGACGCGATCGTTATCCGGATTTGAGTGTCCTCTGAGCGAACACCGATCGGTCACCCGCCGGTCACGAAACCTGCACTGATCAGGCCATAAGGGTTCCGACCAGCGTCTCCTGGAGTCCACCCAGCCAGAGGTAGGCCATCACCATCGGCTTGCGGGGGTCGTCGTCCGGGAGGCGGTAGAGGAGGTCGGTGTCCTCGTCCTCGGTGATCTCCAGCCGCGAGCCGATCGCGAGCCGCAGGTCGTTCAGCGCGCCGAGCCACTGCTGGGACTCCGCCGGCGACAGCTTCAGCACCGCGCCGCCCTCGCCGGCCGACGCCGAGGAGAGCGCGTCGAGGGAGCGGATCACCGCGAGGGCGCTGTCCCGCTTGCCGGCCCGCAGGTCGTTCTCGGTGTACCGGCGGAACTCCGCCGAATGCGCTCGCTGCTCCTCGGCATCCCGGGCGGAGGCGGGCTGCTCGGGGTCGCTGTAGGCGTCCGGGAAGAGCCGCCGCAGGACCGGGTCGGTGGGCGGTTCGCTCGGGCCCTCGGCGAACAGCTCGGCGAGCGGGTCGTCGGTGGCGTCCTCGGCGGGGCCGGGGCCGATGAGCTCCAGGAGCTGGACGGCCAGCGACCGGATGATGGAGATCTCGACGTCGTCGAGGGCGACGGCCGCGCCGCCGCCGGGGAGCGGTTCGAAGGTTCCGGGCATGAAAGCCTTTTCGCTGCTGGGCGGGGAGTCGGCTACTTGCGGTCCTGCTGGAGGGTGGCCCACAGGCCGTAACCGTGCATGGCCTGCACGTCGCGTTCCATCTCCTCGCGGCTGCCGCTGGAGACGACCGCCCGGCCCTTGTGGTGGACGTCGAGCATGAGCTTGGTGGCCTTGTCCTTGGAGTAGCCGAAGTACGACTGGAAGACGTACGTCACGTAGCTCATGAGGTTGACCGGGTCGTTGTGGACGATGGTGACCCACGGGACGTCCGGCTCGGGTACGGCGAAGACCTCCTCCGCCGACTCGGTGCGTTCGATCTCCAGGGGCGCGGGTGACGTCACACTGCCCATGCTGCCACCCGAGGGGGGCAGACGCACAAACGGGCCTGGCCGCAAGGCGATCGCGTCACCCGGGACCGCAATCGTCAGATTGACGAAATGGGGGTACGATCACGGCTATGAACACAGCGGACCTTGGGCTGCCGAAAGAAGAAGGGCGCGAAGCGCTTCCTCAGGAGGGTGGTGGTGGGCGACGGGTGGGCGTTCCCTCGACGGCGCTCTTCACGGACCAGTACGAGCTGACGATGCTGCGGGCCGCCCTGGAGGCCGGCACGGCCGAGCGGCGGAGCGTGTTCGAGGTCTTCACCCGGCGGCTGCCGAACGGGCGCCGCTACGGCGTCGTGGGCGGCACCGGACGCGTGCTGGACGCGGTGGAGAACTTCCGCTTCGACACGGCCGTGCTGGACTTCCTGCGCGAGCGGGAGATCGTCGACGAGGCGACGCTTCAGTGGCTGGCGGGCTACCGCTTCCGCGGCGACATCTGGGGCTACCCCGAGGGCGAGGTGTACTTCCCGGGCTCGCCGATCATGCGGGTCGAGGGCACCTTCGCGGAGTGCGTGCTGCTGGAGACCGTGATCCTGTCGATCCTCAACCACGACTCGGCCATCGCCGCGGCCGCCTCGCGCATGTCGGCCGCCGCCGGGGAGCGGCCGCTGATCGAAATGGGCGCCCGGCGCACCCACGAGCTGGCGGCGGTGGCGGCCTCCCGGGCCGCGTACGTCGGCGGCTTCGCGACCACCTCCGACCTGGCGGCGGGCTTCCGCTACGGCATCCCGACCGTCGGCACCTCCGCGCACGCCTTCACCCTGCTGCACGACAGCGAGCGGGACGCCTTCCAGGCGCAGGTGAACACGCTGGGCCGGGGCACCACCCTGCTGGTGGACACCTACGACGTCGCCGAGGCGGTCCGCACGGCCGTCGAGGTCGCCGGGACCGAGCTGGGCGCGGTGCGGATCGACTCCGGCGACCTGCTGCTGGTGGCGCACCGGGTACGCCAGCAGCTGGACGAGCTGGGCGCGACCGGCACGAAGATCGTCGTGACCTCCGACCTCGACGAGTACGCGATCGCCTCACTGGCGGCGGCGCCGGTGGACGCGTACGGCGTCGGTACGCAGCTGGTGACGGGCTCCGGCCACCCGACCTCCTCGATGGTCTACAAGCTGGTCGCGCGGGCCGAGTCCGCCGACCCGAAGGCGCCGCTGGTGCCGGTGGCGAAGAGGTCCACCGGCGGCAAGACGTCGGTGGGAGGACGCAAGTGGGCCGCGCGGCGGCTGGACTCCTACGGGGTCGCCGAGGCGGAGGTGCTCGGAACCGGGCCGGTGCCGGCCGGCCTCGCGGACCGGCAGCTGCTGGTGGAGCTGGTCAAGGGCGGCGAGGTGGTGGCGCGTGAACCCCTGGACGCGGCACGCGAGCGGCACGCCAGGGCGCGCGCGGGCCTGCCGATGTCGGCCACCCAGCTCTCGCGCGGGGAGCCGGTCCTTCCCACGGAGTACCTGCACGACAGCTCGGGTAGCTAGAAGCGGTATGCCGTGACGCGCCGACCCGGGACCCCTCCCGTTCGCTCCTCTCCGTCAATAGGCTCGGTGGCTCACCGGCCGGGCTCGCCGACCCCCTAGCCGCCGACCTCGTAGCCGCCGACCTCATAGCCGAAGGACACCGACCATGCGCCGCGCCTTGATCGTCGTCGATGTGCAGAACGACTTCTGCGAGGGGGGCAGCCTCGCGGTGTCCGGCGGCGCCGATGTGGCCGCCGCCGTCACGGAGCTGATCGGGCAGGCGGCCGGGTCCGGCTACCAGCACGTCGTGGCCACCCGCGACCACCACATCGCCCCCGGCGGCCACTTCTCCACGAACCCGGACTACGCCCGCTCCTGGCCCGCGCACTGCGTGGCCGGCACCGAGGGCGTCGGCTTCCACCCGAACTTCGCCCCCGCCGTCGCCTCCGGCTCGGTCGACGCGGTGTTCGACAAGGGGGCGTACTCGGCGGCGTACAGCGGCTTCGAGGGCACGGACGAGAACGGCACGCCGCTGGCCGACTGGCTGCGCTCCCGCGATGTCACCGAGGTCGACGTGGTCGGCATCGCCACCGACCACTGCGTACGCGCCACGGCGCTGGACGCCGCCCGGGAGGGCTTCCGTACGCAGGTCCTGCTGGACCTGACGGCCGGGGTGGCCCGGGAGAGCACCGAGCGGGCCCTGGAGGAGCTGCGCGAGGCGGGTGTGGAGCTGTCGGGCAAGCCGGTCGTGCAGTAGCCGTGACCGCGCCGCTCCCGGCGGGCGGTGCGGGTCAGGTCTGGGCCGTCGGGCGCCTGAGGAGGGCCCGGATCGGGCGCCACAGCTCCTGGACCAGCTCCGGGCCGGGGGCGACAGCGTTGTCGGGGGCGGTACGCCATATCAGGCCGTCGGGGTGGTGCAGGACCGCGGTGATCTCGTCGGGGGTCGGCGGGGCCGCGTTGCCGCGCAGGTAGACCGACCGCAGACCGAGGTTGCGGAGCCTGGTCAGGGCCCGGGCGCGGTTCACGGAGTGGACGAGCACGCGCACGGCGCCGGGGCTGTCGACGGCGGGGCTGGGCAGGTTCAGCGCCACCACCACGGTGCCGTTCGGCAGCTTGCAGAAGCCTCCTGCGGCCATGCGCTCATCCCCCCGTGTCGGTCGGTGTCAATAAGAGAGCCACAGGACGCACCTAAACACGGATCGGCGGTGACCCGCCAGTGGGTCACCGCCGATCATGCTCTGACCTGCAAGGATGCGGATTACCTACCCGCGGGGCCGACCTCCAGCTCGATCGTCGAGCCGTCCTTGGCCTCCTTGAGGATCTTGATCTTCGTGTTGGTGTCAGTGATCTTGACACCCCCGGTCGGGTTCGACTCGTCGTAGTAGTCGTTCTTCCGGTCGTTGAAGACCGAGACGCCCTTCGAGCCCGGGATGTACTTCGCCACGTCCGCCTTGTGCAGCGTCATGCCGTCGGTGCGGTAGAGGCTGAACGGCGAGTCGTAGGCCTGGATGCGGTTGCGCATCAGGGTGCCGTCGGCCCACTTCAGCGCGTCCGGGTGCGAGTCGATCGGCAGGACCAGACCGGTGCCCTTGTGCTGGCTGGTGTTGTTGTCGACCTGGGAGGTGTCCCACTTCCAGATCAACAGGCCGTTCTGGTACGCGTAGTGCTCCACCCAGTCCGGGCGCGCCGTGAAGCCGAAGTTGTACGGGCCGGTCTTCAGCGTCTTGTCGTACGACACGTACTGCCGGTTCTCGGCGATGTAGTACTGCGCGTAGTCCTTGGTGAAGGACGCGCCGATGCGGGAGAAGCCGGTGGCCTTCCACGCGCCGTCCGCGGTCTCGGCGTTGTCGGAGAAGACGGGCGCGCCGTCGGCCGTCACCGTGATCGCGTCGGCCGCGAAGCCCTTCTGGGCCACGCCGCCGTCGGTCTGGTAGCGGAAGCGGAGCTCGATCTTCTTGCCGGCGTAGGCGTCGAGCGGGAAGGCGAGCTTCTTGTAGGCGTCGACCGTGCCGGTCAGGACCGGCTTGTCGCTGGCGTCGCGCTGGAGCGGCTGGCCGTCCACCGTGCCGTCGACGGCCGTCCAGTTGGCGCCGCCGTCGGTCGAGACCTCGGTGTAGAGGAAGTCGTAGTTGGCCTCGATGTCGTACCAGCCGTCGAGGGTCAGCTGCGCCTTCGACTTGCCGGTCAGGTCGACCGAACGCGTCAGGGTGTTCTTGAGGTTGTCACCGCTGCCGCTCCACCACTGGGTCTTGCCCTCGGCGGGGGTGACGACCTCGGTGGTGACCGCCTTCTTGGGGAGGTCGACGACCAGGGCCTGCTTGTGCTTGGTGTTGTACTCCGCGAGGCCCAGCTTGTGCCAGGAGTTGACCCCGGCCTTGGCCTTGTCGAAGTTCAGCCAGCCCAGCTGCATCTTGTCCCAGGCGGTCATGTCGCCGGGCAGGTCGCCGATCTCCTTCTTTCCGGCGCCGAGCCAGGAACCGGACGACATCAGCGTCCAGAAGCCGGTGGAGTTCTCGCCGCCGGCGGTGTCGTAGTGGTCCGGCAGACCGAGGTCGTGGCCGTACTCGTGGGCGTAGACGCCGAGTCCGCCGTTCTCGGGCTGGACGGTGTAGTCGCCGACCCAGATGCCGGTGGAGCCGATCTGCGCGCCGCCGAGCTTGTTCTGCTCGGGGCCGCTGGCGCCGGCGTCGGTGCCGAAGGCGTACCAGCGGTGGGCCCAGATCGCGTCGGTGCCCTGGGCGCCGCCGCCCGCGGACTCGTCCTCGCCGGCGTGCACGATCTGGAAGTGGTCGATGTAGCCGTCGGGCTCGTTGAAGTCGCCGTCGCCGTCGAAGTCGTAGCGGTCCCACTCGTCGAACCGGGCGACGTCGGCCTTGATCTGGGCGTCGGTGCGGCCGGCCGCCTTCTGCTGCGCGACCCAGGCGTTCAGACCGTCGCTGACGACGTTCCACACGCTGGAGCAGTTGGTGTCACCGCAGGCGTTGTTGCCGTAACGGGCCTCGTTGTAGGGGACCTTGACCCAGTCGGAGACCTCACCGTCGACGGAGTAGCGGCCCGAGGACTGCTTCTCGTAGTACGTCTTGACCGAGTCGACGCCCTTGCCGTGACCGAAGTACAGGTCCTGGAAGTACTCCTGGTCGTAGTCGGCCCGCCATGCCGTGGAGTTGTCCTTCTTGCGGTCCGGCTTGGCTATGGTGTTGTGCAGGGGGCCGGGGGTGCCGCCGTAACGGCTGTCGACCTTGTCGCCGAACTCGACCAGGATCGTGAAGATCTTGTCGGTCTTCTCGCGGCCGAGCTCGACGTACTTGCTGTCGCCCTTCTTGCTCTTGAGCTGGACGACCTTCGAGCCCTCGCGGTTCTTGACCTTGCTCTTGCCCGATATGACCTGCTTGAGGGCTTCCTGGCGCTGAGCGTCCTGCGTCTTGCTCAGCGGGCCCTCGAGGTCGTGCTCGTCGTGGTGACGATCCGCCGGGTCGTTCCGGTCCACTGTGGTGGACCGGGGGGCCGAGGCGTCGTCGGCCACCGCGTACGTCGATGCGGTGGCGGTGGCCGCCGCGAGCGCCACGCCGATGGCGGCCGCTCTGAACGTCCAGGGTCTACTGGTCACTTGAGATCCTCCCCCGCGTTCGGGCGCGCGGCAGGCAGGGTCCCCATCATGGAATCCGCGCGCACGTGATCAACGCGTGTAGTCAAGTGACGACATTTGACTAGAGGTTTAGAAGAAAAGACAGACCTTGACTTGGACAGGTCAAGTGCACTATGCGGAGACGAGGTTCGTTTTGCGGACAACCAAACGGTTGTCCGTCGGCCACCTCCGCCATGCCCCACCGGCCGTGCGGGCGCGTGCATATGTCCACCTGGTGGACGTCATGACTCCGTGCGCCCCCTGTGCACCGCCCTTGTTGATTAGGTCACGCTTACTGCCGGTTCCGGTCGGGCACCCTGCCGGTGAGAATGTCTGTTGACGGAACGCCCGGAAGCCGGCGTAAAGCCAGGCCGACACCCCCGTGGACCCCCACTTTCGAGGACATGATGGCCATGCCCCGTCCGACTGCCGCACAGCTCGCCTACGGTTCGTGCACCGTGATCTTCTCGACCCTCGCCATGCTGCTGCTGTCTCAGACGAGTTCGGGTGCGGGGATCGCGGTCATCTCCGTCGCGGCGCTCGCCCTCGGACTGCTGGTCGCCATGACGGTGCCACTGCCCGGGAAGCGCCCGGCCGCGGTGGAACAACCGGCACCCCAGGAGCCGCTCCGGGCCTCGGTCCCGGCACCGGTACCGGCACCGGCCCCCGAGCCGGTGCGCGAACGGGCGGCCTCCTGACCGCCCGTCACACCCCGGCCGAGTCCGTCACGCCCCGGCCGGGTCCTTCCCGTCTCACTTCGTGCTGACCACAACCGTTTTGGCCGCCTTGTCGTGCAGGCCCTGCTTGTAGGGGCGGTCGAAGTAGCTCCAGCCGCCGCAGACCGCGGTCCAGACGCAGGCGCAGCAGAAGGCGAACGGGATCCACAGCACCGCGGCACGCGCCAGCGCGTTCTGCACGGAGGGCGTCGCCCCGTTGTCCAGGTTGGCCACCCGCATGTGCAGCAGCTTCTTGCCGAGGGTCTGGCCGGTCCGCGCGGTCAGGACGGTGTCGTAGGCGATGTAGAGGACGGCGGCGATCGCCGACTGCCAGAACGACTTGCTGATCTCGATGCGGTCGCTGTCCACGTCGTACTCGTTGACGTTGAAGCCCCAGGTGATCAGCCAGACGACGGCACCCACCAGGATCATGTCGATGATGCGCGCGAGCGTGCGCATGACGCTGTCGCCGAGCGGGGGCATGCCGGAGAGAGGGTCGGTGGGGTAGGGGCCGCCACCGTACGGGTCGCTGCCGTAGGGGCCGCCGCCGGGACCGCCCGGACCGCCCGGACCGCCCGGGCCGCCGCCCCCGTACGGCGGGGGCTCGCCGGGTGGCTCGTCCGGGGGGCGTTTCCGGAACGGGTCGTCGTCCGGGGGCTGCTGACCGGAGCCGGGTGGCGGTTCACTGCTCATGGCCCGAGTCGACCGCGAACCCCCGCTCTCCGCATCCGGCAGACAGCCGTCCGAGGGAGCGGAGCCCGTTGTGCCGGTTCCGGTTCCGCCTGCCCGCCCGCTCAGCCCGCTCAGCCCGCTCAGCCCGCTCAGCCCGCCACGAAGGTGTGGGCCGCCTTGTCGTGCCAGCACTGGCGCCACGGCCGGTCGAACAGGCACCAGGCGACGCCGACGATCCCGACGACGAGCAGCCCGGGCACGCTGTAGACCAGCCAGCGGCGCAGGGCCGCGCCGAACTCCGGTGTGTCGTGGGCCTCGATGTCCCGCACTTCCAGGCCCATCAGCTTCTTGCCGAGGGTGCGGCCCCACTTGGCGGTGGGCAGCACCTCGCACAGCACCCCGGCCAGCAGCAGGACGGCCAGGATGATGCCGAGGTAGAGCGAGGTCGTGCCGTCGAGCAGCCAGACCGTGACGGTCTCGCCGGAGAGTCTGGCCGCGTCGATCTTCTCGTTGACGTGGTCGACGGCCTTGGTGCCGAGCGGCACGGCGGCCGTGGCGGTGAGGGCGGCGAGGACGACGGTGTCCAGCAGCCGGGCGGCCAGCCGCTTGCCCAGTCCCGCGGGGCGGGCCTCGGCCTGGCGCCGGGCTGCGGCCTGGAACACGTCCTCGACCGGCGGCTTCCAGGGCGCCACCGGCTGCTCGTCACCTCCACCGCCTTCGGCGAGCCGGTGCACCTGCTGCGCCCAGGAGGACTGACCACCGCCCGGGCCCGCGCTGAGGGGGGCGCCGGAGGAGGACGCGGCGGCACCCGGCTGGACGCTGCCGGGTCCCGCGGACTGCGGAGGGACCGTGGGAGCCACCTGGGGGCCGGACGGCGCGCTCGGCGCGGCGCCGGAGGCCGGCGCGGCGGCACTCCCGGCTCCCGCCTGCGCGGCGGAGGCGCGGGCGGCTGCGGCCTTCCCGGCGCCGAAGCCGGGCCCCGCGGAGCCGCCTCCGGCACCGGGCGGCCCGGCCTGCGGGCCGAAGGCGGGTCCCGACGGAGCCGGACCGAAGCCGGACGCCGCCGCCCCGCTGCCCGAGCCGCCCGGCCCGAAGCCGGATCCGGCCGCGGCGCCCTGCCCGCCGAGGGGAGCCGCCGCCGAGTCGGCACCGGACCCCGCCGGCCCGAAACCGGAGCCCGCGGCCCCGCCTTGAGCACCTTGAGCCCCTTGACCGCCCTGCGCCCCTTGCACGCCCTGAAGGCTCTGCGCACCCTGCGCGCCGAAGCCGGACGCGGCCGGGCCGCTGCCCTGGCCGCCCTGTCCCCCCGCCGGTCGCGCACCAGCACCGGCCGAGCCCGGGCGCGCGGACACCGCGCGGAACGTCATCGTGCCGTCGTCGGGAGCGTCGGCCGGGGCCCCTCCCCCGGGCTGCCCCGTCGGACGGCGGAACACGAACGTGCCGCCCTCCGCCGCGCCGTTCGCCTCCTGGCCGGCCGGTGCGCTGTTCGCCGTGCTCCCTGTGCTCGCCGTGCCGTCGCCGGGGTCGGCCTCCCCCTCGGGCCGCCGGTCGGCGCGCGCCACCCTCGGGTCGCCGCCCTGCGCACCCTGCGGCGCGCCCCACGAGACCCGGCGGTCCTGGTCGCCGCCGAAGCCGGACTGGCGGGAGCGGTCCGCGCCCCAGGCGGAGGCCGGTTCGGGTCGGCTGCCGTGCTGCGCGTCGGCGGCGGACGGCGCCTCGGACGGCTCCTCGACGGGATCCTCGTCGAAGAAGTGCGGGCCGGTCTCCTCGACCGAAGCGGCGGCGCCGGACTGCCCCGCGCCGGACTGCCCCGCTCCGGGCGGCGGCGCGAGGGTCTCGCCGTCCCTGGGCGCCGGACGGCTGGTGCCCGGCACCCAGGACGCGCCGTTCCAGTACCGGACATATCCAGGAATGGACGGGTCCGGGTAATACCCTTCGCGGGGCCTGTCGTCACCGGGGGCCGGGGTTGGGGCGCTCATGTCCGTCGTCCCGTATCTGCTCGGGGGTCAAATGGGGGCCTCCACATCTATCAGACGAGCGGGAGCCCCACCGCCGCTCCCACCGGACCCACCCCTTTCGAGCACTGATGTGCTACGCACCGCGCCGCTCCGGTGGATCCCCCTGCGAAAAAACTTCCGGCAAGTCGCGTAATGCCGGGGCCGGGGCCCGCTCCCTCCTTCCGACCGGCCCTCGCGGGCAGCCGTCTGGAGAAGGGAACACCGCCATGCACACCGTGGTGGAGCGGGAACTGGAGCTGAAACTCGTCCTGTCGCCGGAGCGCAGGGTCCCGGTGCCGGCCCGGCTCGGGTACCTCACCGACGACCCCTACGCCGTCCACGTCACCTTCCACGTGGACACCGAGCACCCCGTGTACTGGACGTTCGCCCGGGACCTGCTGGTGGAGGGCGTGTTCCGGCCGTGCGGGAAGGGGGACGTGCGGGTGTGGCCGACGAAGACCGAGGGGCGCAGCGTGGTGCTGATGGCGCTGAGTTCACCCGACGGGGACGCCCTGCTGGAGGCCCCGGCGGCGGCGGTGTCGGCCTGGCTGGAGCGGACGCTGCGGGTGGTGCCGCCGGGGAGCGAGGGCGAACAGCTGGGCCTGGACGACGAACTGGCCCAGTTGCTCGCCCAGTGAGGGCCCGGGGCTCAGGGGTCCTTTCACTATGAGCGTCCGATCAGGTCGCGTGGTCTGGTGCCGTGCATCGCAAGGCGCCGGAAGGTCCTCGTAGCGGAGCTACTAGGGCCTTTCGGCAACGCGGCGAGGTGCGGTGCCAGGCCGCGCGACCCGGACGGGCATAGTGAAAGGACCCCTCAGAAGAGCTTGCCGGGGTTCAGGATGTTCAGCGGGTCGAAGGTCTGCTTGACGGCCCGCTGCATCTCCATACCGACGGGGCCGATCTCGCGCGCCAGCCACTCCTTCTTCAGGACTCCGACGCCGTGCTCGCCGGTGATGGTGCCGCCGAGTTCCAGGCCGAGGGCCATGATCTCGTCGAAGGACTCGCGGGCACGCCGGGACTCGTCGGGGTCCGCCGGGTCGAAGCAGACGGTCGGGTGGGTGTTGCCGTCGCCCGCGTGGGCGACGACGCCGATGGTGAGCTGGTACTTCCCGGCGATCCGGTCGACCCCTTCGAGCATCTCGGCGAGCCGGGAGCGGGGCACGCACACGTCGTCGATCATCGTCACGCCCTTGACCGCCTCCAGTGCGGTGAGCGACAACCGCCGTGCCTGGAGGAGCAGTTCGGATTCCGCCACGTCGTCGGCGGGGACGACCTGGGTGGCTCCGGACGCCTCGCACAGGGCACCGACCGCGGCGAGGTCGGCGGCGGGGGCGGTGGTGTCGAACGCGGCCAGGAGCAGTGCCTCGGTGCTCTCGGGGAGGCCCATCTGCGCCATGTCGTTGACGGCCTTGACCGTCGTACGGTCCATGAGTTCGAGGAGTGACGGCACATGGCCGCCCTCCATGATCCGGCAGACGGCGTCGCAGGCCGCGGCGGCGGAGGCGAACTCGGCGGCCAGCACCAGCTGCTCGGGCGGCTTGGGGCGCAGTCCGAGGACGGCCCGTACGACGATGCCGAGTGAGCCCTCGGAGCCGACGAACAGCCGGGTCAGGTCGTAGCCGGCGACGCCCTTGGCGGTGCGGCGGCCGGTGGACATCAGGCGTCCGTCGGCGAGGACGACGTCGAGGCCGAGCACGTACTCGGCGGTGACCCCGTACTTGACGCAGCACAGGCCGCCGGAGGCCGTGCCGATGTTGCCGCCGATGGTGCACATCTCCCAGCTGGAGGGGTCCGGCGGGTAGTAGAGGCCGTGTTCGCCGACGGCCCGGGACAGGGCGGCGTTGATCACTCCGGGTTCGCAGACGGCGATGCGGTCGACCGGGTTGATCTCCAGGATCCGGTCCATCTTCGTCAGGGACAGCACGATGCAGCCGTCGGAGGCGTTGGCGGCGCCGGACAGTCCGGTGCGGGCGCCCTGCGGGACGACGGGGACGCGCAGGGCGGTGGCGGTGCGCATCACGTGCTGGACCTGTTCGGTCGTGCGGGGCAGTACGACCACGGCGGGGGCGCCTGCCGGGCAGAAGCTCGCCATGTCGTTGGCATAGGAGGCCGTGACGTCGGGGTCGGTGAGGACCGCTTCGGCCGGGAGGCCGCTGAGCAGCAGGTCCACCAGGTCGCCGGTCGCTGCGGTGTCCGCGGAGCTGGGCGCTTCGATACGGCTCATGATCACAGGTTCGCACCCGGGGCCATCGGTGTGAACCCCGTCGGCGGCACCCTTCGCCTGGCCGGGTGGGGTCGTCGTACTGACGCACAGTGAGCGCCATGGAGAAGCAGGAGGAAGGCCGGGTGCGGCGGGAGAGGGGGCTGGGGCGGCGCCGGGTGCTGATCGCCTCCGTCGCGGGGTGTGCGGTGCTGGGCGGGGTGCTGGTGCTGCTGCCGCGGGAGCGGTCCGCGCAGCCCGCCGCGCCGTCGCCGGGGGCGCTGGCCCTGGAGGCGGTCGGCAGCGGGGTGCCGGCCACGCTGCCCGGTCTGGCGGAGCTGATCGAGGAGCGGCGCGAGGCCGTGCGGGCGCGCCCGCGGGACGCGACGTCCTGGGCGGTGCTCGGGGCGGCCTATGTGGAGCGGGGGCGGCGCCTGGCGGATCCGGCGTACTACCCGCGGGCGGAGAAGGCGCTGCGGACGTCGCTGTCGGTGCGGCCGGAGCGCAACACCCGGGCGCTGGCGGGGCTTGCCGCGCTGTCGAACGCCCGCCGGGACTTCCGTGCGGCGCGCCGGTGGGGTGAGGCGGCGCTGAAGCTGGAGCCCCGGCGGTGGGCGACGTATCCGCTGCTCATCGACGCCTACGGCGGGCTCGGCGAGTACAAGGCGGCCAAGCGGACGCTGGACCGGCTGACCGGGCTGCGCTCCGGTCCCGCGGTGCTGGCGCGGGCCGCGGGCGTGTACCGGGACCGGGGCTGGCAGGAGGACGCGGCGGCCTCGCTGACGGACGCGGCGGCGGGCGCGCGGGCCCCCGTCGAGCGGGCCGCCTATCTGGAGCGGGCCGGGCAGCTGGCCTTCGACCGCGGGGACCTCGACGTCGCGCTGCGGCACTTCCGGGAGGCGGTCCGCCTCGACCCCGACCAGGGGGCGGCGCGGGCCGGGCAGGGCCGCACCCTGGCGGCCCTCGGCCGGACGGCGCAGGCCCAGCAGGCCTACCGGGCGGCCCTCGCCGTGCAGCCGTGCCCGCGGTACGCCCTTGAGCTGGGCGAGTTGCATGAGTCGCTCGGCATGCCGGAAGCGGCCCGGGAGCCGTACGGCCTGCTGCGGGAGCGGGTGCGGCGCGCCGCGGCGGCCGGCGCCGACGAGGGGCTGGTGCTGGGCCGCTTCGAGGCCGACCACGGCGATCCGAAGGCGGCGGTACGGCGGTTGCGGGCGGAGTGGAAACTCCGGCCCGCGACGGAGGTCGCCGACGCGCTGGCCTGGGCCCTGCACCGGGCCGGGGACCACGAGGAGGCGCTGCGGTACGCGCTGACGGCGACGAGACCCGAGCCCGGCGGCGGAGCGCTCGACGCGATGTTCATGTACCACCGCGGCATGATCGAGCAAGCCCTGAACCGCCCCGGCGCGGCCCGCCGGCACCTCACGACGGCCCTGCGCCTCAACCCCCGCTTCTCCCCCCTCCACGCCCCCGCGGCCCGCGCGGCACTCGACGCCCTGGGCGATCCCCCGGACGAAGGGGTACCGGAGATGGACAGCGGGGCGGGGTAGCCGGACCTACGACCGGGACCACATCGCCCCGGGACGCGGGCCCGGGGTGGCCCAGGGCCGGGCGGCGTCCGCACGCCGCTCCGGCGGGCGCGAGGTCGCCGACCGCCCCGCGGCAACAACCCCCGGAGTGCCGGGGCGCCGTCGTCGGCGTGTGCCGGTGCCGTGAAGGCGGGACCGACGCCGCACGGGGGCGCGCGGGTGCCCCGTGACACCCGCACGGCCCCGTGACATCCGGCCGAGCCGCGACCGCCGGCGGCTACAGGTTGCCGCGGCGCTCCTGTTCGCGCTCGATCGCTTCGAAGAGGGCCTTGAAGTTGCCCTTGCCGAAGCCCATCGAGCCGTGGCGTTCGATGATCTCGAAGAAGACGGTCGGACGGTCCTGGACCGGCTTGGTGAAGATCTGCAGCAGGTAGCCGTCCTCGTCGCGGTCGGCGAGGATCTTCAGTTCGCGCAGGGTGTCGATCGGGACCCGGGTCTCGCCGACCCACTCCCCCAGCGTGTCGTAGTAGGAGTCGGGCGTGTTGAGGAACTCGACGCCGGCCGCGCGCATCGTGCGGACCGTCTGCACGATGTCGCCCGTGTTCAGGGCGATGTGCTGCACGCCCGCGCCGCCGTAGAACTCCAGGTACTCGTCGATCTGGGACTTCTTCTTGGCGATGGCCGGCTCGTTGATCGGGAACTTGACCTTGAGCGTGCCGTCGGCGACGACCTTGGACATCAGCGCGCTGTACTCGGTGGCGATGTCGTCGCCCACGAACTCCTTCATGTTCGTGAAGCCCATGACCTTGTTGTAGAAGCCGACCCACTCGTTCATCTTGCCGAGCTCGACGTTGCCGACGCAGTGGTCGATCGCCTGGAAGGTGCGCTGCGCGGGCGGTTCGACCATCGGCTTGGCGGCGACGAAGCCGGGCAGGTACGGGCCGTCGTAGCCGGAGCGCTCCACCAGGGTGTGGCGGGTCTCGCCGTAGGTGGCGATGGCGGCCAGGACGACGGTGCCGTGCTCGTCCTTGCGCTCGTACGGCTCGGCGACCGAGCGGGCACCGTGCTCCAGGGCGTAGGCGTAGGCGGCGCGCGCGTCCGGGACCTCGATGGCGAGGTCGACGACACCGTCGCCGTGCTCGGCGACGTGCTTCGCGAGGAAGTGGCCCCACTCGGTGCTGGGCTTGATGACCGAGGTGAGGACGAACCGGGCGGAGCCGTTCTCCAGGACGTACGCGGCGGTCTCGCGGCTGCCGTTCTCCGGTCCGGAGTACGCGACCAGCTTCATGCCGAAGGCGGTGGAGTAGTAGTGCGCCGCCTGCTTGGCGTTGCCCACGGCGAAGACGACCGCGTCCATTCCCTTGACCGGGAAGGGGTCGGCCTGCCGGGCGGTGTCGGGAGTGTGGTGTGTGGTCTGCGTCATAGCCGCAGGGTCTCCCCGCCCGGCAAGGTGCGCAATAGTTTGCGTTCTGAGTGGGCAATCTGTTCAGCAAGACGGCCGAGCGGACGGCCTTTCTGTACAGGATGACCATGCCGGGAGGCTGCTGTGGCGATCGATCATCTGGACGGCCGGATCATCCTGCTGCTCGCCCGCGAGCCGCGGATCGGGGTGCTGGAGATGTCCCGGCGGCTGGGCGTGGCCCGGGGCACCGCGCAGGCGCGGCTGGACCGGCTTCAGTCGAACGGAGTCATCCGCGGATTCGGCCCCGAGGTCGATCCGGCCGCCCTCGGCTACCCCGTCACGGCGTTCGCCACGCTGCAGATCCGGCAGGGCCAAGGACCCGACGTACGGGCCCACTTGGCGAGCGTGCCGGAGGTGCTGGAGCTGCACACCACCACCGGCACCGGCGACATGATGTGCCGGCTCGTGGCCCGCTCCAACGCCGATCTCCAGCGTGTGATCGACCGGGTCGTCGGTTTTGATGGCATCGTCCGGGCCTCGACGGCGATCGTCATGGAGAACCCCGTTCCGCTGCGGATCATCCCGCTCGTGGAGCAGGCCGCGGAGGAGACCTGACGGGTAGGGGTGAGCGCGTGTGAACTTCTGGGAGTACCTGGTCAACCGGCACCAGCAACTGCTCACGGACGCCTACCAGCATGCGAGCGCCGTCTTCCAGTGCATGGTGGTGGCGACCGTGCTGGGCGTGCTGATCGCCGTCGCCAGCTACCGCAGCGAGTGGGCCGCGAACCTCGCGACCACCACCACCGCCACGATCCTGACCGTGCCGGCGCTCGCCCTGATCGGTCTGCTCATCCCGATCGTGGGCCTCGGCGTGCCGCCCACGGTGGTCGCGCTGACGCTGTACGGGCTGCTGCCGGTGGTGCGCAACGCGATCGTCGGGCTGCGCGGGGTCGACCCGACGCTGGTGGACGCGGCCACGGGCATCGGGATGTCCCGCCCGGCCCGGCTGCTGCGGGTCGAGCTGCCGCTGGCCTGGCCGCCGATCCTCACCGGGATCCGGGTCTCCACCCAGATGCTGATGGGCATCGCGGCCATCGCGGCCTACGCCTCGGGCCCCGGCCTCGGCAACGTCATCTTCCGCGGCCTCGCCTCGCTGGGCAGCGCCAACGCGCTCAACCAGGTCCTCGCGGGCACGCTCGGCATCATCGTCCTGGCCCTGCTGTTCGACGCCGCGTACGTCCTGATCGGACGGCTGACCATCCCCAGGGGGATCCGTGCCTGAGACCGGTGACCACGGCGCCTCCATCGAGCTGGAGAGCCTGACCAAGCGCTACCCGGGCAGTGCGCAGCCGGCCGTGGACAACGTGAGCATGGAGATCAAGGCGGGCGAGGTCGTCGTCTTCGTCGGCCCCTCCGGCTGCGGCAAGTCGACCACGCTCAAGATGATCAACCGGCTGATCGAGCCGACCGGCGGCCGTATCCGCATCGGCGGCGAGGACGTCACCGACATGGACCCGGTGAAGCTGCGCCGCAAGGTCGGCTACGCGATCCAGTCCGCCGGGCTCTTCCCGCACATGACGGTCGCGCAGAACATCGGGATCGTCCCCAAGATGATCGGCTGGTCCAAGCCGCGGATCCGGGAGCGTACCGAGGAACTCCTCGACCTGGTCGGTCTCGACGCCGCGGAGTTCCGCGGCCGCTATCCGCGCCAGCTCTCCGGCGGGCAGCAGCAGCGCGTGGGCGTGGCCCGGGCCCTGGCCGCCGATCCGCCGGTGCTGCTGATGGACGAGCCGTTCGGGGCGGTGGACCCGATCACCCGGGACCACCTCCAGGACGAGCTGATCCGCCTCCAGCACGAGCTGCACAAGACGATCGTCTTCGTCACCCACGACTTCGACGAGGCGATCAAGATCGGCGACCGGATCGCCGTGCTGCGCGAGCGGTCCCACATCGCGCAGTTCGACACCCCGGAGGCGATCCTGACCAACCCGGCGGACGACTTCGTGTCCGGTTTCGTCGGCGCGGGCGCGGCGCTGAAGCGGCTGAATCTGACGCGCGTACGGGACGTGGAGATCACCGACTATCCGACGGTCACGGTCGACGACCCGCTGCAGCAGATCTTCAACCTGCTGCGCACCAGCGGCAGCAACGAGATCCTGCTGCTCGACCGGCGCCGCCGCCCCTACAAGTGGCTGCGGCGCGGCGATCTGATGCGGGCCCGGGGCTCGCTGGCCCGCGCCGGGACCCTGGTGAGCGACACCGTCACCCGGGACGCGACGCTGCGGGACGCGCTGGAGGCGGTGCTCACCGACAACGCGGGGCGGGTGGCGGTGACCGGACGGCGCGGGGAGTACACGGGCGTCGTCGACATGGAGACCCTCATCAACTCCGTGCACGAGATGCTGGAGGCGGACCGGCTCGACGCGATGGAGCACCAGCACGAACTGGAGTCGCTGCGGGCCGCGCAGACGCACGCGGAGCAGGAGGGGGCCGGTGGCCCGGCGGGCGTGAGCGGCCCGGGAGGGCAGCTGTGAGCGCCACGGAGGTCGAGGAGACGTCCGAGCGCGAGGAGGAGGCCGGGGCGCCCCGGCCCGAGCGCCGGCCGTCGCGCCTCACCTGGCAGAAGCTGACGTTCCTGCCGGTGGCCCTGATCGCCGTGCTGCTCGCCACCTGGCTCTGGTTCCAGCAGGCCGACCTGGACGCGCTGACCCGCAACGCCCTGTCGGGCGGCCAGGTCACCAAGGCGCTCTGGCAGCACATCCAGCTGACCGTGATCTCCACGTTCTTCGTGCTGATCATCGCGATCCCGCTGGGCATCCTGCTAACCCGCGGAGTGATGAGCCGGGCCACGCCGGTGGCGATGGCGTTCGCCAACATGGGCCAGGCGACGCCGGCGATCGGCCTGCTCGCCCTGCTGGTGATCTGGCTGGGCATCGGTCGCCGGGCCGCCCTGATCGGCATCATCATCTACGCCATCCTGCCGGTGCTCTCCAACACGATCACGGGCCTGAAGGCCAACGACCCGACCCTGCTGGAGGCCGCCCGCGGCATCGGCATGTCCCCGACGGGGGTGCTGACCCGGGTCGAACTCCCGCTGGCGGTCCCGCTGATCCTGGCGGGCGTGCGCACGGCCCTCGTCCTCAACGTCGGTACGGCGACCCTGGCGGTCTTCGGCGGGGGCGGCGGTCTCGGCGTGCTGATCACGACCGGCATCACCAACCAGCGGATGCCGGTGCTGGTGCTGGGGTCGATCCTCACGGTGGTGCTGGCGCTGCTGGTGGACTGGCTGGCCTCGCTCGCCGAACTGCTGCTGCGGCCACGGGGGTTGCAGCCATGAGGCGGCGTACGTGCCTGCCGGTGGCGGCTCTGCTCCTCGCGGCGGCCGGCTGCGGGCTGACCAGCGGCTCCCCGCTGACCGACGACGTGGAGCCGGGGTCGATCGGCCGGGGTGAGCCGCTGAAGGGCGCACAGCTGACGGTGACGTCGAAGTCGTTCACCGAGCAGCTGATCCTCGGCTCGATCATGGGCATCGCGTTCGAGGCGGCCGGGGCGGACGTCATCGACCGTACCGGCATCCAGGGCTCCATCGGCAGCCGCGAGGCGGTCCGCAAGGGCGACGCGGACGCCGGGTACGAGTACACGGGCACGGCCTGGATCACGTACCTCGGGCACAGCAAGCCGATCACCGACCCGCAGGAGCAGTGGGAGGCGGTGAGGAAGGAGGACACCGGCAACGGGCTGGTCTGGCTGCCGCCGTCGAAACTCGACAACACGTACGCGCTGGCGATGAACCAGCAGAACGCGAAGAAGTACGGCACGAAGACCATGTCGGACGTGGCGAAGCTGGCGAAGTCCGACCCGGGGGCCGTGAAGCTGTGCGTGGAGGTCGAGTTCGCCAACCGGGCGGACGGGCTGCCGGGCATGCAGAAGGCCTACGGCATGAACGTGCCGGCGGGGAACATCACGCAGATGGACACCGGGATCATCTACACGCAGACCGCGAAGGGGAACTGCACGTACGGGGAGGTGTTCACCACCGACGGGCGGATCAAGTCCATGAACCTGGTGGTGATGGACGACGACAAGAAGTTCTTCCCCAACTACAACGCCGCGCCGATGATCAACGCGAAGACCCTGAAGGAGTGGCCGGCGATCGCGGAGGTCCTGAACCCGGTGACGGCGAAGCTGAACAACTCCGTGGCGCAGACGCTGAACGCGAAGGTGGACGTGGACGGGGAGGATCCCCACCAGGTGGCGCTGGACTGGCTGGTGGAGGAGGGGTTCGTCAAGGACTGACTTACAAAGGAACAGTTGCAAAGGAGGCTTTGCAAGGATACCTTTGCATGCATGCCCGACGAACCGGCTCCCCGTCTGCTCGATGCCCGCTCCCTGCGTGGCCTGGCCCACCCCCTGAGGATGCAGCTGCTGGTCGCACTGCGACACGGCGGACCGGCCACCGCCTCCCAACTGGCCGAGAAGCTGGGCGAGTCCAGCGGCGCGACCAGCTACCACCTACGGCAACTCGCGGCGCACGGCTTCGTCGCCGACGACCCGGAACGCGGCAAGGGCCGGGAGCGCTGGTGGAAGGCTGTGGACCAGGGCATCCGGATCGACGAGACCCTGATCAAGGACCCGGATCCGACCGTGCGGGGAGCCGTGGCCCTGCTCCGGTACGAGATGGCCAACGTGCACACTCGGGAGCTCGCGACCTGGCTCGGCACCACCGGCGACTGGGGCGAGGACTGGGACGGCGCCACGGACCTCAGCGACTTCGCGCTGCGGCTCACTCCCGAACTCGCCCGTGAGCTGGTCGAAAAGATGCACGAACTCATCCAGAGCTACCGCCCCCTGCCCGAGGACACCCCGGGCGCCGAGACCGTACGCGTCCACACGCACGTCTTCCCCAGCCAGATGACCCTGTGAAAGGCCATCACCCATGCACCCGGACATCCACCTCGCCCTGCACCATGCCCGCGCCGCCGAACTCCGTGCCGAGACCGACCCTCGTCCCGCACTGCGCCCCGGTCTCCGTACGCGGGTGGGCTGGACCCTCATAGAAGTGGGCCTGAAGCTCGCCACCCGGCCCGGGCACCCGGTCCCCGCGCACTAGCAGCTGGGGACGGAGCCCTTCCCCGTCTCCAGGGCCACCAGTGAACTCACCGTGCTCTTCAGCGTCGTCACCGGAATCAGCCGCAGGCCCTTCGGCAGCTCGGCGCGGGCGTCCCCGCACTCCGCCTTGGGAACCAGGAACACCGTCGCCCCGTCGCGCTTGGCGGCCTGGGTCTTGAGGGCGACGCCCCCCACCGCACCGACCCGTCCGGCCGCGTCGATCGTGCCGGTACCGGCGATGACCCTGCCGCCGGTGAGATCCCCGCCGGTGCCGTCGCCGTCGAGCTTGTCGACGATCCCGAGGGAGAACAGCAGCCCCGCACTGGGCCCGCCCACGTCCGCGAGCTTCAGACTGACCTCGATGTCCTTGTCGTCGAGCCCGAGGTACCCCAGCGCGGCCTGCGTCGCCGCGTCCTGGGACTCCTTCATCTGCTCCTCGTTGTGCCGCTCGATCTCCTTGACGTCGCCCCCGCTCGGGTAGACGGAGTCGCGCGGCATGACCGCCTGGTCGGTGCGGAACCAGCTGTCGATGACGTCGGGCAGCGTGACCCGGGTGTCCGGGGAGGTCGCCTCGATGGTGGTCATCCGCAGTTGCCCCCGGGTGTCCCGGACCGGCGCACCGGAGATGGTGATCACCTGCGTGCCCTTGTTCTCGCCGAGCACGTTCGCCGTCAGCCCCGGCTGCGCCACCGAGAACGGCAACGGCGCCAGCACCGCCGTCGCGAGCAGGGCCACGACGGGCAGGGCGCAGACGGCGATGGCCTGGGGGCGCGTGAGGCGAGAGAACACGGGATCAATCTAACGCGGAAGGAGAAACCGGCCGGGACCAGGGCGGTGGGGGGTGGGACCAGGGCGTCGGGGGACGGAGGCCAGGGCGACCCGGGGGCCGGGGCCGGGGCCGGGGCGACCCGGAGGCCGGGGCCTGAGCGGCCCGGGGCCCAGGCCGGGCATCGCAGGGCGAAGCCAGGCAGCCCGGGGCCGGGACCAGAGCGGGCAGCGGGCGGAGGCCAAGGCGTCCCGGGAGCCGAGGCCAGGGCGACCCGGGGGCAGGGGCCCGAGCGACCCGAGGCCCAGGCCGGGGCACCGCAGGGCGAAGCCAGGCAGCCCGGGGCCGAGACCAGAGCGGGCAGCGGGCGGAGGCCAAGGCGCCCCGGGAGCCGAGGCCAGGGCGACCCGGGGGCAGGGGCCCGAGCGACCCGAGGCCCAGGCCGGGGCACCGCAGGGCGAAGCCAGGCAGCCCGGGG